>CAWGGS010000023.1:0-17528 GCA_963822095.1 uncultured delta proteobacterium
TACTGGTTAAGATTCGTGTTGCCTCGACCGAGGTGCACGTGCTCAAACCCGGGATGCACACCGAACCCAACTGCTACTACATCGGCCTGGACATGGAGGTGCGTTGATGTTCCCCGAGCTCATGAACTACCTCTTCCCCAACGACGTGCACGTCACCTGGAGCCTGATGATCGTGCTCTACCCCTACATCACGGGCCTGGTCGCGGGCGCGTTCATCGTCTCCTCGCTCTACCACGTGTTCGGCCGCGAGGAGCTGCGCCCTGGGCCGCTTCGCCCTGGCCGCGTCGTTCTGCTTCCTGTGCGTGGCCACGCTGCCGCTGCTGAACCACCTCGGCCACCCCGAGCGCGCGCATCAACATCATGGTCACGCCCCACTTCACCTCGGCCATGGCCGGGTTCGGTATATCTACGCCGCCTACTTCATCATCGTGGTGCTCGAGATCTGGTTCGTGTTCCGCGCGGACATCGTGCGCTACGCGGCCGACAGCACCGGCATCGCCCGCGGCTTCTTCTCGATCGCCGCCCTGGGCGTGTACGACGTTCGGAGGAGGCGCAGGCGCTCGACCAGCGTTCATCGCGTGCTGGCGGCCGATCGGCATCCCCGATGGCCTGCCTGCTCCACGGCTACGTGGGCTTCCTGTTCGGCTCGCTGAAGGCGAACCCCTGGTGGTCGACGCCGCTGATGCCCGTCATCTTCCTGTTCTCGGCGGTGGTCTCGGGCATCGCGATGCTGATCGTGCTGTACCAGGTGGCGATGAAGCTCAAGCGGCATGGACATCGACCGCGAGGCCATGGCCTCGCTGGCGCGGTGGCTGTGGCTGTTCATGATCATGTCGCTCACCCTCGAGATCCTCGAGATCATGACCCTGGGCTACGAGCGCACCGAGGAGTGGCGAGGTGATCGGCGCACCTGCTGACCCACCAGCTCTCGATCTCCTTCATCTCGATCCAGATGGTCCTGGGTGGCCTGATCCCGTTCATCCTGCTGATGCTCGTGGTGATCATGGGCAAGTACATGGCGGACCGCGTCCACAACACGCTGGCGACGGTCGCGTCGCTGCATGCTGCTGATCCAGGTGTTCGCGATGCGCTGGAACGTGGTGATCGGCGGGCAGATGTTCTCGAAGAGCATGCGCGGGTTCCGCGAGACCTACGTGCCCGAGCTGGGCACCCGCGAGGGGGTGGCCGCCGCCCTGGTGATCTTCATCCTGCCCTTCTTCATCATGGCCTTCATCAATCGGTACCTGCCCCTGTCGCCGGCGGGCGGCGACGCGGGCGAACAGGAGGCCGCGGCGTGATCGCGCGGGCCCGGCAGGCCGGCCTGGACGAGGTCCTCGCCGACCTCGCCGAGACGGTGCGGGCCCTCGAGCAGCGGGTGGCGACGCTGGAAGGCCGTGCCGCGCCGGCCGCGGCCGCACCCGTGCTCACGGACGCGGCGGCTCCCGTCCCGGTCCCGGCGGCGCCCGCCGTCCCCGCGGCGGCGCCCGCCCGCGTGTCCGTGGCCCACGTGGTGGCCCTGCTCGGCCGCTCCCTGCTGGTGCTGGCCGGGGCCTTCCTGCTGCGCGCCCTCAGCGAACGCGGCATGTTCCCGCCGGCGGCCGGGTTCGGCCTCGGGCTCGCCTATGCCCTGCTGCTGACCGCGCTCGCCCACCGGGCCGGCGGCCGGGGCAACCGGATCGGCGCCAACGTCCACGGCCTGACGGCGCTGCTGGTGGTTCAGCTTCGTCTGGGAGACCACCGTGGTGCGCGGGATCGTCTCCCCCGCCGGCGGCGGCGCGGCGCTGACCTGCCTGACCGGGCCGGGGCTGGCGGTGGCCTGGGTCCGGCGCCTGCACTTCCATCCTGGACCTTCACCCTGGCCACCCTGGCCACGGCTCACGGCCCTGGACGTGGTCACCGGGGAGGCCGTGCTCTCCGGCGCCTGCTGGTGGCCCTGGGCGCACCGCCGTGCTCCTTCAGCTACAACCGCGGCTGGTACCTGGCCCGCTGGCCCGTGGCCCTGGTGGCCGACGCGCTGATCCTGCGCCTGGCGGTGATCACCTCCAATCCCGGCGGCGCCGTGGTCCGGGGCGAGGCGATCGCCGCGGGCGCCATCGAGCTGCTCTGCCTGGGCCTGCTGGTGGTCTACCTGGGCCTGTTCATGTTCCGGGCGCTGGTGCAGGGCCGGGGCGTCCGGGCGTTCGACGTGGTGCAGTCGCTGCTGGCCATCGGCGTGGGCTTCGGCGGCGCGGCCCACGCGGCGCGGACACGGCGGCTTCGCCGCGGCCGGGCTGGGCTGGGCGGCCTTCGCGGCGGCCCTGGTCGGCTACGCGGTGGCCTTCACGGTGGTGCACCAGCGGCACGGGCGCGGGCGGGCCTTCTTCTACTTCGCCAGCCTGGCCCTGCTGTTCCTGGTGCTGGGCAGCGGGCTCGTGGTGTCGGGGCAGTTGCTGGCCTGGGTGTGGATCGGCCTGGGCCTGGCGGCCGCGATCCTGGGCGGCCGCTACGACCGGGTCACCCTGCGGGCCCACAGCGCGGTCTACCTGGGCCTGGCCGCGGTGCAGGCCGGATTGCTGGCCGCGGCGGCGGACGCCTTCTTCGCCCACCCCTCCCACCGCTGGTCGGGACTGGGCGCGTCGGCGCTGGTCGCCCTGGCCGCCACCGGCGCCTGCTACGCGGTGCTGGTGCGCACCACCGCCGAGCCGGTGAGCCGGGCCCGGCGGATCGCCCCGCTTCCTCGTGGCGGTGCTGACGCTCATGGGCGTGGGCTACGTGGCGGTGACCCTGCTGGTCCGCCTGACCACGGAGGCGCCCCCGGCGGCGTCGCCGGCCACGGTCGCGGTCGTGCGGACGGGGGTGCTGGCGGCCACGGCGGTGCTGCTGGGGTGGACGGCGGACGGACCCGCCTGGCCGAGCTGGGCTGGCTGGTGTATCCGGCGCTCGCGGTGGGCCTGGCCAAGCTGGTGCTGGAGGACCTGTCCCGGGGCAATCCCCTGAGCCTGACCATCGGCTTCGCCCTGTTCGGCGGCGCGTTGCTGGCGGCGCCGCGCCTGCTGCACGGGCCGCGGCGGCCGGCGGCCCGGGCGGCCGGGGCGGCGGCCGGCCTGCCCCGCCGCCGACCGATTGACAGCGGACCCGCCGACGCCATACAATACCGTATCGGGTCGATTTGAACCCTCGTGACGGGCGCTGGCCCGCCGGAAGGCTGACGAACCTTGATGACCTCCAGGATGGCGGCGATTCCCCGCTTCGCGGGCCGATTCGACACGGCCCGGACGCGGGTGTGCCGCCAGGAGGTGATCGTCCCGGCCTAGCCGGATCCGACCCATCGACCCGAGTGCGACGCCCACCCCGTCCGGATCCTCCGGCGGGGTTTTCGTTTGGTCCCGAACCGGTCCGCGCGGGCCGGGAGAGGATGCCGTCATGAAACCCCTGCCCATCGCCTCGCCGCCGACGGCGCAACCGCGCGTCCTGACGGTGGCCCTGGCCGGCGCCCCGCGCTCGTGGAGCGACCTGGCCCTGGACCGATCTGGTCGCGGCAGCGGGCGGGCCGGCGTCCGGTACGCCTGCTACCGGGATGGGTTCGCGGCGGCGGTCGGCGCGGTCGCCGCGGGGACGCGGACCAGGCCCTGCTGCCGGTTAGCAGGCCGTGCAGGACTAACGACTCCGCAAGCGCCCGTCCGTCATTTTTCATCTTGTCATCTCCGTTTGCAGGCTCATCTTGGTGAAGCCGAGGTTTCTTGCCATATCGAGGACATCGACAAATGATTGCAATGCCACGGCCTTATCGGCTCGGATTAAAAGCGGCGTCTGTCGGTCCTCGATGGTGAGTGCAGCACGCAGAGCGTCCGGAGTACACTCGGCATTTCGGAAATAGACCTTTCCCTCACGATTGATTGTGACAGTCAACCCCCGGCCATCCGTGGCGCTGTGCTGGGCCTTGGGCAGATGGACCGGGATCGTGCCGCTGGCGATAAAGGTCGCCGTGGTCAACACGATGGTCAGCAGCACCAGCATTATATCGATAAAGGGAATCACGTTTATGCTGTCGAAGCCTCTTTCATCCATGCTGCGTCTCCCAGGTTAAAAGCAGTTCCTTGGCCCGCCGCAACAGCAGGTTGTAGAGGACTACGGCTGGGATTGCGACCAGCAGACCGGCGGCAGTGGCTTTCAGGGATAAGGCCAGCCCTGTCATGATCCGAGCCGAGTCAACCATTCCCTGCTGGCCCATGGTGTAGAAGATCAGCATGATGCCGAGCACAGTGCCGAGCAGCCCGATATAAGGGGCGTTGCTGCCGATGGTGGCGATGATATGCAGGCGGCGGGTCAACGTCAACTCGAGTACGCGTCGGTCTGAGAAGTCGGCAAGTTGGAGCCGTTTGAAAAAACGATACCGTTCGATGGCCACAGCCACCGCAATGACACTTAATATGGCCAGCAGGCCGATGATGCCGTATTCTATCAAAGATTTTAAAATTTCCATTTGTTCCTCATTGGTTACCGTGAAGAAGGATGTGACACGAATTCATTTAATGGAGCACTGTAGCGGCCCCGGGAAGTTTTTCGAGGGGTTGTGTCGCGAAATACACGCTTGTGCTATTCGCTTTTCGAAAGTAATTCATTGCTGTTCTCATAAGGATCATGTGTCTGTTTCAAAAAGATATCGACGAGCTTTTCCAGACAATCGAAGGAGCGAACGGTGGGCCGGTCGAACAAGTCCGCATCCACGACAAAGATTCTGTTATTGCGTATTGCTGGCAGTTGTGGCCACCTTTGCCAGTGAGCCTTTAACTGTTCGTCGCTGTATCCCCCTGACATTGAAGAGATAATGACGACCTCGGGTTGCATGGCAAGGACTTCTTCCCAGGAGTAGCGCGGGTAGAGCCGGTCACCCCTGGCAAGATTGACACCACCTGCTCTGGTGATGAGCCTGCCGATGAAGCTTTTGGGGCCTGCCGAGACAATCGACCCGCCATCGATCTGAAAAAAGACCCGCGGGCGATGTGCAAACAGACTGACGCGGGTATCGACCTCCTGGAGTTGTTTGTGCATCATGTCCACGAGTTCTGTGGCCCTGGCGCTTGCATGGACCAGAGCGCCGAGCCGGGTGACCGCATCCATGATGTCTTCAAGACTTGTTGGATTAAAGGCATAGACTGGAATCTTAAGCTCTTCGAGTCTGTCGACAATGGCCTTCGGTGTTCCGTCCCTCAGAGCCAGGCAGAGGTCCGGCCGCATGGCGATGATTCGTTCGAGGCTAAGGTTGGTGTACGACCCCACCCTGGGCAGTTTGCGGACGGCTGCCGGCCTTTTGCTGAATTGTGTCACGGCTACGACCTTTTTCCCCTGGCCAAGTTCGAAGACCATCTCGGTCAGGCTGGGCATCAGGGAGACAATCCGTTGCGGGTTGTCGGGAACCAAAACGGTCCGACCTGTCTGGTCGGTCAGAGTAGCAGCATTCACTTTGGCCGCAAAGAGCAAAGCCAGGGGGAAGAAACAGACAAAAAAATGTCCTATGACAGTACGCAATGAGTTCATGGTTTTGAAGTGGAGGTATGAGTTGTGTAGATTCCATTGAACATTGAATAAAAAGCCATGGCCAAAACTTTGGGCAAGTGCCCTTGATCGAGGTGGTATGTTTCTTCTATCTCGCCTGGCACAATCGACTCTGGTAACGCCTGCCAATTTGATTGGCGCAAGACAATTCATAATCATTCGTCTTTGTATGAACATAGCTCTTCCTCGGTGGAGTTATCGTCTTGTCGTCAAAACGGCAAGCTGAAATATTATAAGGACACTTTGACACCGACATAAGCGGCCCGGCCCGGTGTGGCGTAGCTCCAGGCCTCTTCGTAATATTCATCGAAGAGATTGTCGATCCTGCCGTACAGCTGGACTGTTTCGGTCAGATCGTAGCTAACCGCCAGGTTGACCACGGTATAGGGATCCAGGCTGGTGACCGGGTTGCCGTTCAGGTCCATGGCCCCGGCGTTTTCGTAGCGTTTCCCCACCCACTTTACATCCGTATTGAAACGGGCCTTGCCGTAGCGGTATCGAGCCTGAATTCCGATCTTGTTTCTGGGTCTGCGGGCAAGTGGATTGCCTGCCGGGTCTTCTGTATTGGTATAGGTATAGTTCGCCTGTAGCAAGAGGTTGGGGGTGGGGTTCCAGCGAACAAAGGTTTCCACACCGTTGGTCCTCGTCTTTCCTGACGCCTGCTGATAGGTGTTGGTGAGGAAGTCATAGGCAATCCTGTTTTCGAAGTTCAACGCGAAGTAGGTCAGACCGCAGACGATCGTGTCTTTTGAAAGTCTCTGCTCCAGGCCGAGATCCCAACCCCGGCTCTTTTCCGGCTGGAGGTTGACGTTCCCGTAGATGGAATACAGTTCGAAAAGCGAGGGTGCCCGGAACCCGGTTCCATAGCTGGCCTTCAGGGTGGTCCCGGAGCCGATCAGATAAGAAGGGGCAATCCGGAAAGTGGTTTTGCCGCCGAAGCGGTCATGGTTGTCATACCGCAATCCGGCTGCCAGATCCAGGCTGTCGAAAAAAGAGAGCTGCTCCTGCCCCCAGACGCTTTTGGTATCCACCGTCTTTTCATTGATTCCGGACGATTCACTCTTCATATCTTCCTGATAAAAAGAGGTGCCGAGGGTGAGGTCGTTGGTCGTGCTCAGCGCCAAGGTTCCCTGCCAGCCTGTTTCCTGATTCTCCCCGAGATAGTCGTAGGATCTGATTCCATCGTTGTCATATCCTGTCCGGTTATGATGAGAGAGCTGGTAATAGAAGTTGGATTTGAGAAACCCATCGAAAAATGTATTATTAACGTCGAGGCGTCCGAGATACTGCTCACTGTCCGTATGTTTTCTCTTTTTACGGTCAGGCTCTGCAGTATAAGGCCAGGAGGAAAAACGGTCCCCGGTATAGCCAGGGCCGAAATCGTCCAAATCGACGGTAGACTGCATCGCTCGCAGGGTGGCCGCTATCTCGAAGGCCGGGCGTATCTGGAAACCTGCCCGTCCTGAAAAACTTGTATTTTCCCAGCCATCCTTTTCCGAGGTGTTCCCGGCATGGGGAATAAGGCTGTTGCGATTGTCGGCTACAGAGAAGCCGTCACTGCCGGTATGGGAAAGGTTGACGGAATAACTGAAGCGATCAATACTGCCGCTACTCGCACCATACTCCTTCCAGGTGTTGTAGGATCCGCCTTCGACTTCGAAGCTGCTTTTCGGGGTCCCGGTTCCTTTTTTGGTGATGATATTGATGACCCCGGCGGTGGCGTTGCTGCCATAGAGGACGCTCATCGGACCACGGACGACCTCGATGCGTTCGATATTGTCGGTGGTCAGGTTGGCAAGATTTGCGGACCTGTCGGTGGAAGAGGGATCGTTGAACATGACCCCGTCCACCAGGATCAGAGTGTTCTTGGCATCCGCCCCACGCAGAAAAATATTGGCAGTGGTTCCCGGACCGCCGTTTTCTACGACATCAAGCCCCGGCACCTCTTTGAGCACGTCCTTGACGCTAGTCTGTTGTTGGGCGGCAATGTCTTCCTTGGTGAGAACGGTGACCGATGTGCCGCCGATTTTATCCGTCGTGCTGTCGGTACGGGTGGCGGTCACCACAACGTTGTCAATCTTGATTGCCGGTTCTTCGGCAAGGGCCTGACCGCAGAAAATCATGACTGCAAGACTGGTTGTAAAAAAAAGAGTCTTGAAAGGTGGTGCCACGGAAATCCTCCTTGATGCAGAGGCCCGGGGTATTGCCAGCTGGAATCGGGTAAAAAAAATCCCCGGACCGATTGATTATCGATCCGGGGATTTCCCAATTTTATCCGCGCAAGATCATTTACATAATTGCTTGTCCACGGCAATCATGCACGACAAAGTCTTCAGGCAGGTCTTCTGACTTCCGGATTATTCTCACTCCGCGCCTTCCCATCTCAATGACAGTGGCATTGTGCGAAGCTCGTCCCCGGTTACAGCGGCGGGCCCGTCCCGGATTTGCACCGGGTTCCCTCTTGCTCGTATTTTAGGAGCACCTGAAATATAAGCTACAAATAGAAAAGATGTTATCGAAAGTCAAGATATTTTCTTGATTGCAATCCAATACCATTGATTTTTGAGGTAAGATTCTCTTGTTTGAAAAAGAATACGAAAAAATAAATCGTAACACATTTTTTTATTGACGAAGTTGTGAGGGCGCAATAACATGAACACGTTTTTGAAAAATATAACAACATGTATGTTGTTCATTAGATCTGATATGTAAGATGTGATGGGGTTGTAAAAACTCTCTTTCCGGGGTCTCGCATATGGTGCTGTTTACTTAGCCATCCTCAATTCATAGATTTATATGAGATTGTAAAACGTAAAATATGGGCATAAGGAGACTGTCATGTTTGCCGAGAAGGGTCGAATTACAATAAAAAAATTGGGCACATATTATCTAGCGCTCTTCGTCTGGCTGTCTGCCTCGGCCATGCATATCCCCGATGGCTATCTCAGTCCGGCCACAAGTTTCATTATGTTTTTGCTGGTTCTGCCTTTCTGGTGGATTGGAATACGGAAGATTCGCCGGACCATGAATGCCCGTAGTATTCCGTTGATTGCTTTGATGGCTGCATTTTCTTTCGTTACCATGATGTTTAATGTCCCACTTCCCGGCGGGACAACAGGTCATGCGGTTGGGGCAGCTTTGGCCGCCATAGTTCTCGGACCGGAGGTGGCGGTTATTGCTATAAGCATCGCTTTGATCATCCAGGCCCTTTTTTTTGGAGATGGGGGAATCTTATGCATAGGTGCCAACTGTTTCAATATGGCGGTTGTGGGCTCCTACGTGGCCTCGGCAGTTTATCAAACCTTCTCTAAAGGTACGGACATAACCTCAGTGCGCCGACCCATTGGTGCTGCAATCGGCGGTTGGCTTGGGCTTACCACCGGAGCATTTTTTGCTGCCGTGGAGTTTGGCATTCAGCCTCTGCTTTTCAAAGCTGCTGATGGGGCGCCGCTCTATGCACCTTACCCGTTATCCGTGGCCCTTCCTGCAATGTTGATCCCGCATATGCTGGTTGCCTCCGTCATCGAAGGAGGGATAACTGCCTTGATAGTCCTCTATCTGCAGCGATTTAATGCTCAAGTTCTTGGAGGTGGAACGCAAACAGGTCTTTCTGGAAGTGGAGTAACCATGCAGAAGCTCAGATGGTTATGGGTTGGTCTCGCTGTTATGGTGGTGGCCTCACCTCTTGGTTTGTTGGCCCCGGGGACGGCATGGGGTGAATGGGGTGTCGAGAAATTGGCCAAGCTGGGAATGCAATCGATTCCGGCCGGTCTTGTAAAACTTTCCGGACTCTGGGGCGCGCCGATGGCCGATTATGATTTGCCGGCCCTCGGGAATGCCAACCTGGGGTATATCCTCTCAGCTGTGCTGGGGATCATCTTGGTGGGCTTAGTGACATGGCTGTTTACTCTTCTGATAACCGGCCGATCGGGAAAACCCAGGCAAGGGATTGACCGAGAAGTAAAAAATACATCTGATAGAAAGTAACATCATAAAATTCCATGGCTTTGTAATAGCCCCAAACACTGCAAGGACTACACGAGAATGTAATACGTTACAACGCAGAACCATCGGTGAGGGATTTTTTTGCTGCCGACATTTTTTATTAGAAAAGGAATGATCAATGAAAAAAAGATTAACTCTTTTGGCCACGGTAGTTTTCTTAAGTTATATAACGATGAGCATACCGGTACTTGGCGAAGAAACCACCCAGCCGGACACTGCCGAACTCAAAAGCCAGATCGCTGAGATGAAGAAAAGAATTGCTGAGTTGGAGAAAAAAGTAAATCAAAACCAAAGCAATGACCACAACCAAAGCAGTGACGGCAATTTGCTTCAATCGGCCATTGCCGGCGTGAATTTCACGGGCGGGATCAGCGCCGGGAACTTCTATACCTCAAATTCCGGTCAGGAAAGTTCCGACAATGCATGGCTGCTTTCAAATCTATTGGTTGAGATTTCCACGAAGGACAAGGATGCACCGGTTGGCTTTGCCGCTGCCATCGGCGAGACCTCGACTCCGTCGATTCTGAGTTCGCCGGAAAACAATGATTCCCTCGACATCGAATACGCTTCCCTCAGGTTGCGTCCGGTAACCGAACTCAGCGTGGAGGTTGGCCTTCTTCAACCGAACGCCGGTTATGAGAATTCCTACACCTTCAATAACCAAAACACCTTTCTCGGTGCCATCGCCTCCCAGCAACCCTATAACGCGTATGGAGCCCAGATCGGATATGATTTTAACGGAATACATCTCAGGGGAGGGTATTACAGAGACCGGCTCGACAGTGAGGAATATGTGGATAATCAATCCACCCCCAACGAGTCGTGGGAGCTTGGGGTGTCAGGTACGGTGATGGATACCTCGTTTAGTATCTACCATTACCATCTGCAGAGTTTAAGGAACATGACGGGCGTGGTGATGGAACGCACCATCAACAATGTCGATCTTGCCTTCAACATGGATTACTGGCGCTGGGATTCCAGCATGAAAGATATTCATGAAGATAACGCCTCCATCGGTGCCGCTTTTTATATCGTTCCCCACTTCGGCAAGTTTTCCATCCCGGTACGTCTGGAATATATCGATCAGGGTAAGAGCAGTATGTATATCGAAAGCGTCAGCGCGCATAAAATTTACGCAGTCACCCTAAGTCCTACCTACCATATCCTTGACAATGCTTATGTCCGTGCGGATCTCGCCTATGTCCGGGCAGAAAATGGTTTTACCGACGATAATGGAAACCTGCAAGACGACCGGGTCTGCCTGGCAGCCGAAATCGGATATACTTTTTAAAACAACTTTCCTTGTTGTGATAATATGCTGAAATAATAAGTTCTTTGCAGTTTTATCCCCGTCTATATTCCGGAGAATCCAGAAGCCGGGAGTCTGAATTCAGAAGAAAATCAAACCAAGACAACCTCTCTGGATTCTGACTCCTAACTCCTGGATTTTTGCAGCGAGTATTAAATAACGATTCGTTGGATAGTTGCGACGCAATTACAATCAAATATACTAACCCCGGAAAGTTGTGTTTTTAATCGCGTCTGGATGAACATGGAACCTGTCTGTTAGCCGGTTGGCGACCGGTGTTTTCTACACTGCTGTAGAGTCTAGCATCCGGCCTTTGCTTTGAAAGCTCTTGATGGGACACAGCACTGCCCTTTATCTGTTCTCCTTTCGGCGCAGGTCAGGGAAAGAGAAAACAGGCCTTGAGAATTTATTGACAAGGTCTTCGTGAAACAGTATGAAAGTCAGGTAATAGCTTAGGTACTTGGAAAATATCTTAGACGGTATTTTTAAGTTAAATAGGGAACTTCGTGTAATTCGAAGACGGGCCCGCCGCTGTAACCGGTGACGAGCTTCGCATGATGCCACTGTCGATTGGATGGGAAGGCGCGGAGTGAGGGAGATCCGGGAGTCAGAAGACCTGCCTGAGTGGTAGTATCAGAGTATCGAGGACAGATGCTGTGATAGAGATTTTGGATAGTTTGGGACATCCCGGATCAATTTTCATTATTGGTCCGGGATTTTTTTTGCCCGGACCCCAATAAAGGAGTTCTCCTATGAAGAAACGTATCGCATGTGTACTTGTTTCTCTTTCCTGTTTTCTTTTCGCAGCATCACCGGGCTTTTCCCATGCAAAGCTCAAACATGACGGCAATGCCATCGTGTTGGCCACATTCGGCACCGCAGTTCCCAGTGCGCTGCCGGGAATTCTTCATATCCGGGATACAATGCAAAAGAGATTTCCGGAAACCAAGATCCGGATTGCCTTTACTTCAAACATAATCCGAAAAATCTGGCATAAACGACAGCACGACGAAGCCTTTAAGAAGGCCAATCCATCAGTTCCACATGATATATTCTTTGCTAAAGGCCCGTTGGCAACGATAGCTGATCTGCAGGATGAAGGATATTCTACCATCCTGGTTCAACCGTCGCTTATTACCCTGGGTGAGGAATATCTTGATCTCAACTCCTATATCAACGGACTCAATTCTATTCATACCATAAAGGCCAAAAACCAACCTTTTCATAGGCTTGTCGTCGGCCGTCCGGCCTTGGGAACCATGGGGCCCAAACACCCCTACAGTGACGATATCAATGAGGTGGCCAAGGCGTTGGCCGGTGATGTCAAAAAGGCCAGGGAGGAAGGCGCCGCCCTTTTGTATATGGGGCATGGCAATCAATATTTCCCGTCCAGCGGTGCTTATCTTCAGCTTGTCGACGTAATGAATTCCCTCTACCCTGATACAAAAACCTATATTGCAACTGTAGAAGGATTCCCACGGCTTGAAACGGTCATGGGGCAGATGAAAAAAGACAAGGTCGAAAAGGTCCTGCTCAAACCCTTTATGGATGTTGCCGGTGACCATGCCCATAACGATATGGCGGGAAGCGGTCCCGACAGTATGAAATCCATCCTCATAAAAAATGGCTTCCAGGTGACAACGGTCATGCAAGGAATGGGGGAGGAAGACGGTTTTGCTAACGTCTTTGTCAATCATCTGGCCCAGACCGCAATCGACTATGGAATCACCCTGAAATAGCAGAGACTAGGGAATCTGCTTTTTCAGGGAATTCTCCCATGGTCGTCTCAAAATCGGATATCCAGAGTCTGCTTATGAGTTTTCTGGTTCTCATTGAAACTCAGCCTATTGCAATGGAAGGGAGAGAGCTGTCCTCGTCTCTCAGACCAGAGAGATGGGTTTATGGCGTTCTGTGAAATGAACAGCTCACTCCCTGGGGCAGTAGCTGAACAGGAGTGTGATCAGATATGAGTTTGAAGACACTTACCTACACTCTCCAGTCCTTGTACAGAGAGCAGATATCTTCTCCGGAGGTCCAAGGGAAGTCCTCCGCCTCCCGTGTTATAAAGGAGTACGCTCAAACCGGATGAACCACAATCCTTTTTCCAAAGACTTTGGTAAATGGACGATGAGGATTACGGGCAACGGACGATAGCCCCATCCACCAGATAGATGACCTCTTCGGCGATATTGGTGGCGCGGTCGGCGATGCGTTCGAGATGCCGGGCCAGGAGATACGTATTGATCTGACGGCCGGGATGTTCGGGGTTTTTGCGGATCATCTCTTTGACCGCATCGTAGGCCTGGTTGCGCATGGTATCGACTTCATCGTCGATATGGAAGATTTGGCGGGCCTGATCTGCGTCGCGATTGACCAGGGCATCAAGGCTCATCTTCAGCATCTGGATGACCTTCTCCGACATGGAGCTGTAGTCAAAGCTGTTTATAATGGTGCTGCTGTCACCAATGGTCTGAACCCTGATGGCAATGCTTACGGCGATATCTGCTATTCGTTCTATTTCATTGTTGATTTTTATAACGGCAATCAAGAAGCGGAGGTCGCTGGCAACTGGCTGGTGCAAGGCCAGGATTTTCAGACAATCCTCTTCTATCTCGATCTCCATCTCATCGATTTCGTAATCCGCGAGGATGATTGATTGGATCATCTCTTCATCATGGGTCTCAATAACCTTTGCGGCTTTGCGAACCCGATCCTCTGCCATGGAACTTAAAAGGAGGAGTTTTTTGTTGAGTTTCTGCAATTCCAAGTGGAACGTATAATGAGGTTGCATTGTGGTCAATCCTTGATTGAAATTTTCAGTTTCTGCCCAGGTCCTTGCGACCCGTATTCCAAAGAGTCTGGATCAGAGTCTACCAATGTAGCCTGGCAATATTTGCCAAAAGTTAAGACTCCGTTAAATTCGTGTTAATGGCCGAAAACATCTTGCGTAGCGATGGAAAATACTGCACCTTTATTAAAAAACACGATAATTAATAGAACATATAGTATGAGAAAAGAACCATGTTGAAAACACATATTCTTATCGTCGAGGATGAAACCGACATTCAACAGCTGGTCAGTTACAATCTGATCAGGTCTGGATTCAATGTCAGCTGCGCAGATTCGGGGGAAGAGGCTTTGGAATGTCTTCACCGGGAGAAATTCGATTGTGTTCTGCTCGATCTGATGCTGCCGGGAATGAGCGGCCTCGAAGTCTGTCAGACGATGAAGAAGAGCAAAGAGCAGGCCGACAAATCCATTCCGATCATCATGCTCACTGCAAAAGGGGAAGAGGAGGACATCGTAGCCGGACTTGAATGTGGGGCCGATGATTATATTACCAAGCCCTTCAGCCCCAAAGTCCTGGTTGCCAGGATAAAATCCGTTCTTCGTCGCATAGAAGAGCATAAAGAAACAAAGGATCAGGAAGGCAAGGAACGGATTGTTATTGACGGCCTGGAAATTGATCTGGGGCGACATGAGGTGCAGATGAACGGAAAGCACCTGCAGTTGACCATGACCGAGTTCGGAATCTTGACCTTGCTTGCCCAGAAACCGGGATGGGTGTTTACACGGCAACAGATCATCGATTCGATCAGGGGGTATGATTTCCTCGTCACTCCGCGGGCAATCGATGTCCAGGTATTCGGACTTCGAAAAAAAATGGGCAAGCCGGGGAAAATGATAGAGACAGTGCGCGGCATAGGATACCGATTCAAATCGGATAGGCAGAAAGGTGAATAATACGTTGATGATACGGCAGCGAAAACTCATATGGCAGATCTTTCCGGCCATCGTTTTGATCATTTTGATCACGATGGGTGCAGGAGCGTGGTACGGATCTCTAGCCTTGAGAGACTTTTATCTCAATGAGCTGGACAACGATCTTGCCGCCCGGGCAAACCTGACCAGAATGAGTGTCGGAGACTATCTGCAGCACAATGATATAACCGGTCTACGAAGATTCTGCACCATTTCCGGAAGGAAATCCGCAACCAGGATAACGGTGATAAGACCCGACGGAAAAGTCTGGGCCGACTCGGACGAAAATGCGGATGCAATGGAAAATCACAGCAACAGACCGGAAATCATTGAAGCCATGCAACGGAAGGTCGGGAAGTCACTGCGTTTCAGTAGGACGTTGCGTAAGAGAATGTTCTATGTGGCTGTTCCATTGTATCGCGATGCAATGGGCAATGGAACGGAGGAAATTGTCGGTGTTCTTCGGATGTCCGTGCCGGTCAAGGCCATTGACAGCACCCTGTTGTCGATTCGTCTGAAAATCGGATTCGGTGCCATTGTGGTCATCCTGTTTGCTGCAGCGGTGGCCCTTCTCGTCTCGCGTAATATCAGCAGGCCCCTGGAAGCATTGAAACAAAGCGCTGAAAGGTTGTCTGAGGGCGATTTTGCCCAGAGGATGTCGATCTCTCTTGGACGATCGGCTTCCCTGGAAGTGGCAACGCTTGCCTTGGCCATGGATAAGATGGCAGGGCAACTACAAGAAAGATTCGACACCATTGTCAGCCAGAGAAACGAGTTGGACACCGTTTTTTCCTGCATGGTTGAGTCGGTCTTGGCTGTAGATTCCCATGAACATGTTCTCAATCTCAATAATGCGGCTGCGCAGCTTCTCGGTGTTGATAAAAAAAAGGCCAAAGGCAAGCTGATTCAGGAGATTGTCCGCAACGTGTCCCTGCAGCAACAGATTGCCGAGATTCTTGAGACCGGAGAACGCCAGGAAGGAGAGATTGTTTTCCAAAGCATGGATGGCGAAAGGTATCTGCAGACGAGTCTGGTCTCGCTCCGTGACGAGAAGGGAGAGAGTGGGGATGTGTTGATAGTCATGAACGATATTACGAATCTGAGGCATCTTGAAGGTGTGCGCCGGGATTTCGTAGCCAACGTCTCCCATGAACTCCGGACACCCATCACCTCGATCCGGGGCTATGTTGAAACCCTGCTTGATGAGGGTCTCGAAGACCGTGAAAACGGGATTAAATTTTTAGAAATCGTCCTCAGACAGTCGGAGAGGCTCAATGCGATAATAGAAGATTTGCTTACCCTCTCCCGGATCGAACAGGACTCCGAAAAGGGGGAGATTCAGCTTGCGGATGGGGTTCTTCGTCCGGTTTTGGAGGCTGCGGTCCAGACCTGTAGGATGAAGGCAGACCAGCAGGGGATCCGAATAGATCTGGAATGTCCCGACGAAATTATGGGTCGCATCAACGATACCCTGCTGGAACAGGCGGTGGTCAATCTTCTGGTCAATGCCATCACCTACAGTGGGATCGGCGGAACAGTATTCGTCAGTGCCGAGATTGCAAAATCACGTCGGAATCAGGTCCTGGTCAGGGTGAAGGATACAGGGGTTGGTATAGGCAAGGAACATTTGCCCCGGCTTTTTGAACGGTTTTACAGGAGTGATAAGGCCCGGAGTCGAAAACTCGGCGGAACCGGTCTTGGGCTTGCCATTGTCAAACACATCATTGGGGCCCATGGCGGCGACGTGACCGTGGAGAGCCGTGAAGGGCAGGGAACCACCTTTACGCTGTCGATCTCCGGCGGGTGGTCGAGTCCCTCCTCCTCGCTGCCTGATGACAAAAAAAAGGCCTGAGAATAAAGGCAATTTTTCAAGATATCCGGAAGTTTCAAAGCTGAAGTCAGTCTATTATTGCCTGGCATAGAGCGTTTTTTCCAGGATCTTGAATATTGTCTCCCGTTTTATCGGCTTGCTGATGTAATCGTTCATCCCGGATTCGATACATTTCTCCTTGTCTCCAACCATTACATTGGCGGTCATGGCAATGATCGGGACCTGCGTGTGCCCCTTTTCCCGTATTCGTCGGGTTGCCTCCAGGCCGTCCATCTCAGGCATCTGAACATCCATAAGGATTAAATCGAAGTCGTCGGGATATTTCGTATATCTCTCCAGGGCCAATTTACCGTTGTCGACGATCTCGACGGAATATCCTGCCTTGGAGAGCATGATTTTCGCGAGCCTCTGGTTGATTGGGTTGTCTTCGGCGACCAGAATCCGAACGGATTGTTTGATCTCCTCACGAACCGAATACTGGGTAATGATTGCCTGTGGCTTGTCGTCGGGTATTTGGAGCGTTTCTTTCCTGCTGATTATTTTGGCAAGTGTCCGCAATAGGATAGGTCTTCTTGTCGGCTTGGTCAGGAAGGCCGTGAAACCGGCGTCCCGGCACTGAGCCGCAATTTTTTCCGTAGAGGAGGTATAGGCGACCAGGGGAATGGAATGGCTCTTCAGTTTTGAGCGGCGAATCCTTAAAGCCAGATCGAACCCGGTTACGTTGGGCATCTGCAGATCTAGGATACCGAGCTGGAAAGGTTCCCCTTGTTTCTCCGCTGCTTTCAATATCTCGAGTGCCGTCTCTCCATCCAGTGCGGTTTCGACCAAAAAACCGGATCGCGTCAGGATGTCGCGCAGGATTTCTATATTGGCTTTGTTGTCGTCTACTACCAAAATTTTCAGGCCATGAAAATCCTCAATACTCTGCTCTGCCCTTGCAATGCGGAAGGACTTCTTCATCACGGCGGTGAAATGGAAAATGGTTTCCTTGCCAAGGGTACTCTCCACCCATATCCTCCCGCCCATCAGAGAGACCAGTTGTTTGCTGATGGAGAGTCCAAGCCCCGTACCACCGTATTTTCTGGT
>CAWGGS010000024.1:0-11001 GCA_963822095.1 uncultured delta proteobacterium
TGAACGGTCTCTTCAGCGAACGCAGCTTTTCGTTCCGCTTTAAGAGCGAGGTTAGGTTCCAGGTTGATCCAAATCAGGTATGGGATTCCTGTTTTCAATTCCAATGTAGACCTCTATCAGTTGTTCAATGGTTGCAAAATCCGCGAGCACTTGCGCGTGAAGGTACATGGGCTTCGCATTCTCGGAGAACGAATGGACAAACAGCGGATTCGCTTTGCCGACCTGCGCTTGCTGCTCCTGCAACTTTTCTACCTTCGCAAAGTCCCCGGCAACGCGAGCATCGATTATTTCGTGATCCAACGCACGGTATGTTTCTTGTTCCTCACCGTCCAACGCCGACGGAGGCACGTAGGGCGGAATCCTGTGTGCAAGTGCGTCCCGGTAGTTCTTTGCGTATTCCCGATACCACTGGCCTATCTGCGCCCTCTTTAGATATGTTGCAAGGAAGAGGGTAGTAGCGAGCGAAAGTCTTCGTTGAAGAGGTTGACCTGTTTCGCCGGAATCTTGCCATCCTTCTTCTTGCCGATCGCTCCCAACTCATGCGCTGCAGAAAGGGCGAGATTCTCCAGGACACCATATACGTTGATGAGAAACGAATGATGATTGATCTGAACATCTATTCGGTCATCGTCTACGAGGGGCTTCTCCCGCTCTGGTGGGAATAGTCGAAATATGTTAACCACGCAGCGGTAGATAATCCAGAGACGCCGACCGACACCATGTGTCATGAACTCTCTGGCCCTCTCGGACGCGAGGGTCTGTCCGAGCCCACTACACTCAATCTGAAGCCTAGTGTATCTTGCCGTCAGTTCCTCATATTCATGGTGGAGCTGCGCGAGCGCTTCCTCCCCGTAGTTCAAGTCACCCTCCTAAAACCTAACAAGCTATTAACTGTTCGGATCCGAACAGTTAATAAGCAAAAATTTGGTGTTAACTGTAAAAGCAAAAAACATGCCAAAATTATTTTTCAGTGTCATAATGCTGAAAATCAAGTGGGCTTTTTGCCTCTTTCATTGTCTTGCTTGGTACGCAGTGTGTATAGATCATTGTCGTTCTCACATCGGCATGGCCTAACATCGTTTGAATTGTACGAATATCGTAATTTGCCTGCAGAAGATGTGTTGCAAAAGAATGGCGAAAGGTATGCGATCTCACTCTTTTTGTTACCTTTGATTGCCGAACTGCTTTTTTAAGCGCACGTTGAACATGTGATTCATGCAAATGATATCTTCTCTGTTCATTCGTATCCGGAATCAACGTCAGAGTATGTTGTGGGAAAAACCATTGCCAGATAAATTCCTTAGCTGCTTTTGGATACTTCTTTTCAAGTGAATCGATGAGAAACACCCCCGCATACCCCCTCGCGAGATCTTTTTCATGAAGCTTACTCACAAACTCCAACTGAGTTTTCAATTGGGGAATGAGTGTCTGCGGTAGGGGAACTGTCCGGTCCTTGTCTCCTTTGCCATGTACAGTCAGTATCCCTGCATCGAAATTAAAATTCTGCACTCGAAGACTGAGGCATTCAAAGAGGCGAAGACCACAACCATAGAGTAAGTTTACCACGATATCGAAAGGATATTCGAGGTGATTCAAAATCGCATCAATTTCCCGCCAGGAGAGAACAACGGGGATGTACTTTGATTTTTTTGCCCGTGGCACATCACGCTGATCGCCAAAGTCTTTGTTCAGGACATGCCGAAAGAGGAAGAGCAGGGCATTGAATGCCTGATTCTGGGTTGAGGAGGCAACGTGGCATTGAACAGCCAGATAGGTGAGGTATTTCTTTACATCAACAGATGTAAGTTTTTCAGGAGATTTCTCCCTGAGAAAATGTTGGAATTTGCGGCTCCAACCGGCATATGTCTTCAGTGTTTTTCGGGAGTAGTGCCTGACTTTGATCTCGGCTGCGAGTTTTTCGATGGCGTGGTCCCATTCGGGTGACTTCGTTTTTTCCAGACAGCTCCATTCGTTAAAACGCCTTCCGCCCGGTGAAGTATAATCAGGAGATACTTCTGAAACGGTTGCCTCCGGTCTCACTGGAGAGTTGATGCTTTTGACAACTGCGCCGTTGGCAATGTCCGCCTTGAGTTGCGAGGGGTCCGGGTGAATAGGTGGAGATGGTTTGGCCTCAAAGAATGCAGGACAAGAACCATTTCCCAGCTCTTGTGATTGAAAGAAAAGAGAAATTGCATGTGCTGCTTGAGAGCATTGCTGCAGAGTTTGCTTTTTGGATTGCAGCTTTTCGATGAAGAGGCGAACCTGCTCAGATTTGGCCTCGGGAGGTGGATATTTACTTAGAAAATCAAGAAAATAGCGAAGCCATTTTTTGTAATAAACATGTGAGGATTTATTGACAGCTCGTTGTTTTAAAACTTCGTCAAATTGAGCTGAAACGTTTTCTGGAATCGGCAGCATGTCCTTCGACGTGATAGATATTAGAGAATTTCATATTCGGAAAGATCAAAAAAACACCCTTCAACACCCATATTCTCTGTCAGCATAATTAAGGTACTTAACCTATAAATGGATAAAGAGCAATGTCTTATATCGGATCCTATATGGTACTACTTCCCCAGATGCGGGAATCCCCTGAATAAAAACCAAGGGGCTGAATTTTTTCATGAATGTCAGGCAAGCGGCTTCAGGCAATACAGCGGCTCTGAGATATGGGTGGCCCGGCAGACAGGACAGCGGCCGGGTGGGGTGAGGCGCTTTCTGTTTTTAAAGACATAGCCGCAGGCAAGGCAGACGGGTTCCGGATCTATGACCAGACGCAGGTCCTGGTGACGGGCGGTCTTGGCTATGTGTTCCAGATGAGCATAAACTTCTTTCTCCGGTAGCCCGAGCATCTGGGAAAGATCCCTTGCCCCCAGGCTTTCCCGGACAAGCATGGATATCATCTTTTGGCGAGTGGTTAATGTTTCCATGTGTCTGGAGGAGATCGGCGAAAGGAGTTCTCCTTTCGCCGATTGTTAAATGAAGGGATGGTTACTGCAAGACGACCCGGGCATTAAGAGGCTGAACAGGTCGGTTAGTATCCTGTCCGAAGGTGGCATGGAACTTTGCAACCTGTTCCTTTGAGGCAACTGCTGCCTCCTTCATCATCAACCAGACAACCCCCTCGCTGCAGGGCGGGGTCGTCAACGAGCCGTTAAATCGATAGTAGTCGCGATTGGCTGGCAGCATGGCGTCGGTGTCAAGTGTGGTATCTGCAGATTTCACTGTCATGCCGGTTTTGGCCGGCATTTTATCCCATATCGGTAACAGTGAGGGGTTGGCCTGGCCCTCGGTATACATCAGGGCGACCACGGCCAGGTTGCCTGCCTCGTCGGCATGTACGAAATGGGCCTCCATCGGGAAGGATTTACCGTTTATGTGATTTTCGCTGGGCGTGTGGAAGTGGACCTGCAGGAGTTTGTAGGTATGGCCTTCCAGGGTTATTGTGCTGTTGTTCGTAGTGATTGCCTTTATGGTGTGGCCGTTGTTGATGACATCCAGGGGCGTCGGCTGATAGGCCACCTGCAAGGGCGATAGCTCGGCCTCTACCATCCCGGCAAGATCCACGGGCGACTGGTTGACGCCTTTTTTACACATCTCGAATTGAGGTGAGAGATCTCCCCAGTGCTCCGGCCCTGAGTGTCCACTGTAGGTCCAATGTGCAGCCTGGCTGGCCATTGCCGTGCCGGCTGCGAGGATCGCCGCTCCTGCCAAAATAAGCACTGTCTTTTTCATAATTTCTCCTCCTGTGGTAAAATTTGAAACAGATGGCTCCTCATATGCTTATGGGGGAAGCCCTAAAATACGTCTGGCATTGTCTGTTGTGTAGCGCGCTGTCTCCTCAGCCGGTTCATTGCGCAATCCGGCAAGCACCTCGACTATTTCCGGGAGATATTCCGGGAGGTTGGCCTTTCCGCGTCGTCCGGCCAGCGGGATATCAGGCGCATCGGTCTCCACCACTATCGCCTCCTGTGGAAGTTGGGCGGCAATGGCCCGAACCTTCTTGGCCCTGTCGTAGGTTATCGTTCCGCAGAAGCTGATGGCAAAACCCAGCTTGATATAGTGGGTGGCCTGTTGGTAGCTGCCGGTAAAAGCGTGGACGATGCCCCCTTTGGAAAATCGTTTGGCCCGCAGGGTCGCCAGGACCCGGTCATGGGCCTTGCGGACATGGAGGAGGATGGGCAGGTTCGCCTTTTCGGCTATCCTCAATTGGTGCTCGAAGAGATCCTGCTGGGCCTTTGCGTCGAAGTCTTTTATAAAGTAGTCGAGACCGATCTCGCCAATGGCATAGAGGGTTTTTGTGTGGGTCAGCTCAGCAAGCTCTTCCAGGTGGGCCGGGTGATGCTGGCTCAGATACATGGGATGGAGGCCGGGGGCCGCAAACAGCCCGGCGTTTGTATCCGTGAGCTCAAACATCCTGGCCCAACCGTCCTGATCAACTCCAGGCAAAACCATGCCTGTAACCCCTGCAGCTCGAGCCCTTGCATGGAGCGTGTCGAAATTCTCTCTAAAATAGGTGATATCGAGGTGACAATGGGTGTCGATCAGTTCCATGACCTCTCACATTGCTGCAAAGTTTTTACAGCTTCTTGTGTTGTGCCTTGAAATATTCCAAAGCCTTCAACACAAACCTGGCATAGGCGCCGGCCTGGCCGCCGCCCATCTCTATGGCCACATCGATGGTCTCGTAGATCTCCTCGTCGCGGGCACCTTCCTTGAGGGCCTGGTCAAGATGCCACTCCATACACGGTTCGCATTTGGTGACAATCGAGATGGAAAGCGCCATCAACTCCTTGGTCTTTTTCGACAAGGCGCCACTTGTAAAGGCCTTTTCCTCAAGCTCCAGAAAGGGCCTGTAGGTCTTGACGTTTTTGAGAAAAGATAGATGCAGGTCCTTGCGATCCTTGATGCTTTGGGTGATTCTTTGATGGGTCAAATCCGACATAGCTCCTCCTGGTCCTGGGTTGGTTCTGTTTCTGCCTTAGCTTTTTTCAGGTTCAGTGTATAGGCGAGGCGATTTCCGAAAAAGCCGCTTTCCTGAAAGCCGACCCTGCCGGCCAGCCCGGCAACCGTCTCGCGCTTTTGAAAATGGGGGTCGAAGATGATCTCGGTAACAGACAGGATGCCGCCCGGTTTAAGTGCGGCATGGATCTCCTGCATCGCCTTTTCCCGATCCGGGATTTCCCCTAATACCGTTACCAGAAGAACCCGGTCAAAGAGGTTGCTGCCCATTTTTCCTTCACCTGCTCCGGCCTGCAGAAATTCCAGATTGCCCAGGGATGCCTCCCGGGCCTTTTTTCGGGTTTTTTCAAGCATTCCCGCCTGGATATCCATGGCTACGACCTTCCCGGTGGGACCTATCTGCCGGGCAAGGGGGATACAGACCCGACCGGGGCCGCAGCCGATGTCCAATACGGCCATGCCTTTTTGGATATCGAGGTTTTCAATAATGGTGGCAGCCCGGTTGGTCTTGGCAAACGGGTTGTCCAGCTCGACCATCCAACTCAGCCATACAGGGCAGGGCAGGGAGCTGCGGCGGGAGGCAAGACGCCAAAAAGACCAGACAACCGCGCAGAGACAGACCACGATGACGAAGGTTGTGGTGGTCATATGCTTAGAGGAGTATGTGTTTCATTGTATTTTTGATCACACTGAGCGTTGGGATTTGCTCACTATACCATATACTATTCGTCGGTAAAAATCTTTATTTGTAATAAGATTGTAAAGATAGAGGGGAATGCATACGGTGTGATACAGACAAACACTTTTGTGATTACCACTGAAACTCAGTCTATCGGAAAGGAAAGGTGTGAGCTGTCCGTATCTCGGGTCTCTGCAGCCTGGATGGCCTAAGCGTTGCCCCCAGGGATGGGCTTATGGCGTCCCGAGAAACGAACTGTTTACACACGGGATCAGTAGCTGAACATGAGTGGTAATCAGATTTTAATTTGGGATCCATGAGAGGACAATACATATGGCGCTTTCCGTTGTTGATCTCTACAGCAGGATTCTTCCGAAGACCAATTGCCGGGACTGTGGTTTCCCCACCTGTCTCGCCTTTGCCAGCATGGTGGTCTCGGAAAAACATCCGCTCAGGAATTGCCCCCATATCCCCCCCGATATCCTGAAGAGCTGTGAAGAGGAACTTGCCCGGCAGTATGCCGAAGGGAAGTGGCTGAAGCGGGATCTGGCAGAAGAGGCCTTGAAATGGGCCAAGGGCCGGGCCGCCTCAATTGAGGCAGGCGATGTCGCAGAGAGGATAGGCGGTGAGCTGGTGAGCCTTGATGCCGGGAAAATGGTAAAGCTTGCGTATTTCACCGATACTATCCTTATCTCTTCCCAGACAGTCAGCCGTCTTGATGGAGAGGAACTTACCCGTCTTGAGCAGGTGTTTATCTTTAATCATGTCGCCCAGGGTGGCCGCAGCAAACCCACGGGAAAGTGGAAGGGATTTATCGAATTTCCCAACACCGTCTCAAAGGCGGTTACCATGAAAGGGCAGGTGGAAGAACCCCTGATCGAACGGTTTGCCGGCAGGAAGGACGAGTTGCTGCAACAAGCCCTTGGTTTAGGAGCGACCCAGGTCCCGGAGCTGGGAGGATCGGCGGATATTGCCGTACTCTTCATGCCGTTGCCCAGGGTGCCGGTTGTCTTGCTGTTTTGGGATCAGATTCCCGGGGAAGATTTTATGCCCCAGGCAAAGATGATGTTCGATGAAACTGTGACCGAACACCTCGACATCGAATCCATTGTTTTTCTAAGCGAGAGGATCAGGCAGCTTCTCTGCGCTGATTAACGCTTCAGTCGTTAAGGATTGTTGTCGAGTTCGTTGCTGTCGACATAGGCATAGGCACTGTGCTTATGGATGGACTCAAAGCTTTCGACGCCTGCAGAAAACCAGGTTATATCAGGATGTTTTAATGCCGTGACGGCAACTTTTCTCACCACGTCTTCAACAAACATCGGATTCTTGTAGGCCTTTTCGGTAACGAATTTCTCATCGGGACGCTTGAGAAGCGAATAGAGTTCACACGATGCTGACTGCTCGATCAGCTCGATCAGGTCCTCGACCCAGATAAATTTAGAAAACTTCACATTGAGACGGACTTCGGCCCGCTGGTTGTGGGCTCCTGCCTCGCTGATCTCCTTTGAGCACGGGCAGAGGGTTGTAACCGGCACCTGGACCGAGAGGATGAAATCCCCGTCGTCTCCGGTCCCGTCGGTGAAAGTGCACTGGTATTCCATCATCCCCCGGGTACCGCTCACCGGCGCCTTTTTTTCAATGAAATAGGGAAAGTCCATGGTGAGTTCCGCACTTTCCGCATTCAGCGTTTCCTTCACCTCCTGCAGGAGTTTCGAGAAGTTATTGATGCTGATCGCATCCATGTATTTATTGAGGGCGGTGGTGAAGACCGTAACGCAGCTTCCCCTTCTCTCGCCGGGCATGCTGACCTGGAGGCTCACCGTACCGACAGTGTTTTGGAAACCGCCCCCTCTTTCCCTTACCCGGATAGGGAGCTGGATATTTTTTATACCTACGATCTGAATATTTTTAGACATGGATGTATCTGTCGCATCAATGGCAATCCCGGTTGCAGGTGAAGCCTGGCGGTGAGGCATCGGGCATCGGGCTGAATCTGCCGAAATTAGTTTTTCCAAATAGCCGGATCTGTGAAGGCGTGGATGCCCCGGCAGGATTTTAATACTCTTTTTTCCCTGGTTACACAAGGCCTCTTTTGCACCCGGATAGTGCCTTCCGAGGGCCTGCAAAAATACGGGTGATTTTTTGTGCTTTTCTTCCTGATTCAGTGTAATCTTAAAAGTTCTTTCCGGTTAAAAGCGCAACCCGTAAAAAAGGGTTGGCACACCGAGGTTCGATATGGATGCAGTTGACGAAAAAATCCGCATTGATAAATGGTTGTGGGCGGCACGTTTTTTTAAGACCCGCTCCATGGCCGCGCAGGCAGTGGCCGGCGGCAAGGTCCATGCCAATGGGCAGCGGATCAAACCGGCACGGACGGTCCGGATCGGGGACACTTTACTGATTACCCGGGACACGGTGACCTTTGAGGTTACGGTGCTGGCCGTTTCCGGCAGAAGGGGGCCTGCGCCCCAGGCTCGATTGCTCTATGAGGAATCGGAAGAAAGTATCAAGGCGCGTGAAACAGAGCGGGATTTGAGAAAACTGATGCGGACAGGTCCTGCGCCTGTGGGTCGCCCAAGTAAGCGGGATCGAAGAAAGATCAAGGAATTTATACGGAAGAATTAAGGGCCATCTTATTATTTGTCGACTGCGTAAAAAGGTTTACTCGCCGACGGTTCAGCGTGGTAACTTGTTGAATTATCGTGTTGCACCTGTAAGCTTTCAGGGTTATTACGAACTTGTCATTATTTGACAGCCCCTACGATGTTGAACATGGTTACGGCCGGGAGTTCACATTACGACAATCAGAGGAAAAGGAGGATATGGTGAAAAAAATTGAAAGGGCTTTGATAAGTCTGACCGACAAATCCGGAATCGAAGGCTTTGCCAAAGAGCTTGCCGCTCTGGGCGTTGAAATCCTCTCCACCGGCGGGACGGCGAAAAAGATCCGCGAGGCAGGAATCACCGTTATGGACGTATCCGAATTTACAGGTTTTCCCGAGATGCTGGATGGGAGGGTAAAAACCTTGCACCCTAAGGTCCATGGTGGGATATTGAACCAGCGGGACAACGCCGACCATAAACGGCAATGCGCCGAGCACGGACTGAAGGATATCGATCTGGTGGCCGTTAATCTCTATGCCTTTGAAAAGACCGTGGCCGATCCGAACTGCAGCCTGGCCGATGCCATTGAAAATATAGATATCGGAGGGCCGACTCTGTTGCGGGCCTCGGCCAAGAACTTTCAGGATGTTACGGTCATCGTCGATCCGAGGGATTATCCGAAGGTGTTAAATGAGATCAAGGATACCGGAAACACACTCCTGCAGACCAGGTTTTATCTGGCCACCAAGGTGTTCGCGCTGACCTCATATTATGACACCAGGATCTCGGAGTGGCTCAAGATGGTAGATGTCAAGACAAACCCTTATTTTTCAGGAGCATGATATGCTGAATATGGCCGTCCTCCTGTCGGGAAGCGGCAGGACCCTTGACAATTTTCATGAACGGATTGAGGCAGGAACCTTAAACGCCAAGGTTCAGGTGGTGGTCTCCAACGTCAAGAGTGCCCTTGGGCTTAAAAAGGCCAAAAAGTATGGGTACCCGGCTTTTTGGGCGGTTGGAAATGCGGCCACCAATGATATTTTAAAAGAGTACGATGTCGATATCATTTGTCTTGCCGGATACTTGAAATTGTATGAACCTCCCAATGAACTGGCGAGATCGGTGATCAATATCCATCCTTCGCTGATCCCGTCATTCTGTGGTGACGGCTTTTACGGTTCGAGGGTACACCGGGCGATAAAGGAACGTGGATGCACGGTAAGCGGGTGCACAGTCCATTTTGCCGATGACCTGTATGACCAGGGGCCCATCATCTTGCAAAAAAGTGTCGAACTCGGCTATGACGACACCATTGATGAGATTGCTGACAAGGTTTTTGCCAAGGAATGTGAGGCCTTCCCGGAGGCGATCAACCGTGTGGACCAGCTGGGGGTAGACTTTTTTTGGGAGCGAGTAAAGAGGTGAGTACAGAAAAACGTATTATCATGACGTCTCAGGAAATGGAGCTGGCAGTGAAGAGGATAGCGCTCCAACTCCTTGAGAAGAACCAGGAAGTTGAACGACTGGCCCTTGTGGGGATCCATACCTGCGGGGTATATCTTGCCGATAGGATAGGAAAAATTATCTCGGAGCAGGGAGGATTTCAGGTGCCCTCCGGCAGCCTTGATATCAATTTGTATCGGGATGACTGGAGCCTGATCAGCCAGAACCCGCAGGTCAAGAGAACGGATATCACCTTTGATGTCGAGGGTCGGGACATTATCCTGGTCGATGATGTCATTTTTACCGGACGGACCATCCGTGCGGCGATGGACGCCTTGATGGATTACGGCCGTCCCCATACCATTCAGCTTGCTGTCCTGGTGGAGAGAGGCGGCAGGGAATTGCCGATCCAACCTGATTTTTCGGGAATGACTACCTCTGTTCTCACCGATGAGCGGATCCAGGTCATGTTCAGTGAACAGGGCGGAATAGATCAGGTTGTGATTGAACGGTAATATCATGGAACTTTTGGCCCCGGTGGGTAATCCGGAGAACTTTTATGCGGCACTGGACGCCGGCGCCGATGCGGTCTATGTGGGTGCGCCGGATCTCAATGCCCGAAATCTGGCGCGTGACCTGAAATTGGAAGAGATCGGGGCGATGATCAATCATTGCCACGAGCAGGGAAAAAGGCTTTATGTCGCTGCAAACAGCCTGATCCTGGAGCGTGAGCTGAAACACACCGTCGAGACTCTGGCGCTCTTGGAAACCCTGAATCCGGATGCCTTGATTGTCCAGGATCTGGGCCTTATTCGTCTTGTTCATGAATATTTCCCCCGTCTTATTCTTCATGCCTCAACTTTGATGTTTGCCCATAATGCCGATTCGGTGAGGGTGTTGTCCTCCCTTGGCTGTCGGCGGGTGGTTTTGGCCAGGGAATTGACCCTGAAAGAGATCGCGGCCATCGCCAGGCAGACCGATGTCCAGCTTGAGGTCTTCGTTCATGGAGCCATGTGCTTTTCCTATTCCGGTCTCTGCCTTTTCTCTTCCTATCTGGGAGGCAAAAGCGGTCTGAGAGGTCGTTGCGTGCAGCCGTGCCGCAGGCGGTATCAATGGCGGAGCAGGGGGGCGAAGGAGAGCGGCAGAGATAAGGGTGGCGGCTACCTGTTTTCCATGAATGATCTGGGTGGTCTTGAAGTCATTCCGGATCTTCGCAAGATCGGTGTGGCTTCGGTGAAGATTGAAGGACGGCTTCGTTCGGCCCATTATGTCTCTCATGTCGTGCAGGCTTACAGGCTGATGCTACAATG
>CAWGGS010000025.1:0-67326 GCA_963822095.1 uncultured delta proteobacterium
ATCCAAGGACATTGATTCCAGCCCATGGTATGGACTCGATCTCTTTAACCAGATTTATCCCTAGTTCCCCGGCGCCTGCAATTACAGCACGACGAATATTTTTCCCCTTTGACCGAAAATGTCGCAGGATCTTACGGGCTCCAACATGGATACAAAAGATCATGAAAGGCGTTGTCGTGGACCAAATCAAAAAGACAACACGGGAATAGGCTTCTGAAATCTTAAAAATGAAAAAGTAAAAGAGGAGAACCCCTATTACCGCACCCCAAGCTTTTAAAATGACGTAAAATTCAAGATAAAATTTCCATCCTCGCCAGGAACGGTAGAGTTCAAAGGAATTGAAACTGACCATACAGAGAAGGAAGGCTAGAACTTCCATGCGGGTATAGTAGAACGACCAGGGAACCTGGTACCAATGAACCAATACCCATAAATATCCAGCTACCAGGAGGCAGTCAAATAACTGAAAAATCCTCACCATCAGGGAACTCTGCGCCCGCAAGTTGGTATTCAGCATGAACCCACCTCAACAGATCGATGTAAAAGAAGAGTACATCTTCGATGTACAATAAATCATCTTATAGTATCCCACCACGAGGTATGCATACTCATTCGCGGAGCAATCTTAGCGGGAAGAACCTTATAATGCCGCCCGAGTTTGTATCCCAGAAACTTGGTGACATTTCTTACAAAAAAGTCGACAAAAGCAACGATTTCTCCTTTCTTGACAAGAGCTGTCAGTTGCGAGCGGATATATCCCCAACCGATATTCTCAGCCTTCCCATAGGTCTCGAGAAGCCAGCTTTCCATTGAGTGCAATACTCCGATATCAAAAGATCTTTTAAAGTCTTGCACCCATGTATAGTTGTGGGAGTGATAGACCATTGCATCTGCAACATACGCAATCTTCTTTCCGTTCTTCAATATTCTCCCCACGGTACAGGTATCCTCTCCAAAAATCAAACCATTCTTGAAATAGCCCACCGAGGCCAAGGAGGATTTCCTATAGGCAGCAAATGAGTTGGAAACAAAGATCGTTTTTAAGCCGAATCTTTTTCGATCATCAAAGCTACGTATGGATGATTCAGGGGGATAATTGAACGAACGAAGATGGGAGGCTGAAGCACTGGCTTCACGATTTGGTAATTGTCTCCCATATGTGACGGAGATATCAGGATCCATTTTTAGAGGTGCAATAAGTCTTGCTACTGCGTCTTCAGTAACCGGCACTGAATCCTGGGTGAAAAAGACGACGATGTTTCCTCCGGCCTTTTCTGCCAGCCATGATCGCGTTCCACCATGATCAAACGCCTCTTTTCTCACCGAGTAGAGCTTTGCCCCAAATTTTAATGCAATATCGCATGTTTCGTCTTCCGAATCCGTATCGACTATGAGGAGTTCGTCATATTGAATTGTTTGCTTGCGCAACATACTCAACAATGCGGGCAGTGTTCCGGCTCCATTTCGAGTGGGTATAATGATGGATAGGGTATCGGTTTCAGACATGATATCCATAAATATCGATACGTGATACTTCAGATGTGAAAAATTCGCACCAAGAGAAATTTCAGAATTGCCCAGATCATATACGGTGATGGATGTTTTTTGTAAAGGAGTATTTCACTTTTAGCCGCCTGCAAACGCAATGAAAAAGGCATATTCCGACGCTGTTTTATCCATCCCCTTGAATGGTAAGCAACAATTCCTGGTATATACTTGATATACCATCCTTTTTTTTGCACACGGATACTCAGGTCGATATCCTCTTTGTAGAGGAAAAAGTCAGGATCGAAGGCAAAGGGATATTCCATCAAACTCGCACTTCTGCAAAACAGTGCTGCACCGCAAAGCGCGGTTACGTCTTCGTGTTTATCAAATTGACCTTGATCAACGAGACCTTGCCCTCTATCATACCAACGTCCATACCAGCTTCGTTTTATCCCGGTCGAATCAAATCGATTGGTTTTCCGGTTGTTATCCATATCGAACCAGAGAATCTTACCGCTTAAAATCCCTACTCTAGGATTTTTTTTCATGAAAGCAACTGCCTGTTCAATAAAGTCATCGGCAGGAAAGGCATCGGGATTGAGAAAAAATACAAAATCGCATGTCTCGCTACACAACGCAAACGCTTTGTTATTTGCCTGTGCAAAACCGATATTTCCCTCTTCCAACACTGTTATATTCTTTGTTTTTCGATAGTTATCAAGATAGGTACAATCCTCCGATCCGCTGTCCACCAGAAAAATCAGATCAGGGGATACCGTCTGTTGTCGCAATGCCTTGAAACAATACGGCAGGACGCTTCCAGAATTATGACTGACGATGATAACAGCTACTCGGTCATCCATGGGACACTGAGGTGTTCAGCTTATAAGAATAGTTTGCAGTACATTGAAAAAAGAGCATTACCCTTACCGGCTGTTTTCCTTTGAGCCATTATGGAAATAATGACTTCAGTCTCGGCAGCATGGAGCAATCTGGCAAATTCCGGTTTGGTAATCGTTTGCATCTGTGCCAGACTTCTCCGCTTGCCGATCATTTTAGGTATGATACGAATTGCCTGGGCAAGACCCTGTAAATAGGGAATAAAACATCTTTTCTTTATCACATAGAACAACCAGAAAACTTGATATACACAGATAACAGGAAAATAACATACAAAAAGAGACAAAGGATAATTCTTCACCAAAAGGCAAAGTGTGTTTCTGGTTGAAAGCCGTACCGTCATTGGGTTAATTTTGGATCCCAAGGAAGCGCTTCCTATGTGGTAAACCACGGCATTAGCCAAATAACAGCAACGGCACCCCAGATATCTCGCCCTGAGATTTATATCGACATCTTCAAGGTATGCAAAGAAGTCCTCATCAAACAAACCAACCGTATCAAAGAATTCTTTTTTATATAAAGCGGCTCCTGCGCAAGCGCCAAATACCTCCTTATCTATATTGTATGGAGGACCATATTTCTCTCCTGTACCAAGGCGGTACCCTGCCCCGCCACGCAAAAAACCGTCTCCTGCCCCATCGAGAAATTCCCGATTATGATAGTTCACCATCCGAAGGGCAAAATAGTCATACGGAAAATCCTGTAAAATCGTCTCTTTCAGGATTTGAAGGCATTTGTCATCAACCTCTATATCGTTGTTTAATAGAAGAATCCATCGGGAAGAGGCACTCTTAATACCGGCATTTACAGCTACGCTGAACCCTTTATTCTTTCCAAATTGTATAACATTTACCTCAGAATAATCCTGCTCAAGTCGTTTTACAGAATTATCCTCTGATCCGTTATCGACTACCGTCACCGAAAAATCCTGACAGGTCTGTCGACGAAGAGAGTCCAGGCAATGAACAAGAAAATGAATCCCATTCCAATTCGGTATGATGATCTCGATCAGAGGGTTATTATCCTTCATTCATATCCCTGGATTCTATAATCCCTCCGCTTATTTTCTTTATAAAATAAATTGGTTTTCCTTGCGATTCATGATAGGTCCGGGACTGGAGTTCCGCTAAAAGTCCAATGGTTATGAATTGCACCCCCATGAACATCAGAAGTATGGCTAGAAAAAGAACCGGTCTGTTGGACATGGAAATGCCCATAAACTGGCGTTGAAAGGTAATAACCAAAGCAATAAGAAAGCCTATAAAACCACTACCGATACCAATCAGTCCGAAGACCTGAATCGGCCTGGTCGAGTAACTCAGAAGGAATTTTACGGTCATCAAGTCAAGTACTACCCGGATGGTCCGCGATATCCCATACTTTGATTTTCCATAAAGCCGAGGTCTGTGGTTGACTTTCATTTCAGTAAATGAGATCCCCATTCCACTGGCAATAGCAGGAATAAAACGATGCATCTCCCCATAGAGTTTTATATTCTTAATGACTTCTTTGCGAAATGCTTTCAATGTACATCCATAATCATGCAAATTGACTCCTGTTGTTTTGGAGATAATCCAATTGGCGATCATGGAAGGAAGTCGTCGGCTCAAGAAAGGATCTTTTCTTTTAAACCGCCACCCTGTAACGACGTCATATCCTTCATCTATTTTCTTGATCATCCCTTCTATACCGGAGGGATCATTTTGCATATCCCCATCCATGGTAATGATGATCTCCCCTCGGGCATGATCAAAACCTGCTGACATCGCTGCTGTCTGACCAAAATTTTTTCGAAAACTAATCACTACGACATTTTCATCATTAGCCTGAATTTCATTTAAAAGCATCAAGCTGGTATCTGCCGAACCATCGTCCACAAAAATAATTTCATAGGACTTGCCAATTTTTTGCAAAATATCTCGCAACTCTTTATAAAGAGGAGCAATATTTTCTTCTTCATTAAAAATGGGAATTACTACGGAAAGTTGTATTGACATACCTTGTCTTTTTAGTATTCAAAGAGATATCGGAATATTTCACATTCTATCAAAATGTGCTCATCTATCTGGGCCTGTGTCTTTGAGAATATTTTTACAAAAACTGCTTTGGGGCTTATATTTTTTTGCCCACTTTTCAGGAGGCCAAACGTATATGCATGCATTGTTATTTGCTTATTTGAAATACCATGAATTCCCATGCCATCGCAAGTTCATATTGTCGACATGACAAGATAAGCTCCCACATTCATCTATCTTCGGAAAAATAAAATCGCCATTACGATCTTTTCATTATAAAGAAATCTTCCAAGTATTAAGAGCTTGCCGCATCGAAATAAGTGAATACATCTCGTGTCCTGTCAAGCCTCATATGTTGCATCTTGCGTATCCAGTTTAACTTCCTGACATCGTTACTCCTTTGATCACACGGCACTTTATGCTCCCTCAGTCGAGCTTGGCAGGAAACCAAAATGGGAGCAATCTTGCAACATCTGATACGTAACATGAATGACATCAGGACAACAGACGAGTTAATTGCCGCCACTTGTTTGAACAACCCAGCAGAGTATCAGTCCTCCTATAACGATAATTGTGCCGAAAACACGAAGATCTCGAGGGCGCATCTCACTAAGTTTTTTTAACCAGGTCTGCATCATCTCAGGTGCTGCTGCATAGGGAAGTCCTTCAAGTACCATAACCATCCCTATCAAAAGGAGCATAAGTTTCATAGGACTTTTGAAATAGATTAAATTTTTCAGTTAATATTAAGATGATCACGTTACCCGAGTCATTCCCAATACTGTATGAATCTTATTTAATTGCTTTTTCGGGATACACCTAATAATATGTACCAAAACTGTGGTTCAATATTAAAATGGACTCCTTGTTTGGCATATCATTTTAAAAAAGCGGGGTTTCATTTGCTTCTCAAAGACTCAGCCGGTTCCAAGCCATGTCTCTCATTTGATTTGAACAATTCTTTTAATTTTTTTCAAGATACTTCCAGATAGCATACTTATGAATATTTCCGAACAATCAAAATACAAGGAAGCAGGGGTCGATATCGACAAAGGCAATACCTTTGTCAAAAACATCAAAGATATCGTTTCCTCCACTCACCAGCGCGGTGTCTTAAATGAGATAGGCGGTTTTTCTAGCTTCTTTGCGATCGATACCGGAAAATACCCAAAACCGGTTATCGTCTCATCAACCGACGGAGTCGGAACCAAGCTTGCTGTCGCAGGCCTCTGTAAGAAACATGACACCATTGGAATAGACCTCGTCGCCATGTGTGTAAACGACATTATTGTCAGTGGAGCAACCCCTCTTTGTTTTTTAGATTACTTTTCCACTGGAAAACTTGAAGTTGAATTTGCCACAGAGGTTGTCAAGGGAATAGCCGAAGGTTGTCTGCAGGCTAAATGTTCCCTTGTGGGGGGAGAAACCGCTGAGATGCCGGGACTCTACAAAGCAGGAGACTACGATCTTGCTGGTTTCACCGTTGGCATTGTCGATCGCGATTCCATAATTGACGGCTCAGAGATCAAGGTCGGAAACACCATTCTGGGCCTCCCCTCCAGCGGTCTTCATTCAAACGGGTTTTCCCTGGTAAGAAAAGTATGCTTTGATGACCTGGGACTTACCGTCGACACCCAAATTGATGAGTTGGGATGTACCTTGGGAGAAGAATTGTTAAAACCCACGAAGATTTATGTTCAACCCGTCCTCAATGTATTACGGAAATTCCGCATAAACGGCATGGTACACAATACAGGAGGTGGATTTTTTGATAATATACCGCGTATTCTCCCCAAAGGATGCAAAGCAATACTCGAAGGATCTGGTTGGGACATCCCGCCTATCTTTAAATTTCTCCAAAAAAAAGGAAATATCAGCCAGGAAGAGATGTATCGGACCTTTAATATGGGTATTGGGTTAATGGTCATTGTTGACGAAGAATCAGCCGACGACATCGCACTCCAATTTAATGCTCTCGGTGAAAATCCTTTCTTCATCGGCAGAGTCGAGACAAAAAACGACGACGATCCGCCCGTTGAACTTCGGTTTTGACCAATTACTATACATCAAAGACAAAAGGGGTGACCACCTGAAGTGATCACCCCTTTTCTTTTATATGAAAGTCTTCCTGGATTTACTGCTTGGTCAAGTGGAAGTTATGGGGATTCATGTTCCGTTGAGACAAGCCGGTCTATTCCATCAATGCTGGCTAGCCCCCACAATCACTTGTCCCACCCCTGATTTTATCCAGAGCATGGGGTAAGGCAGCCAAAAGGACCTCAATATTTTCCAGCGCCGCTTTTTTACTGCCGGGAAGATTTATAATAAGGCTTTTTCCCCTAATTCCTGCTCTCCCTCTCGACAAAACCGCATGTGGTGTCTTACGAAGGCTTGCAGCACGCATAGCCTCAGCCATACCGGGAATATCTTTTTCAATAATATCCTCCATGGCCTCCGGTGTCACATCAGTCGGGGCAACACCGGTACCACCGGTTGTAATAACCAGATCAATATGTTGATTATCGACGAATTCCAGGACCGTTTTGACTATTTCTTCAATACTATCCGGAACGATCTCATATCCCTGAAAGATATAACCTTCCTCTTTGAGCAACTCCTGCAGTGCTTGACCACTGGTATCAGCCCGTTCCCCCCGTGATCCTTTGTCACTCATGGTAACAACTGCAAAACGAAAGGTCTCGGTTCCTTCTTTTATCATAAATTTATATTGTATTATTCAACATTTCTCTCAGAAATAATCTTCTCGGCAATGTGCGCGGGAACAACTTCGTAATGAGAAAAAGCCACGGTAAATGAGCCTCTCCCACCGGTCATGGAGGTAAGATCGGTCGCATAGACCTGGATCTCAGCCATCGGTACCTGCGCGTTTACAATCTCATTTTTCTCATGGGAATCCATTCCCATCACCTTTCCGCGCCGGGAATTCAGATCTCCCATGATATCACCGACGTGCTCTTTGCCGAGTCGAATTGTCATATCCATTATCGGCTCGAGAAGCACCAGTCCCGCTTCCTGGGCACCTTTTTTAAATGCCAGGGATCCTGCTATCTTAAATGCCATCTCCGAAGAGTCTACATTATGAAACGACCCATCGACCAGAGCAACTCTTAAATCAACGACCGGATATCCAGCTAATACCCCCTTCTCCATTGCCTCCTGGATGCCTTTTTCAACAGCAGGACGATACTGCTGAGGTATTACGCCGCCGACAATTTTGTCCTCAAAAACAAAACCGGTTCCTGCGGGCTGCGGCTCAATCTCAATCCAACAATCTCCGTACTGTCCTCGGCCTCCACTCTGCTTTTTATGTTTTCCCTGAACCCTGGCCTTTCCTTTTATAGTTTCCATATATGGAATTTTGGGCAGGGTAAGCTCCATGCCGACTCCAAATTTCCTCTTGATCTTCGATCCTACTACCTCCAGATGAACTTGCCCGACACCTGAGAGTAAAACCTCACCGGTCTGTTTTTCGCGAGTAACCCGCAGGGTAAGATCCTCATCGAGCAGCTTGGTAATGGAGGAAAAGAGTTTTTCCTCTTCGCCTTTTTTCGCACTCACTGCATAGGAAATAACTGGCTCAAACGACTCCAATTGAGGATAGACGATGGGAGCGTTTGCATCGCAAAGAGTATCTCCTGTTGTTGTCTCTTTAAGCTTGGCAACGGCAACAATCATTCCAGGACCGATCTCATCAACCGCTCTCTGTTCCTTGCCTTCCAGGACATAAAGCTGTCCAAACCTTTCAGCGGTCTGCTTATTTGAATTAAAAAAGGTATCGCCCTTAAGTTGTCCGGAGCATACCTTGAAAATTGTCAATCTTCCTGCATAGGGATCGGCCATTGTCTTAAAAACAAAAGCGGAAAACTTTTCATCTGCATTTGGTTGTCGCTCTATTTCCTCTCCTGTTTTGGGATCCTTACCAAACAATGCAGGCTTGTCGGCAGGTGATGGCAGAAATTGATTGATTGCTTCAAGGAATGTCTCGGTTCCCTTATTGAGGATGGCCGATCCGACACAAACAGGCGCTATATCTCCTGCGGCAACACCTTTTTTCAGTCCCAGTCGAATCTCATCTTCTGTGAGTTCACCTTCTTCTAAAAACTTTTCGATGAGATCATCGTCCACTTCGGCCGCCTTTTCCATCAAATTCTCGCGATAAACAGCCAGATCATCTTTAAGCTCGGCAGGCACTTCCGTCTCTGTTACTGTTCCTTTAGTCCCATCATCAAAGAGATAGGCCTTTCCGGTTACGATATCTATGAGTCCTTTGAAATTTTCTTCAGATCCGATCGGGATATGAATCGGCACCGGAGAAAACGGCAACGATGTCCGTATCTCTTCTAGAGTTTTTTCAAAATCGGCTCGTTCTCGATCCATTTTATTTATATGGATAATGCAAGGCAGGGATCTATCTGCTATAAAATCAGCAAACTTCACTGTTTGTCCCTTGACTCCCATTACCGCTCCTATGGCAAAAACCACACCGTCACAGACCTGAGATGCAAACAGGGTTTCGTTGATGAAGTTATCGTCACCAGGAGTATCTATCAGATATACCTCATGCTTTTTCCATGTGTAATTGTGAAATGAGGAGCTGATTGAGATATTTCTTTTGATCTCTTCCTCTTCATAATCCATGCAGGAACTTCCATCGTCAACCTTTCCCAAACGTTTAATCTTCCCTGCAGTGAATAACATGGCCTCAGCCAAGGATGTTTTTCCACTGTTTCCATGTCCGATAATTGCGATGTTTCTCACTAATTTTGTATCCTGCATGAATGTCTCCTCAAAATAAACTATTCAACAAAGTACTCCCTGATTCAGTAAGGTTAATCAATCAGTTTAAGAAAAATTCCATATTCTGAAAAAATCACTCCTCATATATTCAGTTTCACGGATCAAAGTCAAGTGTGATCGACACTTGCAGGTACTTTTCAGGTAATAAAAATCGGAATAATGACTATTTGCTGATGGTATTACGAATTTATGGAAAAAAGAGTAAGGAAAAGGTATTCTCCCAGCCAGTTTTTCTCTTGATTTTATCAAAACACGAGGCGAAAAAGGTGAAAAAATCTTCACAGGAAAGCGGTGGAATAGCAAGATCTGCCGGCACCGTGGGAATTGCCGTCATGTGCAGCCGCATCCTAGGACTGATCCGGGAACAGGTATTTGCTGGAATGTTCGGAGCCGGAACCGCCTATGACGCCTTCGTCGTTGCCTTCAGGATACCCAACCTTCTCCGGGATCTCTTTGGTGAAGGAGCACTTTCCGCTGCCTTTGTTACGGTCTTTTCCGACTACGACACAAATAAAACCCAGAAGCAGACCTGGCAGCTTGCCTCCAACGTTCTGGTCTTTTTCGCCATTGCCCTTAGTCTGATAACGCTGGCCGGTATTTACTTGGCTGGTCCGATCGTCTCTCTATTGGCCCACGGTTTTGACAAGGTTCCCGGAAAGTCGGAACTTACCGTCAAATTGACGATGATCATGATGCCGTTTTTGGTCTTTATTTCACTGTCAGCCGTCATTATGGGAATACTCAACACCAAAGGACGTTTTTTCGTCCCGGCTATGGCGTCGAGCTTTTTCAATTTAGGGTCAATTCTAGGTGGCGTCGGTCTGGCGCTCCTGCTGCCCAGATACGGCCAGCCACCCATTGTCGGTATGGCCATAGGAACATTGATCGGTGGAGTTCTTCAGCTTTGCATGCAGTTTCCAACCCTTATGAAAACAGGTTTTTCCTTTAAACCACTCCTACGACTGTCCGATCCAGGACTAAGAAGAATTCTCCGCTTGATGATCCCGGCCACAATCGGCCTTTCGGCAACCCAGATCAATCTCTTTATCAATACGAATTTTGCCTCATCCTGTGCTGAAGGGTCAGTCTCCTGGCTCCAATATGCCTTCAGGTTGGTTCAGTTGCCCATAGGGGTTTTTGGAGTTGCCTTTTCCATTGCGGCCATGCCGGTTCTGGCCCGGCATGCAGCAAAAGCGGATATACAAGGAATGCGAGAGACACTGGTCTCCTCTCTAACCATGGTTTTCTGTTTGACCATCCCCGCTAGTGCCGGACTTATTCTGCTTTCTGAACCGATAATCCGATTAATTTATGAACGAGGAGCATTTACCGCTGCAACCACGATAGCTACTTCCCATGCTCTGGTCTTGTATGCTATTGGTCTGTTCGCATATTCGGCCAACAAGATTATCGTCCCGGTTTTTTACGCCCTTGATGACACCAAATATCCGGTCATTGGCAGTTTTCTAACCGTACTAGCCAATGTGCTAATCATCAAGGCTACTATATCCGCATTTCAATACAAGGCTATAGCCCTGACAGTGTCCTGCACCATGATTTTGAATTTTCTTTTCTTAAGCGTGGTCCTCTATAGGAAATTAAACGGATATTCAATTTTGTACCTTGGAAAAGGAATCATTAAAATCTGCATTGCAACTGTTGTTATGTCTTTGCTGCTAGTTATGTTACGAACATATTTCAATCCCTGGCTCAATGGAAGCCTCTCCCAGAAGACAGTATCTCTCTTTTCACTCATAGCGGCTGCCTGCCTGGTCTATAGTGTCACCCTGTATTTCCTGAAACTGCATGAACTCACGGATATCATCCACAAGCTTAAAATCCGGATCTTCTCTTAAACCTCATGGTTTAGCTGTTTGTTTTTCTAAAGCGTCCTGGAGTTCTTTTATTTGGGTCTTCAATTCATCCACTTCACTGCTTTTTGCGATATTCGCCTTTTGCAGGGCGAATTGAATGCGCTCATCAATCTGCCTGCGTATGGCCTCCTTGGATTCATCGGAACGTTTTAGGAACTCCTCCACAAACTTTTTTCCTTCCTGTTCTGAAAATTTGCCTTTTTCGACAAAATCCTGGGCGACTTCTTCTATCTTATCTTTTGTCATTGCAATGATACCGACACCTGAAAACATCGCTTTCTTTATTAAATCTATCATTTCATTTCTCCTTTTTGCTCAATTACCACTTTGCCGACTGATCGAAAAAGGCATTTGCCCGTTCCATAGCCTGCCCGATGGAATGACTGGTCTGCACAGATGTGGCCAGTTGATGTCCGAATTGATAATTTTCGGCAAAATAATGAGTGAATTGTTTTAATCTCCCAAGCCTTCTCTCAACGGCAAAACGCTCGCCCAATAACTCTACAAATCTGAAGTAGACACTTTCTAAAGCAGGATTTTCTTCCTTATCGGCCATACCATATATCACTTGCGAGATATCTGAAAAAATCCATGGCTTCGCCGCAGCAGCCCTACCGATCATCAGACCATCGGCATTGGAAATTTTAAGACATTCTTCTGCATCCTTTACGGTGAATATCCCTCCGTTGGCAAAGACCGGGATTTGAACTGTATCCTTTATTTTACCGATCCAATCCCAGCGCGGTTTTCTACAGAATTTTTCACCGTTGAGACGTGCATGAACAGTCAGCATATCGATACCTTCTTCACAGAGCAAACAGCATAGCTCCAGTAAGGAATTTTCGTCCAGGCTTTCTCCAAGTCGGATCTTGGCACTAAAAGGTAAGTCTGTAGATCTGCGGAGTCTTCTTAATAATTTTTTCAACCTTGCTCTGTCTTTCGTAAGATAGCACCCCGCCCCCTGCCTGCGTAATTTGGGAGCAGGACACCCGAGGTTCAGGTCAATCCCTTGAGCCCCCAACTGTTGGAGACGTGTAACCGCAGGTTCAACATCTTCGATCTCAGACAAGAATAGCTGATAAAAAAGTGGCTTTTCGTTTGCACTTCTATGTAATAACGGGGAATGTTTTTCGTTTTCTTCTGTCAGACCTTTTGCTGCCAGCATTTCAGTAAACAGAAGCCCCACCCCACCTTGCTCCATAACAAGGGATCGAAGAGCAGTATGTGACAGCCCCACCATTGGAGCGAGGGCCAGAGGCGGAGAGATTTTCAGGTTATTTATGGAAACCGACTTTTTATGATATAAACTCGGCATTACTTGTTTCTGCTTAATTTTTCGAAATCTGCGCTTTTCATCATATTGGAAAATTTGATATGAACTAAAAAACCAAAGGTATCATTTTTGGGATATCCAACGCCTACAACGACGCCAAGGTATTTCAAAGTATCGCCTGATTGCAGGCGGATCTCTGCAATAATTTGCCGTCCCAAAAGGTTTTTCGACTTTATACCTCTTGGGGAATCAACGTAAAAGGCCAAACCTCCTCTTGAAAAATCGATCGTATTTCCTTCAAGGGTATACTGTTTCTTGCGCCCATACGGATCAAGTGAAAATCCGGCCACATTTAAAGACAAACGATATCTGGCATACTCTCTTCTGTCCCCGCCCGTCATACGCAACAAGGTTGGAACAGTATCAAACTGCAGACAATATTTATGTAGCTTTTCTTCAAGTTCCGGAAGGTTTTCCCTTATTTTATTAAATCGTTCTCTTTCAAGTACATTTATCTGCGTCGTATTCTGCGAAACCAGGGAAACCGTCCAAAGTGAATGGAAAAAAAAAGGTCCGACTCCCATAATTTTCCCCGGCTGCAATCGTTTGAGAAAAGTCTCCTTGTTTCCGCATGTGCAAGACAGTTGTACAGTGCCTGAATTGACAAAGAAAAGACTGGGATCCATTTCCCCACTCTCTATTATGGTTTCATCGGGATCATACGTCTCACGTTTCATTGCCGCATAAAGTGCATTAAACTCCTCTGTAGTCATCTCATCATAGAGATCATTCCATACTTCGAGGTGATCGGGACTAATGGACGAATTCTTTTCTTCTTCAATAATTTCACCAATCTCTAAAACCTCTGATAAGGCTATCGGGTTTATTTCCAATATCCTGTCACGCAAAATCTCCGCAACAATAAAATCCTTGTTTCTAGCAGCCCTTACCGCTTCCGAATACATCATTTCGCTGGCCTTTCCAACATCACCTTTTCCAACAACTTGTTGTATCTCGTCTAAGAAAGTATTAATTCTCCTCTTTGCATCATCTGTCGATACCGGATCATAATCAAAATCCGGCTCATTCATGCTTGCCACCTGTGTTTTAAGATCGTGTCGAACCTTCGGCTTGATAACTGATAGTACCTCCTCAGCTATCAGTATATGGTCCGGAGAGGTACGTGCCTTTTTCAGCTCATTTAAATATAAACTTAAAACTTTAACCGCTTTCGGGTTGGGATAGCTTTTCAAGGCAATGCAGAGAACAGATAAAAGATCCTTACGTATTGTGTCCGAAAATTGTGCCCGTTTTTCAAAAAGATCAAGGAGGGCTATGGCTACATCATTTCCGGGGAACTGATTAAGTTTCATGACCAGCCCAATCTTTAGTTCATCATTAACTTTTTTAAGAGCTAAAAGATACCGGTCTTTTATTTTATCTCCACCAAGCTTTTCAATGCAGTCTATTACTTCTTTCTGGACACGGATATCGGGATGATGGAGGTAATCTTCAATGAGGTAAAATAACGACGAGTCTCCAATTTCAGAAATCATGAAAACTATATTTCGAATCACATACCAAGGAGGGGTTTTTTGGAGACATTCTTCAAAAATAAACCGTACTGAGGCTCCGGTCTGTGGAATAAGCCCCATAAGGCGAAACCTTTCAGTTCTGTCAGTGCTGTGCATCATTTTGTTAAGGAGAAATATTACAGCTCTTCTGCCAAGATTTTTCAGGACAGTGCCAGCCTTCTTATGATCTCGGTTTAGAGTATCAAGGTAGGTTTTCGTCAGGTCGATGAGAACGTTTTTGGAGGCAATATTTTCAGAAACCTTTGCGATCATCCCTTTTATCACATTGTTTTTTTTCAGCCTTCCGTCGAGTATCGAATTGAGGGTTATTAACAGCTTGTCCGCTTCAACCCAGCATTTATTGGTTAAGAGTTTACTCCCTATATTTTGTATCTTTTGGCAAACCACCCCGAAACCCGGTAGATATATTGTTTCCACCTTAAGCCAGTTCACATAAATATTAGAGAGTTTTCTTATATAAAAATCCTCATCGTTTTCTAAAGCAAATTCTGAAAAGACAGAGAGGATCACCAAAGCGCGCGACCGTACGTCTTTATCTTCACTGCAACAGGCGGCCCCAATATTTTCCACGACTGAGGATCCTTTCTCCCTGTCAGTCAAAAACTGGTCTGAACAAAGGTACTCTGTCAATTCTTCCACGAATTGATCGTTGGCGAGGATTGCGAAATTATGCCCCGCCAACTCGTCGACACCTTTTTGCAAACGTTGGAGAAGACGGTCTTTTTCCGCTTTCTCAAGCTGTCTGGAAATTTCTAGTTTTGCTTTTTCTAGTTTTTCTTTATCAATTTGCATAATATGGATACAATCGGCATAAGCTCAATAGGTTAATTGAGGCAAAACGCAGTCATAATCTAACAGTGATATGTATCATGAATATATCTCAAATTCCGTAAATCGCAAAACTCTTTCTTCTATACCACAAAAGGGACACAGGAAATTTCTGTAATACAGAGCCTCTTGCAAAATGAGGATTTTCGTTCAGAATCAAGGCATGCAAAAAATTTTACCACAGGCATATACTGAATATTCTGAGCATAAAATTTTGAATATAACGCAGAGTTTGGTTGAAAAGACCATTGTGCAACAGGGGCTACAGAAATAGTCACAAATAGTTACAAAGGTATAATTTGCAATTTACAACACAGCAGAATTTTATTCTTCAATAAAGAACAAGACCGTTGTCTTTTGTGAACAAAAAACAACGGTCTTATAAAGGATGTGACTCAGTAAAACTCTCTACTGCTACACTACCTACTAAATGTAGCTTATTTAATTAATAATTTTTTTTCATTGGTTCCCCAAAAGGATTCAATCCTTTGGAAGCCGTTTTATCATCAGTAATATAAAGTGTTACATTGGTGTTTCCTAAAGACCCCCCAAATCCTTCGCTAATAACCACCAAGCAGGTCCTGTTAGGTTTGACAAAGGCAAGAAGGATATTTTTATAGGACGCCTCCCCAACCTGTTTCCATTGATGTTTCACCATCGAAGCAATTATGAATTCCTTCAATGAGTTTATTTCAACTCTACCGCTGTAGTGCATAACTCCGCCGCGAAAAGAAGTGGTATTGATTGCTATACTGCTGTCACTATCCCACTTCATGTCAGTCGGTAACTCAATATCGCTATTGTTTTCAACAGTATTGGAAACAATCGGCAAATCAACCTGGGAGGTTGTTGTTTTCTCTGCACACCCAGAAAAGAAAATCAATGCGCAAATGACAATAAAAAAATAAAACAGACGGTGCAAACCATTAGTATCTCTCATGTTTCATCCTCCAAATTTTTTAATTATGAAATCATTTAGGTCTTTTCTATGCGATTTCCTATTTTTTCCCTTGGGATGGCCAATTGCCAGTACGGCCATCAATGAGTATCTCTCTTCTACACCAAGCACTGCACTCACTTGATCCTTGTTTTTCAAAATCTGGCCCAACCATACAGCACCTAACCCCATAGATTCGGTGGTCAGCAACATGTTCTGGATTGCAGCTCCTGTCGACATATAGTCTTTCATAGGATCATAAATGGCTTCAGAATCAATATAGACGACGATCAGGGCCTGGCAACCGGCAATGATATGGCTGTACAAAGTCAACTTCTCTATTTCATGCCTGATCGTTTCATCGGTTATCGTCACAAAACGCCACGGTTGATTATTCTTCCCGGAAGGCGCCCAAATAGCTGCTTCGATAATCTTTTTGAGTTCATCCATTGATACGGGTTGGTCAGTAAATTCCCGAATGCTTCGTCTATTCTTTATCGCTTGAAAAATTAAATCGTCCATGAGATCAAAGAGATGCACTAAGTGTGGATAGGAGAAAAAGGAGAGGATATTTTCCTCTTCGCATCGTCTGCTGTTTTAACTCCGATAAGACCAGAGCTTCAAATACAAAATAAATAGTTTAATTTTATATTATTGTCGAGATTTTTTCTTACATACCGCCGATACACATATATTTTATCTCGAGATAGTCATCCATACCGTATTTTGATCCTTCCCTTCCCATACCTGACTTCTTTCTTCCTCCAAACGGGGCTGCCTCGGATGATAATCGAGCAGTATTGACACCAACCATTCCATATTCGAGAGATTCTGTTATTCGCCAGGCTCTTGAAATATCTCTTGTGTAAAAATATGCCGACAACCCATATTCAGAATCGTTGGCGGAATTTATGGCTTCATCTTCTGTGAAAAAACGCGATATGGGTGCAATAGGGCCGAATGTCTCTTCCCGGGTGATTTTCATTTCAGGTGTTACATCAACAAGCACGGTCGGTTCGAAGAAGAAGCCTTCTCCTGCAATCCGTTTTCCACCAAATGCCAGTTTTGCCCCTTTTTCCAAGGCATCCTGTATCTGGTCTTCTACTTTTTCAACTGCCCGCAGGTCGATTAACGGTCCCTGATTGTTCCCCTCAACGAGCCCTGGTCCGATTACAAGGCTACTTTGAATGGCCTGTACAAATTTCTCTACGAATTCTCCATAGACATTATCCTGAACGAGAATTCTATTAGCACATACACATGTCTGTCCGGAATTTCTGAACTTGGATGAAATTGCATCACTTACAGCCAGATCGATATCGGCATCAGCAAAGACAATATACGGTGCATGGCCTCCCAGCTCGAGAGATATCTTTTTCAAATTCTGGGCGCATCTGCTCATTAGGAGTTTACCCACCTCGGATGATCCGGAAAAACTCACCTTTTGAATATGGGAATTGGTAGTTAATTCTAGCCCTATCTCCTCTGCCGAGCCGGTTATTACGTTAAAGACTCCCGGAGGCATCCCTGCACGATCGGCAAGTTCAGCAAGTGCCAGGGCTGAAAACGGCGTCAACTCAGATGGCTTTACGACCACGGTACACCCCGCGGCCAATGCCGGAGCAGATTTTCTTGTAATCATCGAAGAAGGAAAATTCCAGGGTGTAATGGCTGCGCAGACACCAACGGGTTCTTTCATAACCACGATCCTTTTTCCCTCCTGCTCCATAGGAATCGTATCTCCGTAAACTCTCTTTGCCTCTTCGGCAAACCATTCCACATAGGCTGCTGCTGATATGATTTCGGATTCTGCATCAGGTATCGGCTTGCCTTGTTCGGTGGCAATAATGACGGCAAGATCGTGTAAATTATTTAGTATCAGATCATGCCATCTTTTGAGGATCCGTGATCTCTTATAGGCAGTCATCCTCTTCCAGGAAGGAAACGACTTGTAAGCACTCAGAATCGCCTCCCGTACTTGAGAGTTCTCCATTACAGGAACAAAGCCGATACGTGTGCCATCGGCAGGATTGGTCACCTCTATCGTTGCCTTTGCAGATAACCATTTTCCATTTATATAACAAACCTGCTTGTACAATGCAGGATCACATAAATTCACTTTTCAACCTCATAGACATCGTATTTTAATTAAGAGTCATATATCTTACGCAATCCATCAACGTCAATCTGTATTTTTCTGCTCTTTTCTGACTCGAACAATTATAAACCAAAACCACCAATAAACAATTGAAAATCGATGAAATCTCAAACTCAAGCAACTGAACCGCTCGCTATCAATATTGCAGAATTCCCTATCCGTTTGGGTCAACTTCTCAAATACCTAGGTATAGTCGAAAATGGACTGGAGGCTAAAAGCCGAATCCTAAATGGGGAAGTTCTCGTCAACGATGAAGTGGAATTGCGTCGTGGAAGACAGATCAATCAAGGAGATCGCATACTGATAGGAAAAACATCATATATAGCCCAAAAAACGGGTTCATAAAACATCAGATTTGGTCCGTTAGGCATCATGCATAACCGGCGAGATCGAATAAAGAAGCGTCTCTTTTTCCAATCCCTTCAACATTCTGGCTTTCTGCTCAGAAAAGGCAAATCCGTCACCGAGTTCACACCTGACTGACTCTGTGATGAGTATCTGTCCCGACAGGGCTCCTGAGGCAAGTCGTTGGGCAATATTAACATCCGTCCCGATAACAGTATAATCAAGACGACGTTTTGAACCGACGTTTCCTAAAAACATCTCCCCCCTGCTCATCCCTATCCCCAAGCCGATGTGATCAAATAAGGATGAAATCTCCATCCATTCCTTCCTGAGATTCTCAAACGCTACCAGAATTTCTACTGCCGCAGAAACAGCAGAAAAATTCGCTTTTTCTAACGTAATAGGTGCACCGAAAATAGCCAGCACGGCGTCTCCCATAAATTTATTAAGGGTACCTTTCCACGAAAAAATCACATTGGAAAATATATCGAAGAAGGAATTTAGAAAAATTCGCATCTTTTGCGGGGGAAGATTCTGCACCAGAAGGGTGAAATTACGAATATCAGCAAAAAGTACTGTTAGTTCCTGAACTCCTCCGACATCCATCAGATTTTGGTTACTATTGATTAGCAACTCGGCAACTTCAGGGGCAACATACTGCTCGAGTACAGCCCGCATTCTAATGGTATTCTCCCTTTGTTTAAACGATGCGACATTCTCAAGCGCCATAATCGCCTGCCCGGAAACAATGGACAGCATTTCTATATCAGCTTGGCTATATTCGATTCTCGGGTCATTCTGACTGATGTTTATCACCCCGATCACCTTCCCTCTGGAAACCATGGGAAAGGAAATCGAAGCAGAAATATGATTTTTTTTCAGCAAGCTGGAAAAAGGCGAATGATGCTGCGTCAGTTTGTTTAAGATAACCGGTTTTTGGTTTTCATATACCCAACCAGCAATTTTTTCACCTGATTTTATTTGTATTTTACTTAAAATCTTGTTGTCTAGCCCTCTCGAGCCAACAATTTTCAATCGATCAATATCCTCATCAAATATCAATAAAGAAACGGAAGGGACTTTAAGTTCTCGGACAATCACGTCGAGTAATTCATTGTAGACCTGATCCTCTGTGGTTATCGTCATAAATTTTTCGCCAAGCTTATACAATGGCAAAAGGGCTCTTGAACGTGAACTCTCTTCCTTGACCCTAGCAACCTCCAAGGATTCCTGAACCAATTCTATAAGTCTTTCAGTGACCAAGGGCTTCTCAAGAACACCGCTGAACCCGGTGTTCATTGCCTCAACCACTTGGGTGATGTTCGGTTTGGTCAAGACCATAATTCCCATCAGGTTCGGCTCGGATATTCTCATTACCCGAAAGGTCTCTATGCCATCCATGCCCGGGAGCAGCGCTGAAACAACTGCCAGATCAAAATGAATTTTAGATACCAATTCAATGGCCTGTTCCCCATCATAGGCACAATATACCTTGTGTCCCAATGTACCAAGAGCGATCCGAACCCTGTCGGCAATCACAGTTTCATTATCGATAACCAATATCTTTCCAGCAGATATACGGCTATGAGCATTTTTCATATTTCAAAAACCTTTCTATCTAACGGCTAAGACGGTATTTTTATAAAGCTCTATTTTTTCGTAAATCATGCCATTTTGAATAATATTCCATTTTTTAATATTATCACATGAAGATTCAGTAATTCAAATAGATAAGAAAAATGTTATGGGTAAAGAAAAATGGATTAGCATATTTTTGCTTATTGTATCACTATAGCACAAGATACGATTATTAGAATACTTCCTTCTCGTCAACGTCCCATAGAAATGATCAACTCGAATGGCAACAAGCCCAACTCTTTTCCACCTATGGTTTCGCAAATGAACACTTACCGTTTTATGAACAAAGATAAATTCGCAATATTACCCTCCTGTTGTTGGGGAGTCCTATGCTTGGTATTACTTTTTGTGGTAGTGTCGCCCTCAAAGGTATTCAGTCAAGGGAATTTTCATCTCCTGTTTTCCGGAAACGTTACCGGCGAGATAGAACCCTGCGGTTGACATGCCAATCAGTTGGGCGGTCTGTCCAAAAAGGCAACCCTGATTGAATCTCTAAGGAGGAAAAACAACAACCTTGTCCTCGTTGTAGATTCCGGCAACCTGCTTTTTAAGCACCCAATTATAACGGCAAATGATGCGCAAGAGAAAATAACAGCCCGAGGCATAGCCAAGGCCTATGCCAAGATGGGATACGATGCCGTGGCCGTAGGTCCTCGTGACCTTTCAGCCGGAATTGATTTTTTAAAATCTGAAACTATGCGTCATTTTCCCTGGATATCTGCAAACCTTTTGGATTCCAATAAAGCCCCTGTTTTTCATCCTTGGCTCATAAAGAAAAAAGACGGAATAAAGATCGGATTCATCGGTTTGACCAAAGCCCTCCCAACTCCCTTGACCCGCTTTCATGTAGCCGATTGGCAAAAAATACTTCCTCCAATCCTGCATACACTCTCATCAAAATGTGATCATATCATTCTTCTTTCCAATCTTAATAACGGGGAAAATTACCGGATTGCAAAACAATATCCGATGATCGATATTATTATCTCGGCCGACGCCCGAGTCGGAAATCTCGGTCCTCTCTTGAACAACAACAGCCTTATAACTCAAGCTGCAAGTCGTGGTAAATACATGGGGAATCTAGCAATCTGGTGGGGAAAATCCCGAAAATGGGATCTCAACAGCACCCGGTCTTCATCCGCCTCCACTTTCTCCGCCCATTTTATACCCTTGGGCAGCTATCTGCCTGATAATAAGGAAATGAAACGTCTTGTAGACGGAATTAAGGAAGAAATCACTACCTTTCATAGAAAAAAAAGCCAACTATTTTTAACAGGTACGCCCGAATCAAGACAAAAGATGAAGACCACTCCAAGTCTTATCGGCTATAAACGATGCGAGATTTGCCATAAGAAACAAACCGATTTCTGGCGATCAACACAACATGCCCAGGCCTATACTTCCCTTAAAAAAGACAAACAGAACAACAACCCGGAATGTCTCCTCTGCCATGTGACCCATGGAGAAGAACTTTTCACAAAAAAACCAGTAGACAACTCGACCCTTCTTGCCCTGCCTCCTTCTCTACAGACAGTAGGCTGTGAGGTCTGTCATGGAGTAGGCAGTTCCCATGCCGAACATCCCTATGAGTCCAAACTCATCTTAAGACCAAAGCAAACCGTCTGTCTCAACTGTCATACCCCAGCAAGAGACAGCAATTTTGATTTTCAAAAAAAGAGTGAACGTATTCGTTGTCCGCCCAACTGACAGGCACGGCGGAAACAGAACAGCCCGACACAACCAAACGAGAAGGATAAACCTCCGACATGGTATGGTCGGTTTTTTCTAAAGAGGATGGAACGACAAAAAAAGGACCGGAACAGTCAGTGCTGATCCGGTCCTTTTTGTTTTTTAGATATCTGCGTATCCAGGTAGATACACACCCGGCAAATTAACAGCCGAAGGCTTTCTGCAGATTGGGAACGGTTTGTTTTTTACGACTCATCATCCCGTCAATCCACATGGAAGTTCCGGAAAGTTTGTTGTCGAAAGCTTTTTCGATCAATGCAGGATCGTCGGAAACAACTACGAGATCAGTACCTTCTTTTACAACATCGGTGAGCATAAGAAGTACGGAATGACGGCCGTCGGCTTTTACGTTTTTCATCTCTTGCAAAAGGTCGTCACGGAGATCGGCTACCTGGTCAAGTGTTGCCAGTTCGAGCTGGCCGACGCCGATCTTATTGCCCTTCATATCGAAATCCTTATAATCTCTGAAAAGCAGGTCTTTAATGGGGACACCGGCTACGGAAGATTTGGCTTTGAGCATTTCCATGAAAAGAGCTTCGGTATCTTCCACTCCGGCAACCTTTTTCAGATCTGCGACAGCTGCTTTGTCGTCGGGTGTACAGGTCGGGGATTTAAAATTTACGGTATCGCTTAAGATTGCTGCGAGCATCCCACCTGCGATGTTTTTGGGAATCTGAATGCCTGCATCTTTGAACATTTTATTCAATACTGTACCTGTACAACCTACCGGCTCACTTCTGAACAGGATCGGGTTGTTGGTTGTGATATCGCCGATTTTATGATGATCGACAACTGTAACAACTTCAGCATCCGTAATATTGGCTGGTGCCTGGGCAATGTCACTGAAATCAACCAAGGCGACTTGTTTTCCAGCAGCATCTTTGAGTTCTTCGGGAACCTGAAGGCCAAAATGTTTAAGGACCATCGTGGATTCCGGGTTTAGACCATCAGCACTGGTCTGCATACATGCCTTTACGTCAGCACCCTGTGCTTTCATGAGTTCAGCCAAAGCAATCGCTGAGGTCACGGAATCGGTATCTGGGTTAGAATGGCCAACTACACAAATAGTCATGTTCGTTCCTCCATAAAAATATTATTTAAATTCAAACAGATAACACTCCCTTTTATACATTCTGAAATGTTTTGAGTATCCTCGGATTTGAGGCCCTAGAATAGTGTCTTAAATGTATTGAGTCAAGTAGAAAAACTGTCGTATTTATATGAAATTGGACTTTCAGAGTGAATAGTCATTCAATTTTCAGCTTCCTTATAAATGATTTTTTTTAACCCGCTGTTCGTGAGATTAAAGATCACTTTTACCCAGTGGGTATCTGGCAAAAGTCCAGGAAAACATGCGTGACAACCATAAAACTTTGAAGTATATCTTTTGGTATCCGTATTGTAAAATATTCCATCAAACGTTCATACTATCTGCCATCTATCGATGAAACCAGAAAATCAAAACGAAAAAAAACCTGGCCGCAAGAAAAGAAGAAACTCAGGATTGATTCTAACGCTTGTCTCTATCTGTCTCATCATCGGCATATTCTTTTTCATTGCTACAAGACAGGGGGATAACTCTGGATCATCCGGACTGGAAGGACAGCAGAACAGTATCTGGAGGAAGATCACTGAATCAATAACGGGAACTTCCGACCGAACTCAAGAAAAGACAACAACCCAGAAGGCACTTGAATCTTCCGATGGGGGGGACACAATCCACACAAACGGTGTACCTCAGTCGCCTCAAAAAAACGACAACACGTCACTTCCTGCCGACAACAGGCAGCCTCCCCTTGACAATATGTCAAAGCAGGGTGTCCAACCGAAAGGCGATACCCTGCAGACCGTTCTTTCCGGAACCACGGATTCGTGCCAGGAGGCCTCCAAGAAGGTCAATGCTTTTTATACTCACTTGGATAACCAACCGTATATAAAGGATTTTCATCTTGGAAAATCAAGCAGTGTCTATTTCAGCGAACTCATTCAAAAATTACTGGATAATCCACCGGTTATTTCCAGAGAAACCGACGATCTTTTCACAGTATTAAAAAATACGGCCCACTTTTATCGGATTATCGGTAAAAAGAATATCATTATTCTGAAAACAATATTGGACAAGGAAAAACCTTATATTGAAAATACGTTAGCAGATTTTTATGTTCTTACCAATTATCCCGATTGTCTGCAAAAGACCTTCTCTCTTCGTGTGCCTCCTTACTCTATTTACGATTATGCAGGGTTCTTTCTCAATACCATGGGTGGAAGGCTCTACCTCTTCAGAAGGGATTCCGTGTCCCGAATGACGGTAAGCTATTACGGTATTCTAATCGTAGATAAAGCCAACAGGGAGTCGAACAACAGGGACGGCATCCAAATCAAACAGGCAATAAATTCCCTTATTACAGAAATCGAAAACAGTGGCAATCAATTGCTCCTTAAAGATAGATATCTTGATAAACTTTATGAGTTAAAGGAAAAGAATCAATAATATCTGCGCTCGTTGCTTGGGGCAGACCATGAGACAATAGGACGAACAATCATGAACATCTGGTATGTGGCCGTCAATGGACAACAACAGGGACCCTTTCCTCTTGAGCAAGTTCATCGCCGTTTACAGAGCGGTGAATACACAGAGGATACTCTTGTTTGGAAACAGGGATTTGCCAATTGGACTCCCATATCCCAAGTGCCCGAAATGAGTCAACCACCCGGAGGACAATCCCAAGAACCTCCCAGGGTTTCCGGGCAACTTGCCCATGAAATTGATTTCGAAATTTTCGGCAACGAAATGCAATTTGTCGAAGTTGAACTCGACCCCGATGAAAGTGCCGTCGCAGAGGCAGGTGCGATGATGTATATGTCCGAAGCCATTGCCATGGAAACCGTCTTCGGTGACGGCTCCTACGGGTCGGAGACCGGAAGCCTTTTTGATAAAATGCTAGGTGCCGGCAAACGCTTAATTACTGGCGAGAGCCTTTTCACCACGATTTTCACCTTTAAAGGGAGTGGCAAGGGAAAGGTTGCCTTTGCTGCACCCTATCCGGGAAAAATCATCCCCCTTGATCTGAAAAAATATAACCAAAAATTGGTCTGCCAGAAAGAGGCCTTCCTTTGCGCCGCAAAAGGTGTTGCCATAGGAGTTGAATTCCAGAAAAAAATCGGCACCGCGCTGTTCGGCGGTGAAGGTTTCATTATGCAAAAACTCGAAGGTGACGGTTTGGTTTTCGTCCATGCAGGTGGAACCATAATTGAAAAACAACTGCAGCCCGGAGAATCGATTAAGGTAGACACCGGATGTCTGGTTGCCTTGACCCAAACGGTCAATTATGACATTGAATTCGTTGGAGGTGTTAAATCAGCAATTTTCGGTGGTGAAGGCTTCTTTTTTGCTACGGTTACCGGCCCCGGCCATGTTTGGCTGCAATCATTACCATTTTCAAGACTCGCAGGAAGAATCTTCCAATCAGCCCCCCAGAATAATGCTGGTTTTTCAACTACCGGTGAAGGATCGGTTCTTGGCGGTCTCGGTGATCTTTTCCAGCGATAGGATTGTGTTTTTCGAAAAACCTGCGTTCCACTGTTTTATAAGGTTACACCTTTTTTCCACCAAACTTCAGGGATATGGATTGTTTTTTGTTGTAAAATGCTATAATATAAACATCAAGCTTCTTTCATTCTAGCCGGGTCTTGGTTGAAATGAACTCTCTTTCATCATTGTATTATAGTCAGATCGGCAGGCAGTTTCCAATAACCAATGGAAATTCCTCAAAGGTCATAAAAAGCGATAAAACATCAACAGCGCAAGGTACAGGACCGCTCAACAGAAAGGATCAGGTAATAATCTCAATCCCAGGACAAGAGGATTCGGAAAAAAATACTGCAAATCCTAAAACATCTGCTGAGTCATTCCCCACCTCGTCCTCTGCAAATAATCAGGTTAGTCAGAGTCTAAGCACACTGCAACTTTCTGAAATCCAACAACTTAAAAAAAGAGATACAGATGTCAGGGCTCATGAGCAAGCCCACCTGTCAGTCGCAGGAAGATATGCTACAGGAGGTGCTTCATATTCCTACCAAACTGGTCCTGACGGTGTACGATATGCGGTAGGTGGTGAAGTCCCTATTGATATCTCCTCAGAAAAAAGTCCAGAAGCTACCATTCAAAAGATGGAAACAATAAGAAGAGCAGCTCTTGCTCCGCTCGATCCTTCGTCCGCAGATCTTCAGATCGCTGCTCAGGCAACCGCGAAAGAGCTTCAGGCAATGCAGCAACTTCGTATCCAGGAAAGCGGGAAAGCCACATCTCAGGATTCCGCTAAATCATCAACCGGACAAAATGAAAATGGACCGAAAGGTCCCCTCTCCTCCTCCGACCCAGGCAACACTTCTTCCGGATTATCCTCTGGTAATGACCAACAAATAATGATAAAAGCATACCAGAATATTTTATCGTTGGCCTGATGGGATTATGTATTTTCCGATCAGACTTCAAACCAGCATGACCGATTGTAGCGGTTTACGCTGGTAAACAGAGGCCTAATACTCCGGTTGTGAAAGACCGGTGGTTGGTTGAGACTTTCCTTTATCTGGTTACCCCTAAAACCCATCCTGCCGGAATGGAAGGGGGCGAACTGTTCATTACTCGGATCTCTGCAGCCTGGACAGCTGCGGAAAAACCCCATGAATGGGCTTATGGCTTCCCGAAAAACGAACAGCTCACTCCCTTGATCGGCAGCTGGACATTAGTGGTAATCAGATTCTTTTTTTATGCTTCTTTTGAGAGGGACATCTGATATGAAGGAAGAGCACTTTACAAAAAAATTTTTTAACTTCCTGAACTCATCGCCAACTCCTTACCATGCCATCTCCGTCATGGCAATCCACTTTCTGGAACAAGGATATCAGCAACTTTTCGAAAACGAACGTTGGGAGCTCGAAAAGGGAAAATCATATTTTACGATCCGGGATGATGGTGCGCTGGTCGCCTTCACGCTTGGTTTCAATCCTCCGGAACAACAAGGTTTCCGGATTCTGGGCGCCCACAGCGACAGTCCCTGTCTGCAAATAAAACCACTGCCCGGCGTTAACAAACTAGACTACCACCAATTGGGTGTTGAAGTTTACGGCGGTGCACTTCTCAGCCCCTGGTTTGACAGGGACCTTTCCCTTGCCGGACGGGCATGCTGCCATATGGAAGGGAAGACACTGAAGAGTTTTTTAGTCGATTTTCGTCGGCCGATGCTGTCCATTCCAAGCCTTGCCATCCATCTCGACCGGGAGGCAAACAAAAACCGTTCAATAAATTCCCAGCTCCATATCGCCCCTATCCTTTCCCAGGTTGTAGACAGTATACTACCGGAATTCAAAACCATACTTCGGGACCGGATAGTCGAAGAGCATGGAGAACATGGAGTCGTCAACGTCTTGAGCTTTGATATGTTCTGTTACGATCCCCAGGCCCCCAGTTATCTGGGCCTGAAAAAAGAGTTTATAAGCGCTCCACGCCTGGACAACCTTCTTAGTTGTTTTGTGGGAATGCACGCGATGCTTGAGGCAAACAGCCGAGGAAATAGGATGTTTATTTGCAACAACAATGAGGAAACAGGCTCAATGTCCACGACCGGAGCACTCGGTTCCCTGCCTGTTTCCATAATTGAACGCATAATTCCCGACACACAGGCCCGTAGAATTTGCCTCAACAGATCTTTTTTTATCTCCATGGACAATGCCCACGCTGTTCATCCGAATTTCTCCGACAAGTCGGAACCGGCCCACCGCGTACTCCTCAACCATGGACCAGTGATTAAAATAAACGCCAATCAAAGATATGCCACTAATAGTTTCAGTCAGGCACTTTTCCAACTTCTTGCCTCAGAGATCGATGTTAAAACCCAGGAATTCGTGATGCGTAACGATATGGCTTGCGGTAGCACAATAGGGCCACTCATTGCCTCACAACTCGGAATTCGAACTGTCGATGTCGGTGCACCAACCTTGGCCATGCATTCCATACGCGAGTTAACAGGCAGCAGTGATCCTCATCTTTTGTATAGAACAATTTTCCACTTTTTAACAAGAAAGGACCTTCCAGACGATGTAAACCAATGAAAAAAAAATGGTTTCTTATCCTCATTTTTTGTATAGGGATATCATGTCCTACTGCTGGATTCTGCAGTCTCAAGACATATTTAAAAAAATATCTTCATGCTTCAATTTCCACCGAAAGTATCGAAAAGCTATCCAGTTATGACAGATTCATTGATTATTTTTCAGCGCTTTACTATTTCCGCCCACACTATAGAGTCAACCCTGATTTCATACGTGCATTGATTCTTGCAGAGTCATCGGGCAATCCAAATGCGCTTTCCAAAAAGGGAGCTATAGGCTTGGGGCAGATACTCTTTACAACAGGTAAACGAGCTGCCTCCGAACTGGCACAGACCGGTTACTCATTTAAATACGTTAAACATTTCCGGCTGCTACACCTAAGACGAAAGGATCTCTACGATCCGGCAATCAATATTCTGCTCACCTGTTATCTGATTTCAAAGTACAACAATGAATATGACGGAAAACTCGACCTCGTCCTAACTGCCTGGAACGCCGGAGACAATACGGAATCGCTTGATTCAAGTCTTCCAGCTCCTTATCATGAAACTTTTGACTTGATCGGAAAGGTAAACGGATACTATCTCTATCTCCTGGATCATAACTAGGTAACAAGATCAACCTGCTGCAACGTTCCCACCACTCCGTTTTCCTGAACAAAGATACCGGAGGTTCTTACTTGTCCGATAAGATTGTTCTGAGTGTCCTTGACTGAAAAAGGAGTTGTCACATTACCGAGATACAAGGCACCAACCCCTGATTCAATAAGGGATAGTAAGGAATCTTGTCCGTTCTTATCCTTTGTCCAGACCCGTAATTGATTATAAATGGAATCATTCTCATCTATCCAGTTATTTCCGTCACTATCATAGGAAGCGAGTTCGTTAAAGCCATTCCCGGTAGAAGGCCCAAAAAGCTCAGATCCGTCATTGATCTTATTATCCCCATTTTTATCCACTGCCAAAAAACCGCTTCCAGGAGAAACGAAGTCCATGTCCTCGGTTTTTCCGTCTGAATTGAGATCAAATGAAAAATGTGTCTGGGTGAGTTCGGCTGCCTTACCATTGAAGTTAATCACCAACGGGTCCTTTAGAGCATCTCCCATTCTAACAGTCTGATATTGCGCTGAGGAAAACTCCCTGCTCATGGATAGCTGGGTGGAGAAATTAATCTTTCGGCCATCATCGGTTACAATTTTTCCCTGGGCGGAAAAGTCTGTAGTTTCTGATTCATAATGAGATTGATGGGATTCATAAATCAGACCGAAACCTACATTTGGCGGCTGCTCTGCCGTATGTTGGACAGTAGCGTCCGGCATCTGTACGGTTGAACTTCCCTGTGAAAAGATTTTTTTCAGGTCAGCCATCTTTACTTTCTTTCCGGTAATACGTTCGATCATCAACTGGAGAAGGCGGAGATTCAAATCAGGTGGAGCATCGCCTTGTTCTAAATCCTTCCCGGCATTGTGCCCGGTCAGAATTTTTTTCGCTTGAGGAGAAAGAGAAACCTTAACGGAAGAATTTATTAAATAGTCCTTTAATGCTTCGGCTCTTTGCTCATCTATCGAGGTTCGACGATTTTGGCCTGACCGCCAAATGGTCAAGGATTTTCTATTTTCTTCTTTTTCTAGGGAGGCATGTTGAGAATAGAGCTGTATGGCAGAATTTGTGATTTTCATGGCTAGCCCTCCGTGGCTTTGCATTTACGAATCATCTCCCGATCTTCCTTGACCAAAATCAGAGGCGAGGAGAACCTCTTCTCCCTATTATCGGTCGAACTTCCATTTTCTTTACTTTTTTTTATTTTTAATCCGATCTTCACATAATCAGTCCCTTTCTTTTTCCTGAATTACAGGGTAGATTGTATTGTTTAAATCAATCTATTCCATATTAGAGGTATATCCATTTTGAAAGACCTGCATACGAGCTGATTTCTCTTATTCTTTTCGAAAGTCCTTTCCCAACCCGAAGGTGTAAAATGAGTAATGACGATAAAAAAATCATTTATTCTATGATCAAAGTCAGTAAATATTATGATAACAAACCTGTTTTAAAGGATATTTCTCTATCGTACTTTTACGGTGCCAAAATAGGAGTTCTGGGCCTGAACGGTTCCGGTAAAAGCACTCTTCTGCGAATACTTGCAGGAATAGATACTGAATTTAATGGAGAAACCATATTGTCTCCAGGGCTTACCATTGACTACCTTCCGCAGGAACCGGAACTTGACCCACAAAAAACCGTTCGGCAGATTGTCGAAGAAGGCGTTCAGGAAACTGTCGACCTTTTGGCTCAATTTAACGCCATCAATGAAAAGTTTGCCGAACCGATGACTGATGACGAGATGCAGGCCCTTATTGATAACCAGGCTACAGTACAGGAAAAGCTCGACACGCTTTCCGCATGGGATCTTGACAGCAGACTTGAGATGGCAATGGATGCTCTTCGTTGCCCCCATGGAGACACTAGATGTGATATTCTCTCGGGAGGAGAGCTACGTCGAGTAGCCCTCTGTCGCATCCTTCTCAAACATCCCGACATTCTGCTGCTCGATGAACCGACCAATCATTTAGATGCCGAATCGGTGAGTTGGCTTGAGCATCATCTTCAATCCTATCCAGGAACCGTCATTGCCGTAACCCATGATCGGTATTTTCTGGACAATGTCGCCGGTTGGATACTTGAGTTGGACCGTGGTCTTGGAATACCCTGGAGAGGAAATTACTCGTCTTGGCTGGAGCAAAAAGAACGACGCCTGGCCCAAGAAGAAAAAAAGGAAAGCGACCGGAGACGCACACTTCAAAGAGAATTGGAGTGGATCAAAATGTCTCCTAAAGGACGTCGAAGCAAATCAAAAGCGCGTATCAGCTCCTATGAAAAGCTCATGTCCCAGGAAACTGAACAACTTGCAAAAGAGCTTGAGATCTTCATCCCTCCGGGTCCTCGTCTCGGAAAGGTCGTTATCGAAGCTCAAAACGTACAAAAATGCTTTAATGAACGGATTCTCGTGGATAACATGAACTTCGTTTTGCCCGCCGGTGGCATTGTCGGAGTTATTGGTCCGAACGGGGCTGGGAAAACCACACTTTTTAAAATGATTACTGGCCAGGATACCCCGAACAAAGGCACAATCCGGATAGGCGAAACAGTGAAACTTTCCTATGTTGATCAGACAAGAGACAGTCTTGATCCCGAACAATCGATCTGGCAGGCCATATCAGACAATCAAGATACAATCTGGCTCGGTAAAAAGGAGATTAACAGCCGCGCCTATGTCGGCAAGTTCAATTTTTCTGGTACCGATCAGCAAAAAAAAGTCGGCCTGCTTTCAGGTGGCCAACGTAACAGGGTTCATCTTGCCAAAATGCTAAAAGAAGGAGGGAATGTTCTGCTTCTTGATGAACCGACAAATGATTTGGACGTAAATACCTTGCGAGCCCTTGAAGAAGCACTTGAAAATTTTGGAGGATGTGCGGTGGTTATAAGTCATGACCGTTGGTTCCTGGACCGTATAGCCACCCATATCCTTGCCTTTGAAGGAGATTCACAAGTAGTTTGGTTCGAAGGGAATTATTCCGATTATGAAAAGGACAGAAAGACCCGTCTCGGCGGGGAAGCTGATCAGCCGCACAGGATAAAATATCGTCAGATGACAAGAGCATAGAACCAAATCTTACAATGGAGGCCACCATAAAGACTCAATTATAAATTGTCCAGCTCGACAAGCAAGTCCTCTAACTCCTGAACTTTTTCGATTGCCACCTGCAATGACCCTTTTTTGCTGTCTATCTCAACAATTAAAGCAATATCTTTTATTCCATCAATGCCCAGGCTTGCAGACGCTCCCTTTATGGAGTGCGCCGCACTGTATATCTGCTGTGAATTTCCCTTTTGAATGCCTTCTTTTATCAAAGCAAAATCCGATTTATATGATTCCTTAAAAATATCAATTAACTCTTCTAAAAGTTCAGCATCATGTGCGGTCTGCTCAAGTGCAAACTCCTTGTCCCAATTTAACGTACCCATAAGATTTCCTCTTGATTATCAGAGTAGAAAAACATCTAAAAAATCTCCAAATAAAGCAACACCGGATTCGTACTAAAATTATACCTATTTCGTGAGGAAAATCGGTTCATCCGACTAAAGCGTACTTTGTTTCATGAAGTGCCATTATCTTTAGCTTGAAGAACTCCATATCTCTGTAACCATATGCTTTTCTTTGCATGGTCTTGATTTTATTGTTTGTACCTTCAAGTGGACCTGTTGATAAGCGTTCAAAATCAAAATAGGCCAGCACACCTTCAAAGTGTTCTTCTAAGGTCTTTGCAAATTTCTCCAACATATTGATCCCAGAACTTCGGGCCATGTCGATCCAACTCTGCAAGTGCCATGTAGCTGTTCTTTTTTCAGTCCAACACCAAAGCTGCCGCAAATCCTCTTTCATGTAATACACTGTCGCTAAAGGCTTGTTTATTTCCAGTGCTTGTCTCAATCGCTGTGTCCGTTCGACACTGTCTTTTAGCTTTTCTTTCCCTGTCAGTAAAAGCCAGCGAGTTCCTTTGATGACAGATCGTTGCAATTTATCTTCTATATTATTATACAGTTGTCTCCTAAAATCGGAGATTTTTTCATTGAACAGCTTTATCACATGAAAATGATCGAAAACGATCACTGCATTCTTTAAATTCTCACGAACCGCTTTGATATATGCCGGTGACATATCTGTCGCCACAGCTTTTATTTGCACCTTCCGAAGTCTCCGCAATCTTTTCCAAAATGGCTCCAAAGCATCGCTTCCTTTTCCGTCGCCGACAAAAACAACTGCTCCGCTCGCAATATCTAACACAACTGTAAAGTAGCGGCTCTTGCCCACATAGATCTCATCAATTGCAATCTGCTTCAGTTCCTTGAGATTCGGCTTGGCATACTTCTTCTGCAGATACCTTTTTTGTATGTTTTTAATAACATCCCAGCTCAATCTCAAATGCCTGGAAACATCTGAAATAGTCATATGTTTGGCCAGGTCAATTACTAATCGTCCAAGAGCCTTGGTATATGTCAAACGGGAATCAGCAAATCCAATATCTGATTGCCTGATTGCTTTGCAATCTTTACATTCCAGCCGAGGTATCTCGGTTTTGATGAAGGTCGCCTTCCGGCCAATGGGTAAAGAATGAAACCATCGGGGAAGTGAACCGTGCCTTATTACCCTTTTGCTTTTACACACTGGACACCGAAGATTGAACTTATTCCTGGATACCTTGAAAATCACGGAGCCAGCCCTGTATTCTGTTCGAATATATCGGTACCCAACAATACCAAAACCATGATAGAGTAAACTCGTGGACATGTAGAAACCTCCTTATCGTTTGCTTGGTCGCATTGATAAGGACTACATGTCCATTCTTTTTTCCATTTATTTCTTTTGTTCGAGTACGCTCAATTCGGAAGAACCGGAAAATCTAATTAGCTAACACAAATATGCCACAACACAAATGACACAACCACCTTAAAGAGCATCTTTAATCGTTGAGAATGCAATTTGCCCCTCTCTTATAAGAGATAAGGAGCCGTCATCATTGATACCGACAACCGTTGAACAGGCACCACCGGGAGTTACTCCTCCGTCAAAAATATAATCAACGGATGAGCCGAAGATTATCTTAACTTCTTCAGCGCTTTTAGCCGGAATCATACCTGACCTATTGGCACTGGTGGCTGTAATAGGTCGTCCCGACGTTTTGCAAAACAGAGTTGCAAAATGATTTGAAGAGAGTCGTATGCCTATTCTTCCAGTTCCTCCAGTGAGCAGGGATGACAGATCTTTGCGACCCGGAAGAATCAAGGTGAGCGGCCCTGGCCAAAACTTTTGCATCAAAGGTTTATATAAATCAGGTATTGATAAAGCAACCATACCCAGCTGCCCCAATTCACCTATCAATACAAGAATAGCCTTGTTAAAATTTCTTCTCTTTAGACGGAAAAGTTTCTCCAAAGCCTTTTCATTGTAGGGATCAACGGCCAACCCGTAATAGGTCTCGGTTGGAAAAGCCACGATACCTCCATGCTTCAAACAGTCAACTGCCTGCAGCACGGCTTTATCTATAGCTTCTTCTTTTTCTTCACCCACCGATTGCACGGGCTTTTTGTTCAACCTGTTGCACCATTTGAGTTCTAAATTCCATAAGTCGAGCTGACAGTTTTTTATCCTCTAAGGCAAGGATTCTCACGGCCAGAACCGCACCGTTTTTCGCTCCTGATTTTCCAACTCCCATAGTTGCCACAGGTATACCTGGCGGCATTTGAACGGTAGATAACAGAGCATCCATGCCATTAAAAGGAGACGAGTCCAATGGAATACCTATTACAGGAAGATCAGTATGCGCTGAAAGTACGCCGGCAAGATGGGCAGACATTCCGGCTCCTGCAATAATAACCTTCAAGCCTCTCGCGACAGCGGTTTTGGCATATTCCGTAGCCTTTTCCGGTGACCTGTGGGCAGATGCAATCGTAACCTCATGGGGAACTCCGATCCTCTTCAAAAAATCAGATGCTTCCTGCATCACCGGCAGGTCTGAATCACTTCCCATGACAATTCCCACAACCGGTTTTGTCCCTCCACTGATCGGCCTCTTTAAAGCTTTCGCACCAATATCGCGCCTAAAACAACACCCGGTCCATTGGATCTTATCAACTGCTGAGTAGGCCCTATCAATGGCCCGCTTAAGGTCTTTTCCCGTTGCCGTTACTCCAAGAACCCTTCCGCCAGCAGTTACGGTGCGACTGTTTTTTATTGCTGTCCCGGCATGGAATACCACAACATCAGGCACCTTGGAGGCATTCAGCAACCCTTTGATAACCTTTCCTTTTTCGTAAGATCCGGGATATCCGCCAGAGGCCATGACAACACAAACAGACGGTGAAGGATCTATTTTCATTTTGATGGAATCAAGACGACCGGCTATGGTCGCCTCGAAGATATCGATAATATCGTTTTTTAATCTAATCAACAAGGGCTGTGCTTCAGGGTCGCCGAAACGGCAATTGAACTCTAAAACATTTATTTTATCACCGTCAATCATCAATCCGGCATACAGCATTCCCTTGTAAGGCCTTCCTTCCGCAGCAAGACCTCGTACTGTCGGCAGCATGATTTTTTCCATGACAAAAGATGCAATCTCATCCGTTACAACCGGCGCAGGAGAGTAGGCACCCATACCACCGGTATTCGGTCCCTTGTCGTTTTCAAAAATGGCCTTGTGATCTTGGGAAGTGGGAAGTGGTAGTACTGTTTTTCCATCAGTAAAGGCAATAAACGATGCTTCTTCACCTTGCAAGCATTCTTCGATAACGATTTTATTTCCCGCTTCACCAAAGGCTTTTTCCGTCATGATAAGATCTACGGCTTTCTTTGCCTCATTTAAATTATGCGCTACGATTACTCCTTTGCCGGCTGCAAGGCCATCGGCTTTAACGACAATGGGTGTCCCGCATTTTTCGAGATATTTTTTTGCCTTTTTCTTTTCGCTAAACACCTTAAAGGAGGCGCTAGGGATATTATATTTTTTAAGAAATTCTTTTGAGAACACTTTGCTTCCTTCAAGCAGTGCGCTCTTTTTTCTCGGACCGAAAATAGCAAAACCATTGTCCTCGAAAACATCTACTATTCCTTCAACCAAAGAAGATTCTGGTCCTACAACAGTCAAATCTATTTTTTCTTTTTGAGCAAAACGCAAGAGAGCTTCAATATCAACTGCAGATATATCAACACATTCCGCCATTCGACTTATGCCTGCATTTCCAGGGGCACAGAATATTTTTTTGACCTTGGGGCTCTGGTTAATCTTCCAAACCAACGCGTGTTCTCGTCCTCCGGAACCGACAACAAGTACTTTCATCATTGCTTCTCCCGTTTAATTTTTAAATCGTTCATGAGAATTATGATATCTTCAATTATTGACAAATTATCACTAAAGTATTAAATGAATGAATGGCCATTCAGTGCCCGGATACCTGATTCGTCACCACTGACATATACTTTTCCCTAGCCGATGAAAGCCGTCAACAAACATACCAAAATAATTGCAGCTGCCACAAAAGTCTTTGCTCAAAAAGGCTTTTTCAACGCTAGAATATCCGATATTGCCAAAGAAGCCAAGGTTGCAGATGGTACGATTTATCTCTATTTCAATAACAAGTTCGATATTCTCCTTTCAGTATTTGAAGAAGAAATCGGCAACCTGATCACCCAGGTCAAAAAGCTCCTCGCCGAAGAAACCGACCCTAGAAAAATGCTTGAAATATTTGCCTCCAAGCATTTATCGGTTATGAAAAAAAATAAATATCTGGCTGAGGTTATCCAAATCGAACTTCGCCAGACCAATAAGCTTATCAAGGACTATCGTAATAATAAATTCAGCGAATATGTCAATATTATCTCAGACATCATAAAACTTGGCCAGGAACAAAATATCTACAGACCCGATATCCTCCCGGGAATAGCCAAAAGGGCCTTTTTTGGAAGCCTTGATGAAATATCCAGAGTCTGGAATATCTCACTGGAGACCAATTACACAGTTGAAGAAACGGCAAGTCAAGTAATGAAAATATTCTTATCCGGCATACTCATACAACCCAAGCCGACCCGATAAATCATTGGGCCGTATTCCCGCAACGGCCCTGACTACTGACCATATCTCGGGTCAGGCAAATGAGGATGGAGATATTTCCACAACCTCGAATTCGCGTGTTCCACCAGGAGTTTTGGCAATGACTTCGTCGCCGACCTGTTTCCCAAGTATGCTCTGTCCCAAAGGAGAGAGTACAGAGATGGACCCGGATTTTACATCTGATTCTTCAGGGCCAAGAAGCTGATAGGAAAATTCTTCCTCCGTTGCCATATCCAGGAGAGTGACAACAGTGCCGAATACCGCTTTTTCTTTTGAAACTTTTGAACAGTCGATCACTTCGGCCCGAGCAAGTTTATCTTTTAATTCTCGAATTCGTCCTTCTATATGCCCCTGCCTTTCTTTCGCTGCGTGATATTCGGCGTTTTCCTTTAAATCACCGTGTTCCCTTGCTGTTTCAATTGCCCGTACCACCTCTGCACGTTCGACTCGCTCCAATCTGGTCAGTTCATCACGTAATTTCTTATTTCCAGCCTTGGACATTGGTATTCGTTTAACCATTTTTCACTCCATCTTAAAAAAAAAATTCTCACGGGATCGATGAAACATATCCCCTGAGAATGTCTTATCTTACCAACGGTATATAACAGAAAACATGCCGGTTTTCATTCGATAATCACCGGCACTATAATATTCAAAGTTACCTTTTAATAAGAAATGACTGTTCATTTCAAGGAAAATATTAACTCCGACCGAGTCTACCATTTCGCAGCCGCTCTCGTAACCGAAAGAATAATCCAATGTATAATAGCTTGTACCTGTACTGGTTGAAAGTTCGTTCTCCATGTTGTGCTTAAAACGAACGGTAACGAGATGCCGCCAATAAAGGTCAGGGCTCCAATAAGGGAGATCGCCTTCAGCAAAATCAGTTATTGAAGGAACCTCTTTCCTCCCAAGGTTGGGGCGACTGTTTTTCATAGTATTATAATCGTATTTAAGTTGCAGAAGGGATGTTTCACCAAAGAGATCATACGATGACCAGAGATGATATCTGCTTTGATAATTATTGTCTCCATACTCCCGGTATCGAAAATCTCCACCGAAAAAGAATCGAGGGAGGGGATCGAACCGCAGTCCGGTTGAAAAATTTCTAAAGTAGATTCCATCGCGTATAGCTGGAACTGTATCTTCAACCACACCCTGATCGAAGGAAATATGACCGCTTATATATTCATCTATTCGTCCTTTCAGCCCAATTTTATAGAGAATATTTGCTTCCGAATTGGCAAAATTTCCACCGAGATTAATGAGCAAATCATTATCGTCTTTAAAGTTTATGATATACGTTCCGCTAAGTTTTGTTATCCATACTTTTTGAGTATTATCGGATGAGATTGCATAACTTCTCTCTGCCCTCACATCCAATTCCTGATCAAAAGCTGGCATTTTCCGCCCTTCTATACCTGTCGTTATTTTTTTGACGTTGATATACCCTTCCCTTCCTTTCCGATCAGAATAGAGAGAATCAAACGATACTCTCGGCTGTCTTTTTAAAGTATTTTGTCGTACTAGGTTGTTAAGCTCTGGATATTCAGTTCCTTTTTTCCTCAGCAACTGATACAGCTCACCCTCTTTCCCATAGAGTTCAAGACGACTATATACCTTAGCCAGATCATAGATACTCTCGTCCGAATCGCCTCGCTTCATCAGGGCTCTGTATTCTTTTTCCGCCTGATGATAATTCCGATTTTGGACCGCCTTTTTTGCCGACAACTCTTTTTTAATTATCATTTGCCAACGATATTTTTCATAAAGCTCTGCAGAAATGACATCAATGGGGGATCCTAAATGGGCTCCGACAAAAAGAGGTTCCATTACGGTCATCAAAGGAGTGCTATTCTGGTCATTACTAAAAGTTACCATGTCCCAGATTGACCGTTTCAAAGGCGGAAGGTTGATGTCTACCCTGGCTGCCGCGATCTGATTCAGGAATACTTTCTCGACCGGCGTATTCAACAACTCTTGATATACATCAATGGACTCTTTCAAACGCCCTTCAGCCCAGAGAGATCTGGCTAGCAACAATCCTTTCCAAAAGCCCAGAGATTGAATATACTTTCCCGAATCCTCCTTCACATTTGATCTCTTCGGATTTTCCATGCCGATTTGTTGGGCAAGTCGCTTAAAATTTCCACGTTTAAATTCCAATTCTAAAACCTGCCTTTTAAAATAAGACTCAGTTGGAAATTCTTGGGACAATTTGCGAAATACCTTTGAAGCTGAAACAAATTTGTTCTGAGCGATGAGAATTTTCCCTTTAAGTATTCGCCCATTTACAGAGGCAGGTATCTCATGAAGAAGATTTTGTATCGCTATTTCGGCTTTCTTATAATTCCCATACTTATATTCATACGTAGCCTCTGCAAGGAAAACTGAAGGAGATTTTGATTTGCTGCTATACAGTATAGGGATTTTTGCATCCTTCTTTTTGTTGGTGAATTTGTTTTCCCTGATCTTGTCATGGATTACAACAAGCTCAATATCATTGGGATATTTTTCAATTAGTGCATGAATATACTCTCCCGCTTTGCTATATTGTTTGCTCTTGTACAATAATCGAATGAGCATTAAATCTGCTCTGTGTCTCTTTTTGATCTTGTCCGTCGTAGCTGTCGTTTCCAATTGTTTCAGATAATCCCTAACCAGGGAAATCGCTGTCTGAAAATTCTTTTCCGCAACAAAAAGTTCAACTTTCTGATAGAACTCCTCTTCGGGCCAGGAGATATAATTTTTGCTCAACAGGTTAACACCTGTATGCTTGGACAACAAATACAGCCAGGCCTTTCCCCAGGCATTGTTTCCACTTTCAAATGCCATTCTTGTTAACAATTCCAATGATTTGCTAACATTTCTATTTTGACTGAGAATTTCGCGGACCATCTGTTCAGCTTTGAATACCTGATCTTCTTCAAAATAGCTTTCCGCAATTTTCAATTTGAGGTTGTTCATCCATGCATTGTTTTTTGGCAAACGACGGGACAAGAAGGCAAAAATATTTTCAATATCTGAATACAGCCTGCTTTTTAACAACCCTTCAATATATATTTTTGCAAGCTCATTTTTTTTATTTATTTCAGAATATTGCCTTGGGATTCCCTGGTAGAGCATGTGTAAATCCCTTATCAGTCCAAATTCTCCCGCTAATATCAGAGCCCTTTTACGCGTTTGAAATTGATCAGGTTCCTCTTTGAGTGACCTTAGATAAGTCATTAACGCGGCCTGTTGATCCCCGAGCATTTCCTCTACCTTGGCTCGCAACAAAAAATACCCGGGCACTTTCATCTTTTTTATTTTTTTAAGGTAGTTATATGATGTTTTATACTCTTTTCTTTCATAGGCCAACTTTGCAAGTCGCAATGTAATCTTGCTATCCAGAGGATTGTGGTTGTGTATTATTTCAAGTACTTCAAAAAGTCTCTTCTCTTTATTTTGGCGATCCAATATGTTTGCCATGGTTTCAAATATCGCCTGCCGATTAGGGGTGATCTTCTTTAGATCGCGCCAGAGCATATTGGCCCCGTCGTTGAGAACAATCGATAAAAGATCGTTTGCTAAAACACCTCTAGCTTTATAAATTTTCTCTGCAATCTCTTTATTTTGCGGATGTTTTTTCTGGTATTTTTCCAAATAGAAAAGTGCTTTATCCGGCCTATTTTCGTCTTTCTGATAGATCTTGCTGATGAGAAGCAGGAGATCGTCGTTATCCTCTCTTAGTTCAGTCAAAACCAACAGATGGGGTAAAGCTAAATGCTTCTTTCCTGCTTTCAAGTAATAATCTGCCACTTTCTTCTGAAAAGGAAGATAATATGGATGTCTCTTAAGATATTTCAACTGGAAAACGAGTGCCTTTTCTTGCAGCCCTAGATTTTCAGAAAGTGAAGAGGCATCGAGCAGATCTCGATCCTCAACGGGATAATGAGTTGCCAGAGCAGAATAGTAAGCAACCGCCTTTTCCATTTGACCAATCTTTTTGGCTGTGCGGGCCAACCGAAGGATAACCATCGGGTCGTTAGGCTTCCTCAGATTTAGCTGCTGGAGAAGTGGAAACGCCTCTCGGTTTTTACCAAGCCTTAGCAGACTTTCTACTAGCCCTTCCAAGGCGTCTACGGCAACAGGTTTAAATGGTTCTTTCTGAAAAACCTGGCCGAAATATTTTATAGCTTGCTGATACTGTTTGTTGTTAATGGCGACGGTACCGGCCTTTATGAGATATTCGCTTCTGCCGGGGTCGATTTCCAACAGACTCTCCAAAATGTTTGCTGCATCTGGCCATTTTTTTAACTCTATAAGTACCTTGCAATACTCCCACTTAGCTTCTTCTATATTGGGTTTGACATTAAGAAGCTTGTTGTATTTTGCAGCAGCATCGGAGAACTTACCGTCACGAGATAACCTCCTTGCTTCGTCCCAGATATTTTTCCATGAGGGATTGTCGGACTTATCCGGATTGTCGATGATGATAACATCTCGCTCAGGGGCTATGGCGGCCTGCACGTGATAGTTGTACTGCATCACGGTGGTAAATAGGACCAAGCATAACAAAGACTTCAGGATTAAGGTATTCAGCCTATAATAAATCATATATTTGAATACTGGACGCGGAACCCTTGGACATGAAAAACGGATCCATTGTCACAATGAGTAATGTATCTCCTCAGGTAAGTGCTTTTATAACCCAAGGGAGATGTATGATACATGTAGACAACACTCCTGTGATTCGAATGGTACACCATGACGTCATCCGCTTCAATGTGGAACTTCTGGAAGCTTTTTTATGCTTCAAAACCCTGACGGATTTTTATTATATTCTGATTACTCATAAAACTCAGTCTATCGGAATAGAAACAGCTAAACATCAATGGTAATCAGATATTTTATAATTTGTAAAATTGTGTTATGGAATGCACGACATATTCCTGCATCTGATTTGTCAGTTCCGGATAGATGGGAAGAGCAATGGTTTGATCTGCAGCCTCTTCAGCATGAGGATATCGTTCCTTGGCAAATTCACTTCCCAGACATTTTTGCTTATGAAGTGCCACGGGATAATATATTTCACATCCCACCTCTTGCTTTAAGAGCCAATCTCTTAACTGATCCCGTTGCTGAGCCCTTATGACATATTGGTTGAAAATATGAAAATTTCTCCCCTTAGATTCCTCTGAAGCTTTTTGAGTATTATATACGGCCTTTGGTGGCGAGATTAGCCCTTCATCCAACAGGCCGGATTGATCAAATAATTGGTCATAAAAAGCAGCATTCTCACGTCGGGCCTGATGCCATTTCTCAAGATGATCCAGTTTCAATCTGATTACAGCGGCCTGGATCGGATCCAGACGGAAGTTTCCTCCAACGAGTGAGTGATAATATTTAGGCTGGGCTCCGTGATTACGCATAAGCATTGCCTTTTGAGCAAATGTCTCATCCTGGCTCACCACCATCCCGCCATCTCCTATTCCACCCAGGTTTTTACTTGGAAAAAAGGAAAAACAGCCGGCGAGCCCGAAAGATCCTGCCCGAAGCCATTTGCAGCCGTTTCCATCTCGCAGCGGATACTCAGCCCCAATGGCCTGAGCAGCGTCTTCTATAACAGGCAATTCATATTTTTGGGCCAAATCCAATATCGGTCTCATGTCTGCACACTGGCCGTAAAGATGTACCGGCAATATGGCCTTAATCTTTTTTTCCTTATCACCATCAAGTACTTTCTCGATTTCCCCCGGGGCGATATTATATGATATGGGATCGATATCGGCAAAAACCGGCTTTGCTCCAACCCGCAAAATAACGCCCATGGTTGCAAAAAAAGAATAGGGGGTTGTGAGAACATAATCACCTGGTCCTACTCCAATGGTCATCAGTGAGGTAAGAAGGGCATCTGTTCCGCTGGAAACACCGACTCCGTGGTCAAGTCCACAATATTTTGCAACTGCATTTTCCAACTCTTCAACTTCAGGACCTTGAATATATCGAGTGGAATCTATTACCCTGGTGACAGCCGCAACTATATCTTCACGCATGCCTTCAAGCTGAGCATGCAGATCAAGCAAAGGAACTCTCATAATTATTTCAATACGTTTAGTTTTTTTGAGAAAACAGACAAAGGATTTGGAAGGTGAATGTCTTTCAGTCTTTGCTGTTGGTCATAATCACAATTTTTTCACCATCAAAGAAGTCAATTATATCGGGCATTTCGGCTTCGAAAAACTTCTTCATCTTTTTTAAAAGGTTTACTTCAATCTGTCTGACACGCTCCCGAGATATGTCGAAACTGTCGGCAATATTTTGCAAGGTAAGAGGCTCGTCGGTAAGCAGTCTTTTATCAAGGATCATTTTCTCTTTTTCGTTAAGTTTATCCTTGAGTGTATCAATCAATTCCATCAATCGTTGTTTCATCTCTTTTCCGGCCACCATTGACTCAATACCAGGGCCTTCGTTGGGAATGAAATTTTTCTGTTCATCCTCTGAATCAGAACGTACCGGACTTTCTAAAGACACATCCCAACTGTCCATCCGCTGATTCATCTCAACAACCTCTTTTTCCTTCACCGAAAGACGCTCCGCCAGTAATTTAGGCTCGGCCTCAAAACCTTGGGCTTCCAATAATTTTTTCTCTTTATTCAGTGAAAAGAAAAGTTTACGTTGAGCTTGAGTGGTGCCTATTTTGACAAGTCGCCAGTTGTCCATTATAAATTTCAGGACATAGGCACGGATCCAATAAGCGGCGTAATAGGAAAACTTTACCCCTCGGTAAGGATCGAACTTTTTGGTAGCCTGCACCAATCCGACATTACCTTCCTGGATGAGATCCATAAAATTCTGCATCCAATACTTTTGAAAATCCATTGCAACCTTAACCACAAGCCGCAAGTTGGAAGATACGAGTCGATAAGCTGCATTCTGATCACCTGACTCTCTGAATCTAATCGCCAGTTCATCGGTCTCTTCTCTTGAAAGAAGCTCATACTGGCTTATTTCCTGCAAATACCGATGTAAAGCCGGATTGCTTAATACCGGCAGGTTCTCGTCATCAGAAACGGCAACCAACGGATTCTTCTGAGGCCGAACCTCATTGCCATTTTGTTTTTCTTCAGTTTTTCTGCTCATAAATCTTTATTATTACAAAGGATAAGAATCTGTCCTGAAAATGGACAGTAATATTAATCAGGTTTCTTGAAAGTGCAATCAAAATTGTCAGCTTTGCAAAAAGCTCACTGGCCGACGGTTCAGCGTTGTAACGTGTTGATTTTTATTATTGCCTCTGCAATCTTTGAAGCTTTTTACGAGGGCTTGATTATTCATGTCACGTAATTTTTCGTAGCTCTTCCGAGCTGCTAAAATATATCTTTTAATCGTATCACGATCGACGTACCAGAGGAAAATTATATTTTCTTATTTAATTTTTTATGCTAGAAATCAAGGTTGCTTCTTTTTCACAAGAATACTTTCCTGAAACAAATTTCAGTCTAGCGACCCTGTTAAAAACTATGAATCTTACAAGAAATTTCAGCATAATCGCACACATTGACCATGGAAAATCGACACTTGCCGATCGCATGATCCAACTGTGCAACCTCGTCTCGGATCGGGAGTTCAAGGATCAGATTCTCGATAACATGGACATTGAACGAGAGCGGGGCATTACGATAAAAAGTCAGACTATATGTTTACCATATACAGCCAGAGATGGCAAAACTTACATACTCAATCTCGTTGATACTCCCGGACATGTGGATTTTAGCTACGAGGTTTCAAGGGCTCTTCACTCCTGCGAAGGTGCATTGCTTCTCATTGATGCAACTCAGGGGATTGAAGCACAGACGCTTGCCAACCTCTACCTGGCCATGGAAAATGATCTAGAGGTGATTCCTGTTATAAATAAAATCGATCTTCAATCTGCCGAACCCGAAAAAGTTGCCTTGCAAATTGAAGAAGACCTTGGACTCGACGGTGAACTCATTCAATACTGTTCGGCCAAAACAGGACAAGGAGTGGAAAATATCCTGGAAGCCATTGTTAACCACCTTCCACCGCCCCAAGGAGACCCAACCGCAAGACTTCAAGCTCGCATATTTGATGCAACCTACGACTCGTTTAGAGGTACTATAATTTCCTGTCGAATCGTCAACGGCCGCGTTCGAGCAGGCGATATAATCACATTTATGTTCAATTCTTCTGAATACAAAGTTGAGGAAGTAGGAGTCTTTAAGTTGCGACGTGAGATTAGAAAGGAGCTTTCTGCAGGTGAAGTGGGATACATATTGGCAGGTGTAAAAACAATACATGACACGCGTCCTGGCGATACAATTACTTTAAGGGACATGCCGTGTTCTGCCCCTCTTCCCGGTTACAAAGAGGCACAACAGGTTGTTTTTTCCTCTCTTTACCCGATTTCCACCGATGAGTACGAAGACCTGGCATCAGCCCTTGAAAAACTACAACTGAATGATGCCTCCCTAACCTTTCAAAAAGATTCGTCGGTTGCGTTGGGATTTGGTTTTCGTTGCGGTTTTCTAGGTCTTCTCCATCTTGAGGTCGTGCAGGAAAGACTTGAGCGCGAGTTTGATATCTCACTCGTGCTTACCGTCCCTTCAGTCAAGTATCTTTTCACTTTAAGTGACGGAACACTTCTTGATGTAGATAACCCAGCTCATTATCCAGATCCTGCGAAAATTTCTTCGGTTGAAGAACCGTACATAAAAGCGACCATCTTGATACCTGAAAGGTACATGGGAGCGGTTATGTCCCTTTGCATGGAACGCAGGGGAATGAATACTAATTATCATTATCCCATACCTGGAAGAATCGAATTCACCTGCGAACTCCCCCTGGCTGAAGCGATCTATGATTTCTACGACAAACTTAAATCAATCACACAGGGATATGGGTCTTTTGACTATGAGCTTATTGATTATCGCAAAAGTGATCTCGTCAAACTGGATATCCTGGTAAACGGAGAGATAGTAGATGCTTTGTCACAGCTTGTGCATCATGCAAATGCAAGGGCCAGAGGGTTACACGCCTGTGAACGTCTCAAGGAAACGATTCCCAGGCAGTTGTTTAAGATTGCTATTCAGGCTGCAATCGGAGGAACAATCATTGCCAGGACAACGGTATCCGCATTGAGAAAAGATGTCACATCAAAATGCTATGGTGGGGACATTTCAAGAAAAAGAAAGCTTCTTGAAAAACAAAAGGCGGGGAAAAAGAGAATGAAAACCGTCGGCAATGTCGAGATCCCTCAAAATGCCTTTCTCTCAGTACTAAAATCCGATCAATAAGAGCCTCTTCGGAGATGCAGATAAAAAAAATCAGCCTGCATGATACCTGTTGAGGGCAATGCTAAATGGCAGATTTTTTCCATTCAACATTTCATGAAAGGAATACCATCCTCAGGCTACCGGGTTTACACTTTTGGTAAGCGATGCCCGGATTGCCTTTTCCAGCGCATCCCTCCCCTGTCCGGTCTTGGCTGAAAAAAGCACTCTCTCTTCAGGGGTTATGCCATGGCCAGCATCGAGAATTTCTGCATTTTTCCTTCTTTCGTTGCCCGAGAGTTTATCTATTTTCGTATATACTGCAACAATTTCTATGTGTTGTAGTCTCAACCAATTAATCAACTGGGAATCGAGGTCCTTGGGAGAATGACGTATATCCATAATCACCACAACACTTGCCAAGGTCTTGCGTGATTCCAGATACGTTGTGATAAGAGATTGCCACCCGAGTTGCATATCTCTACCGACTTTAGCATACCCATAACCAGGAAGATCGACGAAATAGAGGCCTATTCCAACCTGAAAGTAATTGAGCCCTTGGGTCTTTCCCGGGCGCCCGCTGACCTTGACGAGATTTTTCCGTCCCAATAACATATTGAGGCAACTTGATTTCCCTACATTTGATCTGCCCGCAAATGCCACCTCTGGAAAAGCAGGTTCAGGTAACTGTTTAAGACCGTGAACACTGAGCAAAAAATGTGGGTTTGATAAATCCATTCCGTCTAGCCTAAAAATTTCATGGGAAAATTTACTACATGGTGGTTTCCATATGGTACTACATTTTCCTTTTTCTATATTACCTTGTTCAAGGCATACTCGATAATTCCCTCAGCTCCATGCTTTTTTAATTTTGGGATCAGGTCGCGAACCTGGTCCTCAGAAACAACGGTCTCAACCGAAAACCAATCGGTCTGATAGAGATTGGCAATGGTCGGAGCGTTCAAACTCGGGAGCAAAGAAACCACCTCGTCAAGTCGTTTCTGGGGAACATTCATCTTAAGACCGACAATCCGGTCCGCACTTAAGGCTCCCTGGAGCAACATCGCTATATTTTCAATTTTTTCACGCTTCCAGGGATCCGCCCAGGCATCTTTGTTAGCAATAAACTGGGTATTGGATTCCATGAGCTCATGGATAATGCGAAGACCGTGGGCACGGATGGTGCTTTCCGTTTCCGTCACCTCCACTATGGCATCTGCTAGTCCGGAGACGACCTTTGCTTCTGTGGCACCCCATGAAAACTCAATATCTACATTGATCTTCTTTTGATCGAAAAAACGGCGGGTAACATTGACAAGCTCGGTCGCAATTTTCTTACCTTCCAGATCCTCGATGGTTTTGATATCAGAGTTGCCTGCAACTGCAATAATCCACCTGGTCGGCCTCCTGCTCACCTTTGAGTAAATCAGATCGCAGACAAGGACTGCCTCGGACTGGTTTTCCAAGGTCCAGTCCTTACCGGTAATACCTGCATCCAACATACCGCTTTCCACGTACCTCGACATCTCCTGTGGACGACATATTGAACAGGCAAGTTCAGGATCGTCTATTTCAGGGAAATAGTTTCTTGCCGTCGGTTTTATCATCCAGCCAGCACTTTCAAAGAGAGCGATTGTCGCTTTTTCAAGACTTCCTTTCGGAAGTCCAAGCTTTAATTGACTCATTTTAATACTCCACCCTATATTCAAATTTTACTTTTTTGTACCAATCGAAAATCATTTATTTTTTCCATAGACTCTTTCCGGATCGAAAACCTTTTCTCCCGATATTATCAAGTCTTCTCCTTCAACCCGGCGATAAAAACAGGTGCGATATCCTGTATGACACGCAGCCCCTCCAATCTGTTCAACTTGAAAAACAACGGTATCTTGATCGCAATCGACCAAAATATCATGCACAATCTGTATATTGCCGGAAGATTCCCCTTTCAGCCATATCGTATTCCTCGATCTGCTCCAATAATGGGCTTTCCCCGTTTTAAGCGTCATTTCCCAGGAATTGCGGTTGATATAGGCCAGCATCAGTATTTCACCTGTTTTGTATTCTTGAACAATAGCTGGGATTAAATTGTCCGCACTTTTTGAAAAATCTAATTGTATCATTTTATATCTTTTAATTTCAATTTATTACGGCAAAGAACTGGATCAAAACAGACTGGGCACAACGAATATTAAAATTCAATACTTCAATATCACAAAGAAGGTGTCTGGCAAAGAACTTTTGTATAGAGGGTTGTACTTTATACAGGCAAGATGTTTTGTCAAGGTAAGTGTCTATTGAATATCATGTATTACCTTACCTTAATTTAGGTTGATATTATTAAAATATCCGTTGCATGACAAAGCAAATTTTGTCCTCGGTTACAGACTCTCTGATAAAGCCACTTTTTTTTGATTAGAAAATTAAGATATCGAAAAAACGTTGCCATTGTAGTATTTACATCACCTCTGTTGTAAAGTGTAATGTTGCAGGATAGCATGGGGCAAAGTTCGTTGAAGGATTGGTGGAATTTAAGCAAAGGAGTCGCAAGAATGAAATATGTTGAGGAAAAAGATACTGTTACGATTACATATATTGGAAAATTGGAAAACGGTGAGATATTTGCTAATGTCACTGACGAACAACCGTTTGTCCTTGTATTGGGACAAGAACAAGTCCCTCCGACTTTGGAAAATGCGCTCATCGGTATGGCAATCGGCCAGACGAAAAGCATCCGTCTCGGCCCGGATGAGGGTTATGGCCCAAGACGAAAAGATCTGTTGCACACACTAAACCGCAATTCGATCAATAAGCAAATTGATCCAAAACCTGGAATTATTCTCTCATTTTCCATAGAAACCGACGGACAAGAGCACAAGATCCCGGCCACAATTATCGAGGTCAATGACGATACCATTGTGGTCGATTACAACCATCCTCTTTCAGGACACCATCTTATCTACGATATAAAAGTCACAGATATCGATAAACACTTGGAACCAAAATAAGGTCTTTGAAATACAATATTTATAAAGGCATCCAATCCCTTTTCAATCAGCCTCTCTTTTATCTCTTCATTACAAAAAATTCCCTGTACATTCAAGTAGCCATAAGTATAAAATGGACTAAGTAAACTTCGATTTAACCTAATCTGGAGGAGTTTTTTACATGCAGATAGAAGATGATGAAATTTTACAGGGATTCATTGAAGAGTCATTGGAGCATCTGGCTGATATTGAAAATGATCTTCTTGCAATTGAAGAAGCAGGAGAAAACATAGATGAAGACCTGGTGAATAAGGTCTTCCGGGCGGCGCACTCCATTAAAGGGGGAGCCGGTTTTATGGGGCTTACCGTAATTCAGGAACTCTCCCATGCCATGGAAAACGTTCTCGGCATGATTCGGGGCAAAAAACTGGTTCCAAACCCTGATATTATAAATGTGCTTCTCCTTGCTGCCGACCAACTTCAAAAGATGGTAGAAGACGTTCAGTCGAGCAATGATGTTGATGTCACAGAGCATATAATACCACTCAACTCAATTACGGAAACAAAAACGGTACCGGGTGGGCAGGCCTCTCACAAAGCGTCACCAGCCAAACCGGAGAAAACAGTCAAGGCAAAATCCAAGCCGGAACCGGAGCCCGAAATAGAACCTGAACTTGAATCTGAAGCTGACACACCTCCTGATTATGACCTCAGAGAAGAACCGGACCTTGAGGAAGAAATACCACCACAGGCTGAACCGGTGGCAATGAACGTATCAAAGCCTTCCAAATCACCCAAAGAGAGAAAGTTCTTCAGCCGGTGACTCCGCAGCGAGCCGACCGCAACAAAAGGTTGAGACATCAATCAGAGTTCATGTGAGTCTTCTCGATCAATTGATGACTCTAGCAGGAGAGCTCGTCTTGAGCAGAAATCAGCTCTTGCAGACCATTGGTTCGGAAGGATTTCGTAATGCCGAAGGAGTCGGACAGCGTATTGATCTCATCACCTCGGAACTTCAAGAAGCCATCATGCTCACCCGCATGCAGCCAATCGGTAATGTTTTTAACAAGTTCCCACGGGTTGTCCGAGATTTGTCTGGCAAGCTCAATAAAAATATTGATCTCACGATCGTTGGCAAAGATGTTGAACTCGATAAAACGATTATCGAGGCAATTAATGATCCGCTTACTCATCTGGTCCGTAATTCCGTTGATCATGGTATCGAATTACCTCGTGAAAGAAAAAGTTTAGGCAAACCGGAAGTCGGATTGATTATCTTAAAAGCGTATCACGAGGCGGGGCAGGTAGTAATCGAAATCGGCGATGACGGAAAAGGCTTAGATGGAGAAGCGCTGGCTGCAAGCGCCATCAATAAGGGGCTTATCACCACCGAACAAGCCCAAATCATGTCCGACAAAGAAAAAGTCAACCTGATCTTCCTTCCGGGATTCTCTACTGCAAAACAGGTAACCGATGTTTCCGGTAGAGGAGTTGGAATGGATGTGGTCAAAACCAACCTCGATCAGCTTGGTGGCAACGTCGATATTATTTCCGAAGTCGGACACGGGACGACAATATCGATCAAACTTCCTTTGACTTTGGCGATTATTCCCTGTCAAATCATTATGATGGGAGGAGAAAGGTATGCCATCCCGCAGGTCAACCTGGAAGAACTTCTTCGAATCCCAGCCAGTCAGGTTAAGGATCGCATAGAAAGGGTTGGCAATGCCGAAGTTGTCCGGTTACGCGGGAACCTCCTGCCCCTTATACGCCTATCAGATATCTTGGGGGTAGAACGAACATATTGGGATCCGACTGACAATTCTTTAAAAAACGACAGAAGAACAATGATATCGGACCGTCGAGGACTTTCTTCTCCTGCGTTTTATGCTGAAAAACAGGAACAAGGGGAGACAGAAGCACCTGATAACAGAAAGTTGCCTCAACGGGAATCTGATGATAGAAGGACTTCACCTACCTCTGCCTTGAATATAGTAGTCGTTTCGACCGGGGCAATGAAATACGGTCTTATCGTCGATCGCCTCCAAGATTCAGAAGAGATCGTAATCAAACCTTTGGGACGACATTTACAACACTGTAAAGGATATGCCGGAGCAACAATCATGGGAGACGGTCGCATTGCCTTGATACTTGATGTCAGCAATATTGCCAGGATGGCACGTCTCACCTCCATTGAGGGTACTGACAGAGCCCATGAGCTTGCCCAGGTCCAGGAGGACGCAAAAAAAGCTGGAAAAGATAAACAAGCACTTCTCATTTTCCGTAGCTCCGAAGAAGAACAATTTGCTGTTCCCCTTAACCAGGTAGAACGTATAGAAAAGATAAAACGTTCAGATATTGAGGATCTGGGAGGAAAACGTGTCATGCAGTATCGAGAAGGAAGTCTTTCCCTTATCTGTATCGATGATGTTGCCTCAGTGCAGCCACTTGCCGACCATGACGATCTTCTTGTTGTTGTGTTCCATATCGCCTCTCGACTTGTTGGACTTCTTGCCATCGGTCCTATTGATGCAATTGAAATTATAGCTGATATAGATGGCGTCACCCTACAGCAGCCGGGTATCATGGGTTCAACAATTATAGGAAAACATACCACCATGCTGGTAAATGTTTTTGAACTGGTCCAGACTCTTTATCCAGAATGGTTCGCAAACAAAGAAGTCTTTGAGAGAAGTGAAAAAACAGCCGACACTCGGCCTACTATTCTTATTGCAGAGGATTCCAACTTTTTCAGGAACCAGGTTAAAGGATATATGAAAGAAGCCGGTTACAATGTCATTGAAGGTGAAGACGGAGTGGTGGCCTGGAATCTTCTTCAAGAAAACGCCGATCTTGTTTCCATGGTCGTAACCGATATCGAAATGCCGAACATGAATGGTTTTGAACTTACCCAGACAATCCGCCAGGATTCTCGTTTTTCAGAATTACCCGTCATTGCCTTGACGACTCTCGCTGGAGAAGAGGATGTCGCCATGGGTAAAGCGGTCGGGGTCAACGAATATCACGTCAAGCTGGACAAGGAAAGATTGATGGCATGTGTGCATGATTACATGAAGAGAATGCACTGAGATCGACGATATCTGTAATGGGATCACTGCTGATGTGGATTCGGCCAATTTTAGGTTGACGCAGGAATGCCTCCATTTAGAAAAGGGAAACATTTCCTCGCGAAATAACGTACCCATTAAAAAGAAAATCATTTCACTATCATTAAATTTCCAACATTTTCCCAAAGGATAGGGTATGAAAAAGGATACAGTTGCAACCGATAAGAAAATAGTTGAGTTGGCTACATTTTATGTTGGGAATGGACTCTGTGGTATGGACATCCTGAAAGTTCAGGAGATCAATAAAATCATGCAGATGACCAAAGTCCCCCAAGCCCCTGATTATGTTATGGGCATCCTGAACCTCAGAGGACAAATCGTGACCATTATTGACCTTGGGAAAAAACTTGGACTTGGAGATACCGAAACAACAGATGATCCTCGCAATATCATAGTCAATTCATCAGGTGGTCATGTGGGGCTTCTGGTAAAGAGAATCGGGGATGTCGTTGCAGCTGACATGTCAAAACTCGAACGTCCACCAGCCAACATGAGCGGTATCCAGGGTGACTTTTTCACCGGAGTCTATAAAACCAAAACCAACCTGATCGGCATACTGGACGTTGATAAGGTTCTGAAAATAGACGATTGAACAGCATATGTTTATTAAATCAAAACTTAGGGTACTTGTGGTTGACGATACTATTGTCTACCGAAAAACAGTATCCGACATCATGGAAGAATTGCCCGAGGTTGAGCTGGTCGGTGTCGCCCACAACGGCAAGATTGCGATGTCTAAAATCGCGTCTTTAAAACCGGACCTCATCACCCTCGATATTGAAATGCCTGAAATGAATGGCCTTGAGGTTTTGGCCGAGTTACAAAACAAACGGTTGGCTGTTGGAGCAATCATGCTTTCCACCCTGACAGCGGATGGCAGTGACATGACGATGAAGGCATTGGAGCTTGGTGCCTTCGATTTCATCCTCAAACCCCAGGCGAGAAATCTGGCAGAAGGTAAGAGTGAAATCAAACGCCTTATCCATCCCATGATCAAGGCATTCGCCAGGTCCAAGATTGCCTCTTCCTTACTCGGCAATAAAAATATATCCAAAAGAATTTTCTCCAGTTCCGTAAAAACCGGTGTTGCTTCTCCTGCTTCAACCCAAATAAAGCACAAACCTTCGGTGTCTCTTAGAAGAGGAAAGTCGGAAATCGTAACCATCGGTATTTCAACGGGTGGTCCGAATGCCCTTAATCAATTATTGCCTCAACTCCCCGGGGATCTCGGGGTACCCATCGTAATTGTTCAACATATGCCTCCCATTTTCACGAAATCTTTAGCTCAAAGTCTCGACAAAAAATGCGCTCTAAAAGTTAAGGAAGCACAAGATCATGAACTCCTTGCCGACAACGTTATCTACATCGCGCCAGGGGGAAAACAAATGAAACTCATGGCAAGTAATGATGGAAAAAATAGATTAATCAAGATCACCAATGATCCACCGGAAAACTCCTGCAAGCCATCAGTTGACTATCTTTTCAGATCCGTTGGAGATTACTATGTGGGCCGTTCAACAGCCGTAATCATGACCGGAATGGGATCAGACGGCACGAAAGGACTTGAGACTTTAAAAGAAAAGGGTTCTTACATCATAGCGCAAAATGAAGATACATGTGTTGTCTACGGCATGCCGAAAGCACCGATTGAACAAGGCTTGGCAGACATTGTCGCTCCATTGAATAAAATTGCACATGAAATTGTAAAATCAGTACGCTTTTTCTAAATATTCATGGATTTCCCTGATCTATTTTTTTTTACAAATCGGTTTTTCTTAAATACGTATGCTAAAAATAGCCCCTACCGAACTTAAATTATTTTCTCAATATATCTATGATATTTCGGGGATATTCTTAGACGAGAGCAAATCGTATCTCTTTGAAACCCGCTTGAGTACCATCGCTGAGGAATTCGGATGTCCCTCCTACCAGGATCTTTACACCAAGGCTCGAAAAGATCCTAAAAAAGTCATCGAACGGCATATCGTCGATGCTATTTCTACCAATGAAACCCTTTTTTTTAGAGACAAAGGTCCCTTCGAACTCTTACGTCATAAAATATTACCAGAAATTATAGATAAAAGAACGCCATCATCATCTTCCTTGAAAACCAGCTTACGAATATGGAGCGCAGCTGCTTCTACAGGGCAAGAACTGTATTCGATCGCAATTGTCATAAGAGAACTTCTCCAAAACCTCTCCCGCTACAACATCAATCTCTTAGGGACAGACATATCGGATACCGCTATTTCCCAAGCCAGTTACGGTAAGTACAACAAATTTGAAATTGATCGAGGACTTCCTCCAAATCAGCTACAACGTTATTTCACACTTTTTGGGGATACTTGGAAAATAAAGGATGAGATTAGAGCTATGGTTAATTTTAAAAAATTCAACCTGATGATGCCCTTTTCATCCCTTGGTAAATTCGATATTATTTTTTGTAGAAATGTTGCTATATATTTTACTTTTCAGGACCGAAAAAAACTATTCAACAAGATCGCCGACAGTCTTGCAGATGATGGGTATTTGATCATAGGCTCCACAGAATCACTTACCGGTGTATGTCCGCGTTTTGTCCCCAAGAAACATCTCAAGTCTATATTTTATCAAAAAAAGGTGTGACTTGGCTCAACTCCATTGACAGAGAATCTGATGAAGGCACATGAAGCGATATACAAAATACGAAGAATTCTCTCACAGCATCTGCACTATTTTTTTTGATTGATGAATAAGAGGCAAACATGAAGAATCTTACAATTCTCGTTGTTGACGATGACCCGGTCATCAGAAGATTGCTCCAGCAGAGATTAACTAAAAGTGGCTATCAAACGCTCATTGCAGCAGATGGGTATAAGGCAGAATCTGTTTTAAAAAAGAAACATATCGATGTCGTGCTCACGGATTTGATGATGCCGGGAGAAATTGGAGGAATAGAGGTTCTCGAGATTGCCAAAACCATACGCAATACTATTGAAGTTATTCTGATCACGGCACATTCATCGATAGATACGGCTGTCAAAGCGATGAAAAAGGGGGCCACCGATTACTTAGAAAAGCCCATCAATTTCGACGAACTTTTCATGCGCCTCGATAAAATCGCAAATATGCAGACAATGTTCAGAAGTGCACAAGAACTCCAGCATGCGATGGATATTACCGAGCACGCTGCGGCCGAAACCATCCAAGCCCTTGAGATGAGGACAGCCAGACTCCATGAAGCGTTGGATGACGTGGAGAATATTCTTCGCAGCAGTCATCATCCGGAAGACGTACGGATCCGTTCAGCCCTCAACAAAATATCAAGTATCGATAAATAATCCTTGGAGAAGCAGAAGGTTAGAGAGCCCGACTGTTCTTCCGGCAGGTTAACCACAAAATCGTTTTCAAATGTACTGAAACTGTATTATTTGTGCAATCCTCTTGCTTCAGTAAAATTTGCATCATCGACTTTGGTATTATCCATTTTAGCTCCGGTCAAATCGGCATTTGTAAAATTTGCCTTGTAAAGATCCGCGTCCTCTAGATTTGCCTTTTTTAGATTTGCATTCACTAAAATCGCACCCTTGAGTATTGCTTCACTCAAATCAGCATTTTCCAGATTGCATCCGGTCAGATCCGCCTCTTCCAAGTCAGCCCCATCCAGACTTTTCCCAGAGAGATCGAGCCCGGCAAGATCACAATGATAACATTCATTAGTATCGAGTAGTCTCTTTAAATTTTTTTCTTTGTCGTTAACATCCATCTTTTTGGCCGAATGACTGCCTGTAACGGCGTGCTCTGCTATGCTGTTTTTTTCCTTTGAAGCTATGTCTTTTTCTATGATTTCCTCTTTCGATTCCGGTTTTTTTTCTGCTTCAACGACAGGCTCTTTATCCTCTGTATTCTTCTTTTCTAATCCACCTGCTGCCGTGACCTTGGGCTGAGCGGAAGAACCTTTCAGTTTTTGGTCCTCTTCTACCGCATGTTGAGAAGAGCTGATTTCATTTTTAATTTCAGCTTTATCCGGATTTATTTTTGCAATTGTTTCAGTTTCTTTCTTTATTTGAGTGGAAGACGCATGTTCCTTTTTGGGGTTATCTGCAACTTTTTTAAAATTATTCTCTTTTTTATTTTCTGTGGCTGTGTTTGCTTTATTAGAGGTTTGAACTTCCTTTTCTATAACCACTTTTTTTATCGGAGTAACCTTTTTTACCATTGGAGCCGATGACTCAACCTGTTGTTCCTTAGTGGTTTGCATATCGACAGGGCCCTGCTCCGAGGATTTATGGGCTAATTCCTTATTGGCCACCGTCTTCATTTTTTCTTTTTTAATAGTGGTCTCGGATTCTTTTGAAATCCGACTCACAGGATGGCTGTCATCTATCTTTTTAGGTCTTACGGTATCATCAACGTAGGTGCTTTTCTCAAGTTCAGAAAGCTCTTTTTCATATGGTTTCGTTTTTATAAATTCGCCATCCAACTTGGCCCCAACAAGATATGCGGTACTTATGTCGGCTCCGGTAAGATCCGCTCCCCGCAAATCGGCACCGGCAAGGTCTGCTCCTCCGAAAATGGCACGTTGCAAATGGGCATTTTTCAGATTCGCCCCGGAGAGATTTGTAAGAAACAGTTTTGCTCCGGTAAGATCCGCTCCTTGGAGATTTGCGCCGGAAAGATTCATTCTATTGAGCATTGCCCCTTTCAAATCACAATTCGGACAGGCTTTGGTTTTTTTTAAGACTTCAACATTGTTCTTTACATTATCGCTGTCAGCAAATGCTGTAGTGTTGATACCAAAGAACAATAATAAACCAATAAACGCCCAAAATCTCATCATGGTATTTTTTTTCATTTTTCCTCTTCAAATCTGTAGGCAGGGGTGATTGCTTCTGCTTCGCCCCCGGTTTCAACCATAATAATAAAACAGCCTCTTTTTATATCATTAAAGACGCACCCGGGCGACCGTCAACAACGACATAAAAGAACTTGGTTCAATATATACACATCCGTTTCTCGCAATCTTGGAATATAAGCTCTTAGCTGTTTATTCTACGCGTCAAATCAAAACGAGCGTACTCTAAATACCAAGACAATGTCAACCTTGAAAAAATGGACACACTTTAATATCAGTACCTTAAGAAAGGTTTAACAAAATCCGTTTACCATTTATGCATGCTTTTCCAAACCCAGGGAGCAATCGGGTTCGAATCTTTCCAAAGACCTATGTGTCTTTTCTTTGCTTTCCTCTGTAAGTCCTTCCAGTCATTACATATCGGTTCTCGGCAATAATAGATATGGACCCAGGCAAGACCTGATCGAACGAGCTCCTCACTGATATTAACATGATTTGCAATAACCACAGCAACCAGTCTTCCATATTTATCAACGTCTTTTACAAAAAGCTCTACATCTCGACCTAACAAAAGAGCACGGGTTTTTTCTTTTGATTGTTTGCTGTAGGCTTGATCCCATTCCGGAGTGTCAATGCCCCATATGCGAAGTCGACGTATTTTTCCCTCCCAAATTACCTCTATGGTATCACCATCCACGATTCCAACAACTTTAGAATAGATGGGCCTTATCGCAGCCTGAACCGTGAAGGTTTCAGCAAGACAGCAAATAGCCAGACAAAGCAGTAATAGTGGAACCTTCGTTTTTTGTATCACAAAAAAATTACCCACGTTCTTATGAAATACTCCTGACGATAAAGGCAAACCTTATTTTGCCCGCGTTTCTTGACACTATAAAGATCGTCGTCAGCAAAAGAAACAAGTTTGTCAGGTTTTTCCGGTTTATCCATCTTTAGAGATGAAATATCAGTACCTAAAGTCAAATGACTTTTTACTCCATTTCATATCTCTGGCTTTGGTTTACATAGAGTATCATTAAATTTCAGCATAATGTATTGGAAAATTCAACAATTATTCGAAAATTGCTTTTATATTCATGTATCCAAAATCCGGAAAAAGAATATTTTCTCTTTCTTTTTTAATATGCTATAGTTAAGGCAACACTCTAAAACGATAAAAAATCGTCCCATTACATCTTTGCTTTTGATTATTAAAATTCCAATTATGCGTCATGCAACAAGAATACTTGACAGACTCTGAAGAAGATACTCGCAATTTTCTCGTCAGTCTGCCGCTTTTTGACAGTTTTAATGTGGATGAACTCTCAGTACTTGCAAAACACATGAGTTACGTTCATTTACAAAGAGGAGAGTTTCTTTTTGTCGAAGGCGATAAAGGGAATTTCATGGGATTTGTCGTCAGGGGAGTCTTGGAAGTCCTGAAAAAATCTGAAACCGGGGAAAATATAGTTATTGCGCGTTTAACCAAAGGCAGCTCAATCGGAGAAATGGCCCTTATTGATAAATCCCCCCGATCAGCTACCGTCATTGCGAAACAACCAACAACAATGGTAACATTAACCGATAAGGGTTTTGATATTCTGACTGATAAATCTCCAGTTTTAGGCGTAAAAGTTATTCAAAAAGTAGCACGCCTTCTCAGTCTCAATATGCGTCGGACATCCAGCAGACTTGCGGATCTTCTCCAGGGACAAAAATAATAGGAACTCGTCATTGTCGTCAACCGTACTCTCAGAATGCAATCTCTGTCTCCGATAGCTAATAACACCGAAGAAAATAATTTTTACGGCATCATCGGCAAAAGCCCTTGCATGTTGCGACTTTTTGATCTTATTGCTCGAATTGCCGAAGATGACTTTTCCAATGTGCTGATCCGAGGTGATTCCGGAACAGGCAAAGAACTCGTTGCCAAGGCCATTCATTCTCATAGTAAACGGAAAAACAATAACTTTGTTCCGGTAAATTGTGCTGCAATCCCTGACGATCTTTTGGAAAGCGAATTATTCGGCCATACCAAAGGGGCTTTTACCGGGGCTACTCAAAATAAAATCGGTAGAATACATTATGCTGACGGAGGGACGCTTTTTCTCGATGAAATAGGAGACATGAAAGCCTCCCTGCAGGCAAAACTCTTGCGGGTTCTTCAAGAAAAAGAATTTGAACCTGTCGGTGCCTTAAAGGCAATACCGGTCGATACCAGAATTCTTGCCGCAACCCATTGTGACCTTGAACAACTCGTAACCGAAGGACTCTTCAGAGAAGATCTCTACTACCGACTCAGCGTCGTTCCTCTGAGTATCCCCCCACTCAAAGACAGAACAGATGATATCCCGCTCCTTCTCGATTATTTCATTGATATATATACTAAAAATAGGGGAAGAGAACCTATAATTTTTTCAAAACAGGTTCTCTCTATTCTTATGGAGTATGAATGGCGCGGCAACATAAGAGAACTTGAAAATCTCGTTCAGCATATGTCTATTCTCTATAGCGGCAAAACGATTTTTCCCGAAGATCTTCCTGAAAAATTACAAATTCTCACAGTCTCAGGCGAACTGGAAGAAGAATCAGGAGACGACCGGGAGGACGTATCTCAAAGAGCCGACCAGGCTGCAAACCCGGTGATTTCTATCTCAGATCTCGGATGGAGTGATGGGCAAATCGACTTTAATGCATTGATCAACGATTTTGAAACTCAACTCATTGTCGAGGCGATGAGACTTGCTGGAGGAAATAAAAAAGAGGCGGCAAAACTGCTTAATTTAAAACGAACAACCCTTTTGGAAAAAATCAAAAAGAAGGAACTGAATGATCTGTGGAATGATTTGTCCGGGAATAAAAAAACAGACTGACAACCTCCTTTCACATATACAATAATCCAACCCCAGATTGACTCTTGCCTTGCTTAAATCGGCCGTTTTCATGCTGCCAGTTGTACTAAATTATTGTCTACCTTTTCCTTGATGTCCTGGTCTGAGGCCGGGGTTAAAAGGATATCATCGACTCCATATTTGACCGCCTTGATAACTTTGGTTCTTGTCCACGCCGGACCCGCTGCAATGAGAGGAACAGAGCACGAAGGTTTGGCTTTGATCACGACTCCAAAAGCCTGCTCATTAACTTCATGCATCACCAAAAAGACAGCTTTTAGATTTTGGGAAATATAATTATTGATATTTTTCTTAAATGAAAGGATTTTAAATGAATATCCGAGCTGTTTCAACACTGTCGATATCTTTTCTGTCTCCTGATTATCATCACTCACAAGTAAGATATCAGCCCCCTTTTCTCCCCTGGAAATTTCTTCTCCTACGGACTCCCTAGACGGCTTATTTCCCTCTTGTTCCGATGAGGAAACCGAAGAAGATTTTTGCTCTTCGGCCGTTTCTATCAGTTCAAGGGCTTCCAATTTAAGAAGGGAGAGTGGAAAAAGCATATGAATTTTTCCGTATGACTTTTCCTCAATGGTTAAACTGAAGCTGGAGACATAATATTTCTGATCGGGTATCGGCTGATCGGATTCCGCTTCAACGGTTAATGGTGTAACCTGCTCCATTTCGGTCCGAACAAAACGGAGACTTTCGCTGTACCCCTCCTCAAAGTATCCTGTATAAACACCAGCGATAATATTTGATATTTCCCCAAATGCATCCTGAGCGTCTTCACTGAAATCATCCTCGGCAATTGCTGCATCAAGTTCGGCTGGCGGCAACATGATCAGGATTCCACCAATTCGTACGGCATCCTTCAGGTCCACGGAGAGATAACTTTTGTCTTCCCGGTCTCCGGAGACTTTCATATGTGCAAGGACTTGTTTCCCTTCAACTTCATCAAGGAAAAAGCCTTCCTTAGATACGAGATGATTATCAATCTTACCCAATTTTACGGATACACCAAGCAGGGCACTAACCTCTTCCTCCATTGTCCCCCGACACTCGTTTAAAAGGGCATCAACGCGTTTCTTATGTTTATTGACATCAACCGCAACTGTGGTTTTCTCCTGTTGAGGAATTGTTTTTTCTCCCTCTTCTAATCCCTCTTGAATATCAGTTTTTGGCTGTTCGATGGATTTTTCCTGCGGTTCTTTTTCTTCCTGCTGTTTTGGCTCCATCTTCTCTTCAGCTTTCTCTTCAACTCCAAAAGCCGCAGCTGGAAGCAATACCACCATTTGTCCCATTTCTGAATCGTCGAGTTTCATCAGGGAAGAGACCTGATAAAACATTTGATTAGGAACAGGTTGATCGGAGTCGATTTCCACCTTGGCTGCGGCTAAAACTCCTTGTTCTTTTCGAACAAAACGACAGGATTTCGGATAGTTTTCTTCGAAAACTTTCGTATATGATCCGGCTATTATATTGGCAATCTCACCAAATGAATCTTTGGTCTCATCGTTGTAGTCTTCATTTGCGATCGTTTGCTCCAGTTCGTTTAAAGGCAGCATTATGAGCGTTCCGCCCAACCGTATCGCATCTTTTAGTCGTACCAGCAAACAGCCGACACCTTCAACATCCCCGACAATATCCAATTTGGCGACCACCTGTTTGCCTGACGGGGTATCAAAGAAAGCCTCTTTGGAAATCAAAGCGGTTTCAAAATTCGAGAGGGTGAGATCTGCTCCGATTAATGCAGTCACCTCTTCTTCGATTTTTTTTATTACTAATTCAAGTATCTTATCAATCTTTTGTTTAGCTTTCATACCAACTCAAGGTAATTTCATAATAAGATCAAACAGGTGGATTCTAAGGGAAAATCTTGATTATCTATCGGTAGGAAGGAAGCAAATATTTAATTAAAACATAATACTGATTTCAGTTGGTGGCTATATATTTCAACTCGATCCAGAAGGGACCTTTCTGGTTGGTGAAAGGAATGACGATACGGTTTGCACCAAACAGTCCGCTTATATGATATGACTCACCGATAACGGACGTAGGAATTGCGAGCTTTACATCTATCCCCTTTCCTGCAAAATATATTTTCAAGTTTCCGGCAATCATATTGGCTATTTCCCCTATCGCATCTTTGACGTCATCATTTAATTCAGAAATCTCCATACCAAGGAATTCTCCAGTGATACCCTCGGCAACCTGAGTGGGGCAGTGAATAGCCAAAACTCCTCGGATTCCACCTCCCAACCCAAGCATGCTCGACAGGTTTGATACAATCTCACCCCCTTTTCCAATGATCGGGGTGTCATTTACCAAATCCATCATTATCATTGTGGAAAATACATCTTTTGTAGCAGTAATAATTTCTTGGTCTAAACGAAGATCGTTATGTTCCATTGAATAATTCCCAGTCAAATTGCTCCAGTTCGTCTCATAATCAACCAGATTCTTATCTATTTCTCCAGTTGTAGTTCCACCATAAATGGGCCGCTTTGCGTTCCAAACTCAACTATCATTTTCATAACATCCTTTGATGACTGGAAATGATACAAGGCTCCTGCAATCGTTGATGGCAGTGAAAGATCAATATCCTTTCCGTTATCCGTCAGCACAGTTTTAATATTACCACCAAGCATATTGGTAAGTTCTCCGACCGCATCTTCCACATCTTCGTTTATCTCTTTTATATCCATGTCGAGAAAACTGCTTGTTATAGCCATGGCAACAGCATAAGGGATATGAATGGCCAGCACACCTTTATGGACCCCGGCCATGCCGATCACGCCGGTAATGGTGTCTTGTAACCTGCCACTATCTTGGACATCCTCGTTTTTCACAGAAACATCCATCATGACCATAGTCGAAAAAATCTCTATGGTTGCCTCTATGATCTTTTCCTTAAGCTTCATGAGTCCCTCCTCGAATTAATCTATTAAAGCAAGGGACCAAGAATTTCATTGACCTTATCGGGAGTAAAAGGTTTTTTTATTGATCCTACTGCTCCCAATGATTTCGCCTCTCCAATGATATCGTCGCCGGTCTCCGTCGATATCATCAGAACAGGAATGTCCTTTATATCGTCACGACCTGCTTTTTCACGAAGAAATGAGATTCCGTCCATGTTCGGCATATTGATATCACTCAAGACGATATCTATCTTTTCTTTTTCCAGGACAGCCAGAGCTTCCAGCCCGTCTCCAGCCTCAAAGATCGTATCAAATTCCAGCCCTGCCTGGCGTAAAGACCTGCCGATAATCTTTCTCATTGTACTGGAATCATCTACCAACAAAACATTCTTACCCATTCCATCCTCCATAAGCTAAAGGTCGCCTTGAAATATCTTAAGTTTTATTCTGAAACAAGGCATTTAAAACATAATAAAATGAATTATAAAACAATACAAAAATATGGATACCATCAACCTATTAATAATATCTTCTGTCTATTATAAAAAGCAAATACCTTATTCTGTTTTTTCGAGAAAAATCACCCTTTATCTGGAATTATGGTTCATCCGTATGAAGCGTACTTTTGTAAAGCTGAAAGAAACAATCCGGCAGAGTGCATCTCTTCCGGACACTCCTCTGCGGCCTCATCGCCGTGTACACCAGGGATGACAGACAGGCCTCCGCGAGGCGTCCTCCAGAGACGCCCTCCGCCTCCCCCGCTTTATAAAATAAGTACTCTCAATCCGGAAGAACCGAAAATATTTCATGTATTCCTCTCGGCTGTCATTATTTTGACACATCGGGTATCTGACAGGTTCCTTTTTATCTGCATCCGGCATAAAAGGGCTTCATGATGAACTCCCTTGCCGCAAGTGGACAGGGTATCAAAATTGCTTTTGCCCAAAATGGCATATATTAGATACGAGCTACATAATAAATATAGTTAACATATTACTGGCATTCTCCCACAATGTATATTCCTTCCTGGGAGACCGGATATATGGAATAATTTTTGCTAGAACTAAACCAAAACCAATCCGCATTGAACTGCCATGAAAAAAGTCGTCCTTATAATTTTCTCTCTTTTATTGATTACGAAGGTGTCTTTTGCCCAAACGACGCTATCCAAGATCACGAGAGAAAAAGAAGGAAATACCACCATATTACATCTATTTTTCGACCTTACCCCCCAATACTCAATCCACCAATCGGGCAGACGTGTTGACCTGACTTTAAAAAATACTCTTTTAGACGAGTCCTCATTACATTTTAGTACAGACAACAACATAGTCAAATTTTTGCCACTGGTCGATCCGAAAGAGACCGTACTCTCGTTTTTTTTCAGATATCGACCCAAACGAATCAAGATTATTCCAACAAAAAACAACTCGTTAAATGTGATTGTAGATCAGGGAGACATTCATTTTAATACCCATACAGACATTATTACCGATCTGAAAAAATCGAGCCTGAACGGAAATCCTGCAACCGATAAATACACGAATCCCCTTACCTTAACTCCCTATACCAGCGACTGGCGACTGTTTTTTTCCCGCTATGAATCAGAAGTCACTATCACTACACCGGTACAATTCACCCTCCCTGAGTTTCCGATAATACAATTCCTTCCTCCGGACGAGAAAAAAAACCTGCAATACATCCCTTCCCAAATACGGGATCTCGCCTCAACTAACCAGTGGAATGCCATGGAACCTTTGGTGGCAGAATTGCTGCAGGCAGAAATGAATACCGAAAAAAAGAAGAAACTCGCCTTAACCTACGGCGAAGTTCTTCTCAGAGCGGGAAATTTCTCGGGCTTAGCCAGGACGCAACTGTCGGCGCTGGAGAAAGATATCGACTTGGTGGATGAAATGCCCATCTCATTGTGGATGGCAACCGCGCCTGACGAATATGGCTTTTATGCGAATGTGAATCCCAACGTTCCCCACCCGCGCTGGTCTCAGGCAACCGAGCGTCGCATCGGAGATGGCCGCATTGACACTATGCTTTTCAATGGCTATGAAGATGAAGTTTCTTATCTTTATGAAGGCATGGATCTGACGGTCAATTTCTAATTGGGAAATTATTGAAAAAGATTGGGATGAAAATAACACGCGGCCAACTTATTGCTGCTTTTCTATGTCTGGTGCCCGTTATTCTCATGGTCAATGGATACTTCAGGAATACGCTTACCGCAAATCCCATTCAGGACCTTGAACTACGCAGCGGCCGTACCGCAGTCAACCTGATCATGCTCACTCTGCTTTGCCGTCCCATGAGCAATATCCTTGGACTGACATCACTGCTTAAGGTGCGTATCACGCTAGGGGTTTTTTCCTTTTTTTACGCCTTGTTTCACTTCCTCGTATTTGCCGGTCTCGATTTTGAGTTCAATCTGGTGTGGATTGGGGAGGAACTAAGAAGAAATACATTCATTTATCTGGGAATTTCCGCATTGGTCTTACTCATCCCCCTGGCTGTTACTTCCATCAAACGGATAAGGATTGCCATGGGAAAAAGCTGGCAGCTGCTGCACCGCGTTGTCTATCTCGTTGCAGCCCTGGCTATCATTCATTATTTCATGGCATCCAAAGGGGATTACACCATTCCTGCTTTTTATGGTTTAATTTTTCTATTGATGATGCTTTTCCGCCTCCCGCCGTTAAACATAGTGCGGATGGCAAATCAGCCGCAGTGGCTTGCAGACACGAATCGATTCTTGCTGAAAACATAAAAAACCAATGATGGAGGGAATTCACCTGACAACTGCACAGGAAGAGGTGGTTAATTTCCCTGTCCGCAGTTCGTTCTTTTTGGAAGGCCAGCTGGTTGTGGAAAAACAACGGCTGCCTGGTTCCGTCTGGAAAAACTCCTGGCGGAATTCCGGGCGACCAGGTGCTGATTCTTGTTCCGCAGCGTTTATTGGGTGTGCCCTATCAGCAGGCGTTGAATTCCTTGCCGTCGCTTAATGGTGGGATGCCCCCTGTCTTGACCATTGGCGGTTTAGCTCGTCGGTTAACCTGAGCTTTTCTGGCCTCTGGTTGCTGAAGAGGCCGGCTTTTCTCATCCTTCCAATCAGCCCCAGTTTCTCTCCACCGAAACCGCGCAGTACTGCATGGAGAGGGTCATCTCACCTTTTATCGAACAGGGATTTTTCCGCTCTGTAACCATAGAAAAAAACCGCCTTTTTGGACAGCTACTGGACGATCTCAACAAGAGTGCGGTGGTTCAATTCCCGCTTGAAGAACTGTCTGCTCGGCTAAAGAATACAACTCTGGTTCCTCCCGAAACCTTAATCGCATACGACCAGGTGCAGACCTGTGTGCTGGAATTCCGGAATTTTTGCTTACAGAACAATTTACTGGATTATTCGTTGCTTATCGAAACTCTAGTCAACCATATCTGGACGAAAGAGTTCTGCCGGGATTACTTTTTCCGCACCTGGCGGGCGCTTATTACGGATAACATCGAGGAGGATGTACCGGTTTCGCACGACCTGATCAGGCAGTGGATCCCAAATATGGATTCTTCACTCCTGATCTTTGACAACGATGCCGGTTATCGCCAGTTCCTTGGCGCTGATCCCATCTCAGCTCATTCACTGAAAGCTTCCTGTCAGGGATCAGTCGGTTTTAGATCGTCCGGTGATTGAAAATGAGGAAGTCGGTCATTTGAAAAACAGAGTTGGTCAGTTGTATCGAACATACAAAAAGCCCTTCCGGTGAAATGGATTTCTAGAGTGCTCTGGAAATTCACGATTATCACTTTTACCCGGAGATGATTCGCGGTATCTGTGAAGAAATCAGGCGATTGGTTGAAGAGGAAAAGATACCTGGCAGACCAGATTGCCGTTCTCTCGCCCTTATCTTTCGGATGCCCTTAATTTCTCGATGGATATGACTCTGGCCAATCTGGGTATTCCGTTACGTTCATCCCGTCCCTCGCGTAAATATCTGGCTGAGCCTGCCGTGCGGGCTGTGCTGGTTCTCTGCCAAGCTGGCTCATCCCCGGTGGTCTCTTCCGCTGTCCGGACTGAACTTCGCGGTGCGCTAATGGTTGTGATCCCCGATCTGGATGTCGTCCGTGCCGATTTGATTGTCAGGACGCTCTATTCCGATCGTCGCCCTGAAGAAGGATTCGCTCTTTCGACACCCTGACCAATCGCGTCATGCAGGAACGCATCACTTTCCTGAGGGCGAAAAGCTGGAAGCGATTCGTGACTGGTTGAATGATTATCGCTCGCAGGATCCGCTGCCGTTGGATGTCTTCATCAGTCGTCTCTATGGAGAACTGCTCTCTCAACCTAGTTTCGGGTTGCATGGCTGATTTCAGGCAGCGGAATCGATTGCCCGGGTGATCCAGTCCATGCGCAGTTTCCGGCCAATTTTCCTGGGAATTTCTGAATATGGAGAGATTTCTTCCGGGCTGGAATACCTGCGCTCGGTTGAAGGAGGCTGCTCCCTTCTGCGATCTAATCCGTCAGGAAACGGTCCAGCCGGCTGTTCACGTGTCCCCCGCACATGCATTTTTGATGGAAAACCGCCAGGTGCAGGTGCAGTTTGGCTGGATATTGGCGCCATGGGTTGGTGGGAACGTCTCAACCAACCGCTGGCAAACCCATATTTGCTTAACCGCAACGTCGATCTCCGCAGTGCTGGACTGAAGCGCATGAATACAATGCCAATCGGGATGCCATGCAGCGTGTAGTGGAAGGGTTGATACAACCGCTGTACAGGTCGCATATGGTAAGTGCGGTTCGAACGAATGAATATGGTTCTGAGTCGCGTGGCCCGTTTCAGCAGGCCTTCCAGACCTTGCAGAAACGTATTTACCTGGCTTCAGAGGTGCGGG
>CAWGGS010000026.1:0-8543 GCA_963822095.1 uncultured delta proteobacterium
AATATTTAACCATCCTCGGCCGAGAAAAAAAATAACAACACGTACCGGAAACAGGCTTTCGAAAATGAATCCCATTATCTCGTTTGATTTTCTCTGTGGTTGTCTGCAACATAGCGACATTGACGGAGACGGATCGGCCTGGAACACGAAAAGATTCAAAAAAACGCAGCTGGATTGGCAGAGGATTCTTCGTCTTGCTGATGGTCATTTTGTCCTGCCCCTGCTGTATCACCATTTGCAACAAAAAGGGATCCTGGCTTCGTTGCCGGAAGATCTGCAGGAACTCCTTGCCGAGATACATCATCTCAACACGTTGCGCAACACGCTGATCCTTGAAGAGATAAACCGACTTGCTCCTCTGTTTAACTCCGAGGGTATAGAGCCTGTCTTCGTTAAAGGAAGCGCCGCCTTGCTCATGGAGTTGTATGAGAATCGCGGCCTGCGTGTCATGAATGACGTGGATTTCTTAGTAAGCAGGGAACAAAGACCGATCTGTATCAAATTGATGCAATCAGTCGGGTATAGTTTCATGGAAGGAGTGCGCCTTCCTAAAGATTTTCATCATGATTTCCCGCTGATCCATGACGGTCATAGCATCAGGTTTGAAATTCATGACCGATTAAACCGCAAACCAATCCTGGATAGCACGATCATCAGGAGAGACTCCGAGGCAATAGACCTGCCCAAAGGCCGCGTCCGCGTCCCAGCAAAAACCCATTTTGCCATCCACAATATTCTCCATCATCAGGTGTTCGATCACGGATTCTTCGAAGAAAAAATGCCTTTGTACCAAATCTACGATCTCTACATCCTCCGAGAAAACCACGACGCAATGCTTGACTGGAGGGCCATCGGCGATCTCTTCACCGTGCATTATCTCCAGGACGCCTATCATTCCACGCTCTGGTTCTTGCAAAAACTCTTTCACCAGATGCCGCCCTCCGAGGTCAACTATTTAACATTAAAGATGATCAGCCTTCGATGCAGATGGAAGACCAGTACCATAATCAACCGTCGATGCAGTAAATCCTGGCAGGACAGAATATACCGCATCTATAACCGGTGTGTCCGTCCCGGATCAAATTCGTTTTAATTATGGAACGATTCCTTTTCTTCGGCAGGTTGGGCTTATTGTAACAAAGTTATATGAATTATTTTTTTGTTTCATACGTAAACATAGTTGCCTATGGAAAATGTGGTTTTTCCGGATTAAGATACTTATCTATAACGCGAGAGTCGGAGGGCATCTCTGGAGGACGCCTCGCGGAGGCCCGGAGGGGTGCGGGACAGGACGTCCGCACCTGGCAGCAGGCCAGGGACGGCCTCCGTCAGCCATGGTGTACCGGCGATGAGGCCGTAGAGTAGCGTCCGGAAGCGATGCCCTCTGCCGGATTGTTCCTTTCAGCTTTACAAAAGTACGCTCAAACCGGATAAACTGAAAATGTATACCCTACTGTGCGTACAATCTCTATCTTTTCCGCGGAACAAGATGGCAAACAACGATATTCAACAAGATGAAAAAGTTCAACCTGAGGATGTCCGTGACCCGAAACATCGTATAGCCTTAAAAAAAACAAGAATATCGTATAGTTTGATATAATCTTGCGAAGAAATCCAGATATTTTTGAAATCCGAGGATATATTACTGTTTTTGAGCTGGTCGTCCAGGATTGCCGGGCCGTGTGTCACAACCGGTGATCTTTTCAACGACAGCATAAAAATCATCGGAACCAAATGGTCGGCCTGTACGATTCTTTTCTTCCAGTAATAAACTCATTTCTGGATCTACCCCAAGGAACTCTTGCCAGTCATTTATATCTGCAAAAAGCTCGTTTTTACGGACAAGAATATCATGGGAGGTAAGACCGCAATAATAAGGGGCACTTGACCATTGATAGTCCCAGGCATTACGAACCATCTTCGCCTTGACCGGATTGCGGAGAATATACTGGACAGCTGCCAAAAGATAGCCATCTAAGGAGACTGGGCAAGAAGAAAATCGGCCCTGGAAAAGGTATCCTCCAACACCTTCCCGTAAATTGATCATACGGGTATAGAGCCGGTGCGCTTCACCAATTGCCCGGGCTAAGCTGTCAGGTTTTTCAGGCACTGCCAGAAGGTGCACATGGTTGGTCATTAAACAGTATGCAAGGAACGTGACACCAAATCGATCCCCCAGCTCTCGGAGAAGATGCAGATACTCTATACGATCATCTTCTTCTAGAAAAATATCGATGGAACGCACTCCGCGCTGCACAACATAATGAGGATATCCGGGAACTACTACTCTTTTGACTCTTGCCATACCCGACTATACTCCTAATGGTTGTCCATTCGCAACAATAAAACACTATCGTGTCCCTGGATTATTTAATTTTGCTTATCTGCCGGAAACCTGATCCGTCAAAACAATTATTTGCTTACCGATCCGCCATGGACGATGCAGTCGAAGATATCGTCTGTTCGGACACGACACAGAGAAACGGGGAAGGATTCTGGTGGGTATAGTCGAACTGGAACCCACCGCCATCCAGAAGCTCTAGACAGGCATCCACGGCATCGGCATCATAGAGAGTTCCCCTATTCTTTCTGATTTCATCCAAGGCCGCCTCAATCCCCTGGGCGGGTCGGTACGGCCTGAATGAACTTTTGGCTTCGGTTACATCGGCAACCGAGAGAATCTTCGACTCGAGGAGAATCTCATCACCTCTGATCCCCAGAGGATATCCCGAACCGTCCAATCGTTCATGGTGTTGAAAGACCATCTGCGCACACGGCCAGGGAAAGGGAATGTTTTTTAATATTTCAAAACTGATCAGAGGGTGGACTTTGATAATATCCATTTCAGCATCGAGCAGTTTACCGGTTCTATTCAGGATGGAGACCGGAACCCTGATCTTCCCCACATCATGAAGCGTTCCGGCGATATGAATCCCCTCGAGAATACCTTCCGAAAGGCCCATTTTTGAGCCGATGGCACAAGCCAGCTGCGCCACCCGCTGTTGGTGCCCTGACGTATAGGGATCTCTGATCTCAACCATCAACGCCATACTGCAGATGCTGGCATGGAGCATATCCTGGATCTGCATGGTTTTCTTTTCCACCATCTGCTCAAGTACCGTATTCTGGGATTGCAGCCTGCTTTTCATCTCTTCGAGGGCAATATGGGTCTGCACCCGCGCCTTGACCTCTGCTGCATAAAAAGGCTTCGTTATATAATCGACGGCCCCCATCTCAAAGGCCTTCGTTTTATTTATCGTCTCAGACATCGCGGTGATAAATATCAGCGGAATCGACTGGCTTTCGGGATCCTTCTTCAGTCGCGAACACACCTCGTAGCCATCCATCTCCGGCATAACGATATCCATAAGGATCAGGTCGGGATGATATTTTTCAACATATTCAAGGGCAACCGCCCCCTTTTTGGCAATACCCAGGCGGTAATCATCCTTTAAAGTGTTGACCAGAAGGTCAATATTGGTAGCGTTATCGTCAACGATGAGGACAAGCGGACGCTCCTTATTCATCGATTTTCCTCCAGGATTTCCAGAATGCGTTGTATTGTTTCGTGGGCTTGATCATAGTCATAGCGACGTATTTGCATCTCCAGGGTTTTTAAAATCTCAGATTCGATCACCCCTTGAAGGCTCAGCTGTCTTCCGACCTCATCAACAACTCTTTTCAGCTCCTCCGGATCGGCCCGGTCAACTGCGTCGGCCAAGGTGGTCAGTAACACCTGCGATTCGATTTCATCGTCGCCTGACACCTCTGCCTCTTCCTTCTTTTTATCAATCACCGCCAAGGGTTCCAGCAACAGAAGAATCCCGTCGACCTCCACGCAAAGTCCATGTGTCAGTTCGGCAATATCTGCTTCTTTCACCTGCTCAGCACATGCCTGTTCCACCAGATCCGCGGCCTGTTGCAGTTCATGGGCCCCGATATTGGCAGCACTTCCCTTTAAAGTATGGGCAAACTGCATCAGGCTCTTATAGTCTCTTTCTTCCAATGCCGATTTTAGTTTTCCGGTAATCTCCCTGTTGTCAAAGAAAAATCCGCCGAGGATATCTTTAAACGTCAGCCAATTCAGGCCGGTGGACTGCAATACCCCTTGAACATCGATGCCTCTTAGCTGCAACGGAATTGCCGATTCATCAATTCCCGAAGGCGACAATCCAGCAAGGTTCTTTCCGGAAATCACAGCCCCGTCGTCCATCTTCCCGTATGCATCTTCAATCCCATCTCCTTCGTTCACCTTTTGCCGGTTTCGCAACAGAAGCCATAGGGTATGAAAAAAACGGTCCTGATTGATAGGCTTAGCAACATAACCGTCCATACCGGCTTCCAGACATTTTTCCTCATCACCTTTTAAGGCATGAGCCGTCATCGCGACTATCGGTAAGGTGCCACATCCCGGCAGCAATCTGATCTCTTTGGTGGCCTCATACCCATTCATTCTGGGCATCTGTATATCCATAAGTACCGCATCAAAACACTCCCTCTTCACCGCCTCCACTGCCTGCTCGCCGTTGGCTACAATCACGACCGAAATCCCCGCCCCATCCAGTATTGCCTTGGCCACCTGTTGATTGGTAAGGTTGTCCTCGGCCACCAATATCCTGCATCCCTGCAATTGTTTCTTGTACATGGAGGCCCTGGTCGTAAAGTCGTTTCTAATGCTGCCTTTTCGGCCCCCCCCTTTCCCGAAGGCATCCATGATCGCATCAAACAAGGTCGACTGAAAGATCGGTTTGATCAGAAATCCGTTGGCACCCGCCTGTTCCGCTTTGGATTTATGCACCTCCTGAGGAAAGGCTGTCATAATAATTATGGGCAGATTTAAACCAAGCTCTCTGCGGATCTTCTTTGAGGTAGCGATACCATCCAGACCTGGCATTCTCCAATCCATCAACACCAGCTCCACCGGTCTCTTTTCTTGTCCGTCGACTTGCAGACGATGTACGGCCTCATCCCCCGAGGCTAAGGTCTCCACGCTAAATTCAAGCGAGGTCAACATCTTTGCCATTATTTCCCGGCTGTCTGAACTGTCATCGACCACGAGAACATTCAACCCTCTTATGTCAGGAGGAAAAACGAACCTCCGTCCAGGGATCGTACCTGCCTTCATGAACATCACGGTAAAGGAGAATGTGCTGCCTTGGCCAAGGACACTGTCGACTCCTATAGTTCCATGCATCATCGTCACGAATTTTTTACAGATGCTCAGTCCTAATCCCGTCCCTTCGTAATTCCGGGTCGAAGTTTCATCCCCCTGGGTGAAAGGTTCGAACAAAGCGGGCAAATAATCAGGAGAGATTCCGGTTCCGGTATCCTTGACCGAAAAGGCCAGTACGACCTGATCGTCTTCAAGGCTCTGGGTTTCCGCGCTTACATCTTTGACCCTGACCAGAATAATCCCGCCAGAACCTGTAAATTTAATGGAATTGCCGACCAGATTCGTCAGGATCTGCTGGAGACGCAATGAATCACCGAGTAGAATTCTCGGGGTATCAGCATCGATATCCACCAGCAGCTCAATCCCCTTTTCCGCCGCCTGGTTTATAAACACATCCATGACCCGATCAAACATCTCGTCGAGCCTGAAGACCCGCTCCTTCAATTCCAGCTGACCAGCCTCGATCTTCGAAAAATCCAGAATATCGTTAATTATTCCCAACAGGGCGTAGGATGAATTCTGGACAATGTGCAGATAATGTTCCACCTCTGTTGAGAGACTCTCGGAAAGAGCCAGTTCCGTGGCTCCGATGATCCCGTTCATCGGGGTGCGAATCTCATGACTCATATTGGCAAGAAACTGACTTTTTGCCAGTGTCGCCGACTCCGCCTGCTCTTTTGCCTGGGCCAACTCCTTATCAAGTATCTTCTCCAGTTCGATCTCTTCAGAAAGCCTGGCATGCGATGCCTTGATCTTCCGATTCAATTTTAAAATGAGTCCGGTAAACGCCACATGGGTACAGAAAAAGAAGAAGGCAACGATGATCCAGGGCCAGTAGGTTCGCAGCATATCAGCCACGGTAATCTTCCCAAGATTTTTATAAGGACCGACCCGCAGTTCCATCATGCACTCCATGACCGACTGATAATTCAGAGGTATCGTCCAACCGGCGCAACCTGCGGCCAATGCCGCCGGAGAATCAGGGTGCATCTGCATCAGCGCCACGGCTACCTTTTCCGCCAGTTCATCCGGCGTCCCCTTGACCTTTGCCATCGGCCAATCGGGGTATTCCCGGGTAGTACAGAGATAGGGAGTTTTCTCCAACTCTTTGTGGAGACGTGGAAAAACAAAAAAATCGTTCAATTCAATTTGGCCTTTGGCTGCCAGTTCTTCAAGGGTGTTGGTCCGCACCGTTCCGGCATCGACAAGGCCGTCATGCACGGCAGAGACGACCTCGTCGTGGGTCTCTTGAAATCGAAGTTGCTTAAAATCCCGATAGGGGTCGATGCCTTTTTCCTTCAATTCCCTCCAGGTCATCAACCAGCCGCCCAGAGAACCCTCGTCAACCGCCATGAAAGTCTTTCCCTTCAAATCCTCCAATTTTCTGATATCCGATCGATCTTTGCGACAAAAAATCACACTTCCGTATTTCGAATAGACCCGCCCCAACCGCAGTTCTTTCATAGTCGCAATCCTGTCGGCACCATACCCTTGTTCCAACATTACATAAAAGCTTGGATTTGCCAGAATAAAATCGACTTCTCCTGCTTTGACCGCAGGCTCTATCCGGGCATGGGCCAGAGGAACAATGACGAAGGTCTTCCCCGGGATTTGTCGATTGAGGTATTCAGCGGTGGATGTCCAATTCTCCAGGCATTGTTCCACCCCGTTTATCGCCAGAACGCCTATTCTGATCGGCTTCTGTTTGGCAAAAACAGTGGAAGCTATCGGAAGTTGAACTATAATGAGGAAGAAAACAAGGAAAATCGGGGTTGCAATGTAAGACAACACGTTCTGTATTTTCATCGGAACCACTAGGTAAGCGCCGGCGAGCCTAAACAAATTGCCATGTTCGATCCTGGTAGGACAGAAAAGGGACAACGGCAGAGACTCGAACGGTGGTATGATCTGGCCCTACATTTCCTCAACCACAAGAATTATAGCATAAAACAACCAACGTGTCCTCGACCATCGTTGATTTTTTTCAGAATCTTTAAACCGTTATTGCCCCAGCAAAGAACTTGTCGTATCCTTAATTGAGTGGCAACAATATACGCTTAGAGCGTTCTTAAAATCATACCTTTCAAAGAAGGGGTACTGTCAATGGCAAATAAGGCCATTATTTGTCCACGTTGCAAAAACCTCGTCGGCAGCAACGAGACTGTCTGTTCCTGGTGTGGGGCATCCCGTGCAAATCCCTGGTGGAAAGCCATGGCCTGGACGCGAAACTACCTGGGTGATGACCAGGTGGTGTCGTTGATCATTATCGTCAATATAGTATTCTATGCTCTCTCTCTTATATTGTCACGGCACCTGTCGCTATCTGCCAATCCACTTCACTTTCTTGCCCCGGGAAATTCCAGTCTGGTCCTGCTTGGGGCATCAGGAACCTTTCCCGTCAATCAACTTGGACGTTTCTGGTCGTTTCTCAGCGCGAATTACCTGCACGGCGGGATTTTACACATATTCTTCAATATGATGGCCCTAAAGCAGATTGCCCCGGGAGCGATTCGGGAATATGGCTCCAACAGGATGTTTACGATTTACACAATCGGCGGCATCGGCGGCTACATTCTCTCCTATCTGGCAGGCGTCCCGTTGACGATCGGTGCTTCAGCAGCCATCTGTGCTCTAATCGGTGCTCTGGTCTACTATGGAAAAAGCAGGGGTGGGACATACGGTTCCATGGTTTACCGTGAGGTGAGCGGATGGCTAATCGGCCTTTTCCTGTTTGGGTTCCTCGTGCCGGGAATCGACAACTGGGGACATGTCGGTGGGTTACTCAGCGGAGTGCTGCTGGGGATGCTGCTCGGTTACAATGAGAGAAAGAAGGAAACAACGCTTCACCGCAGCCTGGCCATGATTTGCGGATTGGCAACAACCGCCTGCCTCGCTTGGGCTGCATTCGGGGCAACTTATTTCTGGTTGAGTCGTTGATGAGAAAAACAGGGAAATCCTCTTCTCCCACCTCTTTCCCATAAAGAAAGATAAGGGAAAGATCAAATAAATCACCATATAGAACTGCTACTATTTTTGGTCGCAGGTGGGATGGCGATTTATTTGTTTCTTATAAGAAACAAAAGCAGATTACTCACATACGTTATTCCTATACTTCCTAAGATTTAATACACAACTTTTCGGGTTGGCATATTTGGTTGTAATTGCCCCGCAACTATCGAACGAATTGATATTTAATACTCGCTGCAAGAAATCAGAAGCCAGGAGCTAGAATCCTGATTGGTTGTCTTTGTTTGATTTTCTTCTGAATTCAGTCTCCTGGATTCTGGTTTCTCCGGAATATAGACGGGAAGAAAACTGAAAAGTCTGCCTTGGGTGCGCGGGAGTAGGTTCGACTCTTGCCGTCCCGACC
>CAWGGS010000027.1:0-23740 GCA_963822095.1 uncultured delta proteobacterium
CGTTGCCGGATTGCAGCGCCAACCGGAAATTGAATTGCTGCCGGCTGAGACAGGGGCCGCTGGGTTATTACTCCTCAAGGCCAAACAGATAGACTTGGTGATTGTCGACGAACAGCTCGGCGACATGAGTGGTATCGCCTTTGTAAAACAACTCGTTAAGATCAATCCACTGGTTAATGCGGCGATTGTCAGTGCACTTTCCCCAGAGGAATTCCACGAGGGTACCGAAGGCTTGGGGGTACTGATGCAGGTGCCGGTAGAACCACAAGATAAGGATGCCGAGGCGTTGCTTACTCTTCTCGAAAAGATCGGTGCGCTCCTGCGGCCGGTCGCCCCGCAACCGCAAAGGGCGGCGAAATCATGATCATCAGCGTAGCCAGCGGCAAAGGCGGCACCGGCAAAACCACCATCTCTGTCAATATGGCTCTTGCTCTGGGTGCCGGGGTTGAGTTGTTGGATTGTGACGTGGAAGAGCCCAATGCCCATCTTTTCCTCAAGCCGGTAATTAACCAAAGTGATCGGGTCGAGGTTCCGGTTCCACTTGTGGATCTGGAAAAATGCACCTTCTGTCGGAAATGTTCGGACATCTGCCGGTTCAACGCTTTGGCGGTGGTCGGTAAAAAGGTGCTCGTTTTCCAGGAACTCTGCCACAGCTGTGGTGGCTGCTTGGCAGTCTGTCCCGAAGGGGCGATCACGGAGACCGGCCGAGAGTTGGGGATAATCAATTTTGGAGCACGGGAAGAGATCCGCTTCATCAACGGTCAATTGCGGGTTGGCGAAGCTATGTCGCCGCCGCTGATCAAACGGGTGCGGGCGGAGGCAGACCCACAGCTCATTACAGTTATAGATGCTCCGCCGGGCACCTCCTGCCCAGTTATCGCCGCCATGAGAGGCGCTGATTTTATCCTCATGGTCACCGAACCAACACCCTTCGGCCTCCATGATTTGAAACTGGCGGTGGGAGCGGTGCGACTACTCGGCATTCCCTGCGGTCTGGTAATCAACCGCGCCGATATCGGAGATCGCAAGGTGTTTGATTATGCAGAAAACGAAAATCTTCCGATCCTGTTGACGATCCCCTTTGACCGTCGTATTGCCGAGGCCTACTCCCAGGGCAAGAATATCGTCGAGGAATTTCCTGAATGGCGAGAGCGATTTTGTGGCCTTTTTCGAAAAATTGAAGCCATAATTAACGATAGAGATGAGGCTGGTTCATGCGCGAAATAGTAATTATCAGCGGCAAGGGCGGCACCGGCAAAACCAGCCTGACCGCAGCTTTTGCTGCCCTGGCGAAAAACAGTGTCCTGTGCGACGCAGATGTTGATGCAGCCGATCTTCACCTGTTGATGCAACCCGAGGTTCGGCAGCGGACTGATTTCATGGGTGGCTGCAAGGCAATAATTGATGGAGACCTTTGCACCAGCTGCGGCACCTGCATCGATCTCTGCCGCTTTAGTGCCATCAGCAAACAGTTTCAGGTTGACGCTATCCTTTGCGAAGGCTGTGGTGTCTGTGTCGATTTCTGCCCGGTTGCGGCCATCGATTTTCCAGTGCAGCGCTGCGGCGAGTGGTATCTCTCGGAAACCAGGTTTGGTCCAATGATCCATGCTCGTCTGGGTATCGGCGAAGAAAATTCCGGCAAATTGGTCAGCCTGGTCCGTAAGGAAGCCCGGCAGCTCGCAGAAAAACAGGGTGCCGACCTGATCATCACCGACGGGCCTCCGGGCATCGGTTGCCCGGTTATCGCCTCCATCGGCGGGGCCACTGCTTTGGTAATCGTCGTCGAGCCGACAGTTTCCGGTATCCACGATATGGAGCGGGTGGTCGATCTTGCCGCCCATTTCAAGGTTCCGGGTATGGTCTGTGTCAACAAGTTTGATCTCAACCTCGAGATGACCGAGGCCATTGAGCACCTGGCGCTCCGGCGTAATGTTGCGGTTCTTGGCCGGGTATCGTTCGATCCATCCTTCACCAGGTCCATGGTCGAAGGAAAAACCCTGTTCGAATACGGCGAACCGACCGCAGCCCAGCAACAGGTCCGCGACATCTGGGCGCAAATTATCAACTCCCCTCCCATGAATACCTTGGGTATCATGGATCTCAAATCAATAATTCAATAATTACGGAGAAATAAGCATATGACTATGGTACGAGTAGCAATCCCTTCCGAGGGTAAAGGTGGTGTAGACGGCACACGCGCAGGACATTTCGGCCATTGCGATGTGTTCACCTGCTTTGATGTCGAAGACGGACGGATCAAGCAGATTACAATTCTTGACAACAAGGAACATGTCCAGGGCGGTTGTATGGTGCCCGTGAATCTGCTGGCTGAGGCAGGGGTCAACGCCCTGATAGTCGGCGGCATTGGCATGCGGCCGCTGATGGGATTCAAACAGGCCGGGATCGAGGTGTATCATGATGGCGAACGGATGGACATCCGGCCGGTGGTTGAGGATTTTGTTGCCGGAAATCTGCAGAAAATCACCGACAACCAGGTTTGCGGTGGTGGCGGTAACTGATCACGACAGCACAAGGAGGAGAGACATGAAAGTAGCAGTAACATCAAAAGGAACGTTGCTCGACAGTGAGATCGACCCGCGCTTTGGCCGGGCACCGTATATTCTCATTGTCGATACCGACACCCTTGACTTTGAAGTGGTGGATAACAGCAGCAATGTCAATGCCTTCAAAGGTGCCGGCATTCAAGCAGCCACCATGGTCAGCGACAAGGGAGCCGAGGTATTGATGACCGGCTATTGTGGTCCAAAGGCCTTTGTCACCTTGGAGGCCGCCGGTGTTAAAGTGGTCGACGATATCACCGGTAAAGTCCGGGATGCAATCAAGACCATTAAAGAAGGCAAGGTAACCTATTCCGCCAGAGCTAATAAAGAGGCTCACTGGTAATCCCGCCATACTACCCCGATAGCTGGAATGCCTTGCGGGAAAGCAGGACGCTCAGGTGGCCTGTCTATTTATTTAGTCATTATCAAACGGGTCATGTGCAGGGAACACAATAACGTCACAAAATTGTGACGTTATCACAAGCATTCGGAAACAAGCCAATGTAATTCTAGTAATGTCGGCCAAATAAAAAAAATGTCCCCCCTTAGGAATGTGCCATGAAAAAGAATATTGGAAATATAGAACGTGTTGTCAGAATCGCTGCAGGATTAGCAATTCTCTCATTGGCCTTTGTTGGACCTCAAAGCCCCTGGGCCTACCTCGGGGTTATTCCCTTGCTCACCGGCTTTGTCGGCTGGTGTCCACCATATGCTCTTTTGGGAATTTCCACCTGTAAAGCCTCAAGTTCCGTCAAGAAAGGGAGTTGAACGGTCAAATAAAATTTTCCAGGGCCTCCATAAAGTTACTACACGCATTTATAGATTCTTACAAAACAGGAGTTATGGCTGAAGAAAAAAAACACCACAAAAAAGAGTTGCCCTTGTTTGTAGTAATTCGATATGCAAAGTGCATTCTGCGGCCCGAGTAAATTCTGCCGCATACATGAGGCCACCCATCGTCACCAATGGTCTTGGGATACCGTGATGGAAATAATAACAGTGAAACCTCATATACTCGAAAGTATTTCTGAGGGTGTTTTTACCGTCGATCATGAATGGCGGATCACCTCCTTTAATCGGGCGGCTGAGGAAATTACTGGAGTTTCTCGAAATGAAGCCATCGGTTGGCATTGTTGGGAAATTTTTCATAGCAATCTGTGCAAAGGCAATTGTCCTTTGCGGAAGACCATAGAAGAGGGCCGATCCTATTCCGATATTTCAACTTTTATACTCAATAAAAGCAAAAAACGAATACCTATCAGCATATCCACTGCGTTGTTGCATAATGATCTGGGGGAGATTCTGGGCGGTGTTGAAACCTTTCGCGACAATACTGTGGTTGAGGAGCTTCGTCAGGAAAAGAACGACTGTTTCAAACAAGGAGATATGGTCAGTTGTAGTCCGTTGATGAAAAAAATGTTCTCTGTCCTGCCGCAAATAGCTCAAAGTGACAGTACTGTCCTGATTGAAGGCGATACCGGTACCGGCAAGGAGATGCTTGCCAAGGCGCTGCACGATCTTTCGATGCGCAGAGAAAAACCATTTGTTGCCATCAATTGCGGGGCGTTACCCGATACCTTACTGGAATCCGAACTCTTCGGGTATAAGGCCGGGGCCTTTACCGATGCCATGAGTGATAAGCCTGGATATTTCAACATGGCGGACGGTGGTACCATAATGCTTGATGAGTTAGGGGAAACCAGTCCAGCTTTTCAGGTTAAACTTCTGAGGGTTCTGGAAGAGCGTGAATTTCAGCCATTGGGCGGGGTGGAAAAGCAGCATGTCAACGTCCGCATTCTAGCTGCCACCAATAGGGACATTGAGTCCTTGATAGCACACGGATGTTTCCGGGAGGACCTCTTCTACCGAATTAACATTGTTCGTTTGCAGTTACCCGCCTTGAAGGAAAGAAAAGAAGACATTCCACTGTTGATCGAACATTTCATCGAAAAGATGAATCGGCTTCAGGGCAAGGCGGTGACCGGAATTGATCCCGAGGCGCTGAACTGGTTGGTTAGTTGTGAATATCCTGGTAATATCAGACAGTTGGAGAATGTTATTGAACATGCTTTTATTCTATGTTCTACAGGGGATATCGGGACTCAACATCTACCCGGCTATCTGGCGGCGTCTGCTGCCCCGATGGGGACAACACCATCTTCAATACATGCTATCCGTAAATCCACCGAGGAAGACGCTATCCTCAAGGCCTTGGAGCGAAATGGCTACAATAGATTGGCTGCAGCAAAAGAGCTCGGCATGCATAAAACAACACTTTTCAGAAAACTTAAAAAGCTGAAGATACGACTCCCCAATACCGATGGTCGTTCGACCCATCATCTAGATCAAGAATATAGCACAAATAAAGTGTTATAAGAGTAAGCATCCACCGGTAAAACCGGTGGATGCTTACTATGAGAATATGCTAACATATGTATTGCCGATTGAGTGGGTTGGCAGAGATTATTATTGAAAAACTGCCAGCGATGAAGTGGGCGCTTCTGTCGATCGGCTGAGCGAGGAGGGAGTCAATGAAAAACTATTTGAAAACAAAAGAGAAAATGAGAATACGGTTTTAACTTCCTGATAGCGGGTTTTCTGAACTCTGCTGATTAACGGATAAATTTCCGATTTATATGGTTTGTTGTTCCACTTTACAGCATGCTCCTTTCACTGAAAAACCACGCCTCGGCCAAGGCACCCTCTTTAATTATTTTGCACCCCTCAGATATCTCAATCAGAGCATTTGCCTTGGTCATAGCCTCAAGTCTTCCCGTACTGCGCAAAGGAACGGCGGAAAGACGGCCGTTATCATAATTTGCACTGCTGTACACCAACTGGGTCCAGTCTTCCTGCCCGGTAAGTTCTTCTGCTACAAAGACTTTCCTTTTGGGGGGCAGGAAATTCTTGAAGCCCATCAATCGATGAACTCCTGGCAAGGCCAGCAGGAGCAGTGCCACATGGTTGGATGGTGGCCCACCCGGCAGGTTAAACACAACCGTATTACCAATTCGACCCATACAGGCACCTTTACCCGGTCCTATGCGGACACGATGGAAGATTTTCTCCATTCCGATCTGCTCCATGGCCTGCATGGTCAGGTCTTTATCACCATCCAACACACCGCCACAGGTTATCAGAACGTCAACCTGCCGGACAAGACTTCTAAACTTTTTTTGCAGTTGATCAAGATTGTCACGCAAAAGCACAGTAGATGCTTTCACTCCCAAAGCCTGCAGTTCAGCTGCAGCTATCACCATATTACTGGCGGCTATCTTCCCTGGAGTGACGGGGTCACCGGGCCATACCAATTCACTCCCGGTTGCCACAACGGCAACTTTCGGTAACGGATAACAGAGCACTTTATTCAACCCGGCTGCGGCCATCAGACCAAGATGAGCTGGACCAAGTAGATTTCCCCTGTCCAGCACCACTTGATCCTGGACTATATCACTTCCTTTGCGCAGGATATTTCTCCCGGCCCGGGCATCGGCTCTTATCGTCACAAATTTATCATCCACTTGGGCAAATTCAGAAGCCAGCACGGATGTTGCCCCCTGTGGAATAGGAGCACCTGTCATGATTCGAACTGCTGTTCCCGATGTGACTCGAAATTTATCTGTATCTTCACCAGCAGTCACGGCACCGACAACCGTGAGCGTCACGGGATTACTTGGCGACGCATCGGCAATGTCAGTTGAAACAATTGCAAAACCGTCCTTTAGCGAGGAATCAACAGTTGGGCAGTTTGCTACGGCATAAACATCCTCAGCACAAACCAAGCCAAGGGCTTGGTCAAGAGACACTACAACTGGTTGTAGTGAATGAAGCATGCTGATACGCTGATGTGCCTGATTCAGAGAAATCATGATAATATTTTTATGTTATTATTTATTGTGATGCAACGGCTTCCATTGTGATCGAATTGCAGTTGCTTGCAAAGGCCTTTCTCTCTATCCCTGACAATGGATCTTGGGGGAAGATTTGAGTTATATCTGACAAGCTTGAGATCATCATAAATGATGTATTCTATTTTTGCCGGTTCTGCATCAAGTCCCGCGCCTCCTCTTCTCTACCCAGGCGCATCAGGGTGTTGGCCAGGACTCTTGCCAGATTGGCGTCTTCCGGGAATATCTGCATTCCTTCTTGAAGGATCACTTCAGCCTTCCGGTCATTTCCCTCTGCCTGGACCAGCAGGCCGAGGCCCCAATATGCCCGGGCATCGGCCGCATATGCAAGGGCTTTGTAGTAGAGCTCCCGCGCCAGATCCTGAACCACGCCTTCGGGCAAAACGTGGGGATAGTCGCCCCGATCAAGGGTTAACGCCAGCCGGGAGAGAAAACTGGCGTGAAAGGGAAAAAGCTCATTGTCATCCACCAGTTCAAGAGAGTGGAAAAAATCCGGGATGCTTTCCTCGATCGCCTGTTTCATGCTTTCTCCGAATTGGGAAACCGTTTCGGCACAAAGTCTCTTGTCGATCTCGAAAAGAAACATGTCCTCTTTGTAATAAAGCCAGATGTCGTCCGTAGCTCCGGTCTGGGATTTGAAATGATCGTAGAGGAAAGTCCCCGGGAACACAGATAGAACGTAAAAAATTGTCACCAGGGGGCGGATGTCCCTGAGAAGACGGATGGTCTCTTTCACGGTTTCAGGACTTTCTCCGGGACATCCGTAAATAATATAGGCCCGGGCCAGGATTCCGTAGCTGATGGTTAAGGTGAAAGCGCGGCGGATCTGTTCCTCACTGAATTTTTTATTGAGCTCATCACGGATGCTCTCCGATCCACTTTCCACACCGAAGCTGATTTGGATACAGCCGGCCATGCGCATGGCCCTCAACACCTCATGGTCAATACAATCCACCCGTGAGATGGCAGCCCAGGAGATGTCCAGCTTCCTTTCTACTATCAAAGCGCAGATTTCCAGAACCAGTTTCTTTCTTAGTGTGAACGTATCATCACTGAAGTGAAAGAACCGATGACCTTTTTTATACAGGATTTCAAGCTGGCCCACAAAATAGTCAGCCGAGTGGAAACGTACTTTGGAGCCCCAGAACTGCGGCGATCCGCAAAATGTGCATTTTCCTGGACAGCCGCGGCTAAGTGCCAGATGATGAAACGTGTAATGAGCGGCCGGCATGGGCAGGGCGTCGAGATCCTCGATGCGTTCCGCATCCTTGTTCCTCTGAATGGTGTTGCCGACTCTGAGTGTCAGGCCCAATAGATCATCGTAGGATTGTTGCGCTTCGATTCGACGGATAAGTGCCGGAAAGGTTATTTCACCTTCTCCCCTGACAATGATGTCGATCCAGGGAAAATGTCGCAGCAAATGATCATCCAGAAAAGTCGCGCCAATTCCGCCGAAAACGATGGGTGCGCCCGGAAAATGCTCCTTAAATATTTTCGCCAGTTGGATCCCGCCCCAACGGTTGGCATGGAAGATAGAAAATCCAACCAGGTCCGGTTTGAGTGTTAAAAGCGCTTCCTGGATGATATGAGGCGTATTTTTAATATCATACCAGTTGAGCAGGTCCACTTCATGCCCTTGTTCATTGAGCAGTGCGCCAAGGTAGTGGAGGCCGATGGGCGGAACCTCTATATTTTCGATGTGGATGCGGTCAATGGAAAAGAAGGGGTAGATCAGGACAATGTTCATAAAGAATTTTGTCAGTATGGGATGGGGTGGCCTTTAATAATCATTTATTGCAAGCCTAAATCGGCAACCTTCATTTTTTACGGCAAAAGATAAGTTTGCTTTTACCGGATGGTGTGTGTGACAAGGTGACGTTTGCAAATATTTTCTTGTATGGGGAAAGATCTTGTCTTAAAAATTCGCTGGAATCAGTTGAGCCCATCATCAGCATTCTCATATGAAACAGCATTTTCACAAGAGGATTCCGTGGAACTTCATGTTCCATAATCAATACTTTTCCTTCCGGCTTTACAACCCGTTTCATCTCCTTAAGTGCCTCTGTTCTCACCGGGCCTTTCAATTCATACAACGCATGAGAACAACAAACAACATCAAAACAGTCATCAATATATGACAATCTTGAAGCATCACCCTGGACAAGAAGTATCTTGTTGGCCATATCCTTTTGTTTTGCTTTACGTAACATGCCAGCAGAAAAGTCATAACCGATTGTCAAAGCATCAGGATACTTTTCTGCAAAAGCAAGAATAACTGATCCGGTTCCACAACAGATATCTAATATTCTGGGTTTGTTTGTATTGTCTATCCGGACTGAATCAACCAAAAAATTACGAGTCTCGTCTCCATGGTGACCGGAATGGACTTTTATGAAAAAATCATAAAAACGAGCAAAAACATTGTAATACTTTTGTCGACCGGTTCGTATTTCTGACATGTTGGAGAACTTTTTGTTAAGGTGCAACAGTGTTCCATCCGGCAAAGGAGTACCCATTCGCCATTTAAATATTTCTACCACACACGCAAGAAATTCGCCAGGCTTGTCGGGTAAAGATGTTTCCTGCTTCTTTTGGAAGGCTTAGCAAAAAATCTCAAGATGATGCAATAGCTGAATATTCAGACCTTCGTTGAAGCAATATTAACGCCCAGTGTTGAATTGGAATGAATAAGGGAAGAGAGGTGAGGAAAATGTGGGGATTGCAACTGCTCAGGTTTTTTAAGTTGAAGACTGTCAGCAAAAGAAAACTGAGAATGGCCGTCTCACCTTACTACGCCTTTTTGATGTACGACTTGTTCCGTTGCTTCATGACGTACATCTCTTTGTCGGCAATTTTGAATAACGTGTCGGCATCGGTACTGTCCGTGGGGTAAACACTCATGCCAATACTGAGTTGAATATTGATTTGAAAGGTGTCACAGACGATCTCCGTGCCTATTTGGTCCAGGATTTTCTTTTTCAATGCCTTGGCATCGGAATGGGAACTGACATGAAAGAGGCCGACAAACTCATCGCCGCCGAACCTGGCGATAATGTCCTCTTGGCGCATTGTCCTTTTAAGATTCATGGCAACCTTTTTTAAAACCTGGTCGCCAGCCTGATGACCTAATGTGTCATTGATTTGCTTGAAGCCGTCGAGGTCGATATAGGCCACCACCAGCATCCAACTCTTGCGCGCAGCCTCTGCCAGACTATGGGTGAGATGCTCTATAAAAAGCGATCTGTTGGCCAGACCTGTAAGTGGATCATGGCCTGCCACATGTTGAAGTTTATCCTGTAGTTTCTTTAGATCGGAAATATCGCGATTGCTGCCCCGGATGCCTATATTTTCTCCGGCGTTGTTGAATACCGTCCGGCAGACATGGTGAATCCATTTTATCTCTCCGTGCCGGGCGCGGATCTTGAATTCCATTGGATCGACCTTACCGCCCTTGGCCATGGTGTGCCGGTGATCCTTCCATTTTTGCCAGTTATCGGGAACAATAATATCCTGTAGTAGGTTGGGATTCTTGTAGAAATCATTAGGGGCATATCCGGTTACGCCCTCACTGGAGGGAGAGACATACTTGTAATTTCCAGTGATATCCTGCCAATACTCCCAATCATAGGCGAATTCGGAAATGACGAACAGGGCCTCTTCTTGAGCAAGAAACGACTCCTCTAGGATCCGGAGCTTGTCGATCGTGTTCTGCAGGTCGGTGATGGTTGACCGCATCTGTTTTTTGTGTATCTCAAACGTCTTCATATCGTTTCACTCCGGTGAGTTGGGTATTGACACTTTCACGGCTTTGGCTTGAGATTGGCATTCTGCGGCAACTCGACGAAAAATGTACTGCCTTTCCCTGGGCAACTTTCCACTTCAATGGATCCGCTATGACCTGCCAGTATTGTTTTGGCAATTGCCAGACCTAACCCGAATCCCTTACTATCACTTTTTTCTCCGCGATAAAAAGGTTCAAATATCAGGGCAAGATTTTCCTGAGGGATGCCTCGACCTGTGTCGGCTATTGAAATTAAAAACGAGGTATCCTTACGGGACAGGCTTACAGTGACTGTACTTTTGGGTGTTGAGTATTTTACGGCATTGGCTATGATGTTGGTTAATGCTCGCTCAAGCATCAAAGGGTCAGCTTGAGCAGGATATCCATTCTGGTCGTTCACTTCAAAACGAAACTCGACATGATTTTTTTCCGCGGCAATAGTAAGGTTTGCGAAAATTTTCTTGATGAGTTGCACAAGGTCAATCTCTTTAAAAATCAGTATGCACTCCTGTTGTTCGAGACGGGAAAAATCCAGAAACCCGGTAATGAGCTGCTCAAGGTTTTTTAGATTACTACTGATGATCAAGAGGTATTTTTGCTGCTTTTCGTTCAGTTGTCCATGCCCCGTATTTAGAATTCTTTTGATGAAACCCTGCGAGACCACCAGCGGGCTTTTCATGTCGTGGGCAAACATGGAGAGTATATTTTTCCGCTCCAGTTGCAACTTTTTTATTGAGGAAATATCGCGGAAAAATTCAGCGCCACCGTAAAAATTTCCTTCCCCATCCAGAAGTGGGGTGGTGGTCACAGAGATGTCGATTTTCGAGCCATCCTTTCTAATGATTTCCGTTTCGGTGTTCACAGACCCTTGCCGTGTTTCAAAAACATGGTTGAAAAGTGGGCAGGCATGGGAATCGGTTGTGCCATGGAGAAGTTCGTAGTGCGGTGTGCCAAGCACTTCATTTCGGTTGAAGCCGGTTATTTTTTCTGCGGCGGCGTTAAACTCAACAATCAAACCTTCCCTATTGACCACGGAGTAACCAACCGGCAGGTTGTTTATGATAATCTGGAAAAGTTCTGCCTGTTCCAATTTGTCCGGCATGATCAATCTCCGTGAATGAGGACTTTTTTCTGGCATGTCAGTATCCAGGAACAAAGCCTACGGCTTCGAGTAGACTGTCTCTCTAAGCGACATGGCTCAAGCACCTTTTAGCCCTGTAATGTCTGCAGACTGTGAGCCTCGCGCCAGCCACGAGAGAGGAAAGTGCTTCGGCTAAGGTGGGCTTTTCGGTAAGGCTGACCATTATCGCGGCCTCGCGAGAGAAGTACTCTGGCCCTTTGCTGCAAAACCTTCTGCCGCAAAGAGCCGCATCAATTTTCTGCTCAACCGGCCATTCGGCAACCCGGATCCCTTTCTGCCTTTTCCTGCCCTTGCTGGGGTTGTTTGTGATGCGCTGCTCCTCCCACCGTCAGCGTGGGAAATGGCGTAGATAATGTGGGTTCCCAGCGGGCTCTCGACATGGAGCAGTAGTCGCTTGACGTGCGCCACTTCGTCGAGTGCGCTGGTTTGGCGGTGAATTCATATTAAGGATTATTTTATTATCTCAAAATCAGACCATATGTCAAGTTAACGGAATAAGAGTTGTTTTAGGAGATATTTAAATGGAAAATTATCATTAGAAAACAAATCATTGCCAATGATAAGGATTTTTATGATCATTTGACCATTATTGTTATTGACATCGCGTCGACGGAGAAATACATTATGGTCAGATGACCATAATAGGCAAGCGAAGGAGCTTCCATGCCGAGACATAAACTCTACAGAACTATTCAATCCCCTCCAGTAATTGACGGATTCAACCCGAGTGGAACCGAACAGGCGGGAGAAGTTGTTATTTCCTTAGAGGAATTTGAAGCAGTTAGACTCATTGATTTTGAAGGATTGGATCAAAGCCAGGCTGCAGAACAAATGGGGATATCGCGGCAGACTTTCGGGCGCGTCTTGAGGTCGGCACGATTCATCATCGCTAAGGCTTTGGTTGTTGGGTTTCAGCTAAAGGTGACAGGGGGATGTTATCAGGTCCGAGGACACGGGCATGCCCATGGGCAACCCAACGGATCAGGCAGGCAAAGGCGCCGTCATGGCGGTATAAACAGCATGGAAAAGCAAAGAGAATCCACAGGAGGTACGAATATGGCTGAAAATAATAAACCATTTCAGGAACAGGACACTACGAGCAATTCTAATGTAAAACCAGGTGCCAGTCCAAACCAAGGTCAGGGCCAGGGTAAAGGCCAAGGAAGGGGACAGGGCAGAGGGGCTGGAATGGGCCGCGGCAAAGATGGTGGCCAAGGCAAGGGCCGAGGGCAAGGTGGTGGGAAGGGGGACGGCAGTTGCCGACGATCCTGACGGCCACAGGTAACAGGAAACGGGTTATGAGAGAGCCGGGATGGATAAGGCTTTTTGCAGACCTATTTACTATTAAAAACACAGAGAGGTAATGTTATGCCGGGTTTTAATCAAAGAGGACCTCTAAATGAAGGACCCATGACAGGAAGGAGCTTAGGGCGATGTGCTGCTCAAACGCAGGACGTCGGTGGAGCTCTGGATACGACGTGGAATGGTCCGGGGTACGGTCGCCGTGGTGGCAGGGAAATGGGCAGAGGGAGATGCCGGCGGACCTGGTGGGGTGTGGATCCTGCTGGGGATACTCGGGTTTCCCGCCAGGTGCAACCTGTCGGAGAGGAGGCTATGGGGCTTAAGGTTCGTCAGCTTGAAAGCGAACTCGAAGCCATTAAAAATCAACTGCAGCAGGTAGATAAACGATAGAAACGGTTCTTGCTTCTATCATATCTGGTCTGTTGTTTGACTCTCCACATGAGAGTGATTGAAGATCTATTGTAAAAGCTTCCGGTTACGGAAGCTTTTAGTCTTTTTGAATCTAACCCAAAGAAATTAAGATGTTTTGAGCTTGACAGCGGGTACGTTTGTCAACTAACCTGACTCTATATATTGAGCATATGCTCACAATATGATTATGTCGTATAGCGTGGCGTAAAAGAGGTATGTATGGCAGAGGAAGAATTTTTATCAAAAAATACTTTTCAATAATTTTTATTGGTGGATTTGCCTAAGAAATTGAACATCATTTACAATGAGGTGCTCCCATGACAACTACAGACGAGTCGCGTTCTCCTCGACGTATAACCGATCTTATTAAGCAAAAAGAGATGGGCCGAACAGTAACCTGCCTCCCTGCATTCGAGATCCTGCCTGCTGACTTTCTCCATCGGAAAAATCCGTATAAAGCGTATATATTTCTCTGTCGATTTAACGGTGAAGTAGACGGAAAGCCGTATTCCTTTCGAAAATGCTATGCGCGTGGATGCCCTGAAAATCAGTGCTCGCATGTTTCCCGGGCAATTATGATAGCAAACAGGTATCTTCAAAGAGATTACAGCCGGTTGGCGAAAGCTGAAATCACGGTTGATCAGCGACTGTTTACGCTTGAAGATATGTTGGTGAAATATGACGGTTATCAACAGGAACATGACACCGCACTGACTCTGGAGGATTGTATCCAGATGTCGGAAGGTGGAGTCAAGGTCGATTTGGCTGTGGATCTGGAATATGTTCCGGCGGTAGAGCATTTCTCCAATTATGAAAACTCCCAGACATTTTTAACAGCCGATTTTACCGTAACTGCTGCAGATAAAAAGTATACGTTTCATCGCTGTCTCTCCTGCTATCAGACGGACAAGGAACAGGAAGAAAAGGCTGTTGGTGTGGAAGTGGCAAATGCACGACTACAAGTACTCTACCAGGAATTGGCCAGGAATGCAGTTTACCATACTGAAGTGTTCTTTTAGTAAAGAGTTTATGCTTTTTGAAAGTTACGTGTGTAAGGGGAAAAGATGGAAAGACAATTTGATTTCTGGCAAGACCATTCCGATACCTTTCTGACCATGGCGTATCTCTGGGATAGACGGAAGGCCATGGAACAGCCGGATGGATATGGGACAAAAACGGGAGATTGCGGAGACACGATCTCCATATATCTTGCCATAAAGAATGGCAGTATAAGTCAGGTGAATTTTGAACTGGAGGGTTGCCTCAATACCAGTGCCTGCTGCAACGCTCTGGCTGTTCTCGTTGAAGGAAAGACAATCGAACAAGCCTGGGCGATGACACCAAATGATATTATCTGCTTTCTCGAAACTCTGCCGATCGACCATCACCACTGCGCTGAATTGACCACAGGCGCTTTTTATCTGGCCCTGGCTGACTATAGTGGGAAGGAAAACCAAAAAGTGAAGTTGCTTCTTCGTCAGTGACGCTCTGCTTGTCAATTATTTTTTTCTTTTCATAATCAGGGGAAGAGATAGAAAACCTGAGCATTTGAAAAATAAGAATTGTGGATGATTATCAATGAAATACGAATCGTAGAGAAAAAGGGGATACTGTGGAGAAAATCTTGATTATTGGCTGTAAAAAAGCAATGGACGATGTCTGTATCGGTTGTTCCCGGTGTCTGGTGGGTTTTAACAGGAGAGCGGGAGCATTTGAACGATATAAAGATAAACCGGCGGAAGTCATCGGCCTTTTAAATTGCGGGGATTGTCCGGGTGCGACCATCGTGACCCGGCTTGCCCAAGTCAATTTGTGGAATAAACCCATGGAGGAAAAAGTGACCAAGGTTCATATCGGTCCATGCCTTACGGATCACTGTCCGCATAAAGAGACGATCATAAAAAAAATCAAGGCCAAGGCAGGAGTTGAGGTTATCGAAGGGGCCCATCCCTATATGCCGGAAAATATCTTTGCTTGAATAGAAAGGAGGGTGTAATGCCTTTATTTGATTATCAATGCCTTGATTGTGGCAAGATCGTTGAAATTCTTGTCTCGAACAAGAAGGACGAACCAGTCTGCAGAGCATGTGGCAGCAACCAGATGAAAAAACTGCTGTCCGCCCATTCTTCCTTGTCCGGGCCGCTTAAAAACAGCAAACCAGGTCTTGGGGATACGGCCTGTTGCGGTTCCAGGCCCGGTCAGGCGACCGGTTGCGCGGGGCCGGGGAGCTGTTGCGGGAAGAATTTTTGAAGGATGATGGAACCAATACTTTTATATTATAAGGAGTGGAATACATATGCATGTAACAGACGTGTACAAAGCCAAGAAAAATGTACTCTCCATGGAGTTTTTTCCACCGAGAAATGAAGCCGCAGAAAAGGGTTTCGGGTCCATGATCGATGATCTGGCCAAGGTGAAACCCGCCTATATGACCGTTACCTTTGGTGCGGGAGGCTCAACACGAGAAGGCTCGTATCAGACCGTAAAACAGATCATGGTTGATAAAAAGATGCCGACGGTGGCTTATCTGGCCGGATACGGTCTGGGGCCGGAAGAGATCACGGCGGTTTTGGATAATTATAAGGCCTTAGGCGTTCAAACTATTTTCGTTATTCGGGGGGATAGGCCCAGGGGAGAGGAGTTGTCGAACCATCCCAAAAGTTTTTCTTATGCCTCCGAGATGATAGCATTTATCAAAAGCCGTTATGATTTCACACTGGGGTGTGCGGGATACCCCGAAGGTCATATCGAGGCCCAGAGTCTTGAGAAGGATATCATCCACTTAAAGCAAAAGGTGGATCGAGGAGCTGAATATATTGTCACGCAATATTTTTACGACAATGCCTTTTATTTCGACTACGTGGACAAATGTCGGAAAATGGGGATTCAGGTTCCGATAATTCCGGGTATCATGCCGGTTTACACGATCAAGATGACCAAGATGCTGTGCAACGTCTGCGGAGCAAGGATACCGGATAAACTAAAAACAAAACTGGACGCCGTGGATGAGGCGGACAAGGACGCGGTTCTTAAGCTAGGAATTGACTTTGCTGTGGAACAGTGTGTTGGACTCTTGCAACAAGGAATCCCAGGCCTTCATTTTTATACGATGGACAGACGAAAATCCACAACCGAAATTATCAATCGTCTGAAAGGGGATAATCTCTTGTAACACCTATTCGGGAGAGATGTCTTCAATACAACCAATGGAAGGAAGCGGTCGGTTCCCGGCCGCTAACGGAAAAGGACAGGGAGTATGACTAGAGAGGGCATTACCTTTACACCCCCATTGGGGTGATTCGCAGTGAACATGTAGGCTGCAAGGGACAGGTGGAGATATTTCCGGAGTTCACCGAAGGATTGCAGGACCTGGAGTGTTTTTCCCATATTTACCTGATTTTTCATTTTAATCAGGCCGGACCGATGCAGTTGATCGTCGAGCCTTTTCTCCAGGATGTTAAGCGGGGTGCCTTGTCGGCCCGGGTGCCGTGCTGTCCCAACGGCATCGGTCTCAGCCTCGTGGGATTCATTGGGCAAGAAGGCAATATACTTTATCTTCACTGTGTGGACATCTTGGACGGCACACTGCTCCTCGACATCAAGCCTTACACCGCCAGATTCGACCGGCTGGAGACCTCCCGTAACGGCTGGCAGGATGAGGTTGACGAGGCAACAGCGCAAAACCAAGGCCGCCGGGAGTATAAGGGGGGTGACAGCCCTGAATCAGCTTAACCGTTCGATCATGCTTAAAACTGACACAACAAAAATAACGATTCTGGTTGACAATCAGGCCGGTGCAGGTCTGGTTGCCGAGCATGGTTTTTCCTTGTGGATAGAAACTGCAGAAAGATGCATCCTTTTTGATACGGGGCAGGGGGGTGCTCTTGAAAAGAATGCGGATGTCCTGGGGATTGATTTGGCCGAAACCGACATGCTTGTTCTCAGTCATGGCCACTATGATCATACCGGCGGAGTTTCTCTGGGCCTTCGTCTGGCCGCGAAGACCTCGCTGTATTGTCATCCCGGGGCTGTACATCCTCGCTATAGCGTCCGGAACGGCATGGCAAGGTCTCTGCGAATGCCTCTTAAGGCCATGCGCGCCCTCGATAAATTATCGTGGGAGCAGATGCACTGGGTTCAGCAGCCCCTGTTGTTGACCGAAACCGTCGGCCTGACCGGCCCGATCCCGCGCGAAACCGAATTCGAGGACACGGGAGGGCCATTTTTTCTTGATACCAAGGGCCTCCGGCCGGATCCCATGGATGATGATATGGCCCTGTGGATCCGGACAGATAGCGGGTTGATTGTCTGTGTCGGCTGTGCCCATGCGGGCTTGGTGAATACCTTGAACCATGTACTGGGACTCAATAAAGGTATGCGAATCCGGGCTGTGATCGGTGGTTTTCATCTTCTTCAAGCAGGTGAGACACGCATTGACCAGACCATCGCTTTCTTACAGACACTGGCGCTTGACCGGATAGTGCCGTGCCACTGCACCGGGGACCATGTCATCGCCGAACTCAGCAACGCTTTTGCTGAAAGCTGTTGTCCAGGAGAGGCCGGAATAGTGTGTGTTTTCTGAGAGTGCTGTCAGAAATTGTTGTCCCTTATAGAGAAAATTTATCTTCATTTACAGAATGATATGCGATGTTGTATGGAATTACCTAAAAAATGAAAACAGCCCATGATTGTTCTCGCTGTACGCCATGGTTGGGGTAGCCCTTGTGGAAAAATCGCCTCGACAGAGTGATCCTTCAGGAGATTTTCTGGATTTTCTTCCATTGTCTTGAAGACCTTTTCTCCCGGAAGGATATACCGGATGGTTTCGACGAGTTTTTTCGTATTCCCAGATTTGCTTGAGTAGACAATCAATGATTTCATGAAATATCTTCTGTCATGTTGAGATGAGATGTTGCTTGATTATGCCATTGCCCGCTCTTTGACCCGTATCAGATACAGGGCCAGAGGAAGGTAGAGCAGATGCGCTCACTTAGTGAAGGGAACCTCTAGCACCAGCATCGTGATCATCATATGGATGGCATAGATCATGTAGGTGGAGAGCGGCATTTCCAGCAGTCGGGTGAAATGGATGAGAATGCCAGTGAAGGTGATCAGCCACAGTATTTTTTTTCTCTCTCTCTCTCTCTCTCTCTCTCTCTTTCTTTCTTTCTTTTTTTTTTTTTTTTTTTTTGCCCAGTTAAGAGTATACAAAAGTCGCAAAGCCTTGCTGCTAAAGGGACATAGCTGACTGTGTAAAATGGCGTAGTGCCTACAAAATTAGGGGGTTGAATCGATGGATTTTATCTTTTGAGGTAAGGGAATCTTAAGTTTTTTAAGTATGTTGCGCTGAATATTTGTTGGTTCTGTATACTGTAGTATATGGCAATCTTTATGCAAAAATTTCCCTAGATGATATCGCTCCATCTCAGAGCGTATTTTCGGCCAGGTCATGCCGGTCTCCAACTCAGCAATCCGGACCAAGAGCAAAGCAAGCCAGCAGAGCATCACATGGGAGCGGATGCGGTCGTCTTTGGTGTGATAGACCGGCCTGAGTGACAGGGTTGATTTTAAGGTACGGAAAGCCCGCTCAACTTCCATGAGCTGTTTGTAGCCAAGGGCAATATCCTCGGCAGACAGGCTTTTGTCGCTTGTGCTCAAAAGATATTTACCATCAAGTTTCTCTGCTTGTTTAACCTTGGCCGCATCTACCTTCAATTTCCCAGACTTCAGTTCCTTCAGATATCGACCCATGGATTTGTGAGCCAGGAGAGCATATTTTGCTTTGAGAAATGCCTTGCCAGACCGTTTATTCAAGGCCTCAAGTTCTACTGCAATACGTTCCAGATTTTTGTTGCGAACATGTTTGTCATGTTCCGCCTGTTCCGGGTTATATGCAATGACAAAACGACGCCGGCCACTGCCTTCGCCAACAAAGACTTCCTTAATATGAAGATTTTCTCTGATGACTTTAAAGCGGCCTCCTCTATTGAGTGCTTCATCGTTTATATTTATGCCTCTCAGTTTTTCGCCAAGAATGTATTGCCCACCAGCTCTTTGTAGGTTGCGCCGATTCTCTTCACTGGTCATACCCCGGTCCATGGCCCAGATAACGTTACCCAACTTCCAGGCATTCAAATCCTTTTGGACCTGGTCAACACACTTGGCATCGTTCTGGTTGCCTGGTAAAACCCAGCACCTGACAGGAACACCTTCCCTTGTAACAGCTAGCCCTATAGTAACCTGAGGGAGATCATCTCGTTTGTGTTTGGACTTACCAAAGGCCAACAACTCTGAATCTCCAGGATCATCTATTTCAAAGTAGGTGTTGGTCGTATCAAAAAAAATCAGATCAACTGTGAGGTTCAACAACTGGGCAGTTGCCCAAAAAACCTTTTCCTGGATTTCCTTTTCCTGTTCGAGCAAAAAGTCCATGCTCCTGTAGAGGTGTTGAACCTGGATTGGATATTGAATATCCAGGTGAACATCCTTGTCTGCCCATTCTTCAACTGCCAACTTGGAAGAAGGTGCCAAGGCTCTGTTGGCGACCATAGCGAAGATTGCATCACTAAATGGTGCTTTGAAATCTCGACTCTTCAGAGCTTGAGAAAGACAATCATCAATCCCGATTTGCTTCCATAAGCCTCGTAGTACAAGAGCCCCACCCGCTGGTTGACTGGAGAGGAATTTGAGGTCGGTGTTTTCGACAGCTAATGCTTGTGCTTCTTCAGGGCTTATGAACCGACTCAGGCTACTGACAAGACGTTTGAGGGCAGCCACGTCGAGCTGGTCTCTCCGCCCAAAGGAGTAAACAACCTCGGCTCGGGAATACCCTTTTTCGGGATGACGGGTGTTGTGGGCCAATTGAACATACTCAACCTCAGACCCATCCTTATTTCGGCGTTTTATTGTGCGTACATACATGCCCATACAAAAAGCATGTATTTATTATTATGTCAAGATATATCTTTCTTGTCGTGTGCCTACGGATTTCGAACGTCAAATCGACATTTTTTTTGATTTTATTGGATATTTTTGCAAATTCAGGCCAAAATGAACCTACAACTGTCGAACACCAGATGAAATGCTCAACTTCTCATAAGAGATTTGTCATGCCAACCTCTTTGCAGGCTGATTCTTTAAAAGTTGAGATGTTCCTGAGTAGCCCTTGAGTGAAAAATACGTCATTTTTTGTAACAAAGCTGACATTAAATTACTCCATTTTAGACCTGTCCGTTCCTTGATAATACTTTTATATCGAGTGTTGAGATTGGCAGGGTGAACCTCATGAAAGTGTCTTTTTGCTGAGATTTAAACTACTACTATCCTTCCAAACTAAAACAAAGACTTCTGAAGATCCACTGGATGATAAGGCTATAAAAAGATCTTATTTGCTTAGCGTGCTATTTTTTCCGTTTTTTGAGTTGACCCCACCTTCTGTTCAATTGCGGCTGCTGGTCCAATAGTCGTTAAATATATTATTGACATACGATAATTAATTAATGTATTTTAATACGAACATTGTGCGAGGACCCTATTCGGAAATTTTTCAGTGAGGGAAAATTTGGTTCAGTTACAGAAGAACAGGAGAAGAATCCAGCGGGCAAGCCGGCGGCTCCGGATAATGTTCCAGGTCGTTGTCTGGCTACTTCCGGTTATCAATGCGGTTTTTTGGCTCAACATGAATCACATGCCGGAACTGGTGGTCAAACGTACCATTCCCTTTGGGGTCTCCTTTCCGCTGTCTTTTTCTGACCTTTTCCTTGGATTTCTGGTGACTATGCTTCCTATCGGCGTGTCAATGATCGGTATCCACTATCTGAAGCAGCTGTTTGCGCTCTATGAACGCGAGCAATTTTTTCAAATGGGAAATGTTCTCTGTTTTAAGAAAATTGCCAGAGTGCTCATCTGGTCGTTTTTGACCGGTATCGTCAGCAATAGCTTGCTGAGCATCGCTCTCACCCTACATAATCCGCCAGGGCACCGCCTCATTACTGTCGAGCTGAGTTCCAACGATCTCACCGTCCTCCTGCTGGGGCTGATCCTTGCAGTCATTTCCTGGGTCATGGAAGAAGGCCGCAAACTTCAGGAAGAACAAGATCTGACTGTTTAGGAGGGATTTTGGCTATTCAGATTAATCTTGATGTCATGCTGGCCCGACGGAAGATGAGATCCAATGATCTTGCGGAAAAAATAGGTATAACCCCGCAGAACCTTTCTATTTTAAAAACTGGGAAAGCCCGGGCGCTGCGCCTGGAAACTCTGGATGCCATTTGCCGGCATCTGAACTGTCAACCGGGGGACATTCTCGAATATGTCCCGGAACACCAAGAGGAAGACCATGAATGATAACAACCTGCGACGGACATTTATCGCCATCATATGCCTGCTGCCGTTCTTGACGGGCTGTGACAGCGGAAAAATCATTGCAAAAATCTTTCCGCCGGAGAAATGTCTCCATTATACCACAATCCCGTCCCTAACCGACAGGATCCCGCGATCGGAGATCTCCTCCTATGCCTTCTTTTTTAATCCCAACGACAAATTGCCGGTGAAGCTCACCGTCAAATCGGATCTGCTCGTCGTGGCCCAAGATCATATCGATATTGTAGCCAAAGAAAAACTTTTCTTTTTTCTCCAGGTTCCGCCAGATATAACCGAGAAGCAGTGGCAGACTCTGAAGGCACTCAATGCCGAGACGGTGACAGGCATGAAGCAGGAGGACATGCAAGATCTGCTGGCTGCGGGACTGATGGTCTATGTAAGCAGAGACGGCGAGCACTGGGCGCCGGTGAACGGCGGCAAGGCCATGAAGGAGGTCCTTAGGTACCATGAGGGCCGGATATCTTTTGGGATGAGTGCGGATAAGGGTGAAGGGCTGACTGCAAGCCTGCTCGTCCAGTTTCTGCGCTAGTCAGAACAGAACGTATTTCATTGAGGACGATAGCAGAGAAGATATGACAACGGAAAAATCAAAATCGCAACTTTCTGTTCAAATACGCCCGTAGGTCCAAAATGGGAATGTAATCTGATAGGCTGAATCTGTATTATCGAATAAATTTGGTCCGTATCATTAAATGTGGGTCGGGACCTGGCGCGCTAGTTATCAAGGAATGAAACGGAGCCGAACCAGACGCTACTGCCAACAATCATGTCCGTCACGATTCCTGCTGACGCAGGAAGTCGCGCCGGACATGATCACGGCAGATCTTTAACGTTATACCTCTTGAAAGGAGATGCGAATGAGAAAGATTGACTTCAAGAAAGAATTAAAACACCTGTACAGCCCATCAGCAAAGAAGGTCGAGATTGTCGAGATACCACAAATGAACTTTCTCATGGTTGACGGCGAGGGAGATCCAAATACCTCGAAATCATTCAGTGATGCGATCGAAGCTCTTTATCCAGTTTCCTACACGTTAAAGTTCATGGTTAAAAAAGGAAAAATAGGCGTCGACTATGGTGTATTACCACTCGAAGCTCTCTGGTGGTCTGATGATATGTCCACATTCAGTACAGGAAATAAGGATGCCTGGAAATGGACATTGATGATTATGCAACCGGATTATATTACACAAAAAATGATTAAAGAAGCCATTGAAGAAGTGGCGAGAAAGAAAAAGCTTGCTTCCTCGCCTTTGGTAAGGATAGAAACTTACATGGAAGGAAAGGCTGCGCAAATAATGCATATTGGACCCTTCTCTGAAGAGGGGCCGACTATTGAGAAGGTGCACTTGTTTATAGAAGAAAATGGCAGTCGTAGAGTTGGCAAGCACCATGAAATATATTTAAGCGATATAAGGCGAGCGGCACCGAAAAAGTGGAAAACTATTGTCAGGCAACCAATGTCATGAAAAGGTATTTCAAGGCAAATGCACTCGGACGTCAAAAAGCTCCGTTTGTTCCTCGCTCTGTTTTCTGCCACTGGTAATTTGCGGCGTTATACATCTTTTACAGATTAGGAGCTTTCATTAAATGAACGTCGAGATAGTCATATTTCCCGAGACGAAGGTTGCCGCTATTGAACACCTCGGATCACCAGCGCTTGAACACGAAACAGTGCGAAAGTTGATAGCGTGGAAGCTCGAGAACTGTCTCTTGGATCCTTTGAGGTACCGAAGTTATGGCATTCACTACACGGACCCGCGAAACACACCGCCGTCTAAGCACCGTGTCGACTTCTGCCTTTCTTTTGAAGGGTGCGTTGGGCAGAATCCCTACGGCATTATAGGAAAAGTCATTCCAAACCTACGATGCGCTCGAGCAAGAGACGTTGGCTCGCGCTTGGACAACAAGGCTGCCGTTTATCTATGCAAGACGTGGCTGCCTCAAAGTGGTGAATCCCCTGACGACTTCCCTATCTTCTTCCACTACGTGAATGTCGGGCCAAATATACGGGAAGAAGACATGATTACCGATGTGTATATCCTGAGTTCCCGGGAAAGCATAACGAGGAAAACGAAATAACTCGCTGAAAATGATAAAAATAAATACGATTTCTCTTGCAATTTACATCGTTACAATATATAGTATTGTAACGATAACAGGAGGAATCATCCATGGCAGCCATCGTCTACCAGACCAATAATAAGACTGGAGTCACCTACGCCTACGAGTCGGTTTCATATTGGGATAACCT
>CAWGGS010000028.1:0-180577 GCA_963822095.1 uncultured delta proteobacterium
TCATCGGCCTCACCTGGGCGCTCATCATCGCCGGCGCCATGCGCCTGACGGATGCGCTGGGCGTGCGCCGCCGCTACGCGCCGGTGGTGGACAGCGTCCTCGCCATCAGCCTGGACCTGGCCTTCGACGCGGTCGCCATTCGGATGGGGCTGTGGACCTGGCGCGAGGTCGGTCCCGAGCAGGGCTGGTTCGGCGTCCCGGCCGGAAACTTCTATGCGTGGCTCTTCGTGACCGTGGGCTTCAGCATGGTGACGCGATGGATCCGGGATCGCGCGCCGGGCGACCCGCGACGCGACTGGCTCCAGCTGCTGAGCCCGATTCCCGCCTACGGCATCCTCCTGGCAGGGCTGCTGCCCTTCATCTGGCTCAAGCCGCTGACCGATGACACGCCGGGGGTGGCCTGGCGCTCTTCGGCGCTCACCCTGGCCGCCTTCTGCGCCATGTCGGCCTGGGCAGTCTGGGGTCCGGATCGCGGCGAGCCGGACGGGCAGCGGACGGCGATCCTGGACCTCCGCCTGTCGTTCGCGACGCGGATCGCGATCCACCTCTTCTTCCTGGGCGGCCTCCTCTACCTTGGCCTGGCGACCACCAACCGGTGCTGCTCGCGGCCTCCCTGATTCTCCTGGCTGCTGGAGCTGCCGCTGGAGCTGGTCGTACGCTCGCGGCTGCATCCTCCCCGAGCCGTAACCGATGACCGCCATCCGCCGATTCTCGCCCGAGCGCCGGACTGACGCGCCGGCCGGACCGCTGCGGTACCGTAGCGCGGTGACCGATGGGACGCCGCCACTGATGAGTGCGTCGACCATCTCCGCGAGCTGATCCGCATCCCGAGCGTCAACCCACCCGGATCGCCGGACGGCGCCGCGGGCCGAGACTCGACCGGTGGCGAGACCGCGGCGGCGGCGTACTGCGCGGAGGTGCTCACCTCCGCCGGGCATCCCGGCCGAGGTGCTCGAGACCGCCCCCGGGCGTGGCTCCTGCTTCGCACGCCTGCCGGCCACCGTGCCCACCCGGAGCCCCCGCTGTCCTCCTCTCACACGTGGACGTGGTGCCGGTCGACGCCGAAGCATGGACGCGGGACCCGTTCGGCGCCGAGCTGGTGGATGGCGTGGTCTGGGGCCGCGGCGCGGTCACATGAAGGAGATGGTGGCCATGGAGCTCTTCCGTGCTCCCTGGAGCTGCAGAGGTCCGGCGCCGAGCGCACACGCGAGGTGATCTTCGCAGCGCTCGCCGACGAGGAGGCGGGAGGCGCGTTTGGTGCCATGCACTGGGTCCGCGAACGCCCGGACCTGTTCGCCGATGCCGACGGGCGGCCGGCTGCCGCGGCGCTCAACGAGGTGGGCGGCTACTCGATGACGATCGGTGATCGGCGCGCCTACGCCATCCAGGTCGCGGAGAAGGGCATCATCTGGACGCGGCTCGTGCCAACCGGCACCCCATCGCACGGCTCGATGCCATCCCCGACAACGCCGCAATCAAGGTCGCTCGGGCGGTGGCCACGCTGGCGGAGGCGCCACGGCCGGCGCACGTGATCCCGGTCGTGCGCGGCTTCTTCGACGGGCTTGGGCTGGCCGATGTCGCCGATGCCGCGGAACGCGGCGATGACGCGCACCGCCCGGGAGCTGCTGGCGGCCAGGGTCGCGGACCCGGTCCTGCGCCGCTCGCTCGACGCCATGCTGCGCGACACGGTGACCCCGAACGTGATCCACGTTGGCAAGAAGGTGAACGTGGTGCCCGGCGTCGGAGAGGGCGAGGTCGACGTTCGGACCCTGCCCGACACGGACCAGGAGGGATTCCTCGCCGCGCTGCAGACGATGGTGGGGGACGACGTCGCGGTGGAATCGGTGATGACCATGCCACCGGTCAGCTGGCCGGCCGATGCCCGGATCGTGGACCTGATGCGCGAGGCGCTGCAGGCGGCCGACCCCGACGGGGTCCCGCTCCCCATGATGATCACGCCCGGCACCGACGCCAAGGCGATGGCCCTGCTCGGCATCCCGACCTACGGCTTCGCTCCGCTGCGGCTCGCCGCCGACGTGCCGTTCCTCTCGCTCTTCCACGCCAACGACGAGCGAATCCCGGTGAGCGGCCTGCGATTCGGGCTGCCGGTGCTCCACGAGGTTGTCAGCCGCTTCGGCAGTTGAGCCGGGCCTGGGCGTTGGGCTCCGCCAGATCGACGGCTATACTCCATGGGATCCCCAGCACGCACGGATGAGCATGACCCTGTGAGTTCTCCGTCCCGTGGAGATATCCAATTCTCCCGAGGTGGTTCGACGCCTGGGTGTTATTGCGATCAATACCGCAATTGAAGTTGATATTTATGGTCATGTCAATTCGACCCATGTCGGTGGTTCGCAATTGATGAACGGCATAGGTGGTTCCGGAGATTTTCTTCGCAACGGGTCCCTTACCTTTATCGTAACCCCAAGCATTGCCAAAAACGGGGCGATTTCCTCTATTGTCCCGATGGTTTCCCATGTTGATCACAGTGAGCATTCGGTGGATATCGTGGTGACCGAATACGGGCTGGTGGACACCCGGTCGCTTACTCCCAGGCAGGTTGCAGAAGCGATTATCCAGACCTGCGCACATCCTGATTATCGCGATATACTCTGGGATTATTTCCAAAGGGCGGTCCGGACGACAGGAGGACACGAGCCCCATCTCTTGAGCGAGGTTTTTCGCCTCCATCAGCGGTATGCATCTTCAGGTGACATGCGGGCTTAAATGCCCCGCCGGAGGAGCGAATGCAAGAATTCAAAAAGCATAAAAACGGCAAGGAAAAGTTTAAGTCATTTCATGAACTCATGACCAGAAGAATCGGCGAGATACTCCTGGTATCAAGTACGTATGACGCATTTATCATGCAGGAAGACGGCCCGTTGGCCGAAAGGATCATCCACGAATACCGAGGACTCAATCTTTCCAGGCCGCCCCGTCTCACCTGGATCTCCAACGGAGCCGAGGCCCTGGAAAAAATCCGTGATGGGGAATATGATCTCGTTATCGTCATGCCCCATATCGGCGATATGGACTCACTTGATCTCTGCGCGAAAATAAGAGAGATTAAAAAAGACCTGCCCATCTTCTTCTTTGCCTACGATGCCGGTCATCTCATTGAGGACAAGGAGTATTTTGACCGGAAGATAATCGACAGGACCTTGCTCTGGTCCGGCAATACCGATCTTCTCATGGCCCTTATAAAAAGCCAGGAAGATCAAATGAACGTCGCTCTCGACACCGCCCTTGCGAAAATCCGGGTGATAATTTTTGTTGAGGATGACCCCTTCTATCTCTCCTCGCTGCTGCCCCTACTCTACCGTGAAATCGTCCTGCAGACCCAGGCAGTGATGGACGACAGCCTCAATGAGACGGATCGTCTGCTGCGCATGAGGACCCGTCCGAAAATACTCGTTGCCGAAAACTACGAGCAGGCCTGGCAGCTTTATCAAAAATATAAAAACTATCTCTTCTGCGTCATCTCCGATGTCCGTTTTGAAATGAATGGGGTCGAAGACCCGCAGGCCGGGGTCAAACTTCTCAAGAATATAAAAGCGGAGAAACCGGACACTCCCCTGCTCATGCTCAGTTCGGAATACGAGAATGCGGAAAAAGCCCAATCAATCCCTGCTCTATTTTCAGACAAGAACTCTTCCAGGCTCCACCAGGATATCGATATCTTCTTTCAGCATTCCTTAGGGTTCGGCGATTTTATCTTCCGCCTGGAAAACGGCGAACAGGTTGGCCGGGCCAAAAACCTCAGGGCCATGGCCAAAATTCTTAAGACCATCCCCGGTCAGTCCCTGGAATTTCACGCCAGGCGAAACGACTTTTCCCGCTGGCTGATGGCCCGCTTCGAGATGGATATCGCCCAGAAAATTCGCAAGGTTATGCTTGAGGATTTTTCAGGTGTGGAGGAGGCCCGTCACTACCTTATTACGGTTATCCGCAACAAGCTCAAGAAACGGCAACTCGGCCAGGTAACCGATTTTGTCCACGACGAATTCGATCCCGATACCGATTTCGTCAAGATCGGCAAGGGTTCCCTCGGCGGCAAGGCAAGGGGGTTGGCATTTATATCGCATCTCCTAAGCGAAGAGGGGAGAAATGCAGTTCAGTTTGACGATATTCAGTTCTCCCTGCCCAAGACCATGGTCATCACCACCGAAGGGTTTGACCTCTTTGCGGTACAGAACAATATCTTCGAGACATTGAACCATGTCTCCGGCGATGCCGAGATCGAGCAGATTTTCCTGCGCTCCTCTTTTCCCGAGGAACTCCACCAGGATCTTCGCCTCTTTCTCGAACACAGCAACTACCCTTTGGCCATCCGGTCTTCCGCCATCCTGGAAGATGCCCACTACCGCGCCAGTGCTGGTGCCTACACCACCTACATGCTGCCGAACAACGATGACAACATCGAGGTGAGACTGGAACAGGTCATCGAGGCAATCAAACTTATCTACTCCTCGATATTCAAGGAAACACCAAGAAATCTGGCCAAAAATTCCGTCTACCGCCAGGAGGACGACAAAATGGCCGTGATCGTCCAGCAGCTGGTCGGCACGCAGCAGAACGGCTTTTTCTACCCGGCCATTTCCGGGGTGGCCCAGTCCTACAACTTTTATCCGGTATCCTATATGAAGGCGGATGAGGGCGTCGCCCATATAGCCCTTGGACTGGGAAAGACAGTGGTTGACGGAGGCGTCGCCCTGCGTTTCTCACCTAAGTACCCGAAACTCCTGCCCCAGTTCTCCAATGTTGATGACATTCTCAAGAACTGCCAGCGTCATTTCTACGCTCTGGACATGCGCAATCCAGCCGAGATGAACCTTACCAATCTGCTCAAACGGATTGAAATTGATCAAGCGACGAATCATTATCCCGTTTGCAAGCTCGCCTCAACCTATAGTGTTGAGGATGCAAGAATACGCGACTCCTACTCGGGCAAGGGATTTCCGGTAATCACCTTTGCCAACATACTCAAATATAGCGAAATACCTCTCGGAGAAATCCTTTCCGAACTCCTGGCTATCGGCGAAAGAGGAATGGGCTGCCCGGTGGAGATCGAGTTTGCTGTTAACCTTGCAGAAGGGGAAAAACCGCACTTCAACCTCCTCCAGATCCGTCCCATGGCGGTTGCCCAGAGCCGTGCCAATATCACCCTTTCAGCCCATGACAGACAAACCTGCTGGTGTTTTTCCAACATGACCATGGGACAGAGCCAGATAAAACCTATTACCGCCATCGTCTATGTCAAGCCGGAGAGCTTCGATACTGCAAAAACCAGGGAAATCGCATCAGAGATCAACTCCCTCAACGGTCTACTCAGGCAAGAGGCTAAAAAGTATCTCCTCATCGGCCCCGGCAGGTGGGGCAGCGCCGACAGGTGGCTGGGAATCCCCGTAAAATGGAACGCCATCACCGAGGCCCACACCATCATCGAGACCACCTCGAAAAGACTTCACGCCGAGCCCTCACAGGGGAGTCACTTTTTTCACAATATAACCTCGCTGGGCATCAACTATCTTGTTGTGCCTCCCACATGGTGAGAGCTTCATATCCATGGAGTGGCTGGAACAGCAGCCGGTGGTAAAAGAGACGGAGTTTCTTAAATACGTGCAACCTGCCCCTGCGGCTCTCTTGAAGATCGACGGCACTTCCTCGACAGGTCTCCTTCTTCCCCGCAGGGGAGATTGAGACAGTAATGGGGTCATAATAGGGTCTTTCTTTGGCTCAAATAATGCGATATGGTTTATAGGAAAGTATGTCAAGACCATTGCGAATAGAATATCCTGGAGCCTGCTATCATGTATTGAACCAAGGCAGATTCGGAGTCCGTAAAGAGTCAAGAAAAGACTTGACTCTTTTTCCTTTTTTACAATCAAGCTCGATCAGGTCGTGGGATTTACCAATTCAATGGCCAAATTAATGTTGAATGGTAAAATGGCCGAAATCATTGATACAGCTAAGTCAGGGTTAAAATATCTCAAAGAGCTTTTATAAAATAATCATTCAGGAATGAATAAAAGTTATGCGTGAAGCCATCAAGTTTACGATCATCGCTTTGTCCATTATTGTTGTATTGGTCGGAATTATTCTTTGGCCATTACCAGGTTTTGTAATTCTGGCATCCCTGCTCTTGCTGTTAGGCTTTCACGATATTGTCCAAAAGAAACATACCATTCTCAGGAACTTTCCTGTCATTGGTCATATGCGTTATTTACTGGAAATGATAGCACCTGAATTCCATCAGTATTTTGTTGAATCAGATACAGATGGAAGCCCCATTGATCGAAATCATAGAAGCTATATATACCAGAGAGCAAAAGAGCAGAACGAAAGCCATCCTTTTGGCACCGAACTGGATGTGTATAGTGAAAATTATGAATGGATGAAGCATAGCATTTATCCAGCTCAAAAATTGCAGACTCCACCGCGAGTTACCATTGGCGGTCCTGACTGCAAAAACCCGTACAGTGCCAGTCTATTTAATATCTCTGCCATGAGTTATGGCTCTTTGAGCAAAAATGCCATAGAAGCACTCAATTTGGGAGCTAAAGCGGGTAATTTTTTTCACGATACCGGTGAAGGCGGCATTTCTAAATACCATAGGAATGGGGGTGATTTGGTTTGGGAAATAGGTACTGGTTATTTTGGTTGCAGAACAGATGACGGTTATTTTGATGCTGAAAAATTCAAGGAAAAAGCCAACTGGGAAGAAGTCAAAATGGTAGAAATTAAAATTTCACAAGGTGCGAAACCCGGACATGGCGGCGTACTTCCCGCGGTAAAAAACAATGAAGAAATTGCAGAAATTCGCGGTATACAACCACATACAGATGTGCTTTCACCACCAGGACATTCCGCCTTTACTAATGCCGAAGAATTATTGCATTTTGTGCAACAACTGCGTGAACTATCTAATGGAAAACCTGTAGGTTTTAAATTAGCCATAGGGAGCAAGGAAGAGTTTATTGATATCTGTGAAAAAATGATGGAAACAGGCATTAAGCCGGATTTTATTACTGTTGACGGTGGAGAAGGTGGCACCGGAGCAGCTCCAATTGACTTCTCAAACTATGTAGGTATGCCATGGGAAGATGCATTAATATTTGTATGCGACACCTTATGTAAATATGATCTCAAAAAAGAGATAAAAATAATAACAGCTACTAAAATATTTACAGCAGTTGATATATTCAAATCACTCTGTATTGGAGCGGATGTCTGTAATTCTGCAAGAGGAATGATGCTTGCTTTAGGTTGTATTCAGGCTTTGCGCTGTAATACCAATGAATGCCCCACAGGTATAGCTACCCACAATCCACGACTTGTGAGAGGTTTAGTAGTTTCTGAAAAATGGAAGAGAGTTAAAAATTACCATCACAACATACTCAATGATTTCCTAGAACTCCTCTCAGCCTCAGGATGTACGTCGCCAGCTCAACTTGACAGAAGTTTTATTTTCAAAAGAGTTAATAATCAATGGTTATCATATAAAGAAGTGAGTAATAGAGCGGGCAGATCTGAGGACAGAAAAAAACATACAAGGGCCGCCCATTAAATATTAATTATTGATGGGATGCACACCATCGGAACCTAAAAACAGGAGGCCACAAAGTATTCAACCTGGCCTTTCACCAGATGAACCGGTGAAGGCGGCGTTATATGCCTCGATCAAACAATAGACGTTGTCATCACTAAGGAATTTTCAGATATTCTAAGTATTGTTGAATTTGTCTATATTCAAGGATAATGCAAGTAATCGCACCTCGAATAGATCACAAAAACACAGGTGGTACCCATATGGCTGCAAAACCGACCTATGAAGAATTGGAACAAACGATTCATGAATTAGAACAAGCAGAATCTATGCGCAAGTTGGCGGAACATACGTTGCTCTACAAAACTGCACTCCTTGAAGCCCAATTGAATTCTTCCATTGACGGCATAATAGTAGTCGACGCTAAGGGAAAAAAGATCCTTCAGAACCAAAAGACCGTCGAACTATGGAAGATTCCGCAACATATTACCGACAATGATGACGACGAGGTTCAGGTTCAACATGTCATGCAAATGACCAAGAATCCAGAGCAGTTTGTTGAAAAGATTACCCATCTATACAAACATCCGGATGAGACCAGCCGGGACGAGGTCGAATTAAGGGACGGAACAGTTTTTGACCGCTATTCAGCCCCTGTTATTGGAAATGATGGGCAAAACTTTGGGAGAATCTGGACGTTCCGAGACATTACCGACCGTAAGCAGGCGGAAGTTGAAAGAGAAAATTTAATAGCGGATCTTCAAGCAGCTTTAAAAGAAATACATACATTAAAAGGTATTATTCCCATTTGCTCACATTGTAAAAAAATTCGAGATGACAAAGGATATTGGAATCAAATTGAGGCATACATCCAGGATCATTCCGAAGCGGAGTTCAGCCATAGTATTTGCCAGGAATGTGCCAAAAAATATTATCCCGATATGGACCTTTTCGATGAAGACCAAGGATAATATATCCTATTCCTAGAACGGGAACGGGGGCAAGTCTTTCTTAGGATCTAACGAAACGATACAGTATATAGGAAAATATGCCACTCGGTATTGACCCGTGACGTAGTTTGAAATCGACACGAAATTGAGTGTGGGTGATACAGGGAACGCTCTTACTCTTTTAACTTAAGGGAATGGCGGAACGATTGGAAAATTATAGCTTATTCTCAACTATTAAAATAAATAAATGCACATAAAGACATGCGTGTATTTTTACGTTATATTAAGATTTTAAATGACTTTTTATTTCTAAGACAGCTAAAAGCTATATCAAGATTTCCAAACACAGAATGTGTGTGTCCTTAATTCCGTACCCGTTTGTATTTACGATGGGAGAGAATGTACATCGGGGATGTTCTTAACAAAATTACCTGACAGCGTCCACAAATCGATTTTCAAGTTCATTTCTTGCCGTCTTTAATTGGTCGATAAAGGCGAAAATCTCGTTTCCCGCACCATTTTGTTGTCGCCTGAGCACATCTTTCTGGGCCCCACAGATATACCAGGTGCAGATAAACGGCCGTTCCCTACGATTGAGACAACACCCCTGGGGGGTGAGATGCACACAGGTGCGATCCGCATTTCTTGTTATCTGTTGTCGGGGCAGCCGGTTGTCGGCCAGGTAGAGGAAGAGGAGATCTCTCAAGTCATACCAGATCGTTGCCACTGTGCAACAGATTGTCGTACAACTGCAGCAGGTAATAGCACCAAGACTGTCCAGAGGACCGTCCAGTTCTACATACCCGTCCTCAATCCTCCGGGCAATGTCACGCAAATGATCCCCTTCCCCGCCAAGACCTGCAACCGCCGTAGTTATCGACAAAACCACTTGGGACCACTCTTGCCGGTCCTGCCAGGGTATCCATTGTCTCGTCGCGTCCATCTCCTTCCTTTTTCACCCAGCGGGCAAACCGATATGCCCCACCAGCCAGGTCGCTTCTTGGAAAAGCAGGCAACCAGCCTTTCCCATACCTTCTAGCTTGCGATCATCTCAATTGATAAACGGCAGGCTAGCCTTTCCTATCTTATCTTGCAAGATTTTCTTCGGTCAAACTGCAATCCTCTCAGGGCATATCAAAGTATCAAGGGTGAGCCATTAACTTATTAACTTAATAATTAAACTTTGTAGTCAAGTCTTTCTTTGACTCATTTTAGCGATATGGTATATAGGGTTCATCCGAATGAAGCGTACTTTTGGAAAGCTGAAAGGAACAACCCTGCAGAGTGCATCGCTTCCGGGACGTGACTCTGCTGACTCATCGCCGGTACACCATGGCTGACAGACAGGCCGTCCCTGGCCTGCTGTCAGGTGCGGACGTCCTGTCAGCACCCTGTAACTACCGATTTAAAACGAACCTACTTGAAGGATTAAAGAGAATCCACCCTCAACTGGCTGTTTTATTATAAGGTAACAGAACAGACCTTGGACCAATCCAGACGTTTTATTTTTCTGTATTGTTGTTGCCGGCAAGAATTTTAATTTCTGTATTGCGAAAGAGCCAGGTCTTTATAGTCGGTTGACCGTCCACCTTCATCAATGAGTTTTTCTGCAACTACATATCTATCCCTTCCCTTTTGTTTTGCATCATAAAGAGCCTGGTCGACTGCTCTGAAAAGATCGTTACGATTCGAATTGGGGGTGAACTCTCCAATTCCCATACTGACAGTGATGTTGCCTATGTCCTTGAATCGATGGTTTCTAACCGAATTAATCAATGCTTTCGCCACGGTTTCAGCATTATCCAGACGCGTATTCGGTAAGATCAGCGCAAACTCTTCACCACCCCAGCGCGACAGGTGATCCGTGCAACGCTTTCGCTCTTGAATAATCGCCGCATACTCCTTGAGCACATTGTCTCCGATATGATGACCATAGGTATCATTTACCTTTTTAAAATAGTCAAGATCACTAAGAATTAAGCTAAATGAGGAATGGGATCGCCGACTCTCGGCAATCTCTCGATCAAGAACCTGATCGAACATTGTTCGATTCCAGATTCCTGTCAGTGGATCAGTCATCGCAGCCTGATGAACCCTGTTTAATGCCTCTTCTTTGGTGAATTCATAATATACGATTATTCCACCACCCATGATGATTACAACCAGCACGTTGAAAAGTGACGATATGGGAGATACAAAAGGCCAATGGGTCCATCCGTAAATGATTGTGCCGACAACAACGAGGGAGAATATCCCAAAAGCAATACTTCCTTTTCGCGTACCATGCATGGGATAGGAGATCAACGGGTAAATGATTATTAGTGCATATGACTGAAACCGCCCTTTTGTATAGATGATCAGTGCGACAGATATCAGACCGGTAATCGATGATACAACCCAGCCGGTGGAAATCAGATCCAGCCTTGTCCGAAACCGATGATATGCAAAAACACAAATAATAACCAATACCGCCTCTATGATGCTGATCAGATAGAAATGGACTACCAGCCAGTTAAAAACGCTTGCAATCAGCAATACGACGGCGAGAGAGAGTAAGAAAAAATTCAATAGTTGCGCCCGTCTGAATTGTAATAAATTTTTTTTGAATTCAGGTGAAACCATCAAATGTTTGGCGCAATCGAAAAAAAGAGCTTTCAGATTCATAATCAACCGATGCAATTTTCCAGTACCCTTTTTAGCAGCATGCAATCAAGACTGCTCTTAGAGATTAAGCGAGTTAGGTCGTAGTTAATGGATGAAGATGGACAGCTAACCGAGGCAACTTGCTAAAGGTATACTCGTGTATGCTTGAAGCAAAAGCGACGCGGGATAGTAAGCCATATCGATCCGCCTGACATGTGAAAAACCCATATTAGGATTTGATATTTGTGTGGCTTGTAAGGATCTGTATGTTTAAACCATGATTCCTAACAAAAATCCACAAAGAATATTTATCTAAGTAGGTCCAGGCTAATATAATCTATTGAAATGAGAAATTATTTTTCTGAAAATCAGCTTTTCGGGTACATATAAAGCCTTTTTTAGGTGCGAAAAGGTAGATATAGGAAAATATTCATGGCCAGAGTCAGAAGGCATTACCTACCGGATACATCTGGCACATCACCCATCGTTGCGACAAAAAGGAGTTTCTGCTCAAATTTTCCAAGGATCGTCAGCGGCAGCAAAGAGTTTGTTGATAAGGTGAAGCTCAAAATGGGCATTCTGACTAAGGGAAGAGACGTAAGAAAAACAAATGCTGGTTATCAACTCAGAGAGCCTGTAAATTCCTCTATGAATCATTTTGAGGCTGAAAAAAGCGATATAGGCTGTGAAAATGGTTAGTTCTGGAATAGTAATATATAATAATCAGCAAGATAGCGTGACCCGACCGCGGTGAAACGGTGATAGACCCGGTGATACTGTGATAGTGATAATTGGGAGTGAGAGCAACGAGGCGCAGGATCGTCAGCATGAATGGCATGAGAGAGCTTCGGGAGCCCTCAACGCCTTACAACCCCAATTTTATACCTGAAAATGACAGAACAAACATATTCATTTTGGCCAGATAAATCGTATGCACGAGAATTAATCAGGCCATGGAAGATTTTCAGCTTCTGCATAAGTATGAGCTGGCTTCTTTATGGAGCACTGTTTTATGAAGTTCAAGATTGGGATGTTGGAGTAACACTTATGATGGGTGGTTTAACATATCTTTTGGCCCCTTGGAGTGTGTATATAATTTTTTATGCAATTCGTTATAGACAGAAAAATTGGTATCTTCATATCATAGCCGCTCTTGTTGCATGGTTACTTGTAGTTGATTGGAGTTATATGTTGTACCATACAATCATGAAAAACCAGACATTTAGAGAGGATAATTTTTATGCCTCTACCCCTCTATATTTTATGGCAGGTATAATTTGGTCATACCGTGGCTCACTCAAAGATATGTTACGCAATATTAAAGAATTGGGCAATCCAATCAATTAACGCCGGCGGCAAAGCTTCCAAGAGATATGAGGTCAAGTCGTCTTGTGACTCTTCTGGATAGTTCTGACCAATATTGAGGAAGAAGACAGAGCATCTCTATGGCCTTCGGATGTTAAGAAATACAATCCCCCAGAGATCGGAAAAAAGGTAAAAAAGGAACAGTTCCATTGGCTTCACCAGGACGCCGCTTCCGTACAGGAAGAGCAGCAAAAACTTTTTTATCGCTTATTGTTTGACATTGCTCTGCCATTAGGTCCATACTTAATCAATACTTCCCGGTGTATTTTCAAATCTTATCTAGTATTCATTTTATCAGCCTGGCTCACTCTTGATGGACTTGCAATAACCTTCTGCTGCTGCAGGAGCAATAGGATAACTCATTGATGTATAAGGCCCGAGCCGTTGGTAAGATGCTTTTTTATGAATACATGAGTTCAATGGAGGGGCTTCCAAAGCCTTAAGCACATTGACACAATAGCATGTGAGACATATTGCGGCTCTTCAGTCTTCAGCATACTTTTGTTGGTAAAGCCGAAAGCAACAATCCGGCTGCGGTCAACGCTTCCGGGCCCTACCCTGCGACCTTATCACCGGTACACCACGGCTGACAGACAGGCCGTCACTGGCCTGCTGTCAGTTGCGGACGTCCTGTCCGCAACCCATCGGGCCTCATGTGGAATACCGGCGGGCCTCCGTGACGCACCCGTAAGTGTTGCCCGCAGCCTCCCGGGTAATAGGAAAGCACGCAAAAGTCGGATGAACCCATATTACATAAAGCAAGGGGAGATCATATGAAGATGAATTTTAGGAACAGCGGTGGATGGTGCAATTTTTTATTGGGAATAATGATTGTTGGGATCATGGCAGGTTGTGCTAGCCAGAATGTCCAGAACCAGCCTTCTGCAGGAACTGAGTTCATTCCGGGTCTTATTGGCGGCTATCTACCGACGAAGGAACTCCCGAACAGCCTTTTTCTAATTCCGCCTCCTCCGGCCAAAGGTTCTGCTGCGCTCGCCCTCGACAAGGAGATCAGCCGAAGAAGTTTTGCGCTGCGCGATACCCCGCGCTGGCTGCTTGCTGCTTCAGACGCCGATTTGCATTTCCCTCACGCAGCCAGCACATTTTCCTGTGCCTTGAACACCCCGATCACGGAGGAGGATACGCCGCATTTGTACATGCTGCTCCGCCGAACCTTGACTGATTTGGGCATTTCTACCTACGCCGCAAAGAATCATTACAACCGCACTCGTCCCTTTCTCTGGAACAAAGAACCCATCTGCACCCCGAAGGATCAGGCCTTCTTGGAAAAGGATGGTTCTTATCCATCCGGGCATACGGCAGTCGGGTGGGGTTGGGCGCTTATCCTCTCTGAAATTTCTCCGGACCAGACCGATGCAATACTCGCGCGCGGCCTGACTTTTGGAGAGAGCCGCAATGTGTGCAACGCCCATTGGCACAGTGACGTTATACAGGGCCGTACAATGGCCGCTGCCACCTTGGCTCGACTGCACGCCGTGCTTGCGTTTCGCGCTGACCTGGAAGCCGCCAGGGCCGAACTCGCTGCAGTCCGCAAAAAAGGCCTAAAGCCCAATCGAGACTGCAATGCAGAAAGTGCGGCGCTGGCCGAAAAACCTTCACTGGCCCAATGAACAGCTAGCCGAGCAATCCAGCCGCTCGCTGAGCTCCGGCTGATTTCTGCATTATAAATAGATAGGATTCTTCCGGATTGAGAGTACTTTATCTATAACGCGGGGAGGCGGTGGGCGTCTCTGGAGGACGCCTCACGGAGGCCCGAAGGGAAACCACTCAAGGCCCGGAGGGGTGCGGACAAGACGTCCGCACCTGACAGTAGGCCAGGGACGGCCTGCCTGTCAGCCGTGGTGTACCGGCGATAAGGCCGCAGAGTAGCGTCCGAAAGCGAGGCACTCTGCCGGTTTTTTCCTTTCACCTTTCCAAAAGTATGCTTCATTCGGATGAACCATAAATAGTGTGGCCAACAAATAAATTTAATGAGGATTTATTTTGAAAAACAATACGTTGCCTATCTTGTATTCGATGCTCATGATACTAGTTTGCAGTCTTGTCCAGTGGCTCCCCTGCCAGGCCATGCCCCCCTTGGATTTAAAGACTCTACCGAAAGCTCCAGACTATGCGGCACCTGAAAGCTGGCTTGTCAAACCTGCTGCCCCCACGGAACCGATTGATGTTTTTTTCGTTTATCCTACGGTCCTGTTTAATGATACTGATTGGATGATGGATACGACCAGGCCGGACATGCGTGCCGCAGCCATGGAGACGATAAAGACGATGGCCTCTGTCTTTGACGGACAGGTGAATATCTACGCCCCGATGTATCGACAGATGAATTTGGCCGGCCTTGGTTTGAGTGATTCCGACGCTGCACCCTTACAAGAGATCGTGCATAATGATATCTGGCGTGCCCTGTCCTATTACCTGAAATACGAAAACAACGGTCGCCCCTTTTTCCTCGCAGGCCATAGCCAGGGTTCCATGATCTTGACGGATCTTCTTCTCAAGCATTGGGGCTCCACCGGCGCCGAAAAGTTGCTTGTTGCAGCCTTACTTCCCGGGTGGTCCTTGACCCCGGAGGATCTTGCTGCCAACCCCTCGGTACATATGTGTGAACGTTCAAATCAAACTGGATGTGTCATCTCTTACAATTCAATGGCTGCAGGGCGACAATCAGCTGCGCCGACCCTCAAAAAGGGCGCCCTTGCGGTCAATCCCCTCTCGTGGAGCATGGACAGCGCCTTTGTCCCCGCTAAGATGAACCTTGGCTCTGTCTTCTTTGACAGCGCTGACAAAGCCACTACCTACCCGCATTTCACTTCAGCTCAGATTGTAGATGGTGGCCTGATTGTCCAACCCGAGAATATCGCTTTGGTTACTGTCCAAGGCGGCCATTTCCCGGAAGGGATTTACCACGCCTTTGACTATTCACTCTTTTTCGAGAACCTTAAGGCCAATATTACGGAACGCATCAATGCCTTTACCCATAAATGAGTAAAAACCAGGGTCAGGCCTCAACTACTGACGTTTAGGAAATCTACTGAACCTTATTGAAAATCGAGAAAAATCAGGTCTCAATTCCTGATGATATGAGTTTCTTTTGATGTGATTTATGTAACGGCCAACATATTAAAGGAAAAGAATTTGTCAGATGTTGTGACCTGGATTACATGCAGTTTTCGTTAGGTCAATGTATTCAAATCAAAACTTGACCTGAAAACCGAAACTGTGTCAAAGTAAATATACTCACTCCCTGACGATCTTTTGTCACTGACCGTATTGCTCCGGAATGGTAGCGGCTTACGCGTTGGTTTGGCGGGGCTTTTTCACCGGAATATGCAATTTATATAAACGCCCAATTTTGCACAAATAACGGGGTATAGGCAAAATGGAGAATCTTACTGTTTTTTGGTCAAATGGTAAATATTTCAGACCCCTTGTTATAATTTCATGCCTTTTGGTACTGTTTGGATCCACATTCATTCCGCTTCACGATATTTCTAACAACGGCGCATTTATTCTTTCAAGTATCTTTCCCATTATTGCCGGATGGTTACTGGGGTTGCGTCTCGGGTTGCTCTTCTGGTTTTTGCATTCTGGGCTTCTTATGATTCTTGCCAGGGCGGTGGGTAGTGGTATGCATGATTTCATTTCAAGCGGCATACCCCTATATGCTGTAACATTGTTAGTCACCTGTGGGACAGGGAGAATAAGTGATTTGACCAAAATCCTGCATTTTGAACTTAAAGAACGCAAACGGACTGAATTGGAATTGCATCAATATAAAGAAACACTGGAAAAACACGTAAAACAACGTACTGAAGACCTGATGAGGAGCAATGATCAACTTAAACGGGAAATGTTACAAAATGATAAAGCCAACAAAGAAAACCTGAATCTGCAAACAAGTCTTAAGCGGGCAGAAAAAATGGAAGCAGTTGGTCAACTTGCAGGTGGTGTAGCACATGATTTCAACAACATGCTTGGCGTAATCCTCGGACATGCAGAGATGGGAATGGAAAAAGTTGACCGGGCCCATCCACTGTTTGCAAACCTGAAAGAAATCCATACAGCTGCCATTCGCTCAGCCGATATTACTCGTCAATTGCTGGCCTTTGCTCGCAAACAAACCGTCGCCCCTAAAGTGCTCGACCTGAATCAAACCATCGAAGGGATGCTAAACATGCTGCGGCGGCTCATCGGTGAGGATATCAGTCTCGTTTGGCGGCCCGAATCCAGCTTGTGGCCTGTCAAGGTCGACCCGTCGCAGATCGACCAGATCTTGGCCAATCTCTGTGTCAACGCCAGGGATGCTATTGCAGGTGTTGGAATAATTACCGTCGAGACGGGAAATGATACTCTGGATGACGAGTATTGCCATACTCACCCAGGCTTTGTGGCCGGAGAGTATGCTCGGATGTCCGTAAGCGACAACGGCTGTGGTATCGCCGAAGAGACACTGGCTCACATTTTTGAACCGTTCTTCACCACCAAAGGTGTAGGCAAAGGAACCGGTCTCGGTCTGGCCACGGTCTATGGTGCCGTTAAGCAGAATGCGGGTTTCATCAATGCTCACAGCGGAACGGAACAGGGAACAACCTTCACAGTCTACCTGCCCCGACATGTGGACTCGGCAGTTGATGCACCGTCAGAGCAAATGACGGTGCCAGATGTGGGTGGTCATGAAACCATCCTGCTGGTAGAGGACGAGCGGAAGATCCTGAAAATGACCGCAACCATACTTCAGGGTCTTGGCTACTCCGTTATTTCAGCAGCCACTCCGAATGAGGCACTTCGCCTGGTTGGTCAATTCGCGAGTGAAATTCACCTGCTCTTAACCGATGTGGTCATGCCCGAGATGAACGGCAGGGATCTGGCCAAAAACCTGTCGGATCTCTATCCCGATCTCAAATGCCTTTTCATGTCAGGATACACCTCTGATATTATTGCTCAACAGGGCATACTGGATGAGGGGGTTCAGTTTATCCAGAAGCCCTTTTCAAAAAATGACTTGGCAGCAAAAGTTAGAATGATACTGGAAAAGACTAAAGATTGTTCGTGAATATTGTCTTGTGAATAGCAATCATCCAGTATCAATTACTTTCCGGGCTGCACCCTGGAAGCTTTCGTGCAGGATAACAACCAAAGCCTTATCTCGGTGATGGGCATTTGGGTGACTACCTTGTGGAACTGGAGAATTGGAACGCCAAAACGCCGCATTCATAGGATTCAAGATGAAAGACAGAATGATAGCAGATAAGACTCTTAATCACTGGATACAGGAACACCCGCTATTGGAAAAGATTATTTTGGGTGATGAAGTTTTCTGGCATAATCCTCACTACGATACGTTCGAATCTGCTCAAAAGAGCCTATCACTTTCTGAGACGCATGTTAAAAAAGCAGAAGAACGGTTGAATCGTTTTTCCCCGTATATTTCTCGAGTTTTTCCAGAAACACAAAAAACCGGGGGGATTATTGAATCAGCTCTTTTAAAAATTCCCGCCATGCAACAAAGCCTAGCAAAAGCATTGGGGCAGAAGATACCTGGGATGCTCTTGCTTAAGTGTGACAGCCATCTTGCCATCTCTGGATCAATCAAGGCACGAGGTGGTATTTATGAAGTGTTGAAACACGCTGAAGATCTGGCTTTTCAGCATAAACTGATCACGGCAGATGAAGATTACACCATCTTTGACAGCGATAAATTCAGACAGTTTTTTTCTGACTATTCCATTGTTGTTGGTTCCACAGGAAACCTGGGACTGAGTATCGGAATAATGGGCACCAAACTGGGATTTCAAGTCGTTGTGCATATGTCTTCTGATGCAAAACAGTGGAAGAAAGACATACTGCGACAAAAAAAAGTCACAGTTATTGAATATCAATCGGATTACAGCAAAGCAGTAGAGGAAGGCCGGAAACAAGCTGCTCATAATTCGAATATGCATTTTATTGATGATGAAAAGTCAATCGACCTTTTCCTGGGATATGCAGTTGCAGCGTCAAGGTTAAACAGGCAATTAATGGAATTAAATATACTTGTCGATGAAGAACACCCCCTCTTTGTTTACCTGCCGTGTGGTGTAGGCGGTGGTCCCGGAGGAATAACATTCGGATTGAAACAGCTTTTTAAAGATCACGTACATTGTTTCTTTGCGGAACCCACCTCTTCCCCCTGTATGCTTCTGGGGTTGATGACACGACTGCACAATCGGATCAGTGTATATGATTTCGGCCTGAACAATGAGACTGATGCTGACGGTCTCGCTGTGGGAAGTCCGTCTGGTTTTGTAGGGAAAACACTCGAAAAAATGATAAGCGGCGTCTATACAGTTCAAGATGAGACACTTTATAAACAGCTTTGCATAACCGCCGATGTACTGAAAATATCTCTTGAACCATCTGCGTTGGCGGGAATGTCAGGAGCCTGCAAATTACTCCATACCGCTGAGGGAGAACACTATATAGAAAAACATGCACTGCGTCAGTACATGTCCAACGCAACCCATATAGTCTGGGCAACGGGAGGAAGTATGGTGCCTCCGAAGGTAATGGAAGCCTATTACAAAAAAGGTGTTGACTTAAGATAATTCCCATTGAAATATTGCAACATATTTTATGTCACTCCTTTGCCAATACCCGTTGTATGAGTCAGAATATGCCAAAACGATCTCGAATCATAGTGCCGGATATTCCACTCCATATCATACAGCAAGGAAACAAAAGGCAGGCATGCTTCTTAACAGATGAGAATTACTTGTTTTATCTTGAATGGCTACAAGAGTATGCCCAGAGTTCGGAGTGCTCAGCACACTGCTTTTTCCAATATATCAACCAGACCTACAAAAACGTAGCGGAACATTGCAGGAGGGGCGATATCACCCAAGCAGGGGGAGGAGAGGATGTCCTCTTATTTCACCCGTATTCACCGACAGCACTCCAGTCTAAAAGTACTGTCTGATAAAAGAAGCGAGGTCTTCCGGTGAGGTAACAATCAGCTCGCCCCCCAAGAGCTTCTGGAAGTAATAGTCATCTGCTCGATAATTGGGCACCATATTCTGGCGATTGACCAGGCGCAACAAACAGCAAAATTCTTTGCTTTCACTGTTTAAAGGGGCACTGAAACACGAAAAGTTGAATGTCGAGAGGTTGAGCCCGGCATAAGCGGAGAGCGCTTTGGCCAGGCCCTGTGCCATGCCTTCCAGCTCGGCATCGCCCCATTCAAAAAAATGGCTGGCATTGGGCATGATTGCATTGACTTCGTTGGCCCCTACTGGAGAGTAGGCGGTGAACCATTGACTTCCGGCGATTTCTCCAATCCAGCGTTTCTGCAGGCGTTTTTCCTCTGCAAGCAGATCCAGCCAATATGACGTGCCGTGCTTTTCAAAATAGTCGCGGCTTCTTTGCAGCAGCGCTCGCTCATGTGTTCCCGGAAAGGGGGAACCAAGAATCTGCAGATGGGGATGCATGACGCTCGCCCCGGCCGGAAACAGATAGTTGGCATTTATGGTGAAATGGATCGCGCCCGGATCTTCCTGATAGCACCTTCGCATAAACTCCAAGGTTATGGCAAATGAATCCTTGATCGTGCTTGCCGGGAAATCGTCAAGGTGTCGGCAATGCTTGTTCCCAACCATCACCACGGCATGATACGCCGCCAGCGGAAACAGATTCGGGAATAAGACAACGTCATTTTTTACCAGATATCCTTCCGGGAGGATCTTTTCCGAATAACGGGGCGTCCTCTGCCGCCATTTTCCGTCACAAAGAAAGCACTGGCCTTTTGACTTTTCCGAGCATTGCTCCACATATTCCCAGTCGGTCGGAGGAAACAAGGCGTCAGCCTTGCCTTTCAGCATCAATGGAAACACGCTTTGATGGTCCAGGAGCGGATCAAGACGCACCTCGATACTCTGTTCGTCAAGCTCGCCTCCCTTCAGAGGATTGTGAAAACGTGCCACCTGCTGCCAGCGTTCAAAATGAATTTCAGCCATAGTTCTAACTCCAATCGATGATAGGGAGCGGGAAACAAACAAACAGGGACATCTTGCATCTCATCTTCAGGCCACCTCAGATCGAATCTCAATCGCCAAATCCTCAACATAGCTCTGCTACGTCTGCGGTTTGTCGCAATCAGTTCAGTCAAATCTGTCCTAAATCTGAGCGCAATTTCGTCCATGTAATTCATTTACAGCTCCTCACTGTTCGCTTTAGTCTAACCGCTCCCCCCATTTTCTTGCCAGGTCCGGGTTGGTATGCCAACATCTTAAAAGAGGATGGGAGTATTTTGCATAAAGAAACACCCATAAGTCAAGTTCGAAGATCGCCTCGATCGAGAAAGTAGAGGAAGACAGGTCAATCAGTATGGTACTTATTCTTTTCTTTTCAGCTGGGTTGGCTCTGTGGTGCTCATCAAACCGGTATTGTAGGGCTAACCTGGTTTTCGATCTTTCGAAGTTGCCCAGGTATCGATACTCCGGACACGGCAGATTGGTAGGAGAGATTGTCAGGCATTGGATGCCTACCGGAGCTGTTCTGCTTCATTTTGTAAAAAAATATGCTGAATTCATAGACGAATTAAGTGCCTGGACAGTCAAGGAGTTGGGAATTAATATACTACATATAACAACCAGAGAGGGACTGACTCAATCGGCGGTGGGCCGTGCAGGATATCGCGGCGAGCACATGATCAGGGGAAAAATTATTCCTTGGAACAACTGGTTGAGCGCCTAGAATCATGACCGTACCCTTATCCCCACTCACCTTCAGCGGAGGAGGGCCTAACCATGCGGAATATAACCTCAATCAGCGTCGCCCTGGTACTGTTACTGATCACCAGCAGCGCCTGGGCGGGGCCGGAGGCCGAATGGAGTGAACTCAAGCTGGTGGACGCCTCGGGCGTTCCCGCGAAATCCAAGCATGAATACCACTTCAAAGGTGTACTCGAGGTCGTTGACGTCCATGGATCTTCGGGTTTCTCGCTCACCGAGGGATTTTACTCCAACACTAACGTCAAACACCTGAACAGCTACTGGGTCGCAGGCAAGGGGTCATGGGATGCCTCCCGCAACACGGCGCAGGAACTGCTGCAACTCCAGCATGACGGCGGCATTGATAGTCTCAACGCAACCTTCAGATGCAACGGTGACCCGTGGATCATCAACGAACCGTGCGTGGTTATCAACGTGCTTTTCAACAGCACCGCGTCTGTCGGCAGTCGCGACTGGCCCGGTCTAATCAAGCATTACCGACGTCCGCTCACCGTTCAGGTAGTGACCCTGTCCAAGGCAACCAAGCTTTCCAAACATCATAAAACCGCCTCTGCGCCTCCTCCACCGCCTCCTGCCAAGCACAAAAACACCGTAACCTATAAACACCCGTCCCACATGGACTTGCGGGTGGCCGGCAAAACGAAACCGAACCTTCCGACAACGCCGCTGCGTCACGTCACGCCGATGGCATTCGGATTGTCAGGCAAGCCGGCATCCCGGATCGGTCTCGCGGATCTAACCAACGGCTCGTCGCTGATCATCGGCGGGGAACGCACAGAATGGGGCAGGACTGTGAGGCTTAATGCCGCCGACGCCATCACAAGAAACCAGAACGGCAGCGGCGAATGCCAGTTCCCGATCCAGCACGCCGTGCGCAACGTCGGCCGGTCCGCCAGCGGCGCGTTCGACGGCGTCTGGCGCAATTCCTCCGTACGGGGAACCACGGCCCGTCATTGGCCGTCCCTGGCACCGGGCAAGCTACTCGACGAGACCGACCTGCTTGCACTCAGGCCGGGTATGAACAAGCTTTCATTCCAAATCGATCCCTCCGGACAACTCAAGGAAACCAACCGGGCGAATAATCACAGGATGCTGGCGGTGAACCTCACCGGCAGCTGCGGTGCTGTGGCCACCAGACCGCGAATCACCCACTTCCGGTCTGCAGCACACCTCCCGCTACGGCCGGAAAAGCGATTGCAGCTGCCTTCGCGCTGATCGATTTCGTACGGAGCCGCTGGCCCTTTGGCTCCATTGACACCATAGGGGAAGATTCCGGTTTGGCCTGTCCCATATTTACCCGTACGAACTTTATCCCTATGACCAAGGTCGCAGGATTTAATCCAAATTGGTTGCGATAAACCCTGGCTGTCCCCCGAATTTTAATATGGTGTGTTGAAAATAAAATGAGAAATATTTTCGATGAAGTAGAGCGAAAAAAAAGAGCGATTTGGTTGGTTGCTCTTTTACTGATTATCTATAACTCAATAAGATTACTGTCAATTATTGCATCTCCTTATCCAATCGATCAAATTATAGATAAAGGTGCCAGGATATCCATTTCAGAGTATCAGGAGGCATTTCAAATTTATAGTAATAACGAGTCAGAAAGACTTCAAATGCCACCTGATTCCTTTAAGATAGCAATCTTATACTCTGGGTTTCTGGCGGCAGGATATATAATTTTCTCCTTTTTTCTGGGTATGCGCAAGAAATTCGCAAGGTATAGTATATTAAGTTTTATATTTGTCGAAATACTTATAGATATTATTGGTGGGATACAATACAGGATTCTGCCAAGTAAAATTTCAATCCTTGTTATAATCCTTCTGCTTCTCTTTTTATTTTCGCATAATATTGCCAAAGAATTTAAATAAGCTAAATGTACATAAATTCTTTTTTAATCAGGGATTTTTGCTATACTCGCACTCCAGAAAAGCCACACAAACAGCCATTTGCCAGCCCTAAAACAAGGTATAAAACATGCACGAAATCAAGCCTATAGGAACAATATATTCCCCTCATAAATCAATTGAAGATATGCCTATTCAACCCAAAGGTGCATCAGAGGTTGTCGGGCATGTACTCGTGGACGAAGAATATATTAATGGATTGCAAGATCTTGATGGATTCAGCCATATATATCTTTTGTATAGCTTTCATAAGGCAACACGAACCGAGATGCACGTAACGCCCTTTATGGACAAGCAAACAAGGGGAGTGTTTGCCACGCGGTCCCCTCTACGACCGAATCATATCGGAATATCAATTGTCAGGCTAATAAAGGTCGAAGGTAATACACTTTTTGTGGAGGGAATTGATATACTTGATGGAACTCCATTATTGGATATCAAGCCATATATAGAAAAATTTGATCATGTGCAAGATAGCGTTTCGGGTTGGCTGAAAGCCAGTGATGAAGATATTAGGAAGAAACGTTCAGATGAAAGATTCAGATAATATCAGAATGTGGGTGAACAAAGAAAAAATGCTGAACAAAACTATTGGACAAGCTCCCTGGAATCGAACCGTTTTGAGCGTTTTTCGGGGACACAATACCTTTTTATTGTTGCGAATAAACAATAATCAGGCGCAGAGTGGATCATGGCCAGAGTGTGGAATGTATGCCCCCGACTCCTATCACTTTTCGGATCGATTCTTGAGTCCTGCAATTTATCATAGTGTGAGATGGAGATCAGACTCGGTTGCCTCTTTCAAGAAATCACTCGCCACCAATATTTCTACACCTTCAATAAAGTCATCCTTGGTTAGATCAAACAAATCAGCACTCGTTTTGCATGCTAGAAACTTCACTCCCTCCAATTGAGCCATTTCAAGCATATCTTCAATGGAAGGAATGTTCTTTTGCTCCATCTTCAACCCAAGTTCCTTTGTGTATTGTTCAACTTCCTTCTCCGAATGATCTATACTTGTCGGGTAATACTTAAGTTTCTTGAGTTGTTCTTTTCGAATCAAATTTAAGCCTTCGAATGTGAAGTAAATAAGTGTCGAATAGCCCAGCCGCGCAGAATTTAGTGCAATTATGAGCAAACCGAAAGCACTTTGCATTGTAAAATTACTGCAAACAAGTGCTACCTTTTTTTTTGATTTTGTTGTTTCTTCTGCCATGATATTTTCCTTTTCATACTTTGAGCATATGAGGGTTTGAGGATTGTTGGATGTATAATTAATGGTGAAGCCTTTATAAAAGGTATACCTTTTTAACTCTTTAACAAGGAGCCCTTCATACGATTAAGTGATTCTTAATGAAACTCATGACATGGCGTCGTGATAATTTTATACATTTCTTCCTGAAAGGAATTTCAGAAAAATTCAACCGAAGTCGAACATTAAAATGATCGAATAAACCCGTGATTTTCACGCAATACGCCCTATGGCATTATCGATGAGATTTAGTGAGAAATTATCATTGGAAAAAGAAGAAGGTCATTCTGATATTGTCTGTCCTGATGGGTTTGGCACGTATCGGCCATCAAGATTTGACGAAGAATAGCCAACTTCCAATATTTTTTTTAAACGGATGGCAAAAAAACTGAGGCCATTCTGCATTGTTGCTGATATATGCGGAATTAAAGATGAAACGCCTGCATCTTGGCCGCCTCAATCGCCAACTCCGATCGGGCGTTGGCATCCTTTGGCAATTTTTTCTCTTCGCACCATTTCGGAAAGGTTTCAGGATCGATAAAAACCTTGATTACCTGGTCTCCGGCGGCTTCAACCTCGGCCTTTTTTTCTTCCGCCCGGGCAAGCCAATTCTGAAAGGTCGGGGGCAGCTGGTCTCTGTCATCAAATATCTCCAACAGCCCTTCATAGTCTTCCTCCCTGTACCAGACCATCGCCTGCAACATCGGTTGCCGGGTCGTCTCCTGCTTTCTGGCCTGTCTCTCCTTTAATTTTGCCACCGCCTTTCCAGCACCGGCTGATCTCTTCTTTTTTGTCATGTCTCCTATCAACCTCATTCAATCGATCATATAATAAAAAATGTCATCTTATCTGAAACCGGGATACAAGAAAACACAAATTGCAACCGGAATGCCTGTAAAAAAAGAAAACAGCCGGGAAAAAGATGTTCAGATCTTCTTCCAGGCCGTTGTTTACCCAGGATGGAGATCCTGAGAGTATCAGGCTCTACTTGAAAAGTTTCAGATACTTTCCATATCCCGACTCGGCGAGTTTATCCACCGGGATAAAGCGCAGGGCGGCAGAATTGATGCAGTACCGGAGCCCGGTCGGAGGAGGACCGTCTTTAAAAACATGACCGAGATGGGAATTGGCTATCTTGCTGCGGACCTCGGTTCGGACCGAAAAAAGACTTTTGTCTTCATGTTCAACAATATCCTTGGGGTCGATCGGCTTGGTGAAACTCGGCCAACCGGTGCCGGACTCAAACTTGTCCGTTGAGCTAAACAGCGGCTCCCCGGAGACGATATCCACATACAGGCCCGGCTTTTTGTTGTTCCAGTAGGCATTGTCAAATGGAGGTTCCGTGCCATTCTCCTGGGTGACACGGTACTCAAGGGGGGTTAACTTCTTTTTAAGATCGACCGGATCAACCTTATCGGTATTCCCGGAAAGATCCAATTTGACACCGTGCCAGGTCTTTTCCAGAAAATCGTCACGACCGGATTGCGATCTGTAGAAATAGTACCGGATCGGATTCTTTTTGTAATAGTCCTGGTGATATTCCTCTGCCGGCCAGAACTTCGGCGCGTCAAGGATAGGTGTAACGATGGGCTTTTTAAAGATGCCGCTTTCTGCTAATTCTTTCTTCGTTTTCTCAGCAAGGCGTCTTTGGTCCTGGTTATATACATAGATTGCTGAGATGTAGGCATGTCCACGGTCAACGAACTGGCCACCGGGATCGGTGGGATTGATCTGATGCCAGAAGACGTCGAGCAGTTTCCCGTAGGTTATCTTTTTGGGATCGTACACAATCTGTACCACTTCGGTATGTCCGCCTGCAACATAATTGTGATAGGTCGGATTCTCCGTAGTACCGCCGGCATATCCATCTGTAACCGAAACAACTCCATCCAGGGTCTCGAAGGGTTTGGTCATACACCAGAAGCAACCTCCTGCAAAGAGGGCTTTCAGGGTCCCGTCCGGTGCCATTGTACTTTCCGAACCCGCACGAACCGAGGCAAAGCCGACGATTGTGACGAGACAAGTGATTACAAAAACAATGGAAAGTATGAGTTTCATAGTATTCTCCTTGGGTAGCTATCACCCCCTGATTTTTCAATCATCGATCAGGCGGCACTCTACGTATATAGGTTCCAGCTTTTTTCAGCAGGTATTCCATTTGCTGTACATTTATTTGTTTAGGATCATAGGTGACGCGGTTGATTTCCGATACACCCCGCCAGCCCTTTTCCACATTGATCACACCCGGCTGCCCATCCAGGGCATCTTTGCCGACATCGAATCAGCCGACTACAAAGGTCGCTGTTGCAACCCCAGTGGCTGCGGCGTTATGGGCCGGACCCCCTAACAGTGTCGTGATCAAGGCAAGAGTTAAAATGATCGTGAAAAGTGTCGATTTCATTATACCCTCCATCACGTTTCTCCTGAGGTCTCGGGTTACATTCCCCCAACATTGCCGGGATTAACAAACCTCTCTCCACCAATATAATTACTCTTCATGGTATCAGGCATAGTATTTTTCATACCATCACCTTTCATGGAATCTTGCGTGTTCTGCATGGTATCGGACTTTTTTGGCATCGTGTCCATGGGCTTCGACGACATCGTATCCATCGGCTTGGACGACATCGTATCCATCGAATTGTGTTCGGCACATCCAAAGGAAAATAGGGAAAGAGTCAAAGCAACGGCTGCGGCAGTACATAATGTATGTATTTTTTTCATGGCGTTCCTCTCTTCGATTGAGGTTTTAAGGGGATGAAGAATTTTCATCCGCATTGCCTTAATCGTAATGACCCGATGTAAAGAGAGAATAACGCCAATGTAAAGATACGGTAAAGATCAGAGGAAATCGCAGGAACGTCGTTTTCTTTCAGGACTGTCAATCGACAGCCGTTTTCCGGTTCTTCCGGATCGAGGTACGTATCTCTAACCCAGGAAGCGGAGGGCGTCTCTGGAGGACGCCTCGCGGAGGCCTGGCGGGAAACCACACAAGGCCCGGAGGGGTGCAAACGGGACGTCCGCACCTGACAGCAGGCCAGGGACGGCCTCCGTCAGCCGTGGTGTACCGGCGATGAGGCCGCAAAGGAGCGTCCGGAAGCAATACACTCTGCCGGATTGTTCCTTTCAACTTTACAAAAGTACGCTCAAACCGGATGAGCTCTTTTTCCTGGTGTCAGGCAAGACAAACCAGATACAGGTCCGGCCGTCAGTGCTTCGGGCCCCCACTCGCCCGCCGTGGGCCTCGATCAGCTCTTTAGTGATGGCAAGACCAATGCCGGCACCGCCGACATCGCGGGACCGTGAACGGTCCGTGCGAAAGAAACGTTCGAAAATATAGGGGAGATCGGCCTGGGGAATTTCTGGACCGCTGTTGCAAAAACTGACCTCGACTGCATTGCCGTCACGTCTGCTGCGTATATCGATGTCTCCTCCTTCCGGCGTGTATTTGGCACTATTGTCGAGAAGATTACGAACAGCCTGGAGAAACTTGTCCCGGTCGGCAAAAATTACCTTTGCATCATCGGGAAATGCCGTTGAAACCGTAACGTGTTTTTCATCGAGAACCGGCGCATACAGGGGTAAAAGATCATTGATCTGATCTGATATTACAAGGTTTTCCCGTTTCAAATAAAGCCTTGCCGCCTCGGCGCGGGAGAGTTGCTGGAGATTGTCGACCAGTTTGACCAGTCGCATTGTCTCCTTCTCCAGGAGGTTCAAAGTGTCCGGCGAGGGGGCAATAATCTGATCGTTTAACGCCTCGAGATACCCGCGAAGGTTGGTCAGCGGGGTTCGCAGCTCATGGGCCACATCGGCTACCATATTTTTCCTGAGCTGTTCGATGTGTTCCAGACTGTCAGCCATCCGATTGAAGGCGGCACCGAGCTGTCCCACCTCATCGCCACCTGCGACATCCACTCGGGCCGTAAAATTGCCGGCCGCTATATCATGGGTCACATCATTCATCTGGGACAGCGGCTTGAGCACCTTACGGGTTAAAAGATAGCTCAGGATAAAGGCCAGGAAGAGGGCTGCCAGACTCGCCCATATCAGGTAGTAATGAATCGAGGTGAGGAACATCCGGTGGATATCCGTCGGATTAATTTCGTACTCTTTCATCAAGGCCATGAAATAGCTGGCCGCCAGCTGATCGATGGCAATCCAGATTACCAGAATGATCACCCCGATCACCGGCACCACGTTGATCAGGAGAAGCTTCCAGAGCAGTCTCTGTTTGATCCTGATCATGGAACCTCTTGATCGGTGAAGGTGTATCCGAACCCACGAACCGTCAGGATATAGCGGGGCTGCGACGGCTGCTCCTCGATTTTTTGTCTCAGTTTACCGATATGGACATCAATCACCCGGTCGACTACGATTTCACCATGCTGATAAAAGACATCAAGCAGCTCATTGCGTGAGAAAACCCGTCCCGGTGCCTGCATCAAGGTCTGGAGAAGCTTGTACTCCGAAGCGGTGAGATTTATATTCCGTCCCGCCAGGCTGACTCGATGCTTTTTCAGGTCCATCTCCAGCTTACCACAAACACGTTTTTCACCCAGGCCAATCTGGCTGGGATGAAATCGCCTCAGAATTGCCTTGACCCGGGCAACCAGTTCCCGAGGACTAAAGGGTTTGACCACATAGTCGTCGGCTCCCAGAGACAGCCCCGTCACCCGGTCAATCTCTTCCTCTCTTGCGGTCAGCATCAGTACCGGTACATCGGTAAAGGTTCTGAGCTGTCTGCAGACCTCCCAGCCGTCAATTTTCGGCAGCATGATATCGAGAATTACAAAGCCGGGTCGCTGTTTTCTTGCCAACTGCAAGGCCTTCTCCCCGTCCTCTGCGGTGATCGTTGCAAACCCTTCCCTCTCGAGGTAGGTCTTGACGAGCGTTGCCGTATTGGCGTCATCTTCAACGATGAGAATCGGTCCATCGCAGCCAAACATGCATTATCCTTGTTTATCAGTCAATTTTTCCAGGATGTTCAGGTCAAAAGGTTTGCTTTTTTCCCCGAAATAAATTGAACGGTGGGGAAAAGGAATCTCGATACCATTTTGATCAAAAGCCAGTTTGATTCTTCTCAGGAACTCCCGCCCCACCTCCCACTGGCGAATAGGTTTTGTTTTGATCCGCCCTTTGATAACGACTGCAGAATCACCGAACTTGTCCACACCGAAAATTTCCGGTTCATCGAGCATATTCTTCGAATATTTCGGATCTTCCCGCAAGGTTTTGCCGACCTCTTTCATAATACCTATAACGCGATCAGTGTCTTCCTTATAGGCAATACCGATATCAAACACATAGGCCGACCACTCGTTGGTCATATTGCTCAGGGTGGAGATGGTCCCATTGGGAAAGACATGGACCGTCCCGCTGACATCCCGCAGAATCGTCGTTCGAAAATTTATCTTCTCAACAAGTCCCCCTGTCCCATTGATGATAGCAACATCACCGACACGTATCTGGTTTTCCAGAATAATGAAAAATCCGGAAATGACATCGCGGACCAGGTTCTGGGCCCCGAAGCCCACGGCAATACCGGCAATACCGGCACTGGCGACGAGAGGCCCTATCTCGACACCCATCTCTTTTATAATCATCAGCCCAACGGTCAGCCAGAGGATGAGCATGACCGCTCTTTTTATCAGGTGGACAAGGGTCTCAATTCTCTTTTGCGACTCCGAGGGAGGTTCCCCGTCCTGTTGACTCTGTCGTATGAGCCGCGTTTCCATATGAGAAAGAAACTTTTGCAGGAGTTTGGTGCTGATAAATGCAAAGATCAGGATTACCAAGACCCGCATTCCTATTGCAGTCAGGCTTTCCCAGGGAACATTTTTTAAAATATTCTGCAGGATTTTCATAAATGACCCCTTTTACAAGGACGACAGGATCAGAGTGAAGACAACCAGCTTCCAGGACTGGACGTGCTGTATTCAGGAGTCTGCTATCCGATCCATGCCGTCACCCAACCGCAGGTAACCGATCTATTTTCCCAGGGCCTGCTCCAGATCCATTGCATGCTCCTGCTCGACGGCCAGAATGTTTCTCAACTGATGGGCGAGATGATAGAGGTTAAGCTCCTCTGCCTGTTGTATACGAGCGATATAACGACTAATTGCATCGTTTTCCCCTTCCAGGTCCTGCTCCAGCATCTCTTCGTTGTTCGAAGATATTTTCGGGGTGGGCATATCCACCGTCGGGACTCCTCCCAGGTAATCTATCTGAGAGGCCAGGATGGTTGCATGGGCCAACTCCTCCTGGGCGTGGATTACAAGCTCCTTCTGCATCGATTGATACATGGCTCCATTGAGCACGCCTTGGTGCTGGGTATACTGGATACATGCCGTATACTCAAGAGCAAGATCCTTATTCAGTAATTCAATCAGTTTTTTTTTCGTTACCTTGGCCATATTCGCCTCCCTTTAATTTTAGTAGGTTGAAAAATGTCCTTCTCGTGGTTTTTACAAAAATCGCTCGTAAAGGAACGTATCCCGTGAGGGGAAAAGAGTAAACTGTCCTCTCTTTTTAGGGGACTCTGCATACACAGGATATTTTCATACTGCACATTTCGTTCCGCACAGATCAGAATAACATGTAATCCCGCAAAGAGTGGTTGCCTTTTTAACCGATGAAACAACAGCCCGTTCCATAACCCTTGCCGCCAGCAGGCCAAGAACGCTCAGGTCCGCCTCCACGTGACCCGTGGCCATGGTGAAGATGGTATCACCATCAAACATGGAGTGGGCTGGACGCATGGTTCTGGCGTACCCATTCTGGGCCATGGAGGCCAGCTTCGTCGCCTGTGATTTGGTGAGATCGGCATTGGTGACTATAACGCCAATGGTTGTATTTCCGGCAAAAAGATTTTTCTTGTCGGCAATGGAGCGGATCATCACCGCTTCGGTCTCTGCCAGACTCCTAAGATCTTCAGCTAGAAGCCCGGCCAGCGTCTTCCCGGTTTCCGGATCTATAACATCTCCGAGACAGTTGACTGCAACCAGGGCGCCAATCTGTAATTCGCCCACCTGTAGGGCATAACACCCAAGGCCGCTTTTCATGGCCCGCTGCATACCGGCTATCTTGCCCACCGTGGCACCGGTTCCGGCACCAATGTTTCCCTCAACACAATCCGCATTTGTCGCGTTACAACAGGCCTGATAGCCCATGGCCTTATCCGGCCTGACACGATGGTCACCGATCATGAGGTCGAACAGGACTGCACTGCAGACAATCGGCACCCTGGCAACCTGTACATCGAAACCGATATCCCGCTCCTCCAGGTACTGCATCACCCCGGAAGCGGCATCTAGGCCAAAGGCACTCCCCCCCGCCAGTATTACGGCATGGATCTTCTCCACCAGATTGACGGGATCTAACAGGTCCGTTTCCCGCGTGCCCGGTGCCCCGCCCCGGACATCGACTCCGGCTGTAGCCCCCTGACCACAGAGTATGACCGAACACCCCGTTGCGGCATCAAGATTTTGCGCATGTCCCACCTTAATATCCTGTATATCAGTGAATGGTATCTGGTTCATTACGATTTTTAGTTGATTTTTCCAAAAAGAGTCGGCTATGATTCTTTCCTAAAGTGGTATAATACCGGTCATAGCTTGAATTTTACTACAGATATAAGGAAGGGTATATCAAAGGATGAGCGGCAAGGCAAGTGAGAAAAGGCTCAAAGATGCAGCCGGAGAAATTTTTCAGGCCGCCCTTGAAGCAGTTTCCCCCGACAATTGTCTTCGTCGCAATCTCCGTCTGTCGGACAGCAGGTTGTGGGTTGGAAAAAGGTGCCATGATCTTTCCCGCAGAGGAAAACTTTATCTGATCGGTGCAGGTAAGGCCTCGGCAGCCATGGCCCTGGCCCTCGAGAAACTTCTTGGAGATCGAATTGACGCCGGACTCATCATCACCAAATACGGTCATGGTGTCCCCTTGCGTTTCAGCCGTTTAATGGAGGCTGGTCACCCTGTTCCGGATGAAAACGGATGCCGGGCCACTGATGCCCTTCTGGACCTGGTCGGCAGGGCCGGACCCGACGACCTGATTGTATGCCTGATCTCCGGCGGCGGCTCCGCCCTTACCCCGGCTCCGGCGGAGGGAATACCCCTTGCCGACAAGCAGGAGACAACCCGTCTGCTGCTGGCATCCGGAGCGACAATCCATGAGATCAACACCCTGCGTAAACACCTCTCCCGCATCAAGGGGGGAAAACTCTGCGCGGCGGCAAATGGTGCACGCATCACCTCACTGATCCTCTCCGATGTCATCGGCGACGACCTTGATAGCATTGCCTCTGGCATGACCGCTCCGGATCCTTCCACTTTCGCGGATTGCCTGGTTATCCTCACGGCATATAATCTACAGGACCGTATCCCTAAAGTGATACGAGACCATTTCGAAAACGGAGCGTCAGGGCGCCTGCAGGAAACGCCAAAACCGGGTGATGCTCTTTTTTCCAAGGTCTCCAATCACATCATCGGCAGCATCTCCGATGCCCTGGCGGCTGCTGAAAAAAAAGCGGCCTCCCTGGGATTTGAGCCCATGGTCCTCACCTCGACCCTACACGGGGAGGCCAGGGAAACTGCTAAAGCCCTCTGCAGCATCGCCCGTGAAATCAAAACATTTGCCCGGCCTGTTATCCCACCGGCCTGTCTGCTTTCCGGAGGGGAAACAACGGTAACAGTGAAAGGACGAGGCAGGGGAGGCAGGAATACGGAATTCGCCTTGTCAGCAGCAATTGAATTGTCAGGCACAAACGATACCTTGCTGCTCTCGGCTGGGACCGATGGCTCAGACGGTCCGACCGATGCCGCGGGTGCCTTCGCCTGCGGCTCGACCTTGGTCCGGGCAGAGGGCCTTGGCCTTACGACCGGCAGGTACCTGAAAGAAAATGATTCCTACAATTATTTCAGATTGTTGGGTGACCTTCTTCGCACAGGGCCCACCCATACCAATGTCATGGATCTCCAGATCTTGCTTCTAGGATAGAAAGTGTTGAATTTACAATGGACTGGACGGAACGGTATCGTCCTTTTTATCCCAATCAAGCAGTGATCTTCCCGAAGTCTTGGCCTCGGGTTTAAAATCGCGCTTGGCAATCATCCACCGCATCTTTTCAGGGACACCTTTGAAGACGAAATTCCCTTGATCATCCGTCTTTACGACAAAATCGTCCCCGGTGGAAGGGAGTACACGAATTCCTGCAGAAGGCATTGGCATCCCGGAAGTATCTCCGGTAACCGACGCTATGATATTCATTTTAGCTTGTTGGGTTCGCAAGAGATGGGCACCACTACGCAGTTTGTCCTGCAAGCCGACATCCACCAGCGAAAGGATAATTACTGAAAGTCCTATAAAGATGACAATAGCCCGTAAAAGAGACTTGTTCGTCCTGCCTTTGCCGATCTGCTGCTTGAGAAGAAGATAGGCAAAAAAACAAACTACTGCGCTGATCCCGGCTGCACCATACCTCAAGATTTCCGGAAATTGCCCAAAAATATCAGTCATATATCTTCTCCCCTGAAAAGAAACGCCCATTCAGGCATCTCCCGGTATAATGAATAACCTTTACCCGGCTTTCAGATTACACCTTTTGTCTTCGCTGAATTTTTAACCCCTGCAGAACTCCATCAACGAAGGAAATTATAAGGACCGGTCCCCTTTCCGATCTTTAATAATTATTTCACTACAATAATAAGAAAGGATACCAAAGGCTGTCATGTAAAGCAAGAAAGAAAAGGCTTCCAAAAAAAAATTAAGGGGGCTTAAAAATTGTCTGTTATGTCTTTCTTTATCTTGACCTCTTGGGGAAGATTTCAAATTTGTGCTCGTGTTTCTGGCAGGATAGAGGTAAGTTGGTATCGCCGTAACATGCAGGCCGAATTGACTTAAGAAAAAAGGTCGAACGGCAGAGCGTTTTGCCCATACGGTGGCAACCTTGACTTGGGAGGGATTTTGCCCATATCAATATTGATGGACTCGTAAAAACCATTGGATTGAGGATGGGTAAGTACAAATCTTCAGATACGAGGCGCTTTTTTTTTGTTTTGTTTCTGAGTACTAAGGGTACGTCGTAACGGTTAAAAATTTGCAGCAACGAAGTAGATAGAGAGTTTTTACGACACCATCAATAATTACGTGAGGCGAAGAGCACTCCATGCCTGAAAACCTCAAATTTCAACTCCTGTTTAAAGATCGAATTGGGATCGTCTTCGATATCGCCCATTTAATGACCCAGGAAGGTCTCAATATTGTTACGATGGAGGTTGAGCAGAAGGACGGCTTTGCCAAGATCTCAATCGAGATAGAAAAAAGCGAGAATGCTCCGGATAAGGAAGGGTTGCTGACTCTTTTTTCCACCCTCCCGGGGATTGAAAATCTGCTGGAATTGCGTCACCTCCCACGAGAGAGACTACAGCAATGGTTCAAGATCCTCTTCGACGGTATGAGTGAAGGGATAATTTCCGTAGATGCCGGAGGGAACATCAACACCATCAATTCGGTTGCCTGCCGCATTTTAGGTCAGGTCTACGAAAATATCATCGGTCAACATATCAGTGAACTCAGCCCCGATGACTCTATCCTCCTCGACTGCATCAAAAAAAGAACCCCGGTCAGCAGACGGAAGTCAGTTTTAACCACAACTGGCCGGGTTGAATTTTACGGTTCGGCAAAACCCATAAACGATTCCCAGGGAAATTTTGTCGGTGCCGTCCTCCTGATGAAAGATCTCAAGGAAGTCAAAGAGATGGTGGATGCCGTATCCGCTCCTCTCAACGTCTCCTTCGATGACTTTATCGGCGAGAGTCCCGCAATTAACAATCTGATCACCTTTGCCAAAAAAATTGCCGATACCGGTGCCATCGTTTCAATCACCGGCGAGAGCGGAACGGGAAAGGAACTCTTTGCCAAGGCTATTCATTATGAGAGCGGCCGGACCGGTCCTTTTATTCCTATCAACTGCGCCGCCCTTCCGGAGATGCTCATAGAAAGCGAACTGTTCGGATATGTCGACGGCGCCTTTACCGGAGCCCGAAAAAAAGGCAAGCCCGGACTCTTTGAAGCAGCCGCCAACGGAACCATTTTTCTAGACGAGATCGGCGATATGCCGCTCGGACCCCAGGCGAAGATACTCCGGGTCCTCCAGGAGGGTCTGATCCGACGTATTGGCGGTTTTGAAGAGATACCGGTCAATGCCCGGGTTATCACAGCAACCAACAGAAATCTGCAGGATATGGTGAAGGAAAAGCGCCTGCGGGAGGATCTTTTCTATCGCATCAATGTCATCACGATCCAGATTCCCCCTCTGCGGGAACGGCTTATGGACATTCCTCTTTTGGCAAGTAATTTTCTACACCGGTTTACCAGGAAACTGGGAAGATCAGACCAGAAGATCCGCAGGAGTGCCTTGACTAAACTCTTTTCCCACTCCTGGCCAGGAAATGTCAGAGAATTAAAAAACGTGGTTGAGCGGGCATCCGTTTTAACAGATAGCGATCTGATTGGGATCGACTCGATCCTGCTCAGCCACGAAATGACCAGTCAAGGGATGAGGGGTGAGGCCCACTGCCTGACGCAGGAAAATGCAAATCTAAAAGACTGCCTGGCCCTCTACGAGATAGAACTCCTGCTCGAGGCCCTCAACAATGCTGTCAGCATCCGCGAGGCAGCCAGAAATCTCGGCCTGTCTCATACCGCCCTCATCAAGAAGATCAGTAAATACGGCCTCCGCACTGGAAACAAAAAATACCAGTGGAACAAAACAAGACCGTATAGTATATCTATTTAATATAAAATATATTATACCGTACAATAAAGCCATGTGGAACTCTTTGTTTCCACGCACTTTCACTTCAATCTTCTGATATATTCCCTTATCCTCATATATTCTCTCGAAAACGTCAGCTCGTTACCCATTGATTTTATGAATGTTTGTCTCATTTTCTCCAGAGGAGTCCCCCTCCACCCTTTCCCGTGAAACCCAATATGGCAAGGAGTTTGCAACTCTTTATTTCCGACGGCACCAAGTACCTCCGTCAAATGCATCGCTTCAAAACGCCATGAAACTTTTCAATCCCCGCTTTTGCACTTTCGGGGAATACCCTTAACAGGAGAAACATACAATGAAAGTAGGAGTTTTAAAAGAAATCAAAACAGCGGAAAACAGAGTTGCCATGACCCCTTCAGGAGTTGAAACCATGCGGGCTGCGGGTCATATCGTTATGGTTGAGAAGGCGGCAGGAGTCGGAAGCAGTTTTTCCGATGAAGCCTATGCTACAGCAGGAGCCGAGATTGTAGGAAATCCAGCGGATATTTATGCCCAATCCGATATGGTCATGCATGTCAAGGAGCCTCAGCCTTCAGAGTACGATCTTATCCGCAAGGGACAGATCGTTTTCACCTATTTTCATTTCGCGCCAAACGAGCCTTTAACCCGCGCCATCATGCAAAGCGGCTCGATTGCCGTTGCCTACGAGACAGTGGAAGGAAGCAAAAATGATCTGCCGCTTCTAACCCCGATGAGCGAGGTTGCAGGGAGGATGTCGATCCAGGAGGCCGCAAAATATCTCGAACGCTCCTTCGGTGGGCGAGGTATCCTTCTCGGAGGGGTGACCGGGGTCGGTCCTGCTACCGTTGTGGTCATCGGTGGCGGAATCGTCGGTACCAATGCCGCCCAGATGGCATGTGGTCTGGGGGCCAAGGTCTATCTCCTCGACATGAATCTGGAAAGGCTCCGTTATCTCTCGGAGGTCATGCCGAAAAACTGTTTCCCGATGATGAGCAATCCGGCACTTCTTCGTGAACTGGTCCTTTCCGCCGATGTGGTCATCGGCGCAGTCCTGGTTGCCGGAACAAAAGCACCGAAGCTTGTTACCCGTGACATGCTGAAGCAGATGAAAAAAGGATCGGTCATTGTTGATGTGGCCATCGACCAGGGTGGCTGCTTTGAAACCTCCAAAGCCACGACCCACACCGACCCAGTCTTTGAAATTGACGGCGTCATCCATTATTGCGTTGCCAATATGCCGGGAGCGGTTCCCGTCACCTCCACCATGGCCTTGACCAATGCTACTCTCCCCTACGCCCTGCAAATTGCCGACAAGGGATGGAAGCAGGCAGCAATCGAAAATCATGGGATAAAAACAGGTCTCAATATAGTAGACGGTAAGGTTACCTTTAAAGGTGTCGCCGATGCCTTCAACCTTGACTACACACCGGTTGAAAAAGTATTGGCTTGAGGTATTGGGTGCGGTGTATTCGAAGAGAAAAAATAAAGAGTGTAGCAACCCGTGCCAAGAGTTTCTCAACTCCTCGCCCACCGTTCATGAAAACCTCTAAGGGAAGTATGATTAAGTATATAATATGGTTATGTGGCCGTTTTCCTGTTGGTACAGGAAGACACTTTGAACCTGTAGTGAGTTGGTTATTCCCTGTGTTTTCACCCTTTGGGCGGATCGATATGGCCTGCTATCCCGCGTCGCTTTTGGAAAAGGCATAGACAAGTATAGCCTTTCCCAAGTCTCCTCGGCTAGCAGGCCATCTTAATCCGTGAAATTTGCGGGCTAGATAAGCAGGAAAAAAGCACATGATTCCACTTGAAAAAAAAATTATTCAGGCGTATAAAAATACGGATAAATTCGCTGCTGCCTGTATCTCTTCCGGGTTTTAGGTACCGGAACCGTGCGGGTTCTTGATTTTTTTCTCGACACGAAATGTCGGCAGTACAGCTCGACCAGCTAGCCTGTACAGTTTGGATCCATCGGATCCTTTTCGGCATTTCACCCAATGGTTGCATCATCATGATTGCATTCGACAATGTTCGCAAGCAATCATGAGTATGTAGCCGCCATCAAATTCAACGTGAAAAGGAGGAGGAATTAAATGGATTTTTTAAATGCCTTGGATAGTTTTATGTGGGGGCGGTATATGATGGCCGCACTCTTCATCACCGGAATTGTGCTCACCATCAGGATGCGCGGCATACAGTTCAGAAAACTCGGTTACGCTCTGAAGCTTGCATTTACCGGGGCCTCTTTTAAGTCCAAATCAAAAGGCGAGGGGGATATCACTCCTTTTCAGGCTTTGATGACAACCCTGGCCTCCACGGTTGGCAACGGTAATATTGCAGGTGTTGCCACGGCCATAGCCCTGGGCGGACCGGGCGCTCCACTCTGGATGTGGATCACCGCCTTGATCGGTATGGCCACCAGGGGAACAGAGGCCATGCTGGGAGTGAAATACCGTCACAAAGCCGATGATGGAACCATGATAGGTGGTGCATTCTATTACCTGGAGGATGGCGCTTCCGAATATATCGGCAAAAGTTTTGGAAAAATTCTTGCCATTGCCTTCGCCCTCGCGGGCATGATCGCTGCCTTCGGGATTGGCTGCATGGTTCAATCCAACAGTGTGGCGCTCTCCGTCACCACCCTTTTCCATTTTGATAGCGTCAACACCGCCAATATTATCATCGGAGTGATCCTGGCCGTTCTCACAGCCGTTGTCATTCTTGGTGGTGTCAGCAGGCTGGGTGCCGTTGCAGAATGGTTCGTTCCTATTATGGCCATTATCTATATAGGCGGTGGATTGATAGTCATTCTTCTTAAGATCAGCGCCCTTCCCCAGGCCGTTTCCATAATCTTCCACGCAGCATTTTCCGGACAGGCCGCTGTCGGAGGTTTTGCCGGTGCCGCTGTTGCACAGGGAATTCAATTCGGTGTTGCCCGGGGGATATTTTCCAACGAAGCAGGACTCGGGACCGGTTCTCTGGCCCATTCAGCAGCCAAGACCTCAGATCCAGGCCGCCAAGGTCTGATCGGGATGACCGGAACCTTCATCGACACCATCGTCACCTGCTCGATCACCGCCCTTGCCATCGTCATGACAGGTGCCTGGCAGATGACTGACCCGGCCACCGGCCATGCCTTTACCAGCACGGCCCTGACTATCACCGCCTTCAGCAGCGTTCTCGGTATCGCAGGAGGATATATTGTTACCATCGGCTCGGCCCTGTTCGGTTATTCAACCATCCTGGGTTGGTCCTACTATGGCGAGCAGTGCACGGAATATTTGTTCGGTTCGAAGACCAACATCCCCTATCGGCTGCTCTTTGTAGTTGCAACCTTCATCGGAGCCATAGCCAAACTCTCCTTCGTCTGGACCTTGTCGGACGTTTTAAACGGCTTCATGGCCATACCTAACTTAATCGGCCTGCTTGTCTTAAGCGGTGTAGCCGCGAGGACCATGAACGAGTATCTCAACAATCTCGTAAAAGAATAGGTCTGATTCCTTGGTCCCCGTCCGTTCTCTTTGGACGGGGACTTCCCTCCCCTGCCCACAACACCTGTGTCAACACAGGGCATTCCCGGTGCAGGCTCTTCTTAATCGGGAGATATCCACTCGATATGTCAGGTATCAGATAGTGTAAGAGTGCGCCCATGTTGGTTTCCTGCCGGGCAGGATTGAGGGAGCATTGCATCGATCGCTATGTGACCGAAGGAGTAACGACATCAGGAAGCCAAAAGGATAAACAAGATACAACAGATGAGGCTTGACAGGTCGCGCTCAGTTTAAAAAAGGCCATCGAGGCGTCACTTTCTTGCCCCTCCGACGTTTCACCCCGGCAGCCGGCTTTGCCCGCAGTTTACAGCGAGGCCAGTTGCTCCTTCCAACGCTCCCAACCGTGAACATTATGGCTTGGAAAAGATCCCCGGACAATCACCGTCCATAGGTAACAATAAGCTCTGCGTTCCCGAGGGCATGCCCACTCATGTTAAAACCGACCATTGCCCCAGAGGATTCAGAATTTATCGGAAGTTTGGCTACATCCAATGCCCAGACGGTAAAAATATATCTATGCTTTTTGGCCCCCACAGGAGGGCAGGCCCCGCCGTAGCCCGATTTCCCAAAATCGTTCCGGGCCTGAACCACCCCATCGGGCATAAAACCATTGTCCGGATTGCCGCTGTCTTCTGCAACATGATGAACACTCCTATCAATGTTCACGACCAGCCAGTGCCACCAGCCACTCTGGGTAGGAGCATCCGGATCAAAGACGGTGATAGCAAAACTTTTTGTTCCTTCTGGTTCCCCCTGCCAGGAAAGCTCCGGCGAGATATTCTCCCCACTGCAACCGAATTGGTTGTACACCTGCCGATTCGGCAACGTGCCGTTTGCTTTGAGTTCCGGGCTCGTCAACTTGAAATCACCTGCAAATGCACAGGTGCTAAAAAGTACAAGCGCCAAAACGACAAAAAAACCGATAGGTTTCATGTTTCCTTCCCTCCCCTCTGTTGGATTCTGATAACATTTCAGGACCTTGGAAGTCCTTTGGCACTGAACTGTAAAAGTCCAGAGAGCCTCCTGCTGACTTTCGAAAACACGGCAACAGCATTGAGCCAAATTCGCCAATCAAAAAAATGGTACCGCTTCTTCTATTGTGCAGAAAAATTTTAAGTTATCAAGTAGGAATCGATAATTATCTGAAAATATGACGAATACACCCCCTCGTTCTCAAAAAGACCTGACTGCCAGGAACGGCCGTTACCACCCTCATTCCCGTCGACTATGTCCGCTTACCTGATCGCAGAATGCGATACCGATACGCTTTTGATCATGGCGAAGATTCGGGATCCCGGCTTCAATTCCAGGTCCTGCAGGGCCGACAGGGTAATTCGAGCCGACAGAGGGCAGCCGATATCCAGCCGAACATCCACCAGCGGACCTTCGTCTGTAAAGACGTCCTTTACCGTAGCCGGCAGAATATTCTGCACACTCGTACGCCTTGGCGGATCCAGAGCAAGAGCCACATTCCGTGCCTTGATCCTCACCCGGACCCGGGTTCCGACTGGAGATTCCAGCTGGGGAACCCGAAACATACCACCATTAAAACGCAGCTCCGAAAGTCCCTTGGTCCGATCATGGGAGGTAACCGTGGTTGACAGCATCACTCCGCCATCGGCATACCCGATAAGATGTGCCAGATCGCGGCGTTCGACAACATCTTCGATCGATCCCGTTGCCGCGACTTTTCCTGCATCCAACACCACCATGGAATCGGCAAGGGCGAAGATCTCCTCCAGAGAATGGCTCACGTAAATTATCGGAAGAGAGAAGCTCTGTGAGAGTTTGGCAATAAAGGGAAGGACCTCATCCTTGCGGGCATCGTCAAGAGAGGCAAGCGGCTCGTCCATCAGCAATAGAGACGGACTGGTAAGAAGGGCCCGGCCAATTGCCACCCGTTGCTTTTCTCCACCCGAGAGTCTTGCCGGGCGGCGTTCAACCAAATGTTCCAGACCCAGCAAGTGAACAACCTCGTCGAAATGGACATAGCGTCTTTTTTTGTCTGTCAGATGCATTCCGAACGTAAGATTTGCCTGTACCGAAAGATGGGGGAAAAGTCGTCCCTCCTGAAAAATATAACCGATACGGCGCCGTTCCGGGGAGAGATCGACACCGGCAGCTGAATCAAAAAGACAGCGTCCACCTGCAATAATTCGGCCTTGGTCCGGGCGTGACAGACCTGCAATCATATTGATGATAGATGTCTTGCCGGTCCCGGAAGAGCCGAAAATGGCCGTAACTCCGACCTCCTCCGACTGGAAGGCCGCATCAATGGAAAAATTTCCCTGACGTCGCTTGACATGAATATTGAGCATAAATCCGCCTTCAGCCACTCTTGCGTTTAGCAAAACGTTTGGCCTGAAGCTCAGAGGCCATGAGAGCAACGATGCCGATGGCCACCGAAAGAACACACAGACGCATGGCCCCATGTTCGCCGTTAGGAACCTGGGTCAAGGTGTAGAGGGCGAGGGGCAGTGTCTGGGTTTGCCCCTGGATATTGGAGACAAAGGTGATCGTAGCGCCGAATTCACCGAGACTGCGGGCAAAGGCCAGAACAGTACCTGCCACGATCCCCGGCATGATCAAAGGCAAGGTAATGGTAAAAAATACCCGCAACGGTCTCGCACCCAGAGTTCGAGCGGCAGCCTCCAACCCCCGATCGACCTCCTCAAGGGAGAGCCGTACTGCCCGCACCAGCAAGGGAAAGGCCATAACTGCGGCAGCCAATGCCGCCCCCTTCCAGTTGAAGGCCAATGTGATTCCGAGACTGTGATACAACCAGGCCCCCACAACACCCCTGCGTCCGAACACCACCAGGAGCAGATAGCCAATTACCACCGGAGGCAAGACCAGCGGCAAATGGATCATGCTGTTCAATAGGGCCTTGCCGGGAAACGAAAGACGGGCCAAAACCCAGGCAGTTAGTATCCCTGCCGGCAGGCTCATCGCCACGGCCCAAAATGAAACCCAAAGACTCAGCCTCAAGGCCTCGATTTCCAGAGGTGTAAGAGAAAAAAGATTCATTTGCCAACCACAAACCCGTATCGTTTAAAAACCGCTTTCGCTTCAGGGCCTTGCAAAAAAGCAAAGAATCGCTCTACCACCGGGCTGAGCCTTCCGGCGACGGCAGCCACCGGGTAAACAATGGGCGGATGGCTGTTATCCGGAAAGATCCCGACTATCCTGACCTTGGAAGAGATGGCAGCATCGGTGGCATAGACAATGCCGAGAGGTACCTCTGCCCGCTCCACCAGTACAAGAGCTGCCCGGACGTCCTTTGCTCCGGCCACCTTTTTAGACACATCCGCCCAAACCCCAAGATTCTCCAAAGCCGCCTTGCCGTAAATACCTGCCGGCACGTGGGAAGGATCTCCCATGGCCAGCTTGCCGTCAGCCAGCAATCCGGCAAGATTGAAGTGACTTGTGATGCGTACATGATCCAACCGGCTGTCCTTCGGGGCGATCAATACGATATGATTGCCCAGCAAATCCTTTCGGCTCGCCGAAACGATCATTTTTTTCGCCTCCAGGTAATCCATCCATTTTTCATTTGCCGAGATGTAGATATCTGCCGGTGCCCCGTTTTCAATCTGTTTGGCGAGGGTTGAAGAAGACGCATAGGAGGGCACGAATTCTCCCAATTTCTTTTTCATAAAGAGTTTACCGATGGCACTCATGGCATTGGTGGTTGAGGCTGCGGCAAAAACCGTCACCCTATCCGCCGCTGCGCAGTCATTTATTGATGCCTGAAATACGAGTGTTACAAACATCGAAAAGATCCAAAACCTCCTTGCCCATCTCATCATATCGTCTCCTTGTTCCATTTTTAGAGCATTCAAAACAAAGACCTCAAAACAACGGGCTGGACTCCCGGTAAAAAGCCACCACACAGAAGGCACCCGTTGACATTAATCCGATGAATGCGGTACATTGTAGTTTACAGACAACATTTTGTTTTTTCTAAGCTACATAATTGCGTTTATAATTGTCAATATAAATTTTAAAACGTCATTCCAGCGGCCCCTCCCGGGAACGCGCCACGTGTGAGACAAGAGAGGATCTCCGATGAAGACCAAGGACGAAGGGATACGCTGCCATCTGAAATCGTTCAGGCAGGCAAAAGGGTTTTCGCAGCAGCACCTGGCCGGACTGGTAAAGGTGAAAAGGCAGGCTGTCTACGATATCGAGTCGGGGAAATATATGCCCAATACGGTCCTGGCATTGCGACTGGCCAAGTACCTGGATTGCAAAGTTGAGGATCTTTTCTCCATGGAAGACAGCGAGTCCGACACATCCGATCACCCTTCCAGAGGGCAGGCCCCAGACAAAATCCCGGGTTAGTGGCGGCAAGGATTCGAAACCGACTGGTCGGCTATCCTCTGTGTGGGAAGAGTTCGCTCAATGACGGCTTTCGCGCTGCAGACGGCATAGTCTCTCCCGATCGCGACACTGTCAGTCTTTTCTGCTCGGAAGACAGCCTTGACAATACCCTCATGCTCCATGGCTGCGATCCGGCCTTTTCCATCCTGGCCGCCCATGTCTCCCGTTTTGCCAAAGAGCTGCGCCTCCACTGCCGGTTCGCCTCCAGCCACAAGGCCCTGCAAGGACTGGCCGCGGGTTTTGCACACCTGGCAGGAACGCACCTGCACAACAAGCAGAAGGGGGAGGAAAACGTGACGCTGGTCCGCAATCTCCTGGGCCCGACAAAAAGCACGGTCATTGCCTTTTCCCTGATGGAGGAAGGCTTGATGGTTGCACCTGGGAATCCTCGAAACATTCGAAACGTTGCCGACCTGGCCGGCGGAGGAATAAAACTTATCAATCGGGAACCGGGCGCTGCCCTGCGCACCCTACTGGACGACTACCTTGACCGTCTCAACGTCTGCCATCAGGATATCGTCGGTTATGCCGATACGGTTTCCGGTCATGTCGAAGGCGCCAGGATGGTTGGGTTCGGCTTTGCCGATGCCGCCATGGGGCTCCGGGCTGTGGCTGATTTTCATGGCCTGGATTTCGTTCCCATGGAAACTGTCCGTTGTGATCTGGTCGTTCCAAATGATCTCTTGCACAATCCTGCCGTCGACATCGTCTTAAACGTCCTGCAGGGGAAAAAATTCAGGCAGGAACTTTCAGCCCTTCCCGGCTATACGTCCTCTCTTACCGGTACGGTGACGGCCAGGACATAATGCTGCAAGCTCTGACAGGACGTTCCAACGGACTTTTCAAACCCTGGTCCATAAGAAGGCGGGACGACTCAAAGAGCTCTTTTCCGGATCGTCTCCATATCGATTGCCGCCTTCAACATCCGGAACAGCTCACGATAATGGACCTTGTTTCTGGTTCTGACGAACTGGTAAACGGACTTCCTCAGTTCGTTTGCAGTAAGACCTGAGTATTCCGAAACAGTCCGCTCAATGAGCTCGCTTTCCCAGACAGGCTCCCAGGGAATCTGCATCTGCAAACTTTGCTGGTGATCGTCCATGGCCTCGTTGATCATCGCATCCCGGAGCCGTTCAGCCTCGTGAAAGGCCTCTTTTTCCAGGATATTCGAGCCTTTCCTCTCCGTCAAAAAGGTATAGATATCGTCCAGAGGCTCCTGCCGCATCACCTTGGCAAGATACTTGATCTGTCTCTTCCGCGCTCCGCCCTTGAGCCCTCGGCAGGCGATGATCTCCTCACGGACCTCGGCGCTGCCCGGAAATTCCCGCAGATCACTGTTCGACAGCTCAGCTAAAACCGCAGCAGCCTCCTCAATTCTTTTGAAGACACGCTTCATCTCAGATTTACTCAGTTTTTCAGCCATGTTCCCCAACCACTACCAAAGAGGGTTCATACATCTCAGGCGGCTCAAAGCCAAGGAGACAGCAGATGGTGGCCGCCACATTGGCAAGCCCGGGATTCTTCACCGGAGCAAGTTTATAAGGTTTCTTTCCCGAAAAATCTTTGATGACCAGAGGAACCGGGTTGTTGGTATGCGCAACCATTGGTGCCCTCACCCCTTTTTTTTCGGTCCACATGCAGTCGGCATTGCCATGATCGGCGGTGAGCAGAAGCGTCCCCCTGGCCTTTTCTATAACCGGCAACAGCCGGGTCAGGCAGAGATCGACCGTCTCCACGGCTATCCTGATAGAGACGGGAAAACCGGTATGCCCCACCATGTCGCCGTTGGGATAATTCATTCGGATAAAACGGTATTTGCCGCTCTCTATTGCCTCGATGACGGCATCGGTTATTTCCGCGGCTTTCATCCACGGACGCAGGTCGAAGGTCACCTTGTCCGAGGGGATTTCGACATAGGTTTCCAGGTTTTCGTCGATATAACCGGATCGGTTACCGTTCCAGAAATAGGTAACATGCCCGAACTTCTGGGTTTCGGAGATGGCATAGGAAGTGACACCGCTTCCGCAGAGGTACTCCCCAAGCGTCCTGTTGATGGACGGCGGCTCCACCAGATATTTGTCGGGAATCTGGGCATCTCCGTCATACTGCATCATCCCGGCATAAAAAACCTTCGGATACCGCTTCCGATCAAATTCATCAAAATCGTCTTCATCGAAGGCACGTGAAATCTCAATTGCCCGATCTCCCCTGAAATTAAAAAATATCACGGCATCGCCGTCCTCAATGGTTCCGACAGGAGCATCGTCTTCGGCGATGACGAAACTGGGGATATACTGATCTGTAATCTTCGGATCCTCACGGTAATATGTCTCAATCGCTTCGCAGGCCGAGGTGAAAAACCGGCCCTCACCAAGGACGTGGGCCTTCCAGCCGTTCTCGACAACCTGCCAGTTGGCGTTGTACCTGTCCATGGTCGTAACCATCCTGCCACCACCCGAGGCAAAGCGATAATCGCGGCCGTCCTTGGAAAGCGTGGCAAGACCTTTTTCCAACGGCTCGAAGTACTCCAGAGCGCTCTTCTGACCCACATCCCTGCCGTCCAGCAGACCGTGTAGCCGAACCCTCTTTAAATTGCTTTCGGCACAGTGGTCAAGCAAGGCCTTCAGTTGGCTGACATTGCTATGGACGTTGCCGTCGGAGACAAGCCCGATAAAGTGGACGGTTCCCCCCGCCTTTGCACACCGTTCCACCTCCTGCCATGCCTTGCCGACAAAAATTGCACCCGATTCAATGGCCTCGTTTACAAGCCTCGCCCCCTGGGGGAAAATCCGTCCCGCCCCCAAGGCATTATGTCCGACCTCCGAATTGCCCATGTCCCCGTCCGTTGGCAGACCTACGGCAAACCCATGGGCCTTTAACCTCGTCATCAGATTTTCCTTGAGCAACGAATCCAAAGTCGGTGTATAGGCCATAAAGACCCCGTCACTTTCGTCCTGGGGACCGATACCGACACCATCCATAATAACGGCCACCACCGGACCGGACGATACCGGGCCGGCTAGGGGTTGCAATCTCAAATCTGTCATTCTGTCTCCTTGCAGGTCATTTTAGAGACCAAGCTATCATTTTTTTTTATGTATTTGCTTAGATTATTTTTGTAATTCTTGCCGGATTCCTTTACAATGCGCATTATAAAGGATGTAAACAGGGTAATCTTTTAAAAGCTGTTTATCCGGGGATGGCAGGGTAAAAAGCTTCTTTCAAGAGGTATGCGAAATTTTTATTGTCTCCGCGTACTCACTGTACGTCGTATCAATTAAAAATTTGCGGCACCGATGCAGCCGGAGTGGAATTTTGCCACCATCAAAGAGAAATGTATATCATCCACCGCATTCATGCAATAAAGCATCGCCTTGGCCTTGGTAAATATGGCAAAAACAAATTCACCCAGCCTTGAAATCCGGGTTCACCCAGCTTCAATTCAACGATTCACCATTCTCCTACAGAGCGGTGTCGACATTGAGACAGCCAGTCTTTGCTCCCTCGAAGATTTTTTGAGCAACCTGCCCGGATTCACTAAGGACTATATAACCAACCGTATCCAGACTATTTTTTTAAACGGTTCAGCAGTGGATGATCTGGAAGTGCCCATCCCGGACAACAATCCGACCTTGGCAATATCGGCGGCAATGCCCGGACTTGCAGGCGCGATTTTCCGACGCAACAGCATGCATGCAGCCTTGCGCTCCCAAAAGAGCCCGACCGTCGATGCCCCGGGACCAAACGAAACCATGAACGTAAAGTTGAAGCTCTTCAACATGATTGCCATGGAAAAAGGAGAAGCCCTTTTTGCCCGAGGTGTCGGAGTTACCGGTCCCGGTCTGGCTGATTTCCTCTCAGATCATCCTACACTGCTCTCGAAAATCACCTCTGCCGTGCTCACGGGTAAAACCGTGGAAAACAAAGATCTCATCATGATGCTGCAAAAAGAAAAGAGTCTACAGCTCATCATCAAGAAAGACAATGAGTAACAATACCCGCGACATGCTCGGACGCAAGGGGCTCACCCCTGTCGACGAGGCGCTGAACATACTACTCACCTCTCTTGAGGCAACTCCCCTCCGGTCTGAAACCATACCCCTATACGAGACGCTCGACCGGGTAACGGCTACCGCCATCATCTCACCGGAAGACCTGCCTTCCCATGCCCGTTCAACAATGGACGGGTTTGCAGTCCACGCCGCCGACACCTTCGGGGCAACGGAGTCCATGCCGGGCTATCTCCGCATCGTGGGGGAAGTACTCATGGGTGAACTACCAAAGATTACGGTAGAACGCGGGGCCTGCGCCAAAATCTCCACCGGCGGCCTGCTGCCGCCAGGCACCGATGCCGTGATCATGCTGGAACATACCGTCCCGATAGACGAGACCATGTTGGAGGTCGTGAAACCTGTCGGAGTCGGCACCAATCTGATCGCCATTGGTGAAGATATCGCTAGAGGCACTCCCGCCCTGCCTGTCGGCCATCGTCTCCGCCCCCAGGATCTCGGTCTTCTGGCCGGATTAGGCATCGCTCAGGTGACGGTCTCGCACAGACCTTCGGTGGGGATTCTATCCACGGGCGATGAAATCGTTCCTTACACCACGACGCCACCCCCGGGTAAAATACGAGACATTAACAGTATAACCATCTCGGGACTCGTCAAGAGAGCAGGAGCCCTCGTCACCGACTACGGAATCGTCTCAGACAGAATCGAGCATTTCCTTCCGGCGCTGGAAACGGCGGTTGCCGAAAATGACATCGTCCTCTTTTCAGGCGGTAGCTCGGTGGGAATGCGCGATCTCGGCGAGCAGGCAATAGAGTCCCTGGGGGAACCCGGCATCCTGGTCCACGGTGTAGCCCTGAAACCTGGCAAACCGATTATCATCGGCCTTTCGGAAAACACGCCCATTTTCGGTCTTCCCGGCCACCCGGTATCCGCCATGGTCTGCTTTGACTTTTTTGTTCTGCCTGCCATCAGGCACCTTTCCGGGCTCCAGGGCCGGGATAAGCTTCCCTCTCCTGTTATCAAAGCCGTACTGGCGAGAAATATCAACTCGGCTCCAGGGAGAAGAGACCTGATCCGGGTTCAACTTACCAAAAAAGAAAACGACTGGGTTGCCGAGCCCGTTTTGGGTAAATCAGGCGCCATAACGACCCTTTCCCGTGCCCATGGCTGGTTTCTCATCGATGAACACAGCCAGGGTGTGACAAAAGGTACACCGATCGAGGTCACGCTGTATCCATGAACAGAACTATCTATGTCTATAACAAGCCTCTTGACGAGGCAAAACGCATCTGGCACCAGGCCCTCTCGGAAAATGATTTTTTTGACAGGCATCCGGTGGAATCGATAGCCGTCGATGACTGTCTTGGGAAAATCACTGCCGAGCCGGTCTTTGCAGGAACGTCATCGCCCTCTTACAATGCCGCCGCCATGGACGGCATTGCCGTGTATTTCGAAGACCTTGCCGCGGCAAGCGATGCAAACCCCGTCCGCCTGCTTTCGGACCGTTTCCAGCCGGTGAACACGGGCAACGCGCTGCCTGCCGACTTCAACGCGGTGGTGATGATCGAAGACGTCAACCAGTTAAGTGAAACCGAAGTTGAGCTGACCATGCCCGCAACCCCGTGGCAACATGTGCGCACCATCGGTGAAGATATTGTGACCACGGAACTGATTCTCCCGGAAGGCCATACAATCCGCCCCATCGACCAGGGAGCGATGCTTGCCACCGGCATCACCGAAATCAAGGTTAAACGTCCCCCGAAGGTGACGGTTATCCCCACCGGCAGTGAACTCGTTCAACCCGGAACGGCTGCCAAACCTGGCCAAATCATCGAATTCAACTCGCGCATCCTGGCGGGTTACCTGCGGGAATGGGGAGCCGACGCTAAACGCTCGGCCCCGGTGGTCGATGATCAGGCCAAGCTGAAGGACGCCATCCTTACTGCTGCCAGGGAAAACGATATGGTGATCCTCAATGCCGGCGCCTCGGCCGGGACCAAGGATTTCACGGCCCAGGTCCTATCGAGCCTGGGCAGGGTCATCGTCCATGGAGTGGCAATTAAACCCGGAAAGCCGGTTATTCTGGGCCTCGTGGAAGGCACACCGGTTATCGGCCTGCCCGGCTATCCGGTTTCGGCCATTCTGACCATGCGCCTTTTTGTCCGGGAGATGATCGCGGGATTTCTTGGTCTGGATGCCCCGTCCGACCCGGTCCTAGAGGCCACCATGTCCAGGCCGCTTCCTTCCTCCATGGGTGTTGATCAATTTGTCAGGGTAACACTCGGCAATGTCGGCGGAACCTTGATGGCAACACCATCGGGCAAAGGAGCGGGAGCGGTCATGTCCCTGGTGCGTGCCGACGGCATTCTGACCATTCCCACTGGCAGCGAGGGTGTGGGAGCAGGAGAAAAGGTGCAAGTCGAGCTGGTTCGGCCAAAGGCGGAAATCGATTCCACCCTGGTTTTTATCGGCAGTCACGACAACATCCTCGACCTCATCGCCAACCAGCTGCATAGGAGGACCCCCCTCATCCGCATTTCCTCGGCCCATGTGGGCTCCATGGGCGGTATCATGGCCATCCGTCGCAACGAGGCCCATCTGGCAGGCAGCCATCTGCTCAACGAGGAAAACGGAGAGTACAATGTCTCCTTTATCAAACGGTTCCTCCCCGACCGGCCGCTTAAGCTTGTGAACCTCTGCTATCGGCAGCAAGGCCTGATCGTCAGGAAAGGGAACCCCAAAAATATACAAAATTTCTCAGATATCGCCGCAAGAGAGTTGACCTTTATAAACCGTCAGGGTGGAGCCGGGACCCGCCTTCTTACCGACAAAATTCTGAAGGATTCGAATATTAAACCCTCTGACATAAAAGGGTATGATCATGAAGAATACACCCATATGAGTGTAGCGGCGGCTGTTGCCGCGGGCAGCGTCGATGCCGGCATGGGGATTCTGGCCGCAGCCAGGGCGCTGAACCTCGATTTCATCCCTGTTGCCGAAGAGCGCTACGACCTGATTGTTCCGGAACAGTTCGCTGGTGATGAAAAGGTGCTGGCCGTTCTCGAGCTGATGGAATCAAGCGATGAATTCCACCGCCAGATTCTTGCTCTCGGAGGCTATGACCTCAGGGATTGCGGCAAGGTAATGTATCGGCAGTGATTGCGCCATACAGGTAAACCCAAGAGCCCCGGGATTTTGATTTTTGAAGAGTCGCAAGAAGAGATAACCTTTTAAAAAACATCATTGTCTGCACGCACTTCAGACAAGAAGGTAAAACGTCAACCTATTACAGAATCGCATCCCAAAAATCCAACGTACAATAAGGAGGAAAGACATGAGCGATAAAATTTTTCGTGTCAATATGAGCACCCTTACCACAAGCATTGAGGAGGTTCCAGCAGACTGGGCAGGGCATGGCGGCCGCGGTCTGACATCCACCATCGTCGCAGCCGAAGTCCCACCCACCTGCCATCCCTTGGGGCCCAACAATAAACTCGTCATCGCACCCGGCCTTCTCTCGGGGACTCCCGCCGCCAATTCCGGCAGGATGTCGTTCGGAGCAAAAAGCCCACTCACCGGCACAATCAAGGAATCCAACTCCGGAGGAACCGCCGCCCAGCTTCTTGCCCGCTGCGGCTGTAAAGCCCTGATCCTTGAAGGCCAACCCACGGATGACAAGTGGTACAGCCTGGCCTTAAGCCCGGAGGGAGTGACGATTACTGCCGAGACAGAGCTGATCGGAAAGGGAAATTTCGACGTCGTGGCAACAGTAGCCGCCCGTGGTGCTGACAAGCTGGGAGTTATCACTATCGGTTCGGCTGGAGAGATGAAGATGGCCGCCGCCAATATTTCGGTAAAGGACCCCGATGGGCACCTGCGCTCCGCCGGACGAGGTGGACTCGGTGCAGTAATGGGCTCCAAACAGGTCAAGTTCATCACCATTGACCCCAAAGACCGCAAGGTTTCCATTGCCGACCCTGAGAAATTTAAAGCAGCCAATAAGGTCTTTGCCAAGGCTCTTGTCGACAACCCGATCAGCCAGGGACTTGGCCAATACGGCACCAATGTCCTGGTCAACATCATTAATGAGTCCGGCGGCCTGCCGACCCGTAACTTCACCGCCGGCCAATTTGCAGGTCATGACAAGATCTCGGGCGAAACCATGTACGACAAGATCATGGAACGCGGCGGCAAACCGAAACATGGCTGCCACCCCGGATGTGTCATTCAGTGCTCCCAGATATACAATGATATCAACAAGGGATATAAGACATCGGGCTTCGAATATGAATCGATCTGGGCCATGGGCGCCGATTGCTGCGTTGACGACCTGGACCATATCGCCGAGGCGGATTCTTTGATGGATGACATCGGCATCGATACCATCGAGACCTCGGTGGCCATGGGTGTGGCCATGGAAGGTGGACTTCTTCCCTTCGGCGACGGAGCCGGAATCTGTCGAATCCTCAAGGATGAAGTCGGCAAAGGTACAGGCCTCGGTCGGATCATCGGCGGCGGCGCAGGTGCAGTGGGCAAAGCCTTCGGCGTCTCCAGGGTACCGGTGGTCAAGAACCAGGCCATCCCGGCCTACGATCCCCGGTCCATAAAAGGCATGGGCATCACCTATGCGACCTCCACCATGGGGGCCGATCATACCATGGGGTATTCCGTCGCCACCAATATCTTAAAGGTCGGCGGCTCGGTGGATCCACTCTCCAAGGAGGGACAGGTGGAGCTTTCCCGAAATCTGCAGATTGCAACAGCAGCAATCGATTCAACGGGTATGTGCCTGTTTATCGCCTTTGCCGCACTCGATGACACCACCTGTCTGCCAGCCCTGATCGATATGCTCAACGCGCGATTCGGCATAGCCCTTACCGGCGACGATGTCGTTAACCTCGGAAAGCATATCCTGAAAACGGAAAAGGCCTTTAACGAGGCCGCCGGTTTTACCAAAGCCGACGACAGGTTGCCTGAATTTTTCGAATACGAACCTCTTCCACCCCACAATGTTGTCTGGGATTTTGCCGGAGAGGAAATTGATTCATTTTGGAATTTTTAGATGAAGATCACGGTCCGACTCTTTGCCTTCTTCCGTGAAGGCCGCTTTATCGAGGAAATGAAAGAATATCCTGACGAGACGACGGTTGCAGAAGTTATTGACGATCTGAAAATCGATATCAACGCCGTCGGCGTTACCATGATCTCTTCCCGCCACTGCAACTTTGACACCAAACTGAAGGATGGTGACCAGCTTGGCATTTTCCCAATGATCGGAGGCGGATAAAACTTCCATTTGGCGCACTTATCGGTATAAAAGGAGAGTGGACATATACCCCACTCTCCTTTTTTTTGGTTCATCCGAACAAAGCATACTTTTGTAAAGCTGAAAGGAACAATCCGGCAGAGGACATCGCTTCCGGACGCTACCCTGCGACCTCATCGCCTGTACACCATGGCTGACAGACAGCTCACTCCCTTCCATTCCGATAGGCTATAGTTTCAGGGGTAATCAGGTTTTTTTTGATTATTCATCCTGTATGTATCCGACACAGGATATGACGTAAAGAGGAGCTGGCAACGTACACACCGTTGTGGTATAATTTGAGGCTCTGCAAAATAGAGAGATTCCACTCAAAGACAGGAAACAGAGGAGAACTCCATGGATCCCATCCGAGAATCCATACTCGCATGCAGGTTGAAGGCCACCGATGACGATACCTTCATCAACGACCTCAACCAAATAATCGAGCAGCACGGCAAGGCCACCTATCAAAGCATCTTCCAGATTCTTGCCACTCTGGAACTTCCCATTGAAAAGGCCACGGAATACTGGCGAAAGGTGCTGAGACACAGGGAGTCCATGAAAGGCGCCTTAAACCGAAATGTCGATCTCGTTACAGCCCTCTGCGACTTTCTCTCTTTATCACCGGAAAATTTTGACCGCCCGAAGATAGTCGAGGAAAGCGACTTTACAAGAGTTGTCGAGGGTACCACCCATGACAGCCTTACATCTCTTTTCAATCGACAATATTTTGACCAGATCTTCGAGCAGCATCTCTCCCTTGCCAGACGGTATAACACCGATGTCTCGGTCCTCTTTCTCGATGTAGATGATTTCAAAGATGTTAATGATACTTACGGCCACAAGGTCGGCGACGAGACCTTGCGGCTCATTGCCACGGTTATCAAAGAGGAAAAACGAGACAGCGATATAGCCGCACGGTACGGCGGAGAAGAATTTATCCTCTTGATGCCCCACAGCGAGAATATCCATGCCTATGTTCTGGCCGAACGGATTCGCCTGCGGATTCAGCAAATGGAACTCGACGCAAACGGCGAACCGTACAAAGTGACCATCAGTGGAGGTCTTGCCTCTTTCCCGGCAAACGCCAACAATCCCGAGGAGCTCTTACATAAGGCGGACAGCGCCCTCTATCTCGCCAAGGGGGCCGGAAAAAACACCATCTCCTTCTATAAGGAGGAAAAAAGGCGATACCTGCGGGTCAAGTTCAATCAACCGGTCAAGATAAAGGAACTCGGATTCAACGGTTCTCTTTCCTATGATGCGAGGAGCAAGGATATCTGCATCGGCGGAATTCTTTTCGAAAACAAGGACCCTTTGCCGCTTGGTTCACGAATCCAGGTAAGTGTCCCGATTAAGGACGATGAGCCGCTCCTGCTGATCGGCACCGTTGTTCGGGTCGAGAGATATCAAAGCAATCGTTTTGATATCGGCATGACCATCTCCTTTAAGGAAATGGAAAAGATAGCCAACAATGAAATCGCCAACTTCCTGAAAGAGACGACCGACCGGAGGTGACATATGGCAGACAAAACCATCCACGCAACCATAGAAGGGAGGGTTCAGGGCGTTTATTTCCGAGACTACACAAGAAAAGAGGCCCAGCGGCTCGGTTTGGTCGGATGGGTACGCAACCTTCGCAACAGCTCGGTTGAGGCAGTCTTTTCCGGAAACTCCGACCAGATAGAACAGATGCTCGCCTGGTTACACCAAGGCTCTCCGATGGCCTCCGTTACCCGGGTCATCGCCACGGAACTCGATCAGGATCAATCGTTTTCCGATTTTTCCATCCGCTATTAAGCTGGCTGTCAGGAAATCTGACAGACCCTAAGCGACACAACATTCCGGAACAAGACACAATGAACACTTACGGCAAAATGCAAACGAGTAGGACATGACCGAGAGGTCAAGGCAGAATCAGAGCAGCGACCGTTCGTCAGGTACCGGTGAGGAACTTCTTTCCATCAACGGCCTGGATGCCTGGTTTTCCGTTGAATCGGCAAACGGCACGGCCAACCAGGTCCAGGTTCTGAATTCCGTCTCCCTGAGTGTAGGCGAGTCCGAGACCGTCGCGTTGGTAGGAGAGTCCGGGTCCGGGAAATCTGTCACGGCGCTTTCCATCCTTCGCTTACTCGAGGAGAATAGCGCCATTCGATATCAGGGTTCGATTTATTTCCAAGGTGTCGATCTCTTCTCTCTTTCCCTCAAGAACCTCCGGTCATACCGCGGCAACCGGATTGCAATGATCTTCCAGGAACCGATGACCTCATTGAATCCGGTCTACCCGATCGGCAATCAACTGGTGGAACCGCTCCTTCTCCACCGCTCACTCTCGTCCGCCGAAGCCAGGAAGGAGGCCATCGGTCTACTTGGACGCACCGGCATTGACAATCCTGAAGAAAAGCTGAACGTCTTTCCGCACCAGCTCTCGGGTGGGCAACGCCAACGGGTCATGATTGCCATGGCTCTTGCCTGCCGCCCCGCCCTGCTTATCGCCGACGAGCCGACAACGGCCCTCGATGTGACCATTCAGGCCCAAATCCTGGCACTGATCCGTGATCTGCAGGAAGAGTATGAAATGGCCGTGCTCCTTATTACCCATGATCTGGCGATGGTCAGGAAGATGGCGACCAGCATCTCGATCATGAATGAGGGCAGGATCGTCGAACAGGGGCCAAGCAAACAGATCTTTACAAATCCCCAAGAACCGTATACCCGCAGGTTACTGGCCTCGGTCCCCGATGGCGCCCCTGAGATAAAAAAAGACAGCCCGATTCTGTTATCCACCCGTGACCTCACTTGCAGTTTCCGGCTCAAATCAGGATGGAAAGAAATTTTATCTAGGAAACACAAGGCAATACAGGCTGTTGATCATGTCGATCTTTCCATCAAAGCTGGGACGACCTGCGGAATTGTCGGGGAATCGGGTTCCGGCAAGACCACCCTGGGCATGGCAATTCTCAAGCTGGTCAAGAGTCAGGGAGCAATTCATTTTGCCGATAACGACCTGCAGACACTTCCTTACCGAGCCCTGCGCCCGTTGCGCAAAGAGATCCAGGTCGTCTTCCAGGACCCGTATTCTTCGCTGTCGCCACGTCTCACCATCAAAGACATCGTCGGCGAGGGCCTCAAAATCCACTTTCGGAGCCTGACTGCCCAGGAGCATATAGACCGGGTTGCCGCCGTCCTGGCCGAGGTCGGACTGAAACCGGAGATGGCCTATCGCTATCCGCATGAGTTCTCGGGAGGTCAGCGCCAGCGTATCGCCATCGCCCGGGCCATTGTTCTGCAACCCCGATTCCTGATCCTCGACGAGCCGACTTCGGCCCTGGACATGACCGTCCAGGCCCAGATCATAGACCTGCTCAAAGAACTGCAAAAACGCCATGAAATGACCTATATGTTCATCTCCCATGACCTGAGGGTGATCCGCGCCCTGGCCGACCAGATCGTCGTTATGAAGAATGGCCGTATCGTCGAAAAAGGCCCTGCCCGGGAGATCTTCGCCTCTCCCGGGCACGAGTACACCAAAGCCCTTTTCAGAGCTGCACTTGGATAAGGCAGGAGCGAGATAGGTTGGTTGTTATTTAATTGTTTTCTGAATTCCGACTCCTGAATTCTGGATTCTCCTGAAAGCAATCAATAAGGACCGAAAAAAGGTTCTTTCCGAATATTACCAAAACCCGGAAAGTTGCGTATTAAAAGGCACTGCCGTTAATGCTTCGGCAGTGCTTCAGGTAAACATAGACTCCAGATGAAGTGCTGACGAAACATTACCTCGTTTTTTCCTTGCTGATATCCTTCTCAAAAAGACTCATTCCCCGTTCCATTGCGCAGAAATCACCACACATGGTGCAGGTCCTGGTATTCTCAGGTGTCCTGCTTTTGCGAATCTCTTCCGCCTTTTCCGGGAACATCAGCAGGCTGAAATGCTCCTTCCAATCGGTGTCGCGACGGGCCAGGGCCACCTTTTTCTCGTGGTCCCGTCGCTCCGGATATTTGGCGATATCGCCGATCCTGGCTGCCAGCCGTGTCGCCCTGACCCCTTCCCGAACGTCATCGACATTGGGCAGGGCCAGATGCTCGGCCGGAGTGATATAGCAGATCAGGTCGGCGCCGTGCCTGGCCGAGCTTGCCGCACCGATTGCTGCGGTGATATGGTCGTAACCGGCTCCCGAGTCCGCCGGTAGCGGTCCCAGGACGTAATACGGTGCCCCACCACTCATTCGCTTCTCCAGCATGATGTTGCCTTCAATCTCGTCGAGCGGGACATGGCCCGGACCTTCCACCATCATCTGGCAGCCCATGTCGCGGCCCAGTTCCGCAAGTTCGCAGTTGATGACCATCTCGGCCATCTGGGCCCGGTCATGGCTGTCATGAATGGCACCGGCCCGGATGCCGTTTCCAAGCGACAGGACCGCATCGTATTTTTTCATCAGGTTGCAGACCCGGTCAAACTGCTCGTAGAGGGGATTTTCGCAGTTGTTATACTCCATCCAGGAGACCATGAAGGTACCACCCTTGGAGACCAGCCCTCCATAGCGGTACCCCTGTTTGCGCAGCCGCTCGATGGAAAACCGGTTGATGCCGCAGTGGATAGCCATAAAAGAAATGCCGTCGGCAAGCTGCTTCTCGATCAGGTCGAAGAGGTATTCGGTATCCAGCTTGTTCGGGTTTTTATATTTCCTTCGCCGCCTCGGCAAAGGCCTGGTACAGGGGGACATTCCCCACGGCCAAACCGCAGCCTTCAAGCACCGCCCGCCGGACCTTGTCGAGGTTTCCGCCGGTGGACAGTTCCATCAGGGTGTCGGCTTTCTCGGTCTCGGCCATCCTGGCCTTTTCCACCTCGAGCTCGATATTGAAGATATCCGAGGAGGTGCCAATCGAGGCGTTGACCTTGGTCCTGAGTCCTTTGCCTATTCCGACGACCTTCTGGGTGGGTCTAACGGGGCTTACCGGGATGACGATATGGCCGTCCGCCACCCGCTGCCGGATCACTTCACCGGTGAAGCCTTCATCATCTGCAACCTTCTGCATCTGCCCACTTATCACGCCCTCTCTTGCTAATTCAATTTGTGTCTTCATGTGTCTTCCTCTGGAAATCTCTGAGAAGATTTCAAAATTATGAAACTTCTCTGTACTGCGTTACCGGCGCATCGGAATCAGTCATCCGGAGATGCCGTGCTTTTTAGCCGGTGGGCAAAAAAAAAGTCCACCACAGACCGGATATGGTCTGTGGTGGACTTTTGGCGGACTAAAAAGTCGTTATTCTTCCAGGCAGGTCTTCTGACTTGCGGATCATCCTTGGCCTGCGCCTTCCCGACCCCCGGTTTCCCGAAGTGTCAGTGGCGGAATGCAGACCTTGTCCCCGCTTACAGCGCCGGCCCAACGTTACGGATTCACACCGTATTCCCTTTTCACCTTGTTCCTGTCAAGAACGCGGCACCTGGTAGACTATCGTTTGTAGTGCATCTTTGTACACAATCAACAGGAAAATGTAAAGAGGGGAGCAAAGATGTCCGATTGTTTCTTTACGAATTCAAAAATATAATACAAATGAACGCCGACGCCCCAAGGGGGGACTATTAAAGCCGAGCTACACAATAATCATAATGGATTACTGTCAAATTCCGATGTAAACATATATAATTAAAAAAGGGTGCCCCTCTTTGCTCTATTCAAAAAAACACGAATTTTCAGAAACCAAGGTCGTAGCGAATGAGTCTCGGGTCTAAAACCACAGCACTTTTGGCAGTGATCATTTCCATGATCCTGACAATCTCGAGCCTCATCTTACTGCATTACCAAGAGGAATCACTCAGGCAGACCATATTTAAGAGTGTTGATAGTCAAGCAATAACAACTGCTCACGGGATTGGCACCTTTATTAAAGAGAGACTTGAAGACACTCGCTCCATCGCCTCCGTCCTCCCTGTTGAAGACCTCGTAGCTACCAACCACAGGAACCTGGAAATCCACCTTGAAAACCTCTCCAGAACCTTCCCGAGGTTCGGCAATGGTATCTATATACTTGACAAGGATGGAATTCTTATAGCAGATGCCCCATCCCATCCTGAACTTTACGGTAAATCATTCGCCTACCGGAGCTATTACAAGCGAACCGTCCAGGAACACCGGGGCGTAATGAGTGATACCTATATTTCCAAACGTACCAATCAACCCGTTCTAACCTTTACCGCCCCAATACTGGATAAAGACAGTGGCAAACTCATCGCCATTGTTGCCTGTTCAGTACGCCTCTACTCCCAGGATGACCTCCTGGCATACCGCAAAGAAAAGATCGGAAACACAGGATATATCTATGTCTTTGACCAATTCCGCCGCCTGATTCTGCACCCAGAGGATAAACGGATGATGACCTTGGTGCCAGAAGGGAAGAACAAGGTCTTAGAGGCCGCGCTTCATGGTTTTGTCGGCGCGGGCGAAACAATTAACTCCCTCGGCATACCGATGTTGATCGCAGTCAGACCAATTGCCAACAGCGATTGGTATGCAGCCGTCCAGATCACTCAAAAGGAGGCCTACGCACCTGTAAAAAACGCTCGCACGAGCATTCTTCTCATGTCCGGCATCTCCTTACTTCTGGTTATAATCATAGGAGCCGGAGCCATCCGTCTTGTTACAAAACCGCTGAGCCAGTTAGAACGTGTCGCCTCCCAGATCACCGTCAACCTTGAACAGATCGAGAATCAAGAAGGCTCCGCTTTGTTCGATTCTTCCATAGATACCCTGAAGACAATTCGCTCCCATGATGAAATCGGTCTTCTGGCAACAGCCTTTCTTCGTCTGACCCAAAAACTCCATTCAGCGCTCGATTCGCTGCAAATTGCCGCCAAAAACTGGCAACTCACCTTCAACTCGGTGCACGAGGCGTTGGTAACACTCGATACAGAGGGGCGGATTGTTACAATGAACAGGATAGCTGAAGACTGGTTCAGGGTTTCTCTTACAAAAGTACATGGCCAGAATGCAGCATCTGTACTCTTTGATTCTCAGGAACCACCGAAAGATTGGCCGGATGTTGCCTTGCTGATGCAACATCAGAAAGTCATATGGTCGCAAGAGATCGGAAGGTCGGAAGGAATCTTTCAATTTACGATAACGCCTATCACCACCGAAAAAAAGACGATAGGTGCCGTTCTCACTGTAAACGATATAACTGAGCTTGTCGAAACAGAAGAGCAAGTCCGGAACATGGCATTCTATGACCAGCTCACCGGTCTGCCAAATCGATTCCTGCTTAAGGACCGAATTCTTCAGGCCCTTATCATGGCTGGACGGGCACAACAAAGAGTCGCTCTTATGTTCCTCGATCTCGACCATTTCAAAAGAGCCAACGACCGGTACGGTCACGATGTGGGCGACACTCTTCTTTGCCAGGTTGCCAATACACTATCCAGGTGTATTCGCGGCAATGACACACTCTCCAGAATTGGAGGAGATGAATTCGTGATCGTTCTTCATGAGACTGACAGCCAACAAATTAATCCAACCATAGTTGCAGACAGGATCATCACCGCATTATCAAATCCTTTTTTCATAAACGGACACGAGTTACGGGTTGGCACGAGTATTGGAATAGCATATTTTCCAGAAGATGGAGAAGATGACACCACCCTGCTCAAACATGCTGACATGGCAATGTATCAAGCCAAAAGCTACGGCGGCAATACCTACCGTTTTTTTCAATCATAGCATAATTACTGATCTTACCAGGAGTTTCCATCATACCATGTTCCCTTCCGATTTCCTCGCAACAGTTCCCCACAGCCCCGGCGTCTATATGATGCTGGACAAGAAATCGGCCATTCTCTATGTTGGCAAGGCCAAAGACCTGCAGAAACGCCTCGCTTCCTATGCCCGTTTTTCCGGCGCAGAGCATAACAAGACCCGGATGATGCTGGATCGGGTCGATAAAGTTGAGACTTTAATCACCCGCACGGAGAAAGAGGCTCTGATTCTCGAGGCATCCCTGATCAAACAACATAAACCACGTTACAACATCATCCTGCGCGACGATAAGAACTACCCTCTGATCAAGGTTACCGTCCAGGACGAATGGCCACGGGTAATGATGACCAGGCGCAGGACGAACGACGGAGCCAGATATTTCGGCCCGTACTCCTCAGCCTCATCCATGTGGGCCACCCTGAAGCTGATAACCGATCTCTTTCCCCTTCGCAGGTGTAAAGGCGAGAAACTGCGTCCCCGCAAAAGGCCATGCCTTAACGGCCAAATGCAACACTGCCTGGCTCCTTGCGTCGATCCGAGTCCCGAGGTCCGCAAGAAGTACCAGGAACATGTGGAGAAGATCCTGATGATCCTGGAAGGCCGGAAAACCGATCTGGTCGCCAGTTTGAGCAAACATATGCGTGAGGCCTCCGAGGCCCTGGAATTTGAAAAAGCCGCCTCCCTCCGTGACCAGCTTCAGGCCTTGAACTACACCCTGGAAAAACAAATCATCATCGCAGGACACTCCAAGGACCAAGATGTCTTTGGCATGGTCAGAAAAGATGCTGCGGTAAGCATCGCGATCCTGTTCGTTCGAAGCGGCACCATCAGCGGCAGCCGCACCTATTTCCTGGAGGACCCTTACGGTGACGATCAGGCCCTACTCTCTCAGATACTGAACCAATACTATTTTCACGGAAGCAACCTGCCACACCAGATTCTCCTGCCCCTTGAACCCGATGATCTGGATCTTCTCAATGAACATTTCAACGATGTGGCCGATGGCAAGGTTGAGATTGTGATTCCCAAACGCGGCGGCAGGATGGAGTTGATGACCATGGCCAAGACCAACGCCGAGCAGGTCTTTGCCGAACGAGACAACCGTGAACGCTCCTGGCAGAGCCTGTCGGCTGCCATGCAGAGGAAGCTGCATCTCGATCGCCCACCCGAAACCATCGAGTGTCTGGATATCTCCAATATCGGCGGGAAACAGGCTGTGGGCTCCCTGGTCAATTTCAGTCAGGGTCAACCAGCCAAGAACAATTTTCGCCATTTCAAAATCAAGACGGTCTCCGGTCCAGACGATTATGCCATGATGGGCGAGGTCCTGGAACGGAGGCTGAAACGAGGAATCGAAGAAGATACTCTTCCGGACCTCTTCGTCGTGGACGGCGGTCGCGGCCAACTGGGCATGGCCATGCAGGTAGCCGGAACACTGGGCATAATAAATACTATCGACTGGATCGGTATCGCCAAAGAACGTGATGACGAGGGGGAAAAACTCTACAAACCAGGACGGAAAAATCCCATAATTCTTCCCGCCCACGACCCTGTATTGCTCTATCTGATGCGGATACGGGATGAGTCCCATCGCTACGGGATCACCTTTCACAGAAGGCTTCGCCGAAAATCAACCCTTGCTTCCGAACTCGACCGGATTCCCGGCGTCGGTCCTGCCAGAAAAAAGGCGCTCCTCAAGAACCTGGGCAGCCTGAAACGGATCAAGGCAGCAACGACAGGACAACTCGCCGATATTCCAGGCATTGGAAGAGAGCTGGCAGAGGAAATTTATTCCTTTCTGCACTGATGAGGATGAAAAAATCCCCTTCTATACTACACATAAACCTATCCCAAAATACCATTATTTTTCCAAGACACAAAAAAAATGATTGCTTTTCCAGCAACCCTATGCTACCAACAGATAATTGTTGTGCAAAGATCTAGAGAAACATTGTAATAGTGTCTGTTCTGCGACCGCGAAGCACCTCAATTTGCTTTGGCGGTCTTTTTTTTTTGCACACATATTTTTCCCGGTCCAGATTGCGATCGGTTTTTTATCATGTTGGTTCCATAAAGGAACTGCGTACAAAAGGAGTAGTCAAATGGCAGAAGGAACAGTAAAGTGGTTTAATGATTCAAAGGGTTTCGGATTTATCGAGCAAGACGGAGGACAGGATGTTTTCGTTCACTATTCTGCAATTCAGTCGGAAGGATTCAAATCCCTTGATGAAGGCTCCCGCGTAAGTTTTGAAATTGTAGATGGCCCAAAAGGTCCTGCTGCTGACAAAGTGCAAAGAATCTAAGAGCTTCACCTTCAAAATAGCTGAAAAAAAACCCCGCATAACGCGGGGTTTTTTTAGCCCTCCGGCTTTCAATTGCACCTGTCCTTCCTCTGACCCATTTGATGCACGTCCAATAATAGAGCCTACCGACTTTGGAAATATATCAACCCTTTCTTTTTCAATAAAGACCCTTGAGAACAATATCATCATCGGTCCCGAATTTCCCATCGTTTCCTTCCCAGATCAAGGCCTTGTCTCTGAATATCATCATCCTCGCGTCACTGAAGCGATACAGGGGCTGAATGTCTGCATTACGGAGTTTGGTATTTAGAAAAACGATGAACATGCCGGTCTGCACCTTCAGCCGCAACCCGGACCTGTCGTAGGCTGTGAAATCCGGTGGCCTGAAAAAATACCAGCCGCTCAGGTTTTGAAGTGGTGGTGGCACAAAAGTCTTCTGTCCTGACGGATGGATATCGCCGAACAGCCGTCCCTTTTTCGATTGCTCGATAACAGGTGCCCAAAAGGTCTGCAACATGGCCAGGGTTCTGTTGGGTTGGAACGTGAGCCGATACATAACCGTCCGCAACCATCCCGGAATGAGCCGCAGGAATAAAGGTTGATTGCCCCCCGGGAGACTCTTCCCTTTTATAATCTCCTCAACCGAATGTCCGAGTCGGTCTTTGTCACTGAGATAAATTTCGAGCCAGGGCATGGTAAAGGACAGCTCCCGGTCAGTCAGGGGCGCAAAGGCCGTTTGAATCTGTCCCAACTCCGAAGGCATGAGCCGGTTATCCAGGACAATACGGTAAATTACGCGAAGATTCGTACGGGCAACGGAGAGCCAAATCATTTTTTGAACCAGATACGAAGAACCTGCCATTGCCTTTCCGGCAACCTCCTGGAGGCTGCAGACAGTGGCTACTGCTCGAACCAGGTTCCCACCACGAGCCTGCAGAAGAGCATAGAGCTGATAGATATGGGCAATCCTGGAAATATTATGGAGAGGCAGGGGAAGTCCGTTGTTGGCAGCCTTTATATTCTCAAGTATCGGATATCCGGCAAGTCGTTGGATAATTTGCCTCTTTCCGATAATATTGGTCCAGGCTTTTTCGATGTCGCCCCTGTGCTGGAGAATATCCTGAAGTTGATCGGAGTTCAGGAGGTTCGAGAGGTCCGGAATTCGGACGGCATCATCCACGATTAACCGCTCCAAAAGCAGACTCGAGTCATTTGCCACCGGGCCGGAGGTGGAGAAATCCGCCTTGGTATAAAGCTCTTTAGGCGGCGGGGCATCGACAAGCTGAAAGATGAGAAAGGCCAGCAGGCCAAGAAAAACTGGGATACGCAAATAAAACATCAGCTTGTTTCGAGAAAGCCCCGGCAAAAAAGGGCAGGCAATGACAACAAAGGCCACGGCCATCAGGAACAGCAGGATGTACACAACACCCCTCCTTGCATCCGAACCCAAAGGACCAGTCAGGGTGAAATATGAATAGACCCCGACAATGAAAGCGGATGTAACAAACAGAAGAACCAATACAACCAGACTGAGAAAAGATGCAATGCGGCGTGAGAAAGACGTGTTCGGAGTTTTCACGGTGTTCCCTGATGCACGATACCTCGTTAATCTCCTGGGGTCGGGAATAGCTTCGGCTCCAAAAATGAGCCTGGAAAACCCAGTTGAATATTCCGGTAGACAAAACCATACGGTATCTTTCTATCGAACAAGGGGGTATCTTTTCAACCCTTTTTTTCTTCCAAATACATTCTATCTCAACTCCCTGCTGAACATTTTTTATTGATAATCCATACGTATTGCCAAATGCATTGCTCTTTAAACGCAGACTCAAGAGTTGAGCAGCCGGGGCGAGAAGCAATCACCTCTCCGTCCGAGCTGGATATAAATGCATCGGACTCATCCCCCACACCCCTTGCATTCGGCGGACTTGGCAAAGGGCAGGATCACCGTGAAGGTCGTTCCCTCTCCGAGACGGCTTTCCACCTTGATCCTACCGTGGTGAGCCTCAATGATGCTCTTGACGATGGCAAGCCCCAGGCCGGTCCCGTGTATCTCCCGTGTCTGACTGTCCTTAACCCGATAGAACCTGACAAATATCCGCTCAAGATCCTCCTCGGGAATACCAAACCCCGTATCGGAGACCCTGATTACCAGATAGTTGTTTTCCACCTTGGCCGAGATGGAAATAGACCCACCCGGAGGCGAATATTTGATTGCATTGGTGATCAGATTGGTGAACACCTCGTCCAGACCGCGACGATCCGCACAAATAGACGAAAGGTTGGGAACCATTTCAAGACGAATGGCAATTTTCTTTTCCCCTGCTCCTGCCTCATGGAACGTTACCTGCTCACTGAGAAGAGTATTGATATCAACCGTCTCTTTCTCATGGGTAATCAGCCCCGATTCGATTCGAGCCAGGTCGAGAAGCTCCGAGACCATGTTTGTGAGATTAAGGATTTTATCCGAGGCCCTTCCCAGGATTTCCGTCTGTTTGTCAGTGACATCCCCGGCAAGCCCGTCAAGGATGATCTTGATCTGCATCAGGAGAGAGTTCATGGGGCTGCGAATCTCATGGGCGACCATGGAGACGAAATCCGATTTCATCTGGTCGATTTTTTTCAGTGCCGTAATGTCATGGAGGACGGTGATCGTACCGAGATTGCGACCCGTCCGGTCTCTGAAAGGTGAACACTTCACACCGAGAACCTTCTCATCGGTTCCGTCCCAGACGAGTTCCCCTGTGATTTCACGATAGGTGGTAAGCGGCATGGAGAGGGCCTGGTCGATCATCTGCTGAAGTGTTTCATTTGCAATACACTCCTCAACAGTATGCCCGATCACGCTTTCTCCATGGTGACCAATCAAATGCAGGAAGGCCGGATTGGCCAACACGATCCGTTTTTGATCATCAGTGGTCAGGACACCATCGGTGAGACGATTGACCACCATCTTGAGCCGGGATTTTGTGTCGGTGATATCCTGCAGGGCACGGGTATACTTGATCGCCTTGGCGACAACCGCCCGCAACTGTTCCGGATCAAAAGGCTTCGGAATGAAGTCGAAGGCCCCCTTCTTCATGGCCTCGATGGAATGCTCAATTGTCGCATAGCCAGTAATGACGATGATCACCGTATCCGGGTGCAGATCACAAACCCGTGCCAGGACATCGAATCCTGAAATCGTGGGCATCATCAAATCGAGCAGGATAATATCGAAATGCCGCTCCTCGATCATCTGCAGGCCCTTTGCCCCATCGGAGGCCAGGTCCACGTCATAACCAAGCTCCGAGAGAACAATACGGCAACCCTCCCTTATCCGCTCCTCATCATCCACCACAAGGATCTGTGGGCGAAAAAAATCATGTGCTCCTATTTCGTCAATCATTTTCCAACGAGTCCTTCTCTATCCGATCGAATCAAACAATATTTCCGCCGATTTATTCAACAACGGAAATTCCATTGCAATGGTGGTCCCTTCCGGACCTGTTTTTTTCACAAAAATACGTCCTTGATTTTCTTCCATTATCCCATAGGCCATACTTAACCCAAGTCCTGTTCCCTTACCAAGTTCCTTGGTTGTAAAAAACGGATCGAATATCTTGGAGATATTCTCCTCGGGAATGCCGCATCCGGTATCGGTAACCTCCAGGTAGGCCTTTTGGTTCTTCTCATCTTTATAGACAGAAAAGGCCAAGGTCCCCTTTCCGTTCATCGCATCTATGGCATTGATTGTCAGGTTGATGACAATCTGGCAGAGTTGGTTTTTATCTGCGTTGACATATATCGACTTATCTGCCGCCTCATTGATGATCCTGACGTTCATGAAAAGCTTCTGGTCATGGATGAGCCCCAGGCTGTCGCCCACCAGCTTTCCAAGTTGAAATATTCCTTTGGACGGATTGGTCTGGCGACTGTAAGCGAGAAGATTTTTGACGATCTCCTTGCAGCGCTGAGCGTCTTCTATGATATATTCCAGGCTCTGCCGCATAGGATAGGTTGTTTCCATCTTTTCATACATGAGATTTCCATAGAGCAGTATGCTGGTCAGCGGATTATTGATCTCGTGGGCTACACCAGCTGCCAACCTGCCCATGGAAGCCATCTTTTCAGACTGCACGAGCTGACTTTGAGCCTCCATCAGCTTTTTCTCCACAGCCTGTTTTTCCCTGAGATCGGTATAGATGGCCGCCGTCGCAGCCTCCCGTCCATCCTCATAGATGATGGCTGCGGTCATCTCGACCGGGACCGTGACACCGCTCTTGGTGACGATATCGACCTTGGTAAGTGGCAGCTTGCCCTGCCCTCCATAGTCTTCATCCCGAAGCTTTTTCATGAGCTCTCTGGCAATTCCTTGGGGATAAAAGTCTTCGATGTTCAATTTACGGCCATTCCTTGCCGAATAGCCAAAGAGTTCTTCGGCGGCATGGTTCATCAGGATAATGGTACCACTTCGATCCGAGGCGATAATGGCCTGGACAGAACTCTGCACCACCTTATCGATCAATTCCCAGACACCGCTGTACATTCTTTCCAGCGTTTTTACCCGTGTGACGTCGCGGAAGCTTTCAATAACGTATTTTACTTCACCGTCATCGCCTAAAATCGGGGAAAAGACTCGATCCTCCCACCGTTCCCGGTTTCCGGAGCCTTTGATCTTTAGAAGAACCGACTGTCCGGCCTTATATTTGACGGTCTTTCTCAACGGACATTCATCGCCCGCACAGGGAAAATAAAGGGAGGGAGAGTGTTTGCGGAATATCTCTTTGCAGGTCTTCCCGACAATCTGCGACAGATCGGCATTAATCTGCCTCAGAAAGATCTCGTTGGCGGCAATGATGGTCTTATCGGGTTTGAGGATAAGGGTAGGAAAAGACATGGAGTCGAAGACCCGTAGCCTCCAGTCAAAATCCTTATCAATCAGTACCATGATGTCATGACCCTTTTATCTTTGATCGTCATCTTCAACCGACTTCGGCACAATAAAGGTTTCTGCCAATAATCGTATAGCCTTTTGGGCGCAATTTTCCGGGACAAGGATACAAACATTCGTTCCTGCACAACCGGCTGCCAGCATCGGCATATCTCCGTTCTCAAGAGCGGCAAAGGCGGCATGGGCAATCCCGTAACGATCCTGAAAATGCGGTCCATGAAAAGAGATCATCTCGACGGGAAAGTCAAGAGTAAGTGATATTTCCGTCTCGTTTTTTATCACCTCCTTGATCCGTTTATGGCAGAGAGTATCTTGTTTTTCCTCAAGGACAACGCAGAATTGCGCCGATTTTTGATCAAGCTGTCTAAGAAAGGTCAAAGCAAAAGAGCCACACTCCTGAGCCAAATCTTCCAGGCGTGTTCCCCAGTTCTCCATATGCCCCAATGGCAGGACAAAGGAAAGGAGCATCAGGCCGGTCTTTTCCCTGAAACCGTATATCCGTATCTTAGATTCCCAATAGGCAGCAACGGTCTCCGGCATGGTTTCTCCAAACAATAGTGGATGCTTAACTGTGGTCCGGGTTCAGATCGTAATCCGAGTGGAACGGTGAATGGTTGACGGGCAGATTGAATTCCTTCTGCAAGGCATTAACCGCGGATTGAAGAAGTCGATGGTCGATGACCATCGACAAGGACGACAGGGATGTACAAAGAGCATGAATTGGGATTCCAGCCTCTCCGAGTATCCTTACCGTAGCGCCAAGCACAGCCAGGCTTCCATTATGGGGAAAAATCGAGAGTGTTGCGACCAAATCGATTATTTCAACATGTCCAGCTTCGAAGGCAACCTGTCCCATAAACCCTGTCACCCTCCCAACATCTTTTCGTGCCACACAAAAACTGCAGGCAGAACCGACTTCGATCTGTCGTCGAATCAAAAAAGCCAGATTGATTTTGTCTTCGGCAATACGCTGCAGCAAAGAGGGGTGATGGTGGGAGAGATTGATCAACACCAGCTCCGGGCTCATTTTGATGCCCCCGATCTTCACTTTGCCACTATCTTCTGAGCACACGTTTTGCATCACAAACCTGTACAGCTCTTATACTAAGGATGGCGAAGGATCTGTAAAGGGATTACATGGACAAATGTGTTTACAGTTCCGACATGAGATTCAGCCGAAAAAAGCGGGACACCGGCCCCTCCTGGCACGGTAAAGAACCGGCACCCCGCTTTGTTTTACTGCAGATTATCGCTGACAATCTCCATCAATTTATCGAGATCGATGGGTTTCGGCACATAATCATCGGCCAGGGTGGTTTTACCGCCCATATGGGTATAATTGGTCGAGTTGATCGCATCGGCTACAGCAGTCAGCAAGACGACGATGATGTCTTTATACTCCTCGGAATTTTTCAGCTCATCACAGAGGGCATACCCATCTTTGCGCGGCATCATCACGTCGAGGATAATCAGCGCGGGACGCTCTTTTTTAATCTGGTCCCAGGCTTCCATTCCGTCATAGGCCTTGGCAACCTTGTAATTCTGGCTCTCCAACTTCATGGCCAGGGATTCAACCAGATCAGGGTCATCATCGACAACCAGTATCAGTTTCTTATCATCCATGTTGTACTTCCTCCTCATAGAACATGTATTTTTTATTTCAAATTCTTACACTTGACAAGCTTGAAAAAAACTTTGGATTGAAAATGGCTAAGTAAAAATCTTCATATGCGAGACGCGCAAATTTTTAATTGTTTCGGCGTACGAGAGGTACGTCGAAATGATTGGAAATTTGTAGCAACGAAGCAGATGGAGAGTTTTTACGACGCCATCACACTTGAGGTCTGGGCAAAAGACCAGCCTTTTCAACAATCTCTTTAACCTTTTCTTCCCATTCAATGGCCATGATATGAAACCCGGCGACACCTTCGATCTTCTTCAGCCGTTCGATGGTCTCAACACAGATGGCAATGCCTTCATCCGGCTGCTTTTCTTTCGGCACCGCACCCATCCGGTCAACCACTTCCTGCGGTACGTCCATTCCCGGCACCTTATTCTTCATGAAACGGGCTGCACCTACTGACTTCATCGGAGTGACGCCGGCGAGGATATAGCACTGTTTGTGCAGGCCGCGGGCACGCACACCTTCCATCCACTTTTCAAATTTTTCGACATTGAAGATACACTGCGTCTGGATGAAATCCGCCCCGGCTGCCACCTTTTTAGCAAGCCGCATTACACGGAGCTCAAAAGGGTCGGCAAAGGGATTGGCGGCGGCACCGATGAACATCTTCGGCGCGCCCTTGAGGTCCGCTCCACCCTGAAATTTGCCTTCGTCCCGCATGGTCTTAACCATCTGGATCATCTGGATGGAATCGATATCATGAACGTTAGCCGCCATGGGATGATCGCCAAACTGGGTATGATCACCGGAGAGGCAGAGCATGGTGTCGATCCCTAAGGAATACGCGCCGATGATGTCAGCCTGCATGGCCAGCCTGTTACGGTCTCGGGTTACCATCTGCAAAAGGGGATTAAGCCCTTCCTCTTTCAGAATAACCGAGGCGGCAAGGCTTGACATGCGTACCATGGCCGTCTGATTGTCGGTAACATTGACGGCATCGACAACGCCTACCAGGTATCTCCCCTTCTCACGAACCTTATCGGGAAGCGCTCCGCGAGGAGGACCACATTCAGATGTGACGGCCAGATTTCCTGAGGCTAAAACTTTCTCCAATCTACTTTCTGTTTTCATGCTGCCAGATCCTCTCTTATAATCTTACGGGGACCGCCACCACCAGCCGGTCTCCAATCTTTTGCCGGAATAATATTCAGATATTGTTCTTCCAGACCCAGTTCTTTAAGCCGATCCCAGATCAGTTGCCAGACACAGTCGACATCGGTGCTGATCTCGCATTTGCCGGAAACTGAGCCACCACAAGGTCCGTTCATCAACTGTTTTGAACACCTGGCAATGGGGCATATTCCACCGGTCATGCCTAAGAGGCAGTTACCGCAACCCTGACAACGTTCCGCCCAGACACCCTGGCGTTCCGAGGCGCCCATGAATTTGGTGTTGACGGCCGGAAAAACCGGTTTGTCCTTAAACCTGCGTACCACCTCCTGCACGCCGCAGCCGCAGGCCATGGACATCACGGCATCGACTCCGTCGATCATAGGCACGAGTTCATCAATATATTCCGGATCGCATTGTCGCTCCAGGGTATGCTCCCGGATCTCGATATCCCGACCGCCTTGCATCAGGGCCATCTTCAGGCCGGAGGCAAGAAGTCCGACCTCTTTTCTGCCGCCGGCGCTGCAGACCGTTACGCACTCATTGCAACCGACCAGCAGAATACGCTTAAACGGTCGTATGTATTCAATAAGTTCTTCCAAGGGTTTTCGTTCAGCGGTGATCATGGTGATTAACTCTCCTTGTCGTTTATACTGTCAAGTCACTTTTTGCCGTACCGCAACCACCGATCATGTTATGGATCGGGCTCGGGCCCAGCTTACGAATTTTCTCTGTAATTTCAGTTGCTATCTCGGCAAAAAGATAGCCCATCCCAGCGGACATATTGACCATTTCCAGGCGTTCACCGCCTATACCGATCTCGTCGAGATATTTCTGCACATACTCTACCCGTCGCTTCGCGCGATTATTGCCGTTCTTAAAGTGGCAGTCACCGTCCAGACAACCCGCCACATAGACACCGTCGGCACCTTTTTCAAAGGCCTTGACGAGATGAAGAGCATCGACCTTGCCGGAACAGGGAACGCGAATAATCTTGACGTTTGCCGGATAGGTAAGTCTCTGACTTCCTGCCATATCTGCCGCTGTATATGCACAATAATGGCAACAGAAGGCCACTATTGTCGGTTCAAAATTTTCCATTATGCAACCATCCTTTCAAAAAGTTGTTCCAGCTTTGCCACGATCCGGTCATCCTCATACTGCATGAGCTGGATAGCCTTGGCGGGACATTCCGCCGCGCACATGCCGCAACCATGGCATTTGGCCGGATCGATTTCCGAATAGCCGTCGGCATTGATAAAGGGGATATCAAACGGGCAGGCACGCACACAGATCAGACAGGCAGCACATTTATTGCCGTCAACCCGTGCTACATTAGCTCCCAGATTTATTGCATCTTTTGACAGCAGGGACTGGGCGCGCGAGGCGACCGCATGGGCCTGGGTGATGCTCTCCCTGATCGTCTTGGGGCTGTGAGCGGTTCCGGCTGCATAAAATCCCGGAACCGGCAGATCAACTGGTCGCAGCTTGACATGATCCTCAAGGAAATACCCGTCATGGGTCCGCGGCAGCTTAAATATCCGGGCAAGATCCTCGGTGGAGTCCTCATCGGCAATCAGGCCGGTGGAAAGACAGAGCTGATCCGCGGTTACCGTCACGGTGCGATCCAGAACGGGATCGACAAAGGTGACGTCCACCTTTTCCCCTGCCGTTTCGACCGTGGGAAGGTTATCGAGGGAATACCGGGCGAAGATCACACCTTTCTGGCGTGCTTCAAGGTAATACTCCTCCTGGAAACCATAGGTGCGCATATCGCGATAGAGGACGAATATCCCGGCATCCGGATTCAGTTCCCGAATGCGCAGGGCATTCTTGATCGCCGCCTGGCAGCAGATTCGTGAGCAGTTGGGATTCTCGGCAGTTCTGGATCCGACACACTGGATCATCACCACATTGTCCCAGGCTTTGACAGTCTCCGGCGACTCGGCAATCAGGGCATCGATCTCCAGCTGGGTTGCGACCACCTTGGACTCGCCCAGAAGGTATTGCTTAGGCCGATTGGCAATTGCCCCGGTGGCCAAAATCGTGACACCATGCTGAATCGTACGGTAAAACATCTGCGGGCCTACCTGCATACCGGTCTTGAACATACCGGGCATACCGCTGTGGTCAACGATGATGGCCCGGGTGATGACCTGGATATTGTCGTGGGCCTTTGTCTTTTCAATCAGGTCATCAACGAAAGGTTGGATGGCCTGACCGCTCAGGCTGACATGGATATTTCTGGCCATGCCTCCCAATGCGTTAGATTTTTCAGCAATAAAAACCTTGAACCCCCGATCGGCCAGGCGCAGGGCCGTGGTCATCCCTGTGACACCGCCTCCGACAACCAGGACATCCTTATTGATCGGCAGACTATGGTCTTTGAGTGGACGGGACTCGGCAACCGCACCGACCGCCATCCGAATCAGGTCTTTGCCCTTCTTCGTCGCCTGCTCTGGAAACTGGGCATGAACCCAGGTGGTCTGATCACGGATATTAGCCATCTCGACGAGATATTTGTTCAGGCCGGCCTTGCGGATAGCCTCCTGAAACTTCGCCTCATGGGTCCGTGGCGAACAACCGCCGATGACCACCCTGTTGAGACCCTCTTCAACAATGCTCTTCTGGATTTGTTTGATGGACTCGCGGCTGCAGCCGTGCCCTTTCAGTTCGGAAACGGCCACATGGGGCAGAGTTTTGGCGTATTCGACCACCTCAGAGACATCGAGGACCCCACCAATATTATCGCCGCAATCACAGACGAAGACGCCTATACGAAGATCCTCATCTGTTACATCACGTTCGGCTGGCAGATCACTTTCCAGATCCTCTTTAGTGGTCACAAGGTCCATGCCGGCCATACAGGCAGCCGCACTTGCCTGGACCATGGTCTCAGGGATGTCTTTCGGGCTCTCACTCATACCACAGACGTAAATGCCGGGCTTTGAGGTCTCAACAGAGTTGAACTCATCGGTTATGGCAAATCCCGATGGATTGAGGCTCAACCCCATCGTCTCCGACAGCTGGCGTACATCATCAGCCATCTTGAAACCCGTTGAGAGAACAACCATGTCGAAGTCCTCGGTCTGCTGGGCGCTTTCTCCATCAGTTGAAAACATAAGACTCAGTCCGTCGGTATCGGCAGACTTCAGGATGCTGTGGGGCCTGCTGCGGACATAACGTACACCGTGCTTGTTCTTGGCCCTCTCACTATAGAGTTCATAGTCTTTGCCAAAGGTTCGCATATCCATATAGAAGATCGTGGTTTCGATATCATCGCCAAAACGTTCCTTGGTAATGACAGCCTCTTTGAGGGCAATCATACAGCAGGCGCTGGAACAATAAGGCGCGGCACCCTTTTGCAGGCCGCGGGAACCGACACACTGGATCCAGGCTATCTTTTTCGGCTGTTTTCCGTTTGAAGGACGGACAAGTTTTCCCATGGTCGGCCCTGAGGCGGACATGATCCGTTCATACTCGAGATTGGTCACCACATCCGGCTGAGTAGCATAGGCAAGATAATCCAGATGGCTCGGATCAAACAGGGCAGCACCCGAAGATAAAACGATAGCCCCGCATCGCACCTCCTGTTTAAGTCCGATATCGTCTGGATTGATGGCACCGGCCGGACAAATCTTGGTCAGGGCAATAATATCGTTGCATTTCTCCAGATCAATGGAAAAGGCCTGGGGGGTCGCCTGGGGGTAGCGCATGCAGGTCGGTGCCCTGTGATCGAGGCCAGGAGTAAAATTAACACATTCAGGGAACGCCTTATGGCACTCGCCGCATGCAGTGCATTTATCGAGGTTGATATACCGCGGCGCAGTTGTCAGCGACACGTTAAAATTACCTTTCTCGCCTGCAACACCCGTCACCTGGGTCATGGTCAAAAGCTCGATATGGGCCATTCGGCCACTCTCCGAGAGATTCGGCGCCAGGGTACAGAGATCGCAGTTGTTGGTTGGAAAGGTCCTGTCCAGCTGGGTCATCAGACCGCCGATGGCATAGGCCTTGTCCACGAGAATTACATCCTTTTCGGCCTCTGCCAGATCCAGAGCCGTCCGTATTCCACCAAGACCGCCACCGATAACCAGAACCTTGTTATGGCTTGGCAGTTCTTTTGCATTTTCTATTTCAGACATTTTTATTCACCGATAGTACCAGGTCAAACATATACGTAAGTCGACCTTTGTTAGCGTCGTGCATTTCATCCCTTACAGGCCGGCAACGTCCAGGATGGACGGGAGCCTATGCTCCCAGCCAAGCGTCTGGATTAATACGCCCTGAGCCATATCCTTCACCGCCGCGATGGTCTCACCAGCGATCCGGATGCCTTCTGTTTCTCTATTCGGTGACTTTCGGATACGCCTGATCAGGTCGTCCGAGATATGGGCACCAGGCTCGCTGTTGGCGATATACTGGGCAATGGCCAGAGATTTTAGAAGAAATATCGTTGGAATAATCGGCACACCAAGCCCTTTGGCCTTTGCCATGAAACCGGCAAAATTCTCAACGTCAAAGATGGGTGGAGTGATCACGAAGCTTGCACCCGCATCAACCTTCTTTTTTGCTTCGGCAAGTTCTGACTCCAGGGCCTTGTCGTCTTCATACGAGGCCATGCCGCAGCCGGTGGTAAAGGTTGGAGCGCCGTCAAGATCAAAGCCGCCCATATCCTTGCCGCTGTTCAACGTCTGGATTGCCTCGACCAGTTCAATTTCATTCAGATCATACACGGGCTTGGCCTCAATATGATCGCTCTGACTCATGTCACCGCTTTGCACGACAACGAGGTTCTGGATGCCCATGACATGGGCAGCCAGCATATCGCCCTGCAGGGCCATCCTGTTCCGGTCCCGGCAATAGACGTGGATAATTGCCTCTACCCCCTGCTGCTGCATCAGGACACCGCCTGCCAACGCACTCATACGCATAATGCCGTTATCCATATCGGGAACGACGATGGCATCTACCCTACCCTTCATCCTGCGGGCGTCGGTGATGAGGCGCGATATATTGACGCCTTTGGGCGTGTGCATCTCCGCCAGTACGACGAACTCTTTTGCTTGTAATCGTTTCTGAAAACTCATATGGTCCTTTTGCCTCCAAATCCCAGCTTTTTCAGATTGGTATTTCTCCCCGGCCTTCTCCTACAGGGCACTCTCGGGGTGAAAAACATTTACCTCTCTCAGATCATCTCCCAGATAGACACGTTCGTTGGGACCGAGAATCCCCAGAGACAGGCAGATAAGGGTCCACAGATGAACAGTATTGAATGTCCCCCCAAAATGGTGGGCCAGATCATGGACCTGGGCATGACAGTTATGACATCCGGTTATGCAGTAATCTGCACCTGTGTCCACGATCTGATCGAACTTGAACTTGCCGTAGGCACGCCGTGCCTCCGGGTATCCCGACTGCAGGAAACCGCCACCGCCGCCGCAACAGTAATTGTTCGATTTATTCGGAGTCATGTCGATGAAGTTTTCCTCACCGACGACTGATTTGACGACAAACCGCAGATCATCCGCCACCTCGTCGCCATACCCTTTCCGAATGATCTGGCAGGGGTCCTGTACGGTAAACTTGATTTTCAAATCCTTGTTCCACTCGGAGTTTACCTTCAATCTTCCTTCACGTATCCATTTTGCATAGTATTGATAAATGGATGCTACCTCGAACTTATGGTCAATATTGAATTTTTTCAGTCCAGCCCGGACTGAGAATGTTATGTGACCTCACTCCGTATTGAGAAAGACCTTGCACCCCAGCTCATCGGCCTGCCTGGCCGAAACCCGGGTCACATGCTCCCAGCAGTCATTGTCGGCAAGAAACAGACAATAATTTTCCGCGGCCCAGCCTTTGCTGCCGTAGGTCCAGTCGACACCTGCCATGTGCAGGATCTTCCACAGGGGAACGAGCTCATCCGGTTCGGTGACCGGCTCCCGTGAATTCTGGTTCAGGAAGAAATGGGTCCCAGGTTTATCGATGGGAGCCTGCATGTCGGCAAATTCCGGCTGAGATTCCTGGTATTCGGCCAACACATCTTCAACGACAAAGACGAAATCGTCTGGTGCCGTGCCCATGGCGCTGTTGGAATCGTTTCGCATGGCCATGTCACAGGAGTCACGAATCCCTTTGGGGCGTTTATCCCGCGGCCAGGCGGCACGTGCATTGAAGACCAGCTGAGGGATGTCAATCTGCATTGGGCAGACATAGATGCAGCGCTGGCACATGGTGCACATCCAGACCCACGGTGTGGTGGTAAGTTCTTCGTCCATACCCAGGGCTGCCATCCGCAGAAATTTCCGCGGATCCATCCCCTCAAGCCCGGTAGCCGGACAACCGGAGGCGCAGGCGCCGCAGGTAAGACAAAGATTGAGATTCCCACCATTCGGGATAATCTCCTTGACCTTGTCCATAAACAGGCTCTCTTTTTTCCCTTTGATTTTGATACTGCTCTCTGGCATTGATTACTACCTCTCTACCTGTCTAACTCGGTTATATTCAACGGAGCCGAGTAACACGCCCTCGGGCGAGTTTGGGCCGTGATCCATTTCCATTGATCATGGCCGTTTTCGTATCCGCACCTGATGACACGCTGTCTCATCCCCTGCTTCCATCGCCACCACCTCATAGGAAGCTTCCGGCAGGACCTTGAACAGATCCTGCCTGGTATCCGGGTCAGAGCCTCTTATTTCCATGATTTCAAAGGGCTTCATCTTCTCAAAGACCTGTGTGGTCTTCAACAGAGAAATCGAGGAAATACTGCCCCTGAAATCGATTATGACATCTGCTTTTTCAGCCAAAATGTTTCTGCTCCCCTTGCGTTGTTAATATCGAACAGCGGTAAAGCAACAATTGGGCCACCTGTATCTTAACACTGGCTAAAATTCTTTTAATGAATATTATATCAATTGGTTACCAACAGCCGAATAGGCCAGGGACATTCGTAGTATTGTCAAGGAAGTGTTAAAGTGTTAAAAGGGTATCCCTTTGCAGGTGTTAAGGCTTAACAGGGAGAAGGAAAATGCTTGGTCGGGAGCTTGATGGGTATTGGAAGACGGTGGTAAATACGATTCGCGACGGTATCATGATCGTCAACACCAGCGGCGCCATCGTCTCCGTCAACGAGGCCTTCAACCGCATCACCGGCTATTCCCGGGAGGACGTCATCGGCAAGACCTGCAGGATGCTCCATTGCGATGTCTGCGAAGAGGCAATGGCAGGTGGAGGAGAACACTGGTGTTCTCTTTTTCGCAACGGGGCAATCGACAACCGTAAAGGACGGATTCAGCGCAAGGACGGCACCTCCGTCAATGTGCTCAAGAATGCCGCTATCTTAAAAGACGCCGAAGGTAATGTCATCGGTGCAGTCGGGACCATCGCCGATCTGACCGAGATCTCGGAAAAGGAAACTCAGCTTGAGGCCTACCGCTTGCAGCTCCTCTGCGAAGACGGCTTTCACGGCATCATCGGCAGTTCGCCCGCCATGCGGCATCTCTATGACATGATTGAGAATGCCGCCCACTCAGACGCCCCTGTTATCATCTACGGCGAGTCCGGGACCGGCAAAGAGCTGGTCAGCCAGGCCATCCATGAGATCGGCGACCGCTGCAACCAGTCCTTCATAAAAGTCAACTGCGCAAGCCTTACTGAATCACTCCTGGAGAGCGAACTCTTCGGTCATGTCCGCGGCGCCTACACCGGCGCCTACAAAGACCGGGTGGGACGATTCGAAAAGGCCAATGAAGGTGATATTTTCCTCGACGAGATCGGCGACCTGCCGCTTTCGACTCAGGTCAAGCTGCTCAGGGTACTGGAGGAGAAGGTCATCGAACGCGTGGGCTCCAGCTCTCCCATTGCCACCAATGTGCGCATCATATCGGCTACCAACCAGAATCTGGTCGAGCTTGTGGAACAAGGCAAATTCCGCAAGGACTTCTATTTCCGTATTAATGTAATCCCTATCTTTCTCCCCTCACTACGCGAGAGGACCGGTGACATTCCGTTGCTTGCCGAGTCCTTTTTTAGAAAGCTGCAGCTGAAAAATGGAAGAAATATAGACAGGATAAGCCAGGAAACCATGGACATCCTGAACTCCTACAGCTGGCCGGGCAATGTCAGGGAATTAAAAGGGGCCTTTGAATACGCCTTTGTCACCTGCAACAGCGACGTGATAGAGCCGCACCATCTTCCTGAGACAATCTATACCCCAAAACGCAGTATTACCGCCTCGAAAAAAAATGCCTTCAATCTGTCCGAGATCGAAAAGCAGGAGCTCCTCGAAGTCCTGCAAAAGACCGGCGGCAACCAGACAAAGGCAGCTGAAATCCTGGGCATATCCCGAGTCACCGTCTGGAACCGGATGAAGCGCTTCGGCATTGACGCCAAGAGAAGCATCGAGGTCCATGATACGGAGAGATAGGGATTTTTCTATAAATAATGATTTGCGAAAACTATAATATGGGGACATAATACAGTTTTGCTGTTGCAAATAAGCACTGTTTAAGAGTATAATGGATCATGATCAGAATGAAATCAAAATTGAAATCAATACTTTTAGCAGCTTTTCTCGTCATACCCTGCCTGTTCCCCCTCGGCTGGCGAATATTTCACCATACCATTTCACAACCGGCGGGACTTTTGTCAGATCTCAGTTTTGCTCTCATTCTCTTTGCCATTACCTGGCAAAGCCCCCGCTTGCTACGAGCCATTCTGCTTTTCCTATGGTTTCTCTTTCAGGTAATAGCCCTGGAGTTGATGGCCGCAATGCAGCGCCTGCCATCATGGCAGGATACACATTACCTGTTCGATTCCACCTTTGTGAAAAATACTACCGCTGGTTTTCATCTTACCTATCCGGTTTTCGTTCTGATCTTTTTCCTTTCGGTTGTTGCAACAGTGTTCATCCCCAAACAACGACCAGGCTGGCGGAGAATCACCGCCTGTCTTCTTGCAGGCTTTCTGCTCGTGGCCCTGCATCATCCCGTCAGCAAAACCTACAGCAACCAGAGCATTGCCGCCCGATATAATCCTTTACACTGGTTCATTGCCGATGCGAGTTCCAATCTGTTTGCTCCTGACATTGAAGGGCTCAGCGTCAATGATCTGCCAAAAAGTCTTAAAACAATTGATCTGAGCGGCAAAAAACTCCTGGCAAAGGGGAAAGCCCGTAATGTCCTTATTGTCATCCTTGAGGGTATTCCCGGCATCTATTTACCTGAAATACGTGGGAAGATGCATGTCGCAAAGGGCATTTACCAGATGGAGAAACTCTCCCACAGTACATCCAATGGTATGCTGGTGCCTGATTTTGTGGACCACAGCCATCAGACTATCCGTGGATTATATGCCTTATTTTGCGGTGATTTCAGTAAATTTTCCTTCGAGATGCCCAAAGCCATGGAGTTGCAGAACAATCCGGAAAGGGCTGCCGAATGTCTGCCTGCTCAATTGAGCAAACACGGATGGCAGAGCCATTATCTCCAGGGAGCGGCTCTCCAATTCATGAACAAAGAACATGCTATGCCGACCATGGGTTTTCAGCATGTTCATGGAGTCGAATGGTTTACCAATCGTACCCAGACGGATTTTGTCTGGGGAACCAACGATAATGATTTTTTCCATGGGGCAAGCCAGTACGTTCGTAATCTCCAGGCCGAAAAAAAGCCCTGGTTTTTATCCCTGTTGACTGTAGCTACCCATCAACCGTTTGCCGCCTCCGATAAGCAGGCTGAGAAATACGGCTCACGCAAAATCGCAACTGTTGCTCTCCTGGATCAGGCAGTTGCTACATTTATTCAAGGACTTCGAAAAGACGGCGTTCTTAAAGACACCCTGGTAATTATTACCTCAGATGAATCCCATGGTGCAGAGGGGGCCGACTGGTACAGCAGCTGGGGACTGGCCATCGTATTGGCGCCCGAGCAGAACAGCCTGCCGCGCATCAAAGAAGGATCATTTGGCATGGTCGATATTGAGGCAACCGTTCTGGACTATTTCGACCTGCCCATACCGCCATCGATTATTGGCAGGAGTATGTTTCGTGACTACACCACCTCCAGGGATATGGTTTCCTACACCGCCGGCAAATTACGTTGGCATACTGCAGACGATGTCCTCTATGAATGCGACAGGGAAGGGAACTGCCGGAAGATGAAAGCCCGAAGTATACTGGGGCTGCGCCCCAAAATATTTGAGCTGGACAAGGAAAACAGAGGACCACGTCTGTTTGGGCTTGCAACCGTCTTAGACCATAAACTTTCGGTCCGAAAACAAAAGCAGGTCCTGCGCTTTGGCAGTGGTGAGATCAGGAAACTTCCCCAAAAGATAAAAAATGAATGGACCGACAACCTCGTCGGTGCCCAGTATCTCGATTTCCCGAAAGACTCAAAAGTACACGTTGATATCCGTATCAAAGCCGTAACCGCCCCAAAAGAGGGAATACAACTGAAACTGACCCTTCGTCAGTTTGAAAAGGAAGTGACAACAATAGACTATCCTCCTTTCCCGCTCCTGCATACCGGTGAAGAGAGCCATATCCAGTTCGACTTCAACAACCCTAAGCCCCGGAATGCTTTTTCATTTCATCTTGTTGGTGCGGGTCTCAATTCCTCGATCCAACTCAACAACTTTGAAATTACTATTCACCCGAAAAAAGAGTGAGCAGTACTTCCCGGATCTTTCTAGAATCCTTGGTAATGTCTGTCAGGAAATGATGTTAGCAGAGAAAGAATTCGTCTTTTGGCAATAACATCCAAGAGCCGGTTCACGTCCCGGGGGCAAGAACCAGGCGAAATCCCACACCGGCACTGCGTGCCCAGGGCCGGATCCAGACGCGGAGAGCCGATCGAACAAACGCGGGTCCACAGACCCAGCCACCGCCGCGATTAACCATATTCACGCTCGATTTAGGCCCGGTCGGGTTCGTGCGTGGGCTTTTGCCGTAATAGTCGTTGCCATACCAGTCATTCGTCCACTCCCAGACATTGCCCAGCATATCATAGAGACCAAAAGCATTCGCCTTGAAATGACCTACCGGCGAAGTCCATTTATAGCCATCATTACAGGAAAACAATGAATTATTGGATATATCGGCTACATTTCCGTACTGACAGGCAGAGGTTTCGTCTTCGCCCCAAAAACGAGATGTCGTTGATCCTGCCCTGGCTGCATATTCCCATTCCGCCTCTGTCGGCAGGCGATATGTCCGGCCACTCTCACGGTTCAGCCAATGTATAAATTCCTCCACATCGTTATGGCTGATGCAGACTACCGGTTGACGATCGGACTGAGGGAAACCGACCTCATCCCAGTAGCGGCCATCTTGATACCCCCACGTACCATTCTTTTGCGAAAAGCATCCCTTCTCTTCCGTATTCTTTTCAGCATCAGTCGAATACCCTGTTTCCTTGATAAACTTCCGCCAACTCCTAAGGGTTACTTCATATTTACCCATGGAGAAGCCATCAACGCATACTTCATGCTGCGGGCCTTCATTACTGCGGCGATCTTTTTCTGAAGACGGGCTGCCCATCAGGAAACAACCTTCGGGAATCCCTACAAATTCCATATCGGCAACCGGCTCTGTAAATGATTTGCCCACAAGTGATGCACCCTTGGTCTGACGGGTTGTCTCTGCAATCCGATCTTCCACCCCAGGGTTTTCTGCCTTATCATGCCAAAAATACAACCAGGCACCTAAAATGAGGACAACAAGAACCCCTGTTGTCATACTGCGTTTAGTTTTGTTCCAGGCCTTTCGTTTTTTTTCGTTGGAATGCGGCCCGGCAGGCATCGCCTGCGCTTCCGGATCAGCTTCCCTGTTTAAGCCTTCTTCCAGATCTTGCTGCCCAGAAGAACGCCCCTTTTCAGGGCGATGTTTTCTTTCTTCCTCCACATACCCCTCCCACCATTTTTTAACCCCACCTCTCAAGCAAAGCGTCGTGCTCATTTAACATAGGGTCCGGTCCAATCCCGGTATTTGCTCCTCGACTGCTTTTTTACAAGTCCATCTTCATTAGAATTATACAAAACTCTGATAAAAGTCAAAAAGTGAGCCTGCTTCATTTTCCATTCTCTTTTCTGACTACCACTAATGTTCAGTTACTCATCCAGGGTGTGAGCTGTTCGTTTCTCGGGACGCCATAAACCCATCCATGGGGGCAACGCTTACGCCGTCCAGGCTGCAGAGACCCGAGATACAAACAGCTCACACCTTTCCTTTCCGATAGGCTGAGTTTCAGTGGTAATCAGATTCTCTTTTTCTTGGCAGTAGTCGTTCACCAGTATCTTCCAGGTTCTTATTTACTGTCGTCCAGAGTATCACTAAATATCCTCAAAATAGTATTTAGTGCTTGTCACCATCATATTTCTTTTATAGATTTGACAGTCCCTTGAACAAACCTAACACGAACATTTTCTCCTTATATGATGCCAAAAAGTATTCTCATTGTCGACGACGAAACCGATCTCCTGGCCGGTCTCAAACGTTTAGCCAGCTCAGAGCTGGATTGTGAGGTCCACACTGCCTCATCTGCATCTCAAGCATTGGATATTTTAGACAATATTTCTTGCCAACTGGTGCTTTCCGATATTCGAATGCCCGATATGAACGGTCTGGAACTGCTCGAGAAGATCACCACCCACTACCCTCATATCGACATTATCCTCATGACGGCCTATGGCAGTATTGATCAGGCCGTTGAGGCACTGCATAAGGGTGCCAGTGATTTCGTCACCAAACCTCTGCAACACGGTCAACTCTTCCATACCATTAAAAGATGTCTTGAACGGCAGGAACTTATCGCCCAAAATCAGGATCTGGCCAGCAGGCTGAGAAAACAGCAACTGAAAAAGAAATTTATCGGCAACAGCCCCGCGCTGCTAAAAGCGCTTTCCATTATGGAGCTCGTTGCCGATTCAACAGTCACCGTTCTCATAACCGGTGAATCTGGAACCGGAAAAGAACTTGCCGCCCAGACCATTCATCACCTCAGTGGCCGCGGCTCCAAAGAAATGATTGCAGTAAACTGCGCCGCACTCCCGGAATCCGTCCTGGAAAGTGAATTATTCGGCCACAGGAAAGGGGCCTTTACCGGTGCCGATCGCAACCATCCCGGCCTTTTTGCAACAGCCAATGGCTCCACCCTCCTGCTCGATGAAATAGGTGAAATGCCGATGTCTCTTCAGGCCAAACTCCTCCGGGTTCTTGAAGAAAATGAAATCAGACCGGTGGGAGAGACCACATCCTTAAAAATTGATGTCCGAGTACTGGCCGCGACAAATCGTGATCTGGTGGAGGCTGTCCGTAATGGAACATTCCGGGAAGATTTGTATTTTCGAATCAGCGAGGTTCCCTTGCCCATGCCTCCGCTGCGCAGCATGGTGGAAGATATTCCTCTTCTTGCCCTGCAATGCATCGACCAGTTTTGCAAGGATTCTAACCGACCGATAAAAACCATTTCCCCAAAGGCCATGCAGGTAATCTCCCAGGCACCATGGCCAGGAAATGTCCGGCAATTGAAAAACGTCCTGAAACGCGCGGTTCTCCTTGGACCTCGCCAAACCATTGAGCCTGAAGATCTCGACCTGCCTGAAACCGATGGTTTTTGCGGCGATGCTGACATAAAAACACTGTTTTCCATAGACTATCAGCAGGCAAAAGAATCGTTTTTAGAGAAATTCAGGAATGCCTATCTGGATCAATTACTGAAAACGACCAAGGGGAATATCTCCCAGGCCGCGAGAAACAGTGGTTTAAAACGGACATCCCTGCAACGATTACTCAAACAATATCAGATAGATGCAGACATGTATCGTACATAATATGAACCAGCACTTTCCTTACCGACAACCATAATTTCCAAGAGCAAGACCTGTACAATCGATACGGTCAAGCGACCGCGTCAACATGATGCCTCTCCAATGACTCAGTGCCTCTTCAAAGAGGCACCCCACTCCTGTTTTGGGAATCTCTTCTGTTTTCTCTTCCTCAGCTATAAAAAGAACAACTCATTGTTATAATTAACAATTGATCCAAGACAAAGACCAAGCAGATACTCAATATTTTTACGACCTGCGTGGCATACTTATCGCATATCCCAATCCCATCTGGCCATTATTGTGCATACCCCAGTCGGTATGTTACCAGCAATATGGCATCATTCACACCCATAGCGCTCAAGAAGGAGGAAGAAAATGTCGGGTAACAATGGGAATAACGAAGATGTCCAACGGGTGCAAACCGTTGGCCTCAAGGAAATGTATCTGAAAGAGGATTGGTGGGCTATCTGGCTCTCACTCGGTCTGATTGTGATAGCTTACGCCTTTTTTCTTACAGGCGGATCTATCAAATGGATCGCCATCACCCCTGCAAAATGGCATAATTTCAGTGAACTCATTAATCATTTCAGTGGTCATATCGTCCAGTATATTGCCCAGTTTGTTTTATGGACAATTATTTTTTCCATCAGCCTTAAAATCATGGGCAAAAAAATAAGTGAGTTTATTCCATCGTTTACCTTTGTCTATCTCTGTTCAATCATCATCTTCATGGTCGGTGCCTGGGATCAGGCCCATCATTATAATCTTGAACCGCCCCTTATCGCCTTGTTGGTCGGTATGCTGATTGCCAACTTTATAGGTCTTCCCCGCTGGATGGACACGGGCTTTCGGGTGGAATACTACATCAAGGTGGGAATTATCCTGCTCGGCGCAACCCTCCCATTAACGCTGATCGTCTGGGCTGGACCGGTGGCAATCGGCCAGGCCTCTATTGTAGCAATCGTCACTTTCCTCGTTATATTTTTCGCTGGACGCAAAATGGGTCTTGATCGCAGACTTTGTGCAACCCTCGGCGCCGGCGGCGCGGTCTGCGGAGTTTCCGGCTCCATTGCTATTGCCGGGGCGGTCGGAGCCAAAAAAGAACATGCGCCCATTGCCATTACCATGGTCATCATCTGGGCTATTGTCATGATCTTTTTCCTGCCCCTTGTTTCTCGTTTCATGCACCTGCATACCGGCGTGGTAGGAGCCTGGATAGGGACATCGGAATTTGCCGATGCCGCAGGTTTTGCCGCCGCCCAGTCTTACGGAAATCTTGCCGGTCATATTCCCGGCATACCAGGAAGTCCTGATGACGCCGTATGGGGATTCACCTTAATGAAGGTCGTTGGCAGGGATATCTGGATCGGTATCTGGGCCTTTGTAATGGCGATTGTCTCCACCACTTTCTGGGATCGCAAGAGTGGAACCAAAGCAAATCCCGCTGAAATCTGGTGGCGTTTCCCCAAATTTGTAATCGGCTTCTTTATTGCTTCAGTAATAATGACCTTAATAGCAAGCCAATACAGCTTTGCAGATTATAACCACATCCTCAAACCGATGTTGGTTGGACCAATCAAGGCGCTTAGAACCTGGGCCTTTATTTTCTGTTTCTTCAGCATTGGACTCACCACCCGTTTCAGGGAACTCGCCACAGCCGGGACCAAACCGTTCTGGGCCTTTACCTGTGGTGTTGTGGTAAACGTTATTCTGGGCTTTATTTTGTCGACTATGGTCTTTGCCCATTACTGGCAGCATCTCTCACATTAAGGAGCCAATAACGAACACGAAGTATCCATGCAGGAACGGGTTCATGAATGGATCTATCCAGATTGCCCCCTCCCATTTGACCTCTCTTCGTAAAGGTTGCCGACAGACCTCGGCAATGCGTTCGGAGAGCCCGTTTCTGTGTGGATCTTTAACGTATATGAAATATCTTGCGAGGAAACATATGTCTCTTATTCAATCAAAAAACATTTGTCTGTACTGCACCCATTTCAAGAATACGCCAGAATATCTTGAATCTGTTTACAAGGGCCTGACGTCTCTCAGCTCCGCCTATGGTTCGGTCCGTAAAGATGATGGCATCTGTGAAAAAAATGATGAATACCTTTCCGCCTATGACTGGTGCGATTTTTTTGAGGAAGCCCCACGCCCGGCAGCGGTAGAGGGCTTGCACATCAGCGAAAGAGAGTAACCAGAAATTCACAAAAACCGGAAGGGCCACACGGCGAACGGTCTCCAGGTAATCTTTGCACTGCATGGGGGTGCAGAGGAAATACCGACAGGGATTCTTCACCTTTTCGCTCACCGCAGAACATCCTGCCGGTTTTATGTGATCTCCAACAACTCTTGCCGGTCCGGTTTTCCCTCCTTGTTATTTTTCCCATAACGCTGTTTATTTCTCCTAAACGTATTGGTAAACAGAGGTTTACCCAGAGGACATCGAAAAAGAGGTTTGAAATACGTAAAGAGGTGGCCCATGCGGAACCTGAAAGCAGCTCTGTCCTGGCACAGGAAAAAAAGAACAATCGGCCTGCAATCAAGATTTTTATTGGGCCTTGCTGTGATTTTTTTTAGCTTTTGTCTTATTGCCACCACCCTTCTCTACCTCTACGAAAAAAAGACTCTGGAGGAGAACGCGTACCACAAGACAGAGTCGATCATGGCAGTGGTGGAATCCACGAGAAACTATATCAAAGACGTATTACGACCTCGCATGTATACGTTGTATGGACACGATACGTTTATCCTGGAAGCAATGTCCACCTCCTACGTCAGCCGGGTCGTAATGAATATGTTTCAGGAAAAGATGCCTGACTTCGAGTATCGCCGGGTGGCGACCAACGCCTTCAACCCCCAATACGAGGCAAACGCCAACGAAGTGAAAATGATTGACTACTTCAAGAATCATCCGTCTCAATCCGACTGGACCGGGATTACCCCAAAAGGGAAAAAGCATGTTTACACCCACTTTCGACCGGTTATTTTTTATGATTCCTGCCTGCACTGCCACGGCAATCCCGCCGATGCCCCGAGCCCTATAGTCTCGCAGTACGGCAATACAAGGGGGTTTAACCAACCCATCAACAAAATAAGTGGGATTGTCAGCGTCAGCGTTCCGGTTGACGTGGGTACAGTGGCAATTCTGGGCGTCGCCTGGAAAGTATTCAGCGTTACCCTGTGCGCTTTCCTCGCACTGTACGGGATAATCTGGCTCTTCTTCAACAATCTGATCATCCGTGATTTACACAATATTCTGGAAGTATTCCGCGATACCCTACGTGATGAAGATGGCCTGCAACTGTATGAAAAGGCCAAAACCATGGATGAATTCGGAGAATTAAGTGTGGCGGTTCAAAAGGTGGCAAAGCACCTGCATGTAAACCAGCAGACCCTGGAAGATTATGCTCAAAATCTCGAGAAAAAGGTTACAGAGAGAACCCTGGCACTCGAAGATTCGAAACGGGTACTCCACGAGCAATTTCAAGCGAGGGGACAACAGCTCGGCGTCATGAACACCATCACGGAACTGATCACCCAATCGGCTGATCTTGATGAAATTCTTCCCCGCATCATGAAACTGGCCCTGAAAGTCATACCTGCAGCGGGCGTAGGAATTTACCTGCTTGAAAGGAAAAAATCGCTACTGGTACTGCAATGTCAATCAAACGCAAGTGGCCTCGAACAGGAAATACGCTTTGATGCCAATCGTCTGGCCATGCTCGATCAGGAGCAGATGGACTTCGACGGTTTTATCCGCGAGGCCGTCTGCGAGTATTCCACAGCCATTGCCAAAGAACCCCTGTTGGCACAAAATGTGAATGTGCCCCTCTGCTGTCGTCAGCGTGTCCTGGGTGTCATATCTTTTGTCGGCAACCGGCAGAGCGAGCTGGATGTCCAGATGCAGGAACTCCTCTTTTCCATCGCCCACCACATTGGCATCACCATTGAAAGCCTGCAGAACATGACCGCGCTCATCCATAGCAAAGAACTCCTGCAGACCGTCTTCGACGGTATCACCGACCTTGTTATTCTGCTCGATCACAAAAGGCGGATAAAGATGGTCAACAGAGCTTTCCTTAAACGCCATGAGGTGTCGATGGCCGCAATACTCGATCAACCACTCAGCTCCCTGGCAACGAAAGTTCCGTGCCCCTTCTCGTCCTGCAATCTGGACGTATCCTTTACCCACCAGGAATCGATACGAGAGCAGGTTCAGATCGAAGGGGCTTCCTATGAGGTGAGTTTTTATCCCATTTTTTCTGATAACGACGAATCCTCAGGCGCAGTCCGAAACATTGTCTGCTATGCAAAAGACATTACCAAACAGAAGGAGATTGAGCAGCGCATCCAACAAACCGAAAAACTCGTAGCCCTGGGACAATTGGCAGCGGGAGTGGCCCATGAGATCAACAACCCGCTGGGGGTCATTCTTTGCTATACCGATATCTTGAAAAATGAAAAAAATAACGATCCGGATCAACAGTATAACGACATCAGAATCATAGAAAAACATGCCCGTTCATGCCAGCATATCGTCTCTGATCTGCTCAATTTTTCACACAGCAGGGATACCGTTCGCCAGGAAACCCAACTGAACCCGATTATTGAAGAAGTTACCAATATGGTTACTTCGCAATTCAATACGAAGAAGATTACCCTGGAAATGGCATTATCAGATGATATACCGCAACTCCAACTTGATACGGGAAGGATGAAACAAGTATTCTTGAATCTCCTGATGAATGCACTGTATGCAAGCCGTGAACAGGGCACCGTACAGATCTCCTCCTCGCTGGACACATCAGGGCAACAGGTGGCTGTGGAAATTGCCGATAACGGCCAGGGAATAGAGCCGCAAGTACTCGACAAGATCTTCGACCCCTTCTTTACCACCAAACCTCAAGGGACCGGGACCGGACTGGGACTCGCAGTAAGCTATGGTATCGTCCAGGAGCACGGTGGAGATATCCGGGTTGAAAGCGAACTTGGAAGCTGGACCCGATTCACCATTATTTTACCTGTCAGCGAATCTCCGGTTAATAAAGAAAAAGGGCATGATCCAACGTTTATATGATCTCATATCTGTAAATATCCCCGGGGTTCGAAAAGAGTGACCAAACAAATCTTTCCTCTTTAAACTCAACTATTTACCATACGATCAATTCCCTGGGCTTTGAAATACGGTACTGCCTTGCGCGGTGGCTCAACCTAGCATGACGTTTCTGTTCGTCGCCCCATATCTTCACCCTCCGGCTTCTTCCAAACATCGCCTCGCGACAATGCTCTTGCCATCGGTTAGTCTCTTATGTTAAGCGTTAGACCTAACACAGGAACACATGCAAAGGACCTTACCCCCATGAATTCATCCTTGCCGGGCACACACAAGTGGCTTTACAGCGAATTCGTGGAAAGAAGGTCATGCAGAACAAGATTAACTGGAAAAGATCTGTGGTTCTCTTAATTGCGAAGGGTACTCGGCAACCTCGTTCAAATTAAAAAGGAGAAAGCAGCAATGAAAAATCAAGACAGATATAGTCCATGTTTCACTCCTACGTCCACCGAACCTGTTAGAACGAGGCAGATGCTGAAGTACGCTTTCAGGATTCTTTTGGCTTTCGGCAGTTTGCCAGGAACCATGTGTCTTCTGGTGGGAAATTCCCAAGCCCAGCAAATGCCCATTCGAGCGAACACGTCATTTGCCCGCCAAGTCGTCTCGGTAAAACAGGAAATCACCCCTCCGCCATCAGCTGCGGTCTATGCCCGACCCGGTTCGGTAACCCTCAAGCCTGGCAGCACCAGCACTCTTATGAAGTCGCTCACCATCAAGAAGCGTTATCCGTTAGACTTGCTCCGAAAGCAGCCAGTCATAATGCTTGGTAAGAGTCGGATCGACATAAAGCCTCTGTTCAGGAACCCAGCTTCGCTTAACAATATCGCCGGCCGCTTACGAAGCCATCCGGCCTTAACCTCTGTTATCTCAGAGAAAACCGAAGTGATTATGGTGGAGCAAGGCCTGATCGTCCGCCAGTTCCTGAATTATCACGTCAAGACCGGTGTCTGCTCGAACCCGACGCGACGGCAGCAGCTTAAGCGCAGCGGAGCCGATTGTTTTACCCGCCTGACCGCCGCAGGCAGGACTGCAGCCTACGCCAACCCGAACGATCCCCACTACGTCGCAAATCCGGCAAAGCGAGCCAAGGTCATAGCCGCCACGGCCAAAGAAACTGCGAAAGAGCGGACAGAATTTACCAAAGGTATCGCTAAATTTCGAGCCATGATGAATGATCCTGCGCAGCGCGCCAAGGTGATATCCGAGGTCGGTCCGAAAGAGGCCGACAGGCTGGCCGCACTTGGTGACGATCAGCTTGAAGCGGAGCTGATCAATTCCGCCGATACCCAGATCGAAGATGTCATGTTTATACCCGATCATGGTAAGCTGGATGATATGCAGGCCTCAAAAACGCGCTTCCATATTCCCAAAGCCAACATCCCTGAAAAGGTCGATATTGAGCATTCACTTCAGCCGCATATCTTTCTCACCGGATTCACACTCGGTCGCGAATACGAATGGCGCAGGCGCGTTTCAGTTACGGTTAAAGCGTGCCTGGTTGGTTGCAAGAAGACCTATTTTGCCGAAGTCTATGCTGGATTCGGCTACGGATTCGGGCTGCGTTTCCCAATCAAGATGGGTGGTCTTTACGCCTACCATCGCGTGGGCCTCCAGGAATCCGCAAGCGTCGCGCCTGTGTTCGAACCGATCAACGGCAGCGCAAGCGACTATGCCGAGACTGGATTGCCGAGCGACAAGATCTTCAAAGGCCGGGAACTGGTCGCCGAACTAACGGCCTATGCCGGCATGAACTTCAAAGTTCCATTTCATAGTGACGGGGTATCCACAAATGCGGGCAAGGATCTGACCGAGGGACTGCCCGCACCTTTCACCAATGGCCAGTTCAAGCCACCTGCACCAGGTGAATCCAATGCTCTTGACAAGGAAGTCTTCTTCAACGATACGGATCTGCTCGTCGGCCTCGCCAATTACGGTGTAGTCGGCGCCAAGATATTGCCCGCAATAAAAGTCGGCCTGACCTCGGACCGACTGCGCCTCAAGCTGAAAGACAACCTTTCAGGAAGGGAAACCGAAATGCTGAATTCGGGCCGGACCTATCCACTCGCCGTCGATCACAAAGATCACTCGAGCAGCTTCACTATAGGCTATCCTGATTACCGGTTGGCATTCCAGGTAACACCGGGCCTTGACGCACGGTTATTCGTCGATGTCTCGATCTGGTCGCACAATTGGGATTGGCCGGTGTGGTTTCCGCAAGTAGCCATCACGCTACCACCCGGCGGTATGGATTTCACCTGCCACGAGAGGACGATCTGCTCGCGCGATTACCGCTATTCGCCCACAGTGACACAAGAGAAACAAGGCGCGGTTCAGCCACCGAACGACCAAATGGAGAGGGAAGTGTTCAACTGGCGAAATGCCTATCGGAAGAAATATCTGCCCCAATGCCCCTATCTCCCACTGCGCTTCTGTGAAACTGCAATCGAGGCTGTTGCACAGACCACGGGCAACCAGATACTCAACGAAATGCGTGCTCAACCGAAATATCCGTCCAAAGAAACAGCCTCGATTATGATAAAAAAAGCCATCAACGCCGACAAAAAGGGTAAGGACATCATCCTTGAAACCAAAATCGCCTCGGTCGATTACTATGGTAAGAACCTCTTCAAGACCTACGAGCCAATCTGGAGCCATGATTGCGCCGACCGGCTTTGCCGTGTCCGGATCCACGCGCTGGGCCAACCTTACGTCAAAGCGCTGAAGGACCGGCAGAAAGACTCGCCGTTACTTGACAGGAATGCGGTCGTTTTCCAGGAGAACACCCAGGGTAATTGGGCCGGCAGAGCAAAACAGGAAGTTGAAGCCTCACAGAATCGTGTTGGGACGAGAGCCACGGTTAGGCCAAGCCGACTGACACATAAAATACAAAAAGAGATAAAGCCTCCCCGTTTTAAAAAGGCAATCTTGCATTAAACCGGATCGAAAAGGAAGACGATTACGAATGTATTACTGTCCTGAATATTAAAGGACATGCCTTAGAACGAGAGAGAGTCCTTCGTCGTGCAGGCTCCTTTGTTTGAGAATTTAGCATGATATTCCTAAAGGATATCAGTTTGTCCGGTACGGGCATATCGGAGGGGCCTGCACAAAACAGAGACGCAGAAATAGAAAACCGTATTGTCTTGCATAAAACCTCATTGTATATTGACACATCATCAATGGAGCCCACAAAATATTCCTGGGTCCATGATTGAAGGAACCTACCAACATACAAGATTGTTAGTCGTTGCTGACCAACCTGACACATGTAAATTGGTCCTTATTCAAAGATGTTAAGGAAGGTGCACGCATTTTAATACCCCCTCACCTCGTATGCCCCCAAAACCTGATCTCTCCTTTCCAGACGTGAAATTGACAAGAATTCAGGAATGATTATTTTTTTCAATAACTTTTTCGATGTTCGAAGCGATGCGTCGTTTCGGGCCCCTTTATAAAAACGACTTTGGCAGTAACCTCCCAAGGTCCTTTGCAATTTTTCTTTTTGAAAAGCAGGGCCTGCCATGAAGAAGTTATATTTCATACGTTCCTCCACCCTTGGTTCTTTTCTGACTGTTCTGCAGGCATATGTGCCCCTGGCCAGGATTTGCAGTTTTATTGGCAAGAGGCAGACAGTGTCTTCCGAAAACTCGGCGTTTTTTACAACACCCCTTGTTAACCTTTCCCCAAATGCCCAGATGACGGAAAACCGGCAGGTATCTTTGAATCGTCGAAGCAAATCTTCCATGTGGATGGAGCCAGGTAACAAGGCTTGCCAAATTGCCGTTTCCAAAGCGGCAAACGCCGGAATATTTAACACGGGACTGTTCGGCATGGACCTGAAGAAAAAAGAAAAAGCCCATACCAGACAAACACCATTTTTAGCAGGGGAGGGTTTACCATGGACATACATCATCGAGCGGTTTTGTTTTTTTCATCGGTTCTGCTGATTGCAGCCTCAGTATTTTTTTCTGCGTCATCAAGTCAGGCGGGCTCAAAATGGCTGGAGCAATGTCATGGCCTGCCTGGGTTTTCGAAATGGAATGTGGAACCGATTGCCAAGGGTAGCGCCGATATGGTCTACCATTTTGCAACCCATTGCGCCGAAGAAAGCAAACTCTTCGGATACAATGAGCAAACCTTTTTTATCAAAGGAACCTGGAATCGAGACAATAAAGCGGCCTCGGAATTGATCACCAACATAAACAGGTATATCACCCCAAACGGCCACAAAGAGACGAAAACCGTAACAATCAAAATCGATTATGCCTGCCAGGCAAACGATCCTTGGGCAAATCATTACGGTAATCAATGCCACCCAGTCAAGTGCACTTCAACAGCCTCTGGATTATGCGGTATTGAAGCAAAATACTCTAAATATCCGATCACCTACAACCTGGTCCCCAAGACAAAAGATAAGGAACTGACCCAAGCCCTTCTGGGACCACTGGAGATATCGGCACCAACAAACGGCGAGTTTATCGCCCCCGATTTCTCAGGTTACAAAAAGGTGGTCGTCAAACTTCATGGTCCTGCGAAGTTTGTACCAAAGACTATTGCGTTATCCATGGAATTAAAGTACGGAAACAATGATTGGGAGAGCCCTTTCCCTTCCCCCGGAGAGACCTACCATATTCCCTCCTCCGCCAATCGTGTTGCCACTCCGCACGCAGGCGGAATTGCCGCTATCTATGAAGTGCCGATGACGTATGACACCTTCAAGCTTAGTCCCTCGAAAACGTTAAACGGCAAATGGCGAATCCAGGCGTGTGCCCAGGGAATTGTATCCCAGGATAAAATCTGCAGTCCCTGGACTGAATTTAAAGTGGTAAACATGCTCTACTACAGAGTCCATGCAGCAAAACTCCATCGCATGCCTGCAAAAATATTCAAACTCAAACATGTTTCTAAATAGGGAGCTTCTTGCAAAATGAGCATTTTCAAGGACGTTTGAGTCTCTTCGTGCCAGGACGGCAAAAGACTCTTTCTTACTTCCTCTGTAATCTCCACAATTGATAGACTCGTAAAAGGCCCGATCTCCGTCCTTGTAGATCGAGCTTCCAGGAGTCTTCGCTTCCCTGAAGTCGGAGTTTATACCCCGTATTGTTTGGGGTGCTTATTTTCAGATTCCATCTCGACAACTCCGATGACTTTTTACGAAAACATCACAATTCACTACACGTAATGACAGACAACTCTATTCTGCGATCCACCGCGTCACTGGCATCGTTGGCACCGTTTCCGACGATATTTTCCCGAAACCCTTTTCCAGCCACATGGCTTCTCTTGAAAATACCCGGATAGGTGATCGACATGACACCTTGAATAGTCTTGGCCCTGGAGAGCGAGAGTTGCTCGTCATTCTTTTGGTCTCCCGACCGACTGCTATGGCCGGAGATATCCAGGCAGAGTCTATGACTCCTCGTATATCCAGCGATATGCTTCAACCATCCGGCGTACTGCCTGGCCAATTCAGGATCAGGAATAAAGGCGGGTGAGTTGGCTCTGAACTGTAATCTAAGGTCCACTCGATGGTTTTCATCAATGGCTGTTGTCAGCAGATTGTTAAAGGCTCTATAAGCAGTTCTATATTGATGAAGTTTCTGCGAGGAGAGATATAAGCCGGCATACGAAGAAAGGGTTCTTCCGTTGGACTGTTTAACAGCCTTTTCAAAGGAGCTTGCAGCATTTTTAAAGCGGCCCTGATCATATGCAAGAATGCCTTCCTGAATATTTGCCTTATCAGGGAGAAATTGCAGATATTGCGGACTGGCAACCTGACCTTTCGACCAGCTGAAAAGCAATGTGGCCAGGCGAACGCTTTTACCCCGCAGAAATATTGGGCTGTCCTTGTAAAAGGATAACGGCTCAGATGGAAAGCCGCTGATACCGATCCTGCTTTTCGCTTTGACTATCCCGGAGGACAGCTCCAGGATTGCAATCTCGAGCTGACAATCTGATCGGGAGTCATTGGACAAATTTACACTCTGGGAGAGTGCACCGGCAAGCACATATCCTGCCTTACCAAGATTCTCCGGAGAGATTTCAACTACCTTGAAAACGGGGGCCAACTCACGGGTCAGGATTGATTCAATCTGTTGGTTTGCCTTAAACTGCTGCCCACTTTCAATAGAGAGAATTGGATCCATGACAATTAACTGGGCCGACGTGGGTGTTCCTTCCTCTTTCCGAAATGCTTCCCCGAGCTGAATTTTCAAATTTCGGCCCAAAACGGAGACGGCCTCCTCCATCCCCAGCCTTTGCCCGTTTAGATATTCCAACGATCCAGGTGGAACACAGGCGGTTAGAGAAAACGCTGCCACAAAAAAAAGCAGGACACATTGAATTCTACCAAAGAATGATTTGCTTACCATAAAGGATGCTCCAGTACCATGATGCTGAAGAGACTATTGGCAATTGTTGGCAAGAAATTTTGCCTCGGACGTCTTTAACACTTTGCCAAGTGCAATTTTTTTATACAAGGATCCGCAGCGGTTCCGGTCTGTGGAAGTTTTCTTTTTTGCATGAACGTGAACTGCTCCCTTTTTTTCAGTTTCTCCGGATGTGGTAGACAAAGATTGGAGTGGTTCATTTTTATCTCCATATTTTGGAAGAGTTTTATCAGAGGCTCCTTCTGCAGGATCATCCTTCTGGTCCGTTCCTTTTTTTTCCAATTGATTGACCGCAACAGACGCAGTATCGGTTTGTATGTCTGAAGGTGCGGTCTGGACACCCGCCTTCCCTGTGGTGTTCGTGGTTATCTGCGAGGTTGATGGTTTTTGTGGTTTGGGAGTCTTTTCCACGGCAGCAGGAGTGTCACTCAAAACTCCTGCTGTTGTCGAATCTCGACCTTCAGGCAAGGAACTCGATTTCGTCGTTGTATTCACAGAGGAAGAATTCTTAAATCCCCTGGGTACAATCAGAAGGACCACTGTTAAAATGAGGATTGCCAGTGCAATATACAGATGATTCTTCCGTATGTTTTTGGGCCAACGCTCCACCAGTGATGCCACATTAAAAACGCCGTATGTTCCCGATTCGGTTTTCTCTATACTTTCTGTGGCATCCTCTTTGTCATCTGCCTGGGATGTTGCAATAACCGTCTCTTGTGAAGGCGGTTTGAGGAGGGTGTCTTTTATGACAGGCGAAGTGTGGGGTGTCTCTACCACTTCAGCGGTTTTAAGTATATGTATGATGGACTTTATTATTGAATGAACATCATCGTAAATATTTTCATCCTTGCTCTCCCGTGAGCCCGCCACATTAAGGACTTCAATTTTTTGTTTGTAAATCCATTCAATTAAAGACTCAATAGCCGTCATCTCACTTATCACATTGAGATCCAGATGCAATATGGGTTTGTTCAGTTTTACAGCATAATTGTTGGTCAAAGCTGAAACACCAGTGTATTTCCCGTGGGTGAAGATAACTGTTCCATCCGCTTCCTTGACGTTCTGCTCAGTCATCTCCTGATAGCCACCAACCGACATTTCCGTCATTTTGGAATATCTTACATCCAAAGGGCCGTTTTCCGTCTTTCGCCCTTGTGGTAACCATCCGCCGTAAGGCACACCGTTTATAATTGCAGCATCAATACCTGCAATATCGGCCCCGGTCTGTCCACCTGAGATTATTTTTTTTAAGCTCATACGAATCACATAAGAAAAATTTGCACCCGAAACAAAATATCTTGACTCTCTATCCCCTCCCCTTTCGGGAATGACGAGACAGCCGCATATTCTGGGAACCCGTCAGGGCAGATAAACTCAGACTTACAGAGTCTGCTGATGCGTCCTTTCCGAGTAACAAAAAAAATACGGCCGTACCTGGTCGCCCAGGGTTACCATTGTGCTGGTTCAGCTTAAAAAAATAAAGATTTCAATGAACTGAGCTATCGAAGCAACTGCTAAACCAACTCAATTTTTATAAGAAATCCGGGCCGGCCACACCTTTAAAAGCGGCATGGCTTTCGGGTTTAACCTGGTAAAATACATATGCCCGGCAAGAGAGGAAAGTGTACGGTCAAAGCCCCCCGAGGGTGATCCCGTGTTAAGTCTTATGCTTACCATAAAATACGAACCAATATCAATGGCATTGTCACAAGGCAGTGCCTAAAAGAACCTGAGCAAAAGAAATAAGGACGGCAGGAAGGACCACCCTTGCCTCACATACGTGGAGAGTTGAGTTGCTTTTATTTGATCCGGTACCCTCTGCTGGAGATGGTCATTGAAAGACCGATTTAGAGGCCTGGAAGACAAGATGCACAGGAGCGGATACTCCTCACAGAATTGCAGATCAGACTCTTGAAAAGAGAAAAAGGTTCTTCCGGATTGAGAGTAGGTATTGTATATCGCGGGGAAGACGAAGGCCCTCCCTGGAGGACGCCTCGCGGAGCCCCGAAGGTGTTTCACATCAGGCCCGGATGGGTGCGGACAGGACCCCCACATCTGACAGCAGGCCAGGGACGGTCTGTCTGTCGGCCGTGGTCTAGCGGCGATGAGGATGCAGAGGAGTGTCCGGAAGCGATGCACTCTGCCGGATTGTTTCTTTCAGCCTTACAAGAGTACGCTTTATACGGATGAACCTCATTTCCCCCTGGCACCAGCTCCAATCCTTTCTTTCTTATCACGCATTACCCATCACTCATTACTGTTCACTGCTCTACCTTTCGGCTCCTGCCCCAATCCTTTCTTTCTTATCACGCATTACCCATCACTCATTACTGTTCACTGCTCTACCTTTCGGCTCCTGCCCCAATCCTTTCTTTCTTATCACGCATTACCCATCACTCATTACTGTTCACTGCTCTACCTTTCGGCTCCTGCCCCAATCCTTTCTTTCTTATCACACATTACCCATCACTCATTACTGTTCACTGCTCCACCTTTCGGCTCCTGCCCATTCCTCACTCCCCCTTCAATTTCTCGATCTTACTTGCCACCGATTCATTTCTGGGCTCAATCAGAAGCGCCTGCTGATACTCCTCAAGCGCCCGATAGGTGATACCCTGCCTGGCATAATGATCCCCCAGCCAGATATGGAACAAAGCGTAATCGGGAACTTTTTTTACACCGAGTCGCAGGATCTCAAGGGCTTTTTCAGGTTCATGTTGTTTCGTATAAAAGTTATACGGGAGCCGGAACCAGTCTGGCTTGATTACTGTCTCATTCTGCAAAAAATCCAATGCATGCCCATAAAAATATTCTGCACCGTCGAAATCTCCAGATTTCTCGAGATAGGCGGCATACTGTATCCATTCCCCCACGGATTGGGGAAGGACGGAGACCACCTCTGCACGGCTAAAAGAAAAACTCTGCAGCATCGGGATAACCACCGTGACCAGGTGTGGATTTCTCTTAAGAGCCTCCCGAAGTATCCCAATACCCTTCTCCCGACTCCCATTTCCAAGGAGCCACTGGGCCTGGGTCAACATCAGATCGTCCTTGTGCAATGTCCTTTCAGCACCTTTTTCCATCAGGACTTCAGCGTACTGCTGGTCTTTTTTCGGTAGCATCAGTGCGATACGCTGTAAAAAGGCCCCTTCCAAGGGATCCTTTTCGGCAGCCTGCATATAATACTCGAGGGCCTTATCCGGGTGTTCCCGGTATCGTTCAACCTGTGCCAGCCAAAACGGATACATCCCGTTGAACGGATCAAAACGTGCTGCCTGTTTATTGGCAGTATAAATCTTTGTTAAATATTCCGGGGCCAACTGCCGGCTGATATAGATATCTTTAACACTCCCATGTTCAAACTCGGCCAACAAGGCACCGCCTTGAATGATGATGACCACGGCAAAAAAGATGCAGCCAGCTGCAAGAAGAGGTTTTTTCACCGGATGTGAGACATTCTTGAGAAGGGTAGCTTTTCCCTGGTAATGCAACCTGGTATTCGCAGCTGAGACCAAAAGCCCGCAGAGAAAGAAAAAATAGAGCCCATCTGCACCGTTATGCATATTGAAATCGCTTATGCTGTGAATGAGCATGCCGACAATGCCGCTAAGCGCCCCGATACTTACCAAAATAGAATACCTGTCCCTCCGGCGGCCGATCATCTTCCAGCCTTCCCGGATAACCACTCCCACAAACCAGGCGGCTAAACCAAAACCGATGATGCCACCGTCTGTGAGGAGCTCTATATAATCGTTATGGGCGTGATCAAAAACGATATCTCCCGGAATGGTCTTGAATTGCGGGAAGATATTGAGAAAGGTGCCAAAACCACTACCGGTCAGCCAGAAGTGTTTGATGACCTGCAGGGAATCCCGCCAGATCGGAATCCTGTCAAAATTCAGTTCTCCCGTGTTGGTTAATGTCTGACCAAACCTCTCAAGAATCGGTGACCAGCCAAACCAGGCAACGGTGATAATGAGACAAGCTAGAAGTCCGACATAAAAGAGATTCGTGTATCTCGCTCTCTTCCGTGCAAGCAAGAAAAAGAAGAACATCAAGGAAACGGAGAAGGCAATGATCCCCCCTCGTGCCAGACTGATAAAAACTGATGAAGCTGTCAATAAGAGCCCAAATCCTGTTAGAATCGAGATGTTAAGGTTTCTCATTGAAAAAAAAGAGACAATCCGCGCCCGAAATGTCTCTTCCTTATTTATGGTCGGCTGATAATACAAAAAAAGAGCAAGCACCAGTGGCACAACCATCTCCATATAGCCGCAATATTGGGACCTATACACCCAGGGGCCGGTCGGCTTAACACCGGAGGAAATAGTGCGGAACCAATAAATTTTATCTGGAGAAGAAAATTTTTGCAGAATTGCGATGAGAGCAATGAAAATTGCTAAATAGGCGCATATTTCAACGGTCCTTTTGAGTCGTTTCCCGGTGCATAACAGCTGAACTGTCAAAAAATAGCAGAAGAAGTACGAAAGGATTCTAGCGAATTCAAGAAGCGTTGCTTTCCGATAGACTGTCAGCGGCAACCATCGGTCGCCTTCCAACATGGCATAAACCGGTTTATAGACCTGATAGGTTTCAGGTGAAAAGAGTTTTACCAGGAAGGGTGGTAAAGGAAGCACCTGAATGATCATCCAACTGGCCAGAAGGAGAAGCGGGACCATACCCGGGACGAATACAAGTCCGTTTGAAGGACCATCTGTCTGCAGAAAAAAGGTAAGAAAGGCCAGAGCGATAAGGACTTCTACGATAAACAAGGACCATTGCTCAGAGGTGCCGAAGGCCAGAGGAGCAAAAATCAGCGTTGTGATAAAAAGAAAAAAGGAGATTTTTTTCATGAGTCAGAGGCAAATACTCTTTCAGGACAGGTCAAAACTGCACCATATAATAGCAATTTTCAACCTTCTGACTTATTGTAAGGTAATGAAATAAATAATTATTTCACGAATTCTTTGCAGTTATGTTCCGGAAAATCTACAATTAAAGGGTCAAAATTGAAAAGAAAAGCAAATAGAATCAACCCAACTGAATTCTGACTCCTTCCACCAGGCTTCAATCGTTTCTTTCTTATCACGCATTACCCATCACTCATTACTCATTACTCATCTACTCATCACTCATCACTCATCACTCATCACTCATCACTCATCACTCATCACTCATCACTCATCACTCATTACTCATCACTCATCACTCATCACTCATCACTCATCACCCATCACTCATCACTCATCACTCATCACTCATCACTCATTACTCATTACCCATCACTCATTACTGTTCCCTGCTCTGCCTTCCGGCTTCTGGCTCCTGACTCCTGCATTCTTAGTACTGTTCGAATCAGACCTCATCACCCATCACTCTTGGCGTAATAGGTGGTGTATCCCGAGTAATATGAACCTGGACTCTTACTTTTCACCTGACCGTTCAAAACAGATCCGAGAAGATGGCACCGAACATCCGTCAGCTTTTTCAAGCCACTTTGGAGCATATCGTAGGTCGTCTTCCCCGCCCTGACCACGATGAGGGTGCCGTCTGCAACCTGGGTCAGCGCGAGGCTGTCAGTAACGCTTTCTATCGGCGGAGAATCGATCAGGATAAAATCGAAATTCTCCGACATCTTGCCAAGCAGGGTCTTGAGCTTATTTGATCCAACGAGTTCAGCGGGATTGGGAGGAATGGGTCCTGAGGTGATGACATAGATTTCTTCGCCGGGTATTTTATTGATAATACTTTCATTTATATTTCCAGTAAGGTAACTGCTCAGACCCTTTTCATTTTCTATCGAGAAGAGGGTGTGGACCCTGGGGCGGCGCAGATCACAATCAACAATCAATACCTTCTTCTTCCCCTGGCAGAGGACACGGGCCACATTGACCGTAGTCGTCGTCTTTCCCTCCCTGGCCCCCATGCTGGTGACCAGAATGACCTTTGGCGGATGTTCGGCAGATGAAAGGAGAAGCCCGGATCGAATCAGGCGGTAGCTCTCTGCAAGCGGAGACAGGGGTTGCTGCAGGATATGCGACTCGATATTGCCCTCTTTCTCCTTCAACTCTTCAATGGTCCCGAGGACAGTCAGCCCGAAACGGGTCTCGAGGTCCTTTTCGGATTTTATCGTATTATCCAGATATTCGATCAGAAAGGCACATCCGATCCCGCCGAATAGGCCCAGGATAAAGCCAATAACAAGATTTCGTCTTTTGTTCGGTTTTGACGGCGCTCCAGGCAAAGCAGCGTTTTTAACCACCCAGATATTTATGCTCTGTGACTGTTCCGTCACCCCTTCTTTTTTTATGCTGGCAGTCAAGGCGTCATACACGACCCGGTTTGAATCGACATCGCGCTTCATGATCGAGTACTGTACGAACTTCTCGTTCATGTTAAGGAGTTCTTTTTTGGTCGAATCCAACAATCCTTGAAGATTGTTTTCCTGGGATTTTGCCAGGTCATAGGAATTCCTGGTGGTCGCCAGGACCCGGTTGATCTCTGATTGCTGCTGGTTTAGAAGTTCCGCCAGTTCATCGCGGGCCTTCATCATTATCGGGTGTTTATTTCCATATTTTTTTGACAGTTCCTTGATATTCTGCCTTGCCTTGAAAATCGACTCACGAAGATCCTTTAATACGGCGTTGTCTGCAATAACAGGAATATTCTCCAACTGCTGGATATTTGAGCCTGCCGCCTTGATCTGATCGATCACATCTTCCAGCGCCCTTCTGTCAGACTGAGCCTTGGATAACTGTGAGCTGAATTCGGTGAGCTTTTGCGGATAAATGGCCAATTTATTTTCAACGGTCACCAGGTCATTATCGCGCATGTATTTCTGCAAGGCCTGTTCAGACTTTTCCAGCTTCTTTTTCTCCTCATCGGCCTTGGCGGTCATCCATTGCAGCGCATACTTGCTGGTGGACAATTTCATATCAAGTATCTCGTTCATATAGGCCTTGACCACAGCGTCTGCTATCAATTTGGCCATCGCCGGATGCCTGTCGCTATAGGTAATATTTATAATTTTCGTGTTTTTTACAGGAGAAATAGCTAGTCCGCCAAGTATCCTGGAAGCAATGGCATCCACATCAGACGACGACCGTTCGCTGGTATCGAGGCCTTTATCTGTCGGTGGAACCGAAGTTTTGCCTACCAGTTTCTTCAAAGACGCCCAGATACCTGTTGAAGAGGATTTCTCCTTCTTCTGCGGAAGGAAATATGACCGGTAGGTTGTGGTAAGTTTTAAATTTTCCACCACTCTTCGGGCCACCATCATGCTCTTGATAATTGCTGACTGGGTCTCCAGGAAATCAGGATCATAGGAGTAATACTGTCTGTCAAGACCTGCAGACCCCTGGTTACGTTCGATCAGCACCTGGGAGGACGAGGTATAGATCGGCGTTGCGGAGAAGGTGACGATGACGGTTATTATAAAGGTAACTGCGAGAATGGTGAGAATGATGCTTTTTCTTTTGAGAATAACGTAGAGATATTCTCGTAGATTTATCTCCTGCTCGACCTCATCGTTGAAAAATTGCTCTTGATCCTGATGATTCTGCATTCTTATATTCTATGATTGGGAGGTGGTGGGAAAAAAGCAGGTTAGAAGAAACTTTCCGGAACGACAATAACATCATTGTGTTTTACGGGAGCGTCCAGATTAACATCTTCAAGCACCTTCTTTTTATTGTTCACCATTCGGACAATATTAACACTTGATTTCGAAGCCTTTCCGGTAAAACCGTGGGCCAGCGCCACGAGTTTCAAAACGGTCGAACCTTCTCCACAAGGATAGGTTCCAGGATTTTGCACTTCTCCGGTGACATAACACATACCGGCACTGGCGATATAGACGGTATCCTCATCGTTGATCTGGACATTTTGCGACATGTCGCCGCCCTTTACCAGGGACACAAGATTAATGACGATTACAGAGGTTTTGCCGTTGACTTTTCTTTTAATGGTTGCGGTGTCCCCGGCATCTTTATCGAACCCACCGGCCTTGGAAATAAGTTCAAGGAAGCTTGTGGGGCCATTTAACTCAATCAGCCCTGGGCTTCGCACACTCCCAAGGACAACCACCTTTTTACTTCTGAATTCATCTACAAAGACATTTACTTGCGGATTAACGATATATCCGTTTGCCAGAAGATTGGTCAATTTCTTGGTTATGGCTGAAACGGACATCTTATTGACATTGACCTGCCCAAGCAAGGGCATCACGATGGTGCCGTTGGTCGAGACACGCACCCTGGTCTTCAGGTCATCATTATCATACACACTGATACTGAGAACATCTCCCGGACCAACAAGATAATCCTGCGCCAACGCTTTGTATTTATAACCAAAGACGAGCAACAGGAGAACACCTATAAAAATTATTTTTTTCACGTGCTTGAATACTGAATTTTAGTAACACTCAAAACTATTGAGCAGCAATGTACCACATACCGAATTATTCGCTCCCCCTTACATTGTAAAGGCCAGATCCGCAAAAATAGTATTTGTCTGGTAATCAAAGAGGTCATCGGTTGAGTCTCTTTTCTCAAAGGTGTAGGAGAGTTCCGCTTTCAACCACTCCCGGAAAAGGTACTGAACGGCAGGACTTACTGCAAACCGTTTATCATCCCTGCTCTGGTCCACCAACTGATTATAATCGGCATCTTCATAGGTAATCCCTAAAGTCGCGCTGAGCTTATCGGTAAATTTCTGTTGATAGCCTAACTTGGCGCCCAGAACGGTTTTCCCCGAAGCGAGCGTACTGTCGGTTTCTTCGTTGGTCCTATAGACATCAAGAGAAAACTGGGTTTTTTCCGAAAACTTATACCCTGTTTGCAGATCCATGGCCAAGCCACTGTAATCGCCTCTTATGTCACCTGTTCCGCTATTGTCAAAGCTCTTTTTTTGAACACCGGCTTTGGCCATTAATGAAAGCTTTTCGGTTGTTTTCCAGTCGATACCGCCAAATATGTACTTCTGTTTATTGTCATTTTCCGTGGCAGTATCGTAGCTCACATCAATGTATTGGCCCTCAAGGAAAAAGGAGGTCTTAACGCTGTAATCATAGTACCCATAAAGATTTAAGGTATTATCGTTCCTGACCTTGAACGCATCTACAGCTTCATCATAATTCAAGGAGAAATTTGAATAATCGAGTTTTGCCCGCACCTTTTCAGTCATCTGCCAATCAGCCGTTGCCATGACGATATTTGATTTATATTTACTTTGATTCACCACGGGAACAGACCCGATATCGAAACGGTCTTCTCCGCGGGTAAACCTGTCAAGAATCTGTAAGGAAAGCCCCCCTCGCATATTATACCTGAACAGTCCTTCCAGAATTCCATCCGTGGTATTGAGATCGGAACTTTCAGAGTAATTTTTAAAATCCAGGCCTCCCAGGGCATACGCTATATATCTATCTGTTCCTTCAGCCTCTTTCAACTGTTGCTGGAGACCTCCCGGTGATGAGTTATGGGGAGCTATTGCGATGGGAATCTCCTTTTTTCTCGGCAGGGAAAACCAGATCCCGGGTGATACCGTTGTAAGAAAATTCGACGTCTTGACGGTATCGAGATTATAGAGATTATCCGTCCAACTCCCTGTCAGATGAATATAAGGATGGACATATCCCCCCTCCAGGCCAAAGACGTTCTTGTCGTTAACAACGCCGGCATTTTCAGGCAGCAGTGAGGGCTGCCCTTCGGCACTCTGCCCCATCGGCATATCCTGGCCGACAGTTGCCGGACTTGTTGCGGCAACTGCGGGCTGAACCTCATTTGCTGCAACAACCGTCAGTTTATTAATTTGAATCGCCTGGGCGTTGTCAATCGAGACAAGACCATAACTCATTGTAATCACACAACAAGTCGAAAAAAACCATCGAAACTTCATATCCCCCCTCCTTCTTTGCTCTCCAGGCAAATTATTATGAATACATTCGGCTTGCAAACGAATAGACAAGGTCAATCCGAAAACATCGGATTGACCTTGGAAATACTTGGTATTTTCTTTTAAGACAGTACGTTAAGAACCCATAAACATCCAGTTACCATTTAAGGAGCAGACGGGCTGGCAACACGATACGTTCCGCTCTGCCCTGTGGAGGGTGTCACAAAACTCGGACCGGTTGCAACCGGTGTATAGGCCTGACTATCGGCAATTACTCCAGTACATTCAGCAATGCTTTTTTTGTAGCCCGCTGCAACTATAATCTCCGAAATATTCCACTTCTTGGCGGCAGCACGGATATCCTGTCCTTTTGCCCCGGCACAATACAGGGCCTTGACAAGATTCTCCGGATTCAACCCTTCTTCCAAAAACGGCTGACTGTTCTCAACAATAAGATCCGGCTTAACTCCATCTTTCATGGCCAGGACGACAGCCTTATCAATTCCTTCCTTGGCATACATTTTCTGAAAATCCACCAGCCATGCTGCAACGGCAATTGAAAAACTCATCAAGACCAACAGAAACGCAATTGCGATTTTTTTCATCTCATCCTCCCGGATACAGGACCACCACATATTGGGGTGATTTTAAATCTTTTGTTCAATGCTACAAGTAGCATAAGATTATTTAGCGTATTATACATCTTATTGCAAGGACTATACCAAGCTTTATCATACAAAAAAAAGCCATATCTTATTTAATTAACTTACTTTGAGAAAAAAATTACGGAAAACGGACAAAGCAATTCCTGTTTTCCGGAAATTAATTCCGCCCTAATGTAATATCAAGCACCTTTTCGTAATCTTTAAGATATTTTAAATCGACCTATTAGCAACCGTCACTCATAGGTTATAAGACATGGGTTCTCTCTTTTTTCTCCCGGCTCCTGCCTTTTCCTTCCCTTCAGTCATCACTCATCACCCTTCACCGCAGTTCCTGCCGTTCCTGTCGTTCCTGCCGTTCCTGTAGTTCCTGCCGTTCCTGCCGTTCCTGTAGTTCCTGTCCGTTCCTGCCGTTCCTGTTCCTGCCGTTCCTGTAGTTCCTGCTATTCCTGCCGTTCCTGTAGTTCCTGTACCGTTCCTGTTTTCCTGTGTTCCTGTAGTTCCTGCCGTTCCTGTAGTTCCCGTAGTTCCCGTCGTTCCAACATTGACCTTATTGACCAACTTAGGTACAATAGACTAACGATGATTAATTTTTATAAAGGTGAAAATAATGATTGTGAATATTTCTGAAGCAAAAGCAAAATTGTCCAAATTGGTTCACATGGTCTATCAAGGGGAAAAAGTAGTTATAGCCAAAAATAATCTCCCGCTTGTCGACTTGGTCATCCATAAACCCGAAGGCAAAAGAAAACTCGGGCTCTTAAAAGGTAAGTTCAAACCACCTCAAGATATTATGCAAGAAGACCCAGAGATCAATGCAATGTTTTATGGTAGTGATGGCATTTGATTTTCTCTTAAAAATCCCTGAAACTACAGCAAAAAAAACCAATAATCAACAAGACAACAATTCGAAATAGTCGGTGAGTGATCGTATCTGACGCCGAAAAAAGTATCCCAATGAAAATCATTATCGACACCCATATTTTCCTCTGGGCTTTATCTGACACGGCCAGACTGACAACACCAAGACGGAAGGATCTGGAGTCCATGGCAAATACTGTATATGTAAGTTCAATTACAATTGCCGAGCTTATGATAAAATCTTCGGTCGGCAAAATTCATATTGACTTTAATCCCGTCGACTTGGCTAGACAAAGCGGCTTTGAAATGCTCAATTTTTCAGGTGAAGATGCTCTTTTCTTGCAGGATTTACCATTTCATCACAAAGATCCTTTTGATCGTATGCTCATCGCGCAGAGAAGTGGTACCGAAAAATTGAACAAGCTGTTAAGTGTGAAATCTGCTACGAATAAGACCCAATGAAGGGTTCAATCAAGGAGCAGACAATGACAAAAGGAACAAGAAGAAAACATTCAGCAGCATTTAAAGCGAAAGTGGCACTGGCTGCGATGGCAGGAGATAGGACGCTTGCCGAATTGGCCCAGCGCTTTGATGTCCATCCGAACCAAATCACCAACTGGAAAAGACAGCTAAGCGAGAATGCTGCCGCCGTTTTTGATAAAGAGAATTCACCCAAGCCTTCTATCGACATAAAGACCTTGCATGCCAAGATAGGTCAGCTGACACTCGAAAACGATTTTTTAGAAGGAGCGCTCACCAAGGTGGAATTGCTGGGCGCAAAGCGATGATCGACCGCAAACATTCTCTTTCGATTACAAGGCAGGCTCAGTTGGTGGGCATAAGCCGCGGCAGTGTCTATTATCGTCCAAAATCTGTTAATGATGCTGACTTGGAGTTGATGCAACGTATCGACAAACTGCATCTGGAGCATCCGTTTATGGGTGCCCGTATGCTGCGTGACCAACTCAACAGAGCTGGTGAAGATGTGGGCCGCAGGCACGTCGGTACCTTGATGAAGCGCATGGGCATTGAAGCTTTATACCCTGAAAGTCGGCTAAAGCGTACACTACTTGGTGTCCATTCCCAAATACTTTAAAAACAGTTTGTCTCTGGCCACAGATTCGGTGGACCATCGATAGTCACCCATTACCGTCTGTATCTTTGTGGTTTCAATGCAGTCAAACCAGTCCAGGATCTGGGCGAGAGAGCGTTGTGCCAACCAGTTTTCCAGCTTCTTTTCGAGTTTGATAAGTGACTTGGTTTTTCCAGGTTCTTTCTTCCCGAGCCTGGCTTGCACTTGCTTTATCTTTTTTGTCAGGAAGCAATGGTAGCCAAGCGAGATGAATTGTGTGAATTGTCTTCCTCGTAGATTGTCTGGGTACCATGTGCGCGGTCGCGCACCGTCGAGCCTCCCTTTTTGCACGGCAAACAGTTCTTCGATTTTTTCTCGCAGCCGATAGTTTTCAAGCGCAGTAAACGTGTCCATGGTCTGGTTGCTGACGAGGGCAAAGTATCCGAAGTACTTTTTGGCCTCGGCAATGGCTTCATCGTTGAACCCCACTTTCATTCGTCCTCCACGCCCCTTTCTGGAACAGGTCAGGTACTTGTCTATTTTCTTTTGCGCTGAGTCGGTGAACTCAGTCTTTCCTTCTTCTACCTGTGCTTTCAGTTCAAGCAGATCCTTACGGAAGGCGAGTTCTTTTTTTGCTTCGTTGTCGGGGGAATAGTAAACATGCACATACAGACGGCGCGAAATCGTTTCTTTTTCACCGGCAACCTTGCTATTGCGAGATCGCTGGCGCACCCTGCTGAACTGGTGCATTCTCGGTGAAGTTGCTCCGCATATGGATGGATCGAACGGGCAAGTGCTGGACATGGTTGCCAGTGTTGCACGGAGTTCATCAACTGTCTCGCGGACCCAGACAATATTTGGATCAACCAGGGTCAGAAACTTAACGTTTCGCAAGGCGAACTCCATCATGTTCTTCTGGCTGTAGTAGCCGTTATCTGTGACGATCAGAGGTTTCTCAAGATTGAGACACTTGAGTTGTGCCAGAGTGTTCTCAATGGATATGACATCTGGAATATTGCCGGGTTGTTTAGCGAATGCCATCGGTTCACGAGACTTCACTGAATACAGGGTCAAAAGCTTGATCGTATTGAGTCCGTCTCCATCCTTGTTGAACCCCCGCCGTGCCTCCGACTGATTTTCAGAGTAGGTCGAGATGGTTGTTGAGTCAAAAGCCAGCACAGGAGATTCTCCCAGACGTGCCGCCCGAGCTGAGAAATAGCTCTGGACTCCTTCTTCATTGCGGCCAACATCTTTAAACAGCTTGCCATAAACGTCTTCGGTAATCAGTTCCTGATATGGAAGTGGGTGCATCACCTGCCAACTTTCAAGACGCGGGAGTGTGTTGCCACCGGAACCGATCCAGTAGCGTGCGATAGAAAGCATCTTTTCCGCATCACCCTCGCTGAAAGAAGCACCTACATCATCATCAATGCCGGAAACCCTGCCAACCCATTCCAAGATGTCTGTGAGGCCGGTGTGACGACGTGCCGCATTAGCAATCCTAGCTTCGCCTTTGCGCTTTTTCGGACGAGTAGGCACAATTTTTTGTGTCCCGGCTTTGATTTTTCCTTTGAGTTTCTGGCTGACCGTATAGGTCTTTTTGGTCTTTTCGTCGTAGGCCGTAATCCGTTCATAGACGTAAATATCACCATTCGGACGCTTTTCGCGTCTTTCGCCGACGTGAGTTTTTCCTGTTATTGGCTTAGCCATGCATAATCTCCGCTAATAATGTGCGTATAAATATAATACGCACACGTTAAAAAGCAAGAAAAAAAGCACGGTTTTTCAAATAAACCGTGCTGGTAGAGTGGTGTTTGTGGCTTAAAATGTGCGCTTTAGCCGATTTTCAGGATATAATCCGGTCTCAAAGGGTTCCCCTGAACTGACTGAAAAAATTTTTCCTAACCGCCTTAGATAACAAATAATTGCCCATTATTCAGTGGTTTCCATGGAATTCGCGGGTAGCCTGCTGGAAAAGGTGGGCCATGTCTGCCGTTGTTTTGTCCGTATGGTCGGGCCATCGCACCGTAAGGTTTTGCAATCAGTATGTCAAAGAGGGGAAGAGAAAAATTTTCATTTTTCGGCCAACGGCTATACAATATAAACGGAAACCTCGACATAATGTTTGATTTCGGGAGATAACCTGTGTTTGAAGAGAGCGATACAATTGTCCCGGATTTTGATCCGCATTTTAAGATATTTCACGAGTTGATGGCCTTTAAGGTCATGAATATCCTGCTTGTTTCCAGTCCCTATGATGCCTTTATCATGGAGGAGGACGGGTCCATCGCCACTCGTGTCATCCGTGAGTACCAAGGGCTGAATCTGAGTGGAGCACCTCGGGTAACCCGGGTCTCTTCCGGGCAGGAGGCCATTAAGCAGATTAAAAACAAGCGATTTGACCTGGTCATCACCATGCCTTTCATGAGTGGTACCAATGCGTTTGATCTCGGTCTTGCCATCAAAAAAATCAAGCCGAACCTGACGGTCATCCTGATCGTCCATAATATCCGCGCCATATCACCGCTTTCTTCCAAATGCGACAACTCCGGTATCGATAATATCTTCCTCTGGTGTTGCGGATCGGAACTACTGGTAGCTCTGGTTAAAAATGTTGAAGATCACGTCAACGCGGTGGCCGATACCAAACGGGCCATGGTGCGGGTCATCATCTACATCGAAGACTCGCCAGTGGACCGATCCTTTTTCCTGCCGCAAATCTATAAAGAGGTCGTCCGACAGACCCAATCCGTTCTTGATGAAAGCCTCAATGAGAAACACCGACTGCTCAGAATGCGGGCCAGGCCAAAGATCCTGATGGCAACCGATTACGAGCATGCTCTGTCGTTTTATGAATCCTTCAGACCCTACGTCTTCGGCATTATTTCTGATGCAAGGTTCCCTCGTGAGTGCACAATGGATCGGGATGCCGGTATCCGGTTTTTGACCCATGTCCGTGAGCAGGTCCATGACCTCCCGCTTTTGTTGTTGTCCTCTGAAACGGAGAACAGGGCCAAGGCTGAATCTATTCCTGCCGTCTATATAAATAAGAGTTCACCTTTTGTGGTGGATGAACTGCGCAGCTTTTTTATAGACCATCTGGGATTTGGGGATTTCGTTTTCCGTCTACCGGACAAAACAGAGATCTGCCGAGCAAATACCATCCGGGAATTTGAAGAAAAACTAAACGTTATTCCGGAAGAATCCCTCAGATACCATGCCGGCCGGAATCATTTTTCCAACTGGGTCATGGCCCGTTCGGAAATTGTGCTCGCCCGACGCCTGCACAAGGAATATATCTCCCGGATCAAGCGGATAGAAGATATGCGTGCCGATCTGGTCTTTAAGGTACATGCACTGCGCCGTCTGCGGCAGCAGGGCATCGTAGCCAGATTTTCCATTGATGACTATGACGGGGAGATTATGGATTTTGTCAAGATCGGTGACGGTTCTGTCGGCGGCAAGGCACGGGGACTTGCCTTCATGTGGGCCATGAATCGAAAGCTGTCGTCCGCGGGCAGGTCATATCTGTTAATCGGCCCGGGCCGCTGGGGTTCTGCCGATCCCTGGCTTGGTATTCCGGTCCAATGGGGTGATATCTCGGCGGTCGGTGCCATAATCGAAATATATAGTGACCTCATACGGGCCGATGCTTCACAGGGTAGGCACTTTTTTCAGAATATTACATCCCTGGGAATCCCTTATCTGACAGTAAATGGTCGGAAGATCAAGGAACGGGTGGCGGGCCTTGCCGAGGATGATTATCTGGATTGGAAATGGCTTCTTGCGGTTTCACCTGAAAACGATGGGGTATATGTGCGTCATGTCCGTCTCCCCCAGCCCTTCGTGATGATCTGCAATGGAAAAAAACCTGAGAGTGTCATATATGTTTCCCGGCCGGTTGCCGGATAGACCTTCTCTTCTTACTCTGCAAAGGAGATACATATGGATCAGATCATGACTCACATCATGGAAAAAGACCCGGAGCAGCATGCGTTCCACCAGGCCGTCAAAGAGGTCGTCTCTTCGGTAACTCCGGTCCTGGACCGTAACCTGGAGTATAGGAAACAGGCCGTTTTGAAACGGATCACTGAGCCGGAGCGGGTCATCATGTTCCGGGTACCATGGATGGATGATGAGGGGCAGGTTCAGGTGAACCGTGGTTTCAGGGTGGAGATGAACAGTGCGCTGGGTCCTTATAAGGGTGGTTTACGCTTCCATCCCTCGGTCAACCTGGGGATCATGAAATTTTTGGCCTTCGAGCAGGTTTTTAAAAATTCACTCACCACTCTGTCCATGGGAGGAGGAAAGGGCGGCTCGGATTTCGACCCTAAAGGTAAATCAGATGCAGAGGTCATGCACTTCTGTCAATCCTTCATGGCGGAACTTTTCCGGCATATCGGGCCGAATACCGATGTCCCGGCCGGTGATATCGGGGTCGGGGCGAGGGAAATAGGTTTTCTGTTCGGAATGTATAAGAAGCTCAAAAATGAGTTCACCGGGGTCCTCACTGGCAAGAGCCTGAATTGGGGTGGCAGCTTGATCAGACCCGAGGCCACCGGATACGGAGCGGTATATTTTGCCGCAGAAATGCTGGGCACGAAAAATGAAACCATCGAAGGCAAAACCTGTCTGGTTTCCGGATCAGGCAATGTCGCCCAGTTCACCGTCGAGAAGATTATAGATTTGGGAGGTAGAGTCGTGACCTTGTCCGATTCCTCCGGCTATATATTTGATGAAAAAGGAATCGATACTAAAAAACTTGACTTCGTGAAGTACCTGAAAAACGTCAAACGGGGCAGAATCCAGGAGTATGCTGAGGAGTATAAAGGGGCTGTCTATACCCCCGTTGATCCGTCTCTTGGGCATAATCCGCTTTGGGATCACAAGGCGCACTGTGCATTGCCATGTGCGACCGAAAACGAGATAAACGACCAGGATGCAGCCAATCTTATAAAAAACGGGATCCAGCTGGTCTGTGAGGGGGCGAATATGCCCTCCACCCCTGAGGCCATAGATATATTTATCGACAACAATTTGCTGTATGCACCCGGCAAGGCTGCAAACGCGGGCGGTGTGGCGGTTTCCGGTCTTGAAATGGCCCAAAATTCCATGCGTCTCTCCTGGCCGCGACAGGAAGTGGACAACCGGCTCAAGCAGATCATGAAATCCATTCATAAGACATGCCTGGAAGCTGCGGATGACTATAATGTTTCCGGAAACTATATGGCGGGCGCCAATATTGCAGGTTTTGTCAAGGTAGTCAATGCAATGCTCGATCAGGGACTGGTATAAGGTTCCGAGAAATTGGTTGACGGCAAAGGATGACTTTGCCGGGTGAGAGTGCTTAATCTATATGCCGTCGGTTCGTTGGGCTCCTGGGCGATGACAAGAATGGGATGCTGCATACCTGTAAATGTACCGCCGGTTTCCCATGGAGCATGGACAAAAGAGAAATGAGACCGGAGAGCTCAGTGCTTGGATTGGATACGATCCATGCAATAAAGGGTTTTTCATGGAAAAAGGTAGATAGACAACTGGTGGAAACAGACAATTGAGATCCTTATACGACAAACAGTGTGCCCAGGAGTTCGCCTCCATGGAGGCCAGACTTAACAAATTTTTCTATAATATTACGGTTCGATGCCCGTATAATCAGCCTTTTGCCGCCACTTTTTATCAGGGGGTGTCGGGACCGTTGCCGGATAGGGCAATGGAATTGTTCCTGGCTGCGGGGTACAGACGCAACGGCAATTATCTCTATACCATGCACTGTGCCGAATGTGAGAAGTGTATACCTATTCGCCTGTATCCCAAGACCTTCCGACCCAATAGAAATCAGAGAAGGGTGCTTAAAAAAAATAGCGATGTGGACCTGAAGATCGCCCCTCTTAGCATGAGTACGGAAAATCTCGACCTCTGCGAGAGGTTTCTGCAAAGTCGGTATCCCCATAAAAACAATACAGCCAAAGGGTATTATTCCGGCTTTTTCCTGAACACGATCACTTCGACCTTTGAATTCCATTACCGTATCCAGGGGAGATTGATCGGAAACGGCATTGTCGATATCGGGGACAACTGGATGAACGCAGTATATTTTTTCTTTGATGAAGATGAGGCATGGCGGAGTCCGGGAACCTATAACATCCTGACAATGATTGCGTATTGCCTGGAACAAAATATCGATTATCTCTATCTGGGTTACTGCATCAGAAATGTTTCGGCAATGAGTTATAAGGAGAATTTTCGTCCGTATTATGTCCTGATCGATTCACAATGGCAAGAAGGCGGCAGCGACAAATGAGAGTAATGTTTTTGATATAACCAACCGATAAGAGGGGCATATCAGTTTTTTTAGTTCTTAATCTCTGATCATAACCGGTGGATACCATCGCCTGTGATTTGACTTGGGCTGACGGCCTGTGATAACGTTTTGTTATGAGAGTCTCCCAATAGCACCGGCCTTTCCAAGCCGGAATAGCGAGCTTTCATGCTTCGTTACGGCTGGCCGGTCAGGTCCAGCCATGCCGGTTTTATCAATACCCGCCTGGCAGTCATTCTCAAAAAAACATTCCAAAAATATTTTTTGGGGGGGAAAACAATGAAGAAATGGCACCTAGAAGGTATTATTAGTATTACCAATACCAGCAACAGGAAACTTGTAGTTCCGGATTCCAACCATATGTATCTCTGGTCGACGGCCTTTTCCCATGAGCCGCGCAAGGAATTTTTTCTGATTCCTTTGCTCAGAAAGATGATAACCTTTTTCCTGCGCGGAATCTGAGCCCAACACCTGGCGGGAATCTTTATGGGAAGGAATTGGGTCTTTTAATTTGTTGACGGAAGTGTGATTTTTCAAGGATCCAAGGAGGGGATGGTATGAGCCTCTTGCACAGGGCTATGCTTTATGGGCAGCAGGAAGACGCACTGGTATGCGAACTTTGCGCCCATGGTTGTCTCATCAAGGAAGGGAAGCGGGGTATCTGTGGTGTCAGGCAAAACAGAGGCGGAGTTCTATACAGTCTTGTATACGGACAATTGGTGGCCGAACATGTTGACCCCATAGAAAAAAAACCCTTATTTCATTTTCTTCCGGGCAGCCTGTCGTATTCCATTTCCACTGTGGGATGTAATTTTCACTGCCGCCATTGTCAGAACAATTCGATTTCTCAAGCATTTCATATGTCGGCCCAGGAGATGGCTGGCTCGTCGCGCAGTCCCGATCAGGTAATCGACAGTGCGTTATCGAGTGGCTGTCAGTCCATCAGTTATACCTATGTCGAGCCGACGGTGTTTTTCGAATTCGCCTATGATTGCTGTCGACTTGCCAAACAGAAAGGACTCGGCAATGTCTTCGTCTCCAATGGCTACATGTCGGAGAAGGCAACCAGGTTGCTGGCACCGGTGCTCGATGCGATCAATATCGATATCAAGGCCTTTAGCGATGACTTTTATATAAAGGTGTGCGGTGCAAAATTGTATCCCGTTCTTGAGACCGTCCGTCTGATGAAGGAGCTGGGAGTGTGGGTTGAGGTCACGACCCTGTTGATTCCCGGCCTCAATGATGATGAGGAGGAACTGAGACGTCTGGCTTCCTTCATTGCCGATGTCGACTCGAAAATTCCCTGGCATGTTACCGCCTTTTACCCTACCTACAAAATGACCGATCGGCCACCGACTCCGTTATCCACGCTACGAAAAGCCAGGCAGATCGGGGTGGACTGCGGCCTCTCTTTCGTTTATGAGGGCAATGTCCCGGGTGAAGGAGGCGAACGTACGAGCTGTCCTTCCTGCGGACGCGAGATCCTTCGCAGATTCGGTTTTCATATCAAGTCCAATCAATTAAAAGACGGGTGTTGTCCACAATGCGGTGCCGATATCCCAGGGGTGTGGGAGCGTGCGAATTTTGCCTAACCAGCATGGCTTGACCAGACCTGTCAGCCACAACATAATATGGAAGCCTGGCCCGCAAATTTCATAAAAACACAAGGCAACGTGTGATGAGTGCCTTACCAGGGCCAGTGCTTCATAGAGACTTTCACATAAATCCAGATAAATCCTAGGAAGAATCATTTCTCTGAAACTCAGCAACCTCGTGGAGCCCCGCTTTTTTGGCGCACGGGCTTTTCTTTGAAAAGTCTGGCACTGATCTTGGTGAGCAGGATGGCGAAGAGCGCTGCTGCACACCCGAGCAGAACATTGAAATAGGCTGGGGCAGCCAATGCCATCCGGATCAACATGGTGGAGAGGGCAAACCCTGAATTTCTGAAAACCGTGTAGAAGGAAGGGTGGTAGCACTCCGATATAAGGACGATCAGAATATCGGTAAGAATCAGGATCGTGTAGAAATCATATAGAAAATCTGTATGCTCCTGATGGGTTGCCCACATCCAAACGTTGTTTATTCCAAGATAGATGAAGACCAGCAACAGGATCAGGGCGATGCCTTTTTTTGCCGATACAAAGCTGAAAAGATCGGCAGGTTTCATTGCCTCTTCCGAGGCGCGTCCCTGAACCAGATAATAGTATCCCAGCAAGGCAAAAACCAACAGTGCTCCAAAGCCGTCCGAGACGATATGCAGTATCGTCTCCTGATTGCCGGTAAAGGAGATGGGCTCAGGGAATTGAGCCAATGATTTGAAAGCATTACGCATCAGGATAAGCGAGAGGATCTCAAACTGTTTCCCGACTGAGCGGGAGAAGGAGCAGGGAAGGGTGAAGACCAGGCTTATCACTTCCAGGATCAGCACAACGGTGAAGGCGGCCTGAACAGCATAAAAATGATTGTTCGGGATCAATCCCTTGACCGCGGACGGCATCAATCCTTGTCTTTTGAGTTCGATGCTCAGAAGACCCAACAAAAAGAAGAGAACCAGGGCAATAGAGATTTTTCGATGCATTCTCTCATGTTCCCAGGCATAGTGGAGAGGATCGAAAAGGAAGGTTATTTTTTCGTAAAGAAAGTACATGATATAAAGGTGTTATTTGGAATACTGGCTGAAATGTATTCCTGAGAGTTTTTCCCCAATGGATTCGGGTGGTATCCCGGTTGTCCCGGGGCATCAGACCCGTGTTTGTCTATATGCTGGTTAGGTCAGGAGAGATGCCAGCACTTCAAAATGGTCAAAGGGTGGCATGACGCAGGCCCCTTTAAATCGTTCTTTGGCGATCTGCAGCATGTCCCTGGCGTTGGCTATTCCTTCGGTTACCGTATCGTCTGCCTTTTCCATACGGGCTCGTATCTGATCCGGAACGGTGATTCCTGATACCTTGGTGTGGAGGAATTCGGCGTGACGAAAGGTTCGCAAGGGCAGAATTCCCATAATCACCGGTATATCGATGTGCTTGACCGCATCGGCAATAGCTTCGGCTCCGGTTTGGTCGTACACCGGCTGGGTTACAGCGAACTGAGCCCCTGACGTTGCTTTTTCCTCGAGCCGTCGCACCGCCCTGTCGAATCCGCCACTCAATTCGGGTTTGGTGTCAAAGACAACCCCGGTAAAAAGCCCTGATTCACGGGCCATGCCGATTAGATCACAGACGTTCACATCGCCGACATGGGAGACGATGCCTCGGTCCAAAAGGGCGATTTGATCTCCGGTGGCGACCATTACCGTATTGATTCCCAAGGCCTTGGCCCCCCATAATTCACCTTGAACGGCAATCCGATTGTGGTCGCGGATGGTACAATGGAGGATGGCGGGACGATCCACCCTGGTCTGGATCAGGTGACAGGTGACCATGGCGCTCATTCGTGATTTTGCCACCGGGTTAGTGGCAACACTGAAACCGTCAAAGGAAAGCTTGCTAAGGGTCGCTAGTTGATCAAGCAGTGGGGTTGGATCCGGTCCGCCGGGAGGAACGACTTCGACGGTGATGATAAACCGGTCTTTGTCGGCAAATAAAGTTTCCATTCAGGCCTCTTTCCATTGTTTTTATGAGAGTGACAAAAGGGGATGGATGGGAATTACTATTTCGTCATCTCGTTGTTTAATAAAATATATGGGGGAGTTTATATAATTCTACCCTGCGGCCTCATTTTTTGGAAATTTCTTTTTTATATTTCTGCGTAAAGCATGCAGCACGACTTAGCAGTCTTTATCGTTTCAACAACGCGTTGATTCGTCCACGGGTCTCATCCGTTTGCAATAACTCGCTGAAAGCTTTGAGTTCTTCGACGATCACCCTTTCAATGTCGGGATGTGAGGCGCGCATGAGCTCCTTGGTGGCCATAAGAGATGCCAATGGTTGCTGGAGGAGTTGTTGTATATAATCCTCTGCCGCTTCCGCTGCCTTGCCTGGATCTGCCACTTTGTTAATCAGCCCCCAGGAAAGGGCTTCGTCAGCGGAAAAGAACCGGCCTGTCAGCAGCACTTCCCTGGCCATCTTTTGGCCAATTGCCTGGGGAAGGAGAACGCTGGAACTTCCCTCCGGTCCAACACCCAGATTGACAAACGGGACCCGGAATTTTGTCTTGCTGGAGGCGATAACGATATCACAGTGGAGTAAAATTGTCGTGCCAATGCCGACAGCTACGCCCTCGACAGCGGCGACAAGGACTTTCTTCAGATTTGCTACAGTACTGAAAATGTCCTTCACACATTCCATAAGCTGCAGCTGCTCGCCACCAACCAGATCTGAAAGATCGTTCCCCGCAGTGAATTGACCACCTTCGCCTTGTAAAACGATGATGTGGCAATCGGGTGACGCATCTGCGGACTGTAATGCCGATATGAGTTCCAGATAGGTTTTGATTCGGATAGCATTGAGCTTATCCGGTCTGTTGATTGAAATCCTGGCAACCCTGTTTTCATACCGAATGCTGATATCTGTATATTCTGTAGATCCCATTGTTCTCCTCCCTTTTTTGTTGGAAAGCGACACAACTCGTAAGAGAGAGCGTCACGATCACAGCAGGAAAAGTATCGTGTTAAATGCGAGACAATAGTACTCTGTATGGCACTTTAACGTAAACGTCAATAAAAAGGTACTCGATCAACCCTATGCTCACAAGGAAAAAATGCAAGTGACCAATAAAGGTCATCTGCTTCCCTGAATATACCGGGGTATCGGGTAAAATATCGGGTGTGATTTTGATGGCACTTCGGCACCTCGTTTGGTATTCTCTCGGGTCATGAAAGAGGGGACTCCTTGAAGTTGTTTTCTCAATGATTAACATTTCGGTGATAGAACCTTTTGGTTTTTTTTCGTCATCTATTTACAGTAATTATCAGCTATATGACCCTCGTTGACCGAATTGAAGGCAGGAGAAAAGGCGGATGTCGAAACGGCAATGTGAGGAAATCGAGCAGATGTGCTTCAGGAGGCTGGGATGCCAGATACACCAATCAAGGTGGAGTTCACCACGGAATTCAGAATATGTCCTTCGTGCGGCTATCGTGACGGTTTCCACTCCGTCTTCAAAAAAGAAGATGGAATGATAAAATGGCTGTTTATCTGTCCGTCGTGTCATGAGCTGTTCGACCTCGGGTTCACAGCAGGGCAGGGCTAAGCGTATGGACGGCAAACGCAATCTTCCGCTAAAGTCTGGTCATACCGCAGATACGTTTCTATAGGGGATATGGATGCTTGGTTTAATCAAAAAAGTAATGGGGGATAAGCCGAAAAAAGACCGTGGGGCAGTGACCATTGGGGATGAAGCCCATATTGCCCTGTGCGTGCTTATGCTGGAGGCGGCATATGCTGATGGCCAGTGTTCCAAGGAGGAAATGAACTACGTTTTCTCAACGTTGGAGGCTCAGAGCGGTGTCGGCCGCGGGGAACTCGAAGCACTAATCGACATTGCCTACCGGAAGCGGAACGATGCCGTTGATCTGTTCAAATTCACCCGTTACCTGAACCAGCACTATACCAAGGAGCAGAAGCTGGAGGTGATGGAATCTGTCTGGCGGGTCATCCTCGCTGACGGACACCTTGAAGCCCACGAAGATCAGTTCGCCCACAAGCTCGCCAATCTGCTGCGCCTGACCCACAAAGAATTGATCGACGCCAAGATCAAGGCCCGGCAACAGCTAAACTGAATACCCTGTTTGCCAAATTGCCTTTTTGTCACTTAAAGGCAATACTTCTGGGAATTTCGGCCTGCTCTTTTCTGACCGGAAGATACCAGAGCCCGCCGTCAATAATCATCAAGGTCCCGGCCAGCCCAAGGACGATATCGATGACGGTGAAGAGCCCTCTGCCGAAAAAGATAATCAATCCAATCCCGATGCTGATAAAGGAAAAACCTGTGCGGATGAATGCCAGTCCGGTCCTGGCGCGGGAGTATATCGTCCGATAACAGGCGGCGACGGTTCTCTGAGCAGCCAGGACGTTGCGTTCGTGTACATACATGGTTCGTATTTTGCTTGAAGACGATGGGTAGAGGATGGTGCAATAGTCGGCGAGAAGAGAGCTGAGTCTTGCCAGCATTGTTTCATTTTTCTTCAAGGCGTCATCTCGGTTTGCCTGGTAATGATAGGCTTCCAGAAAGCGAATTGTCGCCGAAGTGACTTTAACAATGGTCTGGTTTTGCGGAGGACTCATCCTGGATTTCCTTACCCGTAGATAACTCGGGAGTCCCAATGAGCAGATGACAAGACCCAGAACCAAAATTGCCGAATAGATATAGAGATTAAGAGAATTGCCGGCACCTTCCCTCTTGAAAAGGGCGTCCGCGATCGCAATCGTTCCCAATCCCCAGCGGAGATATGCAAGCCCCGAACGCGCCTCTGCTAATTCGGTTCGATAGCAGGCAAGTCGTGTTCGCCACTGGGCCATGGTGGTCCGCCAATAGGCCAGATCAGTCCTTTCGGTGCCTGTCAGATGCCCTGGTTCATCATGGAGGAAGTCCTGGATAAACCAGCGTATATCCTCTTCGAGAGCGACCCTGAATTCGTACCGCTCGGCTTCGAGGTACTGTAGGCACTCCTCTCTGATGTCCCGGCTTTCCGGATCATTCGCCGCAATCACGACCGTCCCGTCTTCGGATCGTATCACAGGCATCCAGAGGCTTTTGGAAAGAACTGCTGCATCGAGTTTTTTTAAAAGCTCCGGAGGGATTGGAAGGCGTTCATCGTATTCGATGTACGGACAATCGTATTGTTTTGAAAGGGCCTGAAGCAAGAGGTATTTGGGGATGCGTTTTTCAGTCAGGAGTAACCTCTCCAGGCTGACTCCTCTGGCTCGTGAGTCGAGTTTCGCTTTGTTGAGCTGCTCGGAGCTGATTGCTCCCCAGTGTGTCAATATATCAAATTTTGGCATTTCCTGATCAGTTTCCATCATTGTCAACAACAGTTTTTTTCCAACGACATGTTGGGGTGCTGTAATCGGGAACTGCTATCTCCATATCTTCCCGGCAGTAGGGGTAGGTGGCCGTCACCTTTTCCGCCGGAATCGCCCAGTAGTAACCGTCTGCGATAAGAAACAATCCTGCCAGCATAAGAAGGATGTTGAACATCGCCCATACGGACTCTGAAAAACCAAAAAAGACCATAAGGCCTGCCCCTACGGCTATGATGCTTATGCCTGTTCGGATAAAGGCCAGGCCTGTTCTGGTCCTGGACATGACTGTGCGTACCCGGGCCATAACGCAGCGCCTTTCGGCGAGCAGTGTCCTCTCGAGAGCCAGGCCGGTGGTTGCCCATATTCCGGGAAGATGAGAACCTTCGACAGGCGGTCCGTTCCTCTCTTGGCCGGTGCCTTTACGCCTATGATGAAAAGGCAGGATAAGGTCCCAGATGCTCTCTTTCCCGCTCATGCGACGGACAGTCTTGAAGCTTTTTATGCCGGCGCTTCGTCCCTTGAAATACCAAAAGAGACCTTCCGCCGACATGATAACTCCCACCGCGATAAAACTAATATCGAATACCGTCCAGCCGCTTTTGGGAAAATGCCTGACCAAAGCTATCCCTATACCTGCCAAGGCCACCCCGGTTCGGGTGAATGCAAGACCGTTTCTGGTTTTGGCCAGCACTGTCCTGTTGCCCGCCAGGGCTGTTCGTTCTTCTGCCAAATCGGCCCGGTCGCAGGCAACAAATCTTCTCCTCATAACCGGCGATAAAAGGTCCCAGTTTTCCCGCAGCCGTTTGGCCCCTTCCACAATGTCTGAGCGCTTGAAAATGGGATTATCCTCTTCAAGAGATACGGAAAGAACGCTTGTTCCACCTGTCGACTCTGTTGAAGACGTGTCGATGGATTCATGCATTGCAGGGCGTGACGACATATACCATCTTATGCCGTCGACGATCATTGCCAGGCCGACAAGGGCAAAGGGGATCTCCAGGACGACCCAGAAGCTGTTTCCGAAAATTCGAAGAAAGGTTAGTGAAATCGCAATGAAAGCCAAACCGGTCCGGATAAAGGCGAGTCCGGTTCGTCCCTTGGAAAAAAGAGTCCGATACTGGGCGTAGGCAGAACGTCGATAGGCAAGAAAGACCCTGTCGAGAGCCAGAGGCGTTCTTCCTCCTGAGGAGGAGAAACCGGGATTCAGATCGAAGCTGTTCTCGATGATCCGAATAATATCGGCTGCAAAAGCAACCCGAAAATGGATCGTTTGAACTCCCAGTGTGTTTTTGATATCCTCTGTCAGATTTGGGGCACCGGGGTCGTAGGCAACGACTTCGGTACTGTCTTCCGTAACAGAAAGAGGGAACCACAGGGCACGCTTATGCTTTCCCAAATGGAGTTTCTTGACCAGGAAGTCGGGGGGAGTGAGATCTTCGTCGTATTCTACAAATGGGCAATTGAAAAACCTGGAGAGGCAGAAAAGGATTTCATGGCGGGAAATACCTCTATTAAGCAGCAGGTCTTCCGGAAATCTTCCGGTGGATCCAGACGAGGTTACGATATCGCTCAACTCATCTGCTGCCAGTAAGCCTTTGTCTACAAGCTCTTGGAACCTCGTTTCAGATAGTATGTCCAACCACTCCTCCGAAGGAGATAAATAAAGTACGAGAGGGAGTTAACGTTACCCCGGATTCCTCGTTTCCAGCCATGCAGGTTCAAGAGGAATCCGGGCTTAAACAGAGAGTCAAACAACATCTGTCACCTGTCTCTGCTGATGTGTTTACAAGCAAAATTGATAAGGCAGTTGTTCTCGAGCAGTTAGATGATTCTGCTTGGTTTGCATAGATTCTGAGGGTTTGCAGAAATATTTCCACAGATGCAGGAATATTTCATGTCCGAAAGCTTTTCATCGCAAACATCGGCATCAGGGATGCTGCATGCTTTTCTATTATATTCTTCGTTAATGGGCTTGCAAATACCGTTTGAATCATCTGTGACCACGCCACAGTTCCGACAGATATAGGCCATGGTATTTCTCCTTATCTACATGTTACAAGTACCGTTTTGCTGCTCGGCCTTTTGTTTATAGTTGCCAGCGGAAAAGTCCGTCAGTTGCATGAAACGTGTTAGTTTCTTAAATGAAAGAAATAAGCGGGAAGGTCAAGCTTGTCAACTGAGGGGAGATCGCGGGGTGCATACGTTTTAAGAGTTGAATATCGATTTGTTCCATGAAAATAATTACATTTCTTTTACGCTGTTTTGATTACAATAGAATCTCCTTCGGGTGGATTAGTGGACAAGGCGTTGGCAGAATCTCTCAGGGTTGTGGCAACTAGCCGTTGGTTTGAGGTTGCATGGTGCCATTTCCCGGGAGAAAAATTTAGAAGATAAGGAGTTTACAGTGGATTTGCAGATTTCAGTCCCCAAGATGGTGGAACGGTTTTTTCGTTACGTGGCGATCGATACCCAGTCGAGCGAAGAGTCTGAAAGTTATCCCAGTACTGCAAAACAGTTGGATCTGGGAAGACTGCTCCTTGAGGAACTCCAGGGCATGGGTTTGGCGGATACCTGGATGAGTGAGCATGGCTATGTTTTTGCCAGTCTGCCTGCCACCACAGATAAGGATGTGCCGGTGATTGGCCTGATAGCTCATGTGGATACCTCCCCCGAGGTCTCCGGTTCAGGTGTCAAGCCGATGATTCATCAAGACTATCAGGGTGGCGAGTTGGTTTTGCCGGGCGCACCTTCCATGACGATACGTCCCAAGGACAACCCGGCCCTGGCCAATTGTATGGGCCATGATATCATCACTACGGATGGAACCACATTGTTGGGGGCTGATAACAAGGCAGGAGTCGCCGAGATCATGACGGCGGTAGACTACCTGTCAGGTCATCCGGAAATTGCCCATGGGCCGATTCGAATCGCCTTTACTGTCGATGAGGAGGTGGGGACCGGAACCAAATATTTCGACATAAAGGCGTTTGGCGCTCGGTATGCCTATACCATTGACGGCGAAACAGCGGGGGAGCTGGAAGATGAAACATTCTGTGCCGATACGGCGATCGTCACCTTTGGCGGCATCAATCTCCATCCCGGCTTTGCCAAGGGCAAGATGCTCAATTCCATGCGCCAGGCAGCGGAATTCATAGATTTTCTTCCCAAGGACACCATGACTCCCGAAACCACGGATGAGCGGGAAGGGTATATCCATCTGCACTCCATGACCGGCTCGGTGGAGAAAACGGTCCTCAGGTATCTGATCCGTGATTTCACACTGGAAGGGCTCCAGGAAAAAGAGACGCTCATGAAAACGGTGCTGGACTCCCTGCGGAAGAAATGTCCGCAACTGGTAGCAGAGCTTGCCATAGAGGAGGGGTACCGCAATATGAAATACGTGATCGATGCCCATCCCCAGGTTGCCGATTTTGCAATCGAGGCCATCAGGCGGACCGGTCTTGAGCCGCGCCGCCACTCGATCCGTGGCGGCACGGACGGCGCAAGGCTCTGTGCCATGGGGTTGCCCACCCCCAATATCTTCACCGGCGGCCACAACTTCCACTCCCGCCTGGAATGGATCTCGGTCCAGGATATGGAAAAGGCGGTGGAGACGATCGTCCACCTGGCCACCGTCTGGGAAGAACGGGCATGAAACGCAATGCTCTGTGGATATCCCTCTGTACTCCGCCTCCCCCCTAAAGAGATGGGTACGCTTGAGGCGGATGAACCATAAAAAAGTTACCTCAACAAAGCAGGTCAGCGATCATGGTGAGACTCCGAATGGAGAGTTTTTATTCTACCGCCTTACTTGGCATGATACGAGATGTCTGCCAAACCGTTGTCAATTTGTCTGATAGAAGCTGACTTGCCGGTGTTATGGTCAGTCGGGTCCAGGGAATTCTTCCCAAGAACCAGAGACGCCAGAAGAAAAGCGAGGTTTCAGGCTGTTTGTCGAGCAAGGTCCGGAATGATTCAAGGGTGCCGATCTCAACCCCAAGGGCGGCAAGATAGGTGTCGTAGACAAATTTTGAGCAGAATTGGCGGGGGGATTCATAATTGAAGCCAAGATGATACAAAATACCCATGCGGGCATCACATTCGTTCCGAAGTGCTTTAGCGTCGGTTGTGGACAATCCGTCACGCAGGCGTCGGACGATGAGAGAGTCTTTGTCCGAGCGTGCGATGAAATCGGCAATCGGGGAATACCTGACAGTTGGTACCCCGCTTTCGGCAATCTGCCAGCCTGCATAGCGATCAAAAAAGGCAACCCCGACATGTGAGGTCAAAGATCCTGTTGCATTGGCCACACGGCGATAGAGAAAATTTGGAATGACGGTAAAGAGGATATCTCCAGGCTCGAGCATGTATTCAATTTGTTGATTCTGCATAGTAGGCTCCTTGTGTCGGCAATTTTCCCCGGTAATATTCAAAAAGATGAAACGTACCGGCAGCAATGTGTTTTTATCGATGATGAGAATAGAAAGATCAGAAAATCCTTCTGTTGCTCTTTTCCATTGCCGGATTGATTTCATGAATCATACCGGAAAGTAGGTCTTGTTGTATATACTTGAAATAACAAGATAATATAAATAAGTTCAGGCAAAGAGGCAAGTGGAGGTAAAAGCAATATCGGCATTTCATGTACATGTCATGTTCAAAAAACGAAGAAGGCCTATGTTGCTCTTAATCCGGAAGAACCTAAATAACGATTTGTTCGATAGTTGAGGCGCAAGTACAACCAAATATGCCAACCCGAAAGGCTGTGTGTATAATTATTTGTTTTTCCGTTGTTTTGTGAAATTTGCGGGATAACTCAAAACGTGACTTGAGACCGCGCACAACTTCCTTCTATCTAAGGAACGAGCTTCTGAAATATTTGGCAACTTGACTGCCGCAATAAAGCTGCACCGGATCACCTTCTGGGACAAACGGGTATGACAGGATAGGTCCAAATCGTCATTTGACCTAAAACGTAAAGAAGAATCAAAGAATACCTGCTCCATTTCTCATTCTTGGTTCTAAAATATTATTTTCTTGATGGCCTTTGTTTGTTATGTCTCTTCTGGATTTCACTCGTAATGATAGGAGAAACGCGCCTATAGCAAAAAAGAGATTTGCCCTGCATTCGGCGCCCCCATTTCTCTTCTCCGCCAAGAACTTTACATTGACGTTGATGCCAATACTTGATAAAAATTTAAGGAGTAACTGGTTGTATTTTTCTATTTTAAACGACCTCTTCGAAGCCATTATTACCTGAAACTGTTGGAAGGCGCGCTCTCATGATAAACGTGATATTGATCGTTGATGATTCCCCCATTTCGAGGAAGATGCTTAAAAGCTGTATTCCCAAAGACCGGGAGTATGTTTTTCACGAGGCAGGTGATGGCCTGGCAGGTCTTGAACTGTATAAAAAAAAGCAGCCCGATGTAACCTTCATGGACTTGACAATGCCGGTAATGGATGGGGCGACGGCGCTTGGTGAAATAATAAAGTATGATAAGCACGCCCTGGTGATCGTTCTGACAGCCGATGTCCAGGTAAAATCCATTACCAGGGTTGTTGAACTTGGGGCTTTTCTGGTGGTTAAGAAACCTCCCACCAAAGAGAGCATCCAGGAGGCTCTGTTAAAAGCAGAGGAAAAAATTGGGTAACTACCATGGATAATATTACCCTTATTTCCGACGAAGAAAAAGATATACTTCAGGAGATAATGAATATCGCCTTTGGACAGGCGGCTGCCGATCTGGCAGAGGTCATCAATATCTTCGTGGTCCTTAGCGTTCCAGACATCAAAATACTCAAAGCAGTTGATCTTCCTGAATATATCCGGGAAGAATTCAACGAACTCAGCCATATCAGTATTGTAGAACAGAATTTTTGGGGGGAGTTCAAAGGGAACGCACTCCTTATTTTCCCGGCGGGTGCCGGGAAAGAACTCATTTCTCTTCTTGGCGATGGAGGAGAGCTCACCTTTGAACCGCAATCCAGCGACATCCTGGAAAGTGAAACCCTCATGGAGGTAGGCAATATCCTGATTGGCGCCTGTGTAGGAAAAATTGCAGAGCTTTTAAAAGACGTGGTAACCTATTCTCCCCCAAGGGTCATTATCGAAAATCATCCCAATGCCTCGATGCCGAAGTCCTTATTTAATTCATCCGATTCAGCTATCCTTTTAAAAACGGTCTTTTGTTTTAATGAACGTGATGTAAATGGGTTTCTCTTTCTGATCACAAACGAGGATTCTGTCATCTGGCTGAAAAAAGCCCTGGATGATTTCATGGAACAGTATGAATGAGTTTTTGCAGATAATTGAAACCGTAAATTTTGGCCTTATCATTCTCAATACAGAACTGAAGGTAACATACTGGAACCATTGGATGGTAAGGCACAGCGGGATAGATGCGAAGCAGATTACCGATGCCCCTCTCTTCGATTTTTTCCCTAAAATAAACAATCCTCGTTTTCTGAGAAATTGCAACGCCGTACTCTCCTTCGGGAATTTTTCTTTTTTTTCCCAGAAACTTCATCACTTTCTTTTTCCCTTCAAACCTGTTGGTTCCTTTCAATCCTCCATGTTCGAGTATATGCAGCAAAACTGCACCATGGGGCCGATCAGGGATGATGACAATCAAATTATTGGCATCTTCCTGATTGTTCAGGATGTTACTGAACTGGCATCCTATGAGCAGAAGCTCATTGAGATGAACAACAAGGACGGGCTAACTGGGATTTATAATAGGAGATTTTTTCAAAAACGCCTGAATGAAGAGGTGCAGCGCAATAAACGCTACGACAACAAGCTGAGCCTCATTATGTTTGATATTGATTTCTTTAAAAAAGTGAACGATGCCCATGGTCACCAATGTGGTGACGCTGTGCTGCAGGCCGTAACGTCGATGACCACCTCGATCATCAGAGAAACCGACTGTTTTGCTCGATATGGAGGTGAGGAATTTTGCTGCCTTCTTCCCCAGACCGATATCTGTGGAGCAACGGAACTTGCAAAACGGTTGAGGCAGTCTATCCAGGGTCAGGTCATCACCTGCCAGAAAAAAGATATCAAAGTCACAGTGAGTCTCGGGGTTTCTGAGGTTTCGACGGAAGATTCACCCGAGACTTTCCTGAAAAGGGCGGATGTAGCCCTTTACCAAGCAAAAGACTCTGGCAGAAATCGTGTTGTGTCCTTACCCCAGGCATGTTAAGGAAATTTAGGAATCACCCATGACAGAATACAGGGGACATAATACTGTTTTGTTGTCGCGAATGACAATAATTTGCCCGGATTTCTCATCGTGTTGTGTAGCACAGACTCCGATATCAATTATAAGCCTTCGATTTACCTGTTTTTGACTACGTAGGTTTTTGACAACTTATCGTGAAGCCCTCTCGACTCGGATCCGAAAAAAGTTAATGCTTCAAAGGGGATAAATCTTGATAACGTACGCCCTAAGATCTGCCCCACCGAGGGTTTTTCTCCACTCTCATTAACCACTTTGGTCCCGATAATCAGTTTGCCAAGGGTTCGGCCGGTCGTCCATTCAAAAAGGACATAATAGCCGATGATAATAGAGAAACTGAAGAGATACTTGGTTAAACGCGTGGAGAATATTATCATTATCTTATGACCGAAAAGAACACCTAACAAGGCACCGATAAGAGCTGAGAGAATGAAGTAAAACACATGGTCTATCAACCAGGTGAAAAATCGCGACCAACCGCTTACAAGTTTGAATTGCTTTTCGCGAGCTATACTGAGTTTGCTCTTTGGAGGAGCGTACGGGTTTGTAGTATCCGTTTTGTTCTCTAAGTACGTTGCAGGTGAAATCATTCCGCGAGTGTTTTTGCTTTGAAGCGGGTTGTTCTTGTCATTAGCAGGAACTGGAGTAGTTGATGGCGGTTGAACATTTTGAGTTGGTATCTCCAAAAGCCTCACCTGCAAACCGATTTGCGTTAGCTTGTCGTGGTATTTCTTTGCCTTTTCGTAAGAAAGGTCATTTTTCAGTATCTTTGATTTTTCAGTACCAAGTAGAGTCTCTACCTTGTTGAGGGGAATTCTAAAGACCTCGGACATACTGCGAGCTGTTTCATCCAAAGTGGCATTTGTTTGTAACTGTCCGGAATACACAATTTTATAACGCTTTTCCATGAGAGTCGGCCTTCTGGGGAGTTCCTTGTACAAAAAAGGAGGTGTTGGTTACTGTTCTTTCAAGTGTTTAATTCATTGCAATTATGTCCATACCAGCACTGAAATTGTTAGGCAAGTGTTAAATTCATTTTCTCGGAAGCAATAGATGGAAAATATAATCAGTGTATATGAAATGTTGCTATCCTGGTATTCGCCTGCTAGGATATGAGCAATATTACAACGTCATCAAGCTTAGATTTTTGCAAATGGTACAAGGCTATTTTCTGGTTCATGCCAGTCAGTTGCCAAATAAAGCTCAATGGAGGCAATTATGCTCATTGTGATAGGCGGTGATGCCGCGGGAATGAGTGCCGCATCGCAGGTCCGCAGGATGCAACCCGGCACGGATATAACAGTTTTTGAACGCGGCCCCCATACATCCTATTCAGCCTGAGGTATTCCCTATTACGTCGCCGGTCTGGTTGACAGGGAAGAGGAACTTGTCGTGAGAACGCCGCAAACGTTCCATGAAAAATATAATATCAAGGTCCATACCAAGCACGAAGTTACCGTAATCGATTCGGAAAAGCAGAGGGTTCTGGTAAAGAATCTCGATTCATCCACCGAACATTGGGAACACTACGATCACCTGCTCATAGCGACCGGGGCACGACCCATTCGGCCTTCATTGGATGGTATCAATAGCAGGAATATCTATGATGTCCATGATCTGATGAGTGCGACCCGGATTAAAAAAGCTCTTGCTACGCAACACCCCAAAACTGCGGTAATCGTAGGCGGGGGGTATATCGGTCTTGAAATGGCCGAAGCATTGCACATGTGTGGCCTGAAAATTAAAATGGTCCAGCGCAGAGCCCATGTGATGCCTAACATCGATCCGGATATGGGCGAACGCCTTGGCCGGGCCCTTACAGAAAAAGGAATTGAGCTTCATGTCAATGAAACCGTGCTGGGTATTGAACAAAAGGGGAACCTGGCCGCAGCCGTTGTAACCGATAAACAAACCATCCCCGCCGATTTGATTGTACTTGGACTTGGGGTGACACCCAACAGCGAGTTGGCAAAGAATGCCGGTATCCCGCTCGGACCGAAAAAAAGCATAAAGGTTAACGATCTGCAGCAGACCGAAATCCCCAATATCTGGGCGGCGGGCGATTGCGCACAGGTCTATCATCTGGTCAGCCGCCGGCCGGAACATGTGGCCCTGGGGACGATCGCCAATAAGCAAGGTCGGATAGCCGGCCTGAATCTTGGCGGAAGCTATGCCACTTTTCCAGGAATCGTCGGAACAGCGATCACCAAATTCATGGAGACCGAGTGCGCCAGGACAGGTCTCTGTGAGAGGGAAATTAACGCCCTGGGTCTGCACTATACAACCGGCTTGATCGAAGGAAAAACTCTGCCTCGTTATTATCCGGGCTCTTCCCCGATTTGTGTAAAAGTTCTGGCTGAAAAAGACTCGGCCAGGCTGCTCGGTGTTCAGATCGTGGGAGGTCGGGGATCGGCAAAGCGCATTGACGTTGCGGCGACAGCTCTCCATGCAGGTTTTTCTTTACGAGATCTGCTTTATCTTGATTTGAGTTATGCACCGCCGTTTTCCGGAGTGTGGGATCCGATGATCATTGCCGCCCGCATGGCATTGAAGGAAGCTTGAAAAAGACATTTCAAGTAGATCTGAGCTGGAAAGCTTACAAAGGTCAATAAGCAAAAGCCGGTAAACAGAATGACATTGTTACCGACTTTTGCTTGTAAAATCTGGTACACCTGGAGGGATTCGAACCCCCGACACCCGGATTCGAAGTCCGGTGCTCTATCCAGCTGAGCTACAGGTGCATTTGCCCGGATTTCTCATCAGTCCATGCAACGCCATCTTCTTCAGTTTTTTGGCAGTGAACGTAGCCTACTATAGTTCACAGCCAAAAACTTCGAACCTGATGCTGCCTGAATTGAAGAGTAATCCAGGTTAAGTGCCTGTCTGGATACCACGTCTCGATTGTAAAATCAATAGAAACGATGATTCGAGAACGGTGGCATTACTGTTTTAAGGCATTGTTGTCTTTTTATTACTCGCCACAGATTATTCGAATAGACTCGGCCTGTTGGCTTATTCCTTTTTTCAGGGCCTCTCGGTTGTAAGCGGTGATGGCGTCACGACGTTTGAGCATGCCGACCACCCACTTGTTGTCGAGATCCTCGACCACCGGAATCTCCTCGATACCTTTCAGGTTGAAGAGTTCCATGGCCGTATAGAGGGAGTCGTCGGGGGTGAGGGTGATGACGTCGTGGCTGCATATGGCTCCAACCAGAAAACAAACCCGTTCTTCCTTGTCTTGATTGAGCAGGTTTTTGACATCCGACATCGAAACAATGCCGGTCATTTTACCGGAATCATCAACCACCGGGAAGTAGAAACCGCTTTTCGCTATCTGGAAGATGTCCAGGAGCTGGTTGATGTTGGCTCGTTCGCTGATAAAATCGACATCCTCGCTCATCGCGTCACCGACATGAATTGACTTCATGATCGCCACCTCTCGCCCCTCGTGGATATTGATTCCTTCCCGGGTAAAATCAACAGTGTCAATTGAGTCTTCATCGATCTTTTTGGCGACCATGATCCCGATAATCGAGGTTATCATAATCGGAACGATGATCCTGTAGTTGCCTGTCATCTCAAAGAGCAGAAAGATTGCAGTCATGGGTGCATGGATTGCTGCGGCCAGAAAGGCCCCGATACCGACGGTGGCATAGGCTCCTGGGCTTGCCGTCATGGTCGGGAAAAACGAATGGACAACAAATCCAAAAGACGAACCAATCATGGCACCTATGAAAAGGGCCGGGGCGAAAACCCCGCCGGCACCGCCGGACCCGAGTGTTACTGCGGTGGCGAACATTTTAAGAAAAATCAGGGTGAAAAGGATATACGGCACTCCACCGGTGTGCAGGACACGCTGGATGAATTCGTAGTTGTCGCCCATGACTTGGGGAAAGGCCATGCCCATGACTCCTATAATGAGTGCCCCGGTGATGGGTTTTAATTGGGGATGAAGTTTTAAGGAGGCATATTTGTCCCGGATAAAGTAAAAGATGCGGGTATTGACAACTGCAAGAATGCCTATGATAACCGCCATTACCATGTACAGCGGGATCTCGACATAGGGGTTGATCATTGTGTAGTGGGGGATGCTGAATGCCGGATTTTCCCCAAAATAGGCCCTGGTGAGCACTGTGGAAAGGGCGGATGCGATGACCAACGCCGCAAAGGATGACATCTCGTAGGTCCCGAGCAGGACGATTTCGGAGGCGAAAAAGACCCCGGCGATGGGGGCATTGAATATTCCGGCGATACCTCCGGCACACCCAGCGGCGATATAGACCTTCATCCGATTACCGGAAACCCGGGAAACCTGTCCGAACTGCGAGCCCATGGCACCGCCGATCTGGGCGATGGGACCTTCGACACCTGCGGAGTTTCCTGTGCCGATGGTAAGGGCGGTGGAGATGATCTTAAGGACGATGGTCCGGGACTTGATGTATCCTCCTTCCAGATTGACCTTGCGCAGGAATTTGGTGAAACCGTAGCCGTTTATTTCGCCTGGAAAGAGAAGAGAAAGAGGTATCATCAGGATCATGCCCGACACCGGAATCAAAGGCAGCAACAGGAGATGCCATCCGCCTTTATCAATATGAAGGAAGGTTAAGCCACCCACGAAGATCGTCTTATGGGTTTGAATAACCACGGTCCTGAAAATGATATTCAGGACACCGGCCGCAAGGCCAATGGATGCGGCAATGACGATCATCCGGGTGTTTTCGCCCGGAATAAGCTTTCGAAGTTTTGTTTTCATTGTCTCTTCGGGATGGTACAACCAATAGCGGCTGCTTTTTTGAGGAAATAATCGTCGGTCATTCCGGCGATGTAATCGCGCACCAGGGCCTCGGGTTTTCTAATGGTCCGTTGCACACTATCTTTATCGGCAATCAAGTCCATAAAGGAGGACTGGTGATTGTCCGTATTCTGAAGGCATTTGATACAGAATAAAAAAAGCTTTTCGTAACAGTCTTTAATAAAAGGTGTCGCCTGTTTGGTGAGAGGGTTTAAGTATATGTTGGTGAAATTAAAATCCTTGAGTTTTTTGAGAGCTCCGGCAACCCCTTCGCTGAACCCTATGGCGTCTGTTTCCGAGCTCGGGAAACTCCCTGGTGGGGAAACACAGCTGTTGGCTATCAGATCGGTGACCAGGGTATAGACAATAGATCCGTTGGTTTCACCCAGAATTTGGCGACAGTCTTTGGGGATGTCCGATCGTTTGATTATTCCCAGGATGATGGCATCCTCTATATCTCTGCCGATGTAGGCTATGGTGTCCGCAAGTCTGACCACGCATCCTTCCAGTGTCATCGGAGTCAGGTTGAAGGATGGATCGTTTTCCTTGGTGGAAATTTTTTGATCCAGCTCCTTGAAGCTGAACCCCTTGCAAGGCATGAGAAAACGGGAATGACTCTCTCCGTCATGACAGAGAATGCCATCCAAAGTCTGCAGGGTGAGATTCCATCCGGCCCCCTTCTTTTCCAGGAAATCGAGAAACCGAACCGATTGGATGTTGTGCTGAAACGGTGGCAGGCCATGGGCCACACAGAGATCGGAGAGAAATTTTTCTCCATCATGGCCGAAAGGTGGATGACCGATATCATGCCCTAAAGCTATTGCCTCGATCAGGTCTTCGTTTAAAAACAGAAACCTGCCGATGGTTCTGGCAATTCGAGAAACCAGCTGAACATGCAGGACCCTGTGGGTGATATGGTCGTTATCAACTAGGAAAAAAACCTGAGTTTTGTCAATATATCGGGTATATGCCTTCGAGTGGAGAATCCGGTCCGCGTCGAGGGCAAAACTCTGCCGATGCCCCTGAAGCCTTTCGTCATTTCGTCTCAGGGCCTCGGTGCTGAATGTTGCGGACGGTGAATACCGATTCTTTTCATCCCTGTTGAGGATATCCAGAAGAGCAAACAGGGATGGTGTCGTGTCATGTCCTGACATGAAATCATTTCCTTTTTAGGGGAAGGGGAGTCAGTAGACAGTAGAGTAAGTAAAAAAAATAAACATATTACTCTGTTTGTAAAAAAAAAGCATTCAGAGTTTTGCCCACACACCTTTTTCGCTGCCTTCCTGACAGAGGGCTGGCGACGGTTTCAGACGCCTGTTTGCGTACTGAGGTTACGTTCTGTCCTGTCATGCCTCATCTGTTGCATTTTGCTTATCCTTGTGGCTTCCTGACGTTGTTATTCCTTCTGTCACAAGGCTCGCTTTCTCGTTGCGGAGTCGGGTTTTTTTCAGTAAATACCATGGAACGGATACGAATTATCAGCCTACAGGTTGAATGGATGGGCGCAACATGCTTTTTTTTATAAAAAAACATCTGTCATTGACATCCGTCAAATAGGTTAGGGAGGGGTGCCTGTTTACCACGAAGCACCAGATTTTTTAGCAAAAAGAGAACATGGTCAAGAAAAAGAAAGGAAAAACATTCGACCCCACCGAGGTCATTCTCGATAGTATTTCGGATGGAGTCTTTACGATCGACCATGAATGGCGGATTACATCCTTTAATCGGGCGGCCGAAGAGATAACGGGTGTTTCACGCAACAAGGCCATCGGCCAATACTGCCGGGACGTTTTTCAATCCAATATGTGTGAGGGCAACTGTGCCCTGCACAAGACCATGAAACAAGGCCGATCCTTTCACAGTACCTCCACCTATATTATTGGCAAAGACAAAAAGCGCATTCCCATCAGCGTGTCCACGGCACTGTTACATAATGAGCAGGGCGAGATTTTGGGCGGGGTTGAAACCTTCCGCGACAATACAGTGCTGGAAGAACTTCGTCAGGAACTGAATGGCAGTTTCAAACAAGGTGATATGGTCAGCCGTAGCCCGTTAATGAAAAAAATCTTCACTTTCCTACCACAGATAGCCCAGAGTGACAGCACTGTACTCATCGAAGGTGACACCGGTACCGGCAAGGAGATATTGGCCAAAGCATTGCACGACCTGTCAATGCGTAAGGATAAACCCTTCGTCGCTATCAATTGCGGGGCCCTGCCCGATACCTTGCTCGAATCCGAACTCTTCGGCTATAAGGCCGGGGCTTTTACCAATGCAATGAGCGATAAACCGGGATATTTCACCATAGCAGACGGTGGCACCATCATGCTTGACGAATTGGGCGAAACCAGTCCGGCTTTCCAGGTGAAACTCCTACGCGTCCTTGAAGAGCGTGAATTCCAGCCGCTGGGCGGCGTGAAGAAGCAGCACGTCAATGTTCGTATCCTTGCCGCCACCAACCGGAATCTTGAAGCCCTGATCAAAGAGGGACATTTCCGGCAGGATCTCTTTTACCGTATCAATATTGTTCGTTTGCGATTGCCTGCATTGCGGGAGAGGAAAGAAGATATTCCGCTGCTGATTGAACGGTTTATCGAAAAGATGAACCGGCTTCGAGGCAAATCGGTGTCCGGGATTGATACCGAGGCGTTGAACTGGTTGATGGGATACGATTATCCCGGTAATATCAGACAATTGGAAAATATCATTGAACATGCTTTTATCCTTTGTTCGGAAGGGGAGATCGGGACTGGGCATCTACCCGGCTATCTGGCTGCTACTGCCTTGCCGGTTGACACGACACCGTCGTCGATCCATGAGATCCGTCAATCCTCTGAGGAGGAGGCAATATTGAAGGCCCTGCAGCGCAATGGCTATAATCGGTTGGCCACTGCCAAGGAGCTGGGTATGCATAAGACCACCTTGTTCAGGAAACTCAAGAAACTCAATATTCGTCTTCCCAATATTGACGGCCGCACCGCACTTCCCCCCGAGAACACAGAATAACATACGTAATATATAACCATATATCAGTCTCTTTCAGGGGGGTACTGCCTGTTGTCCTGGCGAATTATCCTGAGGGCTTTGCGGAAAGGCCTGTCTTGGAAAAGGGCTTTGGCAGGTTATGGTGTCAGAGGACAGCTTGTACATGTCGAGAAGATCTTGCTTTGCTGGTATTTATAAGATAGGATAATTCCAGCTTGACGGAGAGCGAGGACCAGGCCGTTCTGCCAGGCCGTTCTGCTTTTGGTTGTACTTCCCCACCCTTATATTACCATTGTGTCTGTACTTTTGGAACATGGTAAGACCTTATAGCTGCCATGTTCCTGCAAAAGGAGGCAACTCATGCAAAAGGTATCACTATTTGTGGCGATTGCACTTTCAATGCTTTTGATTTCTGTAGGTTGCAGTTATGCATCTAATGAATCAGCTGCCCGGGCGTACTGTAATGATAAAGCAAAGGATGGGATCCCGTGTAAGGTATCCAAATGGGTCGGATGCGGCACGGGTTGGACCAAGGATAAACGATTCAACGAGCATAGGGGAAAAGACTGGTTTACCTGCAAGAAGACAAAATTTGCCCAAGACGCAGAACAGAACAGGAAAGATTGCCAGGAGTGGTGCGGCAAGAATAAGGATTGTGAAAAATGCGCCAATTGGAGCGGGTGCGGTGTTGGATATGAAAAGTTCAAGAGCTTCAGGGGAAGCGGCAAGGACTGGTTTGCATGCAAAAAAACAGCGCGGCGTGTCGGCAGTGAGCAAAGCAAAGCCGCCTGTGAGGAATGGTGCAAGGACAACCGGGATTGTGAAAAGTGTTCGAAATTACCCGGGTGCGGGTATGGCTTTAAAGGAGCAAAGCGATTTAAGGGGAAGGGGGTGGACTGGTATGCCTGTCAGAAAAGAGGCAACGCCTCGGTTAATGCCGTCTGGCCATCAAATAGGGCAGCAAAGGCTACCCATAAGGCCCTTGTTATATCTCTCGGTGGGGCCTTTGGTCGATATGGGCGTGACGGCATTGAATGGTTTCCAAGGGATTACCTGAGCAACTATAAAAAGCAGATCCTGTATGTCGGGTCTTATGGTTCCATCTGGACCGTATCGCAAAATCTGGCTGACAATATAAAATCGCTGGCCGGGGCAATTGAAAAGAAATCGGGTAAACGTCCAAAGGTCATCTTGATCGGTAAGAGCATGGGTGGCTGCAAGGAACACCATGCCACACGAAAGATGGGTAATTTCCCCATTGATTTGTTTGTCTCGACTGATCTTTGCTGCGGCACCAAATGCTATGCCAAAAAAGGAGATGCCGGGGCTCAAAAATACAAACACAATGTTAAAAAATTCGTTAATTTTTACCAGATGAAGAGTGGCGAGGGAATGTGCGGCCATCTGATCGCCTACGATGGCCAGAGACCGGATCCCAAGCTGAATGTCAATGTCAATGAAGACAGTTTTGACCCGGCAAGGTGGACAAAGGTGAACGGCCAAAAATTATGTAACAATGTCGGCCATAAAGGGGGTAACGGTATTGACAAGTGCCAGGGTCTGAAGCAGCTTATTAAGCAAATAGTATTAAAAGAAGTGGAACTTGACTGAAAACCAATGAATTCCGATGGTGCCGTCAATCCTTATCGGGGGAAGGTTTCTGGTTTTTGGATAGCGATTATCCGGTATGGGGTTTGGGGCCGAATGCTCTCCGTCTGAGGTCCCAGACGCCCCTCAATCACCTTCTTTTTTCTCTGGAGTGTGAGTGAGGCGAAGGTTTAGCGTGAATTGTCATGAACGTGACAAAATGAAAGAAGAGAATAGGGTGAAGATCCTCAGTGTCGCAGACACAGTCTGCCCGGCACTGCTCGATCCGATGGGCGGGGGACCGCCTGCCGGCGATATCGACCTGATCCTGGGGTGTGGTGATCTGCCGCCGGAATATCTTGCCAGTCTTAGGCATCGCTATGATGCTCCTCTACTGTATGTGCTCGGTAACCATGACCTGCGTTACTCTCAGACTCCGCCCATGGGCTGTGAACCCCTGCACCAAAGACTGGTTGTGAAAAATGGGGTCAGGATCATCGGGTTTAACGGCTCAAGATGGTATAATGGAGGAGTAAACCAGTATATCGAAAAGCAGATGGCTGGTTTCATCCGCAGGATGCGCTTCAGGATCTGGCGTCATGGAGGGGTCGATCTGGTGGTAACCCATGCGCCGCCACGTTTTATTGGAGATGCCGAAGATCCCTGTCATCGCGGGTTTCGGGTATTTTTGAACCTGATTGATCGATATCAGCCCCGAATTTTTATCCATGGTCATATCCATGCCCTTTTCAAAGAGGACTCTGAACGGATAACCAAGATTCATTCCACAGCGGTGGTGAACAGCTATGGCTTTTATGTCTTCAAAATTTAATCTGCTTTCCTGGATGAAGCATCTCTTTAGCCGTGATACGTCTTCAGGACAAGAGAGGTGCAGTTTCAATTATCGCCAGGAAGAGGAGAAGGCTTATGAGGCGGTGGAGCGGGGCACTCTGATGGTTTCTCTGGACCGGATTGTCGGTAGTGTGGGTCGTTACCGGGACTTTGACCGTCAATTCAGGGCATCATCAGCCACCAGGGATGAACGGTTGCGCGCTATCATCGCAGCAATGAAAGAGGGCAAACGTATGCCCCCCATCGCCCTCTATCAGATCAAGGAAGACTATTTTATCCTAGATGGACACCATCGCTATCGAGCGGCACGGGAACTCGGCTATACAGAAATCCGCTCCCGCATCGTCGAACTGCTCCCCTCCCGTGATACCCTGGAAAATCAGCTTTATATTGAAAAAACAAGCTTTCGAGACAAGACCGGACTCAGCCGTGGACTCAATCTGACAGAGCCCGGCCAGACCAGACATCTGGAATGGCAGATTGAGGAGCACCGGAAATTTCTCAGCCAGGAAAGGGATAACGAAGTAAGCTATAAACAGGCGGCATCGGATTGGTATATCACCATTTATCGTCCCCTTGTCACCATCATTGGTAATTCAAATCTGGTAAACAGTTTTGAAGGACGCACGGTGGACGACCTCTATCTCTATATCTCGATTCACCAGTGGGAGGAGGGGAAAAAAAGGAACTACGGCATCGGCATCGATCGATTGATTCCTAAGGATATGGAGGAGTACCGCACCAAGATGTCCCAGCGTAGAGAACAGGAATATCCAGAGATGAAACGGGAGGTTAGCCTCTTTATCCTTCTGAATGTTGAAGGAAAATACCAACAGCAGATTTTTGATAAGCTTTTGGCTCTGAATGAGGTGCGCGAAGTCCATACCGTGTATGGCTCCATTGATATGATTGCCAAGATTACCCTGATGCGGGACCTGCTCTCCTCGGATGCAGAGTTGCTTTCCCACTTTATTCAATCGACTATCCGTCAATGGAAGGGCGTTACCTCAACCCAGACCCTGATCCCCGGAATGTCCCGGGTCAAGGATCAGGATCGTTGCCTGATATGAAACAAAAGACATCGGATTCCAGCCATGAATATACTCGACGGCGTCAAATCAGCAGATATCAGAATTTCAAAAGAGGTGAGCTTGCTCAGCGAACATGTGAAGGATACCGGCCTCTCGCTTGTTGACAGGATTGAGTGTTTCGAAGATATAATAAGTCTTGAAGTTGGCGATACATCTCTTAATAGGGCACGAAACCTGGAAAGAGAACTTGATATCCGTCATCTTTATATAAAATATGAAGGAGAAAATCCAACTGGGACCCAGAAGGACAGAATCGCTTTTGCCCAGGTGCAAGATGCTTTCAGACGGGATTATGGTGTGATGGCGCTGGCAACATGCGGCAATTACGGAGTCGCTGTCGCCTTTGCTGCCTATTTGGCAGGTCTTGAGTGCCGTATCTTTATCCCTGAGAGATATCATACCGAGCGGATCAAGGAAATGGAGCAGTTTAACGCCCGGATTATCAGACTGCCTGGCTCCTACGAGGAAATAGTTGTCGCATCGAGCAAACTCGCTGTAGAAAATGAGTGGTATGATGCCAATCCTGGAGGTGCAAACACACCCTTGCAGATTGCTGCCTACGCCTCCATTGCCAATGAGATATACGACCAGCTGCGCGATGCACCGAAGTATGTTGCTGCTCCCGTTTCCAACGGCACCTTGCTGGCAGGTGTTTATCGAGGCTTTTTCAGCCTCTTTAAACGAGGCAAGACATCCAGGGTGCCGATCTTCATAGCAGGGTCGGCGGCAAATAAAAATCCCATCATCACCTCATTTAAAGCAGGTCTTGAGACATGTCGGGATATCGATCCCAAGCAGGTAAAAGAAACCGCCATTAATGAGCCCCTTATCAACTGGCATAGTTTTGATGGTGATGAAGCTCTCTATGCTCTTAGAAAGACGGAGGGTGAAGCACGGCATATAAGCGATAAAAAGATGATGGAAATGAGCAGATTCCTTCATAAAAAAGAAGGGTACAGAATACTGCCGGCATCGACTGCGGGACTGATCGCCATGTTGGAGAAACACGAGGAGTATGATTTTATCAATGACAGGTATGTCGCAATCCTTACAGGCAGATATTGATTATGATAAAGACAATAGACGGAAAAGCCCTGGTGTATGCCGATGGTGCGTTCACCACGCCAAACGGTAAAACGGCACACGGATTGGTCCGTTTTACTAAGAGATATGAAATTGTCGGTGTTATTGATCATGTATTCAGTGGAAAAGACGCCGGGGAGGTCCTGGACGGTAAATCCAATGGTATCCCAATCTTTGCAGACCTGGAAAGCGCGGCAGACCAGTTAGGACTCAAAAATGAGCAGGTCACTCTTGTGGTGGGGCTGGCCCCCGATGGAGGCAGATTGCCGCCCCAGGCCAAGGCCAGTATCAAAACAGCGCTGGAAATGGGCATGAACGTTGACAGCGGTCTGCATGACTTTCTCTCCAAAGATTCGGAGCTTATGGCAATTGCCGAAAAGAAAGGCTGCAGGGTTCGGGATATCCGAAAAACGCCGGACAGGGACCAGCTTCATTTTTTCACCGGCAAGATCGAAGAGGTGGATTGCCTCAAGATAGCGGTTCTCGGGACAGATTCAGCAATTGGTAAACGGACCACTGCCTGGATAATCGTACATGCACTGCGAGCAGCAGGATTGAAGGCCGAAATGATCGGAACCGGCCAGACCGCCTGGATGCAGGGGGCCAAGTATTCCATGATCATGGACAGCTGCATAAATGATTTTGTCTCAGGAGAAATAGAGCACGCAGTTCATGAGGCATGGCGGAATGAATCTCCTGATGTTTTGCTTATTGAAGGACAGGGCAGCCTGATGAACCCGGCTTACCCAGGAGGTTTTGAAATCCTTGCTGCGGGAAGACCCGATTTTGTCATTCTTCAGCATGCACCAAAAAGGGAAGAATACGATGGGTTTCCGGGGTATAAACTCCATTCGTTGAAGGAACAGATTGGTTCCATCGAACTCATATCCGGTAAAAAAGTTCTGGCAGTAACACTCAACCATGAGCTTATGGAAAAGGAAGAAATTGTCGGAGAATGTGCTCGTATTACCACAGAGACAGGTCTTCCCGCGGTGGATGTTCTCGAATCAGGCGCTGACAGTCTGGTGGAACTTATTCGGGCGCACCTCAAATGATTACGCTGGACTCTTTTGTTGTATTGAAAAAGTTGTCGGTGACAAACATCCAGATTGAACCGGATAGTGTGCGGGCCGAGTATCATGTTGAACATTTCTCCGGCGAGACCGATTGCTGTGAGCTGATTTACTCCTATAGTCACAACTATTTCGACCGGAACAAGGCGGTTGATGTTAACCTTGCCTCCATGATGGTCGCTCAGGTAGCCCTCAATTACGGTCTCTTTTGCAAAATCCTTGAGCTGGACGGTCTCTATGATGAAACAGACACGCGTTTTCTCAGGGTAATGCTTGAAAACACCTCCAGAGAAATTCTCACCAACAAGCTCCTCATTGACAATGAGTTCATCCTCCCTGCTTACAAACCGCTGAAAGTGGAGAGAAGCTTGCGATATACCCAGGCAGAACTCAGCTTTGTTAACACCCGGTATGCACATCTCACGTTGGCAAGAACAGATAAGGCAACCGATTCCTCGAAATATGCAATTTTGAGCAGCGGCGGCAAGGACAGCCTGCTAACCTACGGTATCATCAAAGAGATAGGCGACCCCCATCCTGTTTTTATTAACGAGGCCGGCAGACACTGGTTTACCGCAGTCAACAGCTATAAACATTTCAAAGAAATTGAGCCAAATACCGAAAAACCCTGGTGCAACAGTGACCGTGTGTTCAACTGGATGCTTAAACAGCAGCCGTTTATCCGAAAAAATTATGCCAATATCAGGGCGGATATTTATCCGATTCGTCTCTGGACGGTTGCAGTATTTCTCTTTGGAGTACTGCCCATTGTCAGAAAGAAAGGTATCGGCAACATCCTCATCGGCAATGAATACGATACGACAGTCAGGAAAAAGACTGAAGGTGTTGAACACTACAGCGGTCTTTTCGACCAGAGCAAGTATTTCGACAATGCCTTGACCAGGTATTACCAAAAAAAGGGATGGCAAGTACGTCAGTTTTCAATTTTGCGGTCCATGTCGGAACTTCTGATCATGAAAATACTGGTTACTCGTTACCCTGACCTGCAGAGCAACCAGGTATCCTGTCATGCGGCCCATAAGGTTGGCGAGAAAATGCAACCTTGCGGAAAATGCGAAAAATGTCGCAGGATCATAGGTATGTTGATGGCGCTGGATGCCGATCCCAGGCCGTGTGGCTACAGCGACCAGCAGATCAGGGACGGTCTTGCTGCCCTTGAGAAAAAGTCGGTCAAACAGATTGACAGCGATGCCTCGCACCTCTATCATCTCCTCCTGAAAAAGGGCCTCATAAAAAGAAACGAACACACAAAAAAGCTTGCCAGATGCCACGATGAGATAACCAAACTCAGGTTCGATCGAGAAAGAAGCACCTTGGAAGACCTTCCTGCAGCCATCAGAGAGCCGCTTTTTTCAAGGCTACAGGAATATGCCGATGGAGCAGTGATGCGGATCGATAGACAATGGCAGGAGGTTGCAATAGACGAGAGTTTCCTGTTGTCACAGCCATACAAAATGGATAGTAAATGAAAAAGAAAAGCCAACGTCAGGAATACATGTGGGAGCATTGCTCATGGCCGGAAATTGCCGAAAGGCTCAAGATAGTCGATACGGCCATTCTGCCCTGTGGGGCCATTGAGCAGCACGGCCCCCACCTTCCTCTGGACCTGGATTACTTTGACGCCGTCTATTTGGCCAGAAAAGTGGCTGAGGCCTGCAGCGACCCTAAACCATTCGTTCTCCCTCCGGTTCCCTATGGAGTCTCGTACCATCATAGTGATTTCAAGGGGACGATCTGTGTCACCAATAATGCGCTGTCGGCCCTTGTCTATGACATTGGGATGAGTGTTGCCCAGAACGGTATCAGGAAGCTTGTCATCCTCAACGGCCATGGAGACAATGCCCCGACGCTCAATTATGCGGCGCAGATGATAAACCGTGATGCCAGGATATTCGTCTGCGTTGAGACGGGCGAGACCAGTGATGTTGACATTTACAAACTTACCACCACCAACAATGATATTCATGCGGGTGAAATTGAGACCAGTACGGCTCTGGCGGTCAGGCCCGAACTTGTTGATATGAGAAAAGCAGTAGACGACACCCTCAATCTTGATAATGAGTTTCTGGACTTCACCTCGGAACGGGGCGTAAGCTGGTTTGTGCATACCAAAAGGCTATCCGAGTCAGGGGTGATGGGCAATGCCACCCTGGGAACTGCGGAAAAAGGGCAGAAAATGTGGGATATTATGATCGCCAAGATGACCGAGTTTGTCGAAACAATAAAAAACACTCCTTCGGATAAACTCTATCAGAACAGATATTGATATGAAGATTCGTGAGGTAAGCTCTTTCCGGCTGGATATGAAGCTTGCTGTTCCCTACACCATCGCCTATGAGACCGTTACGGAGACAACCAACATCATCTTCAAACTGACTACTGATACAGGTTTAACCGGATGGGGGTGTGCCGCACCTGATCATGCTGTCACCGGAGAGTCTCCCGAAGAGGTGTTGACAGCCGGTGATGGTGTGATACGGGATATGCTCATGGGCAGGAATCCCTTTCAGATAGCACGGATAACCTATCAACTCAAGCAGGTGCTGCCCAAGGCAGGTTCCACCATGGCAATGGTTGATATGGCCCTATTTGATCTGCTGGCCCGCAAAGCTGAAATCCCTCTCTACCAGCTTCTAGGGGGATTTAAGCATAAGATTGCCACCAGTATCACCATAGGCATAGTCTCGCTGGAAGAGACACTTGCCCAGGCTGAAAAACATTTAAAAGACGGATTCACCATTCTCAAGCTCAAAGGGGGGCTCTCCCACGAAGAGGATATTGAAAAGGTATTGAAGCTGAGAGAAACGTATGGCAAAAGCTTCACCCTCCGTTTTGATGCTAACCAGGGGTATAGTTTTAAACAGGCAATTTTGTTTTTAGATAAAGTCAGATCCGCCGGGATTGAAATTATTGAGCAGCCGACCTGTCAGACACGGGACGAAAGCCTTGGCAAGGTCACCCGCGCCGTATCGGTGCCAGTAATGGCCGATGAGTCCATCAAAACCCTGGGTGATGCCTTTCGCCTCGCCTCCAATGATCTCATTGATATGATAAATATCAAGCTCATGAAGATGGGGGGCATATTTGAGTCAATGCATATCAATTCAGTTGCCAAGGCCGCCGGCATGGAAGTGATGGTAGGCTGTCTCGATGAATCGGCACTGGGCATATCGGCCGGTCTTCATTTTGCTCTTAGTAGAGCCAATATAGAGTATGCCGATCTTGATGGCCACCTCGACCTGCTGCAAGACCCGTTCTCAGGATTGTTCCATTTGAAAGATGGCATCTTATATCCCTCTGATGCCCCCGGACTTGGGAAAATCGCCCTGGAATAAGCTGGATATAAGGTCTGATCCCCTTTTTCCAAAAAGTATAACAATGCCAACCACAACACCACTCTTCCAATATTTCGGGCAACATCACAGCGTTGCCCCCAAGACCTTGACAACTTGCCTGCCACCTTCCTTGTATTAGATAACTATACGAACATACAAAACATAACATCGTTCAAGGTTTTCTGTGTCTCTTCATAGTGGCAGGGCATTTTCCTCGCTGTCTCTTTCCCGTTCCCATTGCTGTAAAGATGGATTTCTGGTCTGAATCGTGCTGTAAATCTATATTTATTCCATGTTGAAGTAGCAAAAGCGCAACCGTGTAGGGTTGCAAAAAGGTGCATTGTGGCTACTTTGCAGGCGGCGATGATGGGGAAAAATGAAGAATATATCATAATATATATTGATATATCTGAAAGATAATACTTTTCCGACGAGCGAGCGATTTGTGGCATGCTTCCTGCTTTTCAGATGGTATCCGGTTCAAAATCAAGGCGGAAGCGATCCTGGGCGCGGAGGCATTGAGGCTTTTGTAGGCCCAAAAGTGCAGTCCGATTTGGACGGAATTCAAAATACCGGGTTGTGATAACATGTGCAGCTGGAGCAAATTCTGCAGTGGCCATGATGTCGCTCCTCATCACCGAGGTCTTGGGATACCGTGATGAAAAAAACAACAGTGAAGCCTCATATCCTTGAGAGCATATCCGAAGGGGTTTTTACAGTCGACCATGAATGGCGGATAACGTCCTTCAACCGGGCTGCAGAGGAGATTACGGGTATTTCACGCAATGATGCCATTGGTTTCTTTTGTTGGGATATCTTCCATTCCAATCAGTGCAAGGGTAATTGTGCCTTGCGGAGGACAATGAAGGAGGGCCGATTATTCTCCGGTATTTCGGTCTATATTCATCCCAAAAATAAAAAACGCATCCCTATCAGCGTGTCTACGGCATTGCTTTATAATGATCAAGGCGAGATTCTGGGCGGGGTTGAAACCTTCCGCGACAATACGCAGGCGGAGGAATTGCGCCAGGAAGACAAGGGCAGTTTCAAACAGGGGGATATGGTCAGTCGCAGTCCCTTGATGAAAAAAATCTTCACAGTCCTGACGCAGATAGCGGAAAGTGACAGCACGGTGCTGATCGAAGGTGACACCGGTACGGGCAAGGAAATGTTGGCCAAGGCCTTGCACGACCAGTCGAAGCGTAGAGAGAAACCATTTATTGCTATCAATTGCGGGGCTTTGCCTGATACCTTGCTTGAGTCCGAACTCTTTGGATACAAAGCCGGGGCTTTTACCGATGCAGTGACTGACAAGCCGGGCTATTTTGCCATGGCGGACGGCGGCACCATTATGCTTGATGAATTGGGTGAAACTAGCCCTGCTTTTCAGGCCAAACTGCTGCGGGTTCTAGAGGAGCGCGAATTTCAACCTCTGGGGGGAGTGCAAAAACAGCATGTCAATGTCCGCGTTCTTGCTGCTACCAACCAGGACCTTGAGGCCTTGATCGATCAGGGACGCTTTCGCCAGGATTTGTTATACCGGATCAATATTGTTCGTCTGCAGCTGCCCGCCTTGCGGGAACGGAAAGAGGACATCCCGCTGCTGATCGAACGGTTCATTGAGAAAATGAATCTGATACAAGGCAAGACGGTAACCGGCATTGACGCTGAGGCGCTGGATTGGTTGATGAGCTATGACTATCCTGGCAATATCAGGCAACTGGAAAATATCATCGAACATGCCTTTATCCTTTGTTCGCAAGGGGAAATCGGGACCCAGCACCTGCCAGGGTATCTGACGGCATCTGCCTCGCCGGTAGGTTCCGCACCATCATCGATCCATGCCATTCGCAGATCCTCAGAGGAAGAGGCGATAATGAAGGCCCTGCAGCGCAATGGGTATAATCGGTTGGCCACAGCCAGAGAGCTGGGCATGCATAAGACGACCTTGTTCAGGAAACTCAAAAAACTTGATATTCATCTTCCCGATGTTGATGGCCGTTCAGTGCATCCTCCTGAAAATAAGGGGAATTCATTCTGATAAACGGGATTCTGTACAGTACTCTCTTGAGGGGTTACGTATCGTTTGTGGATTCTCTGTGTGTTTTAATGCTTGTCATTGGATTGTTGATGGCATCATAACGCCTCATCGGATGTTTTCCTGCTCGGAGCCCAATATGGAATCAAACTCACTACGTAAGCCTACTTTCTAACAGACGTTCTCCCTCGGTATTTTTCTAATCTTTGCATGGGACACCTTGGAATCAATTGGTTGATAAACTCTCGACGAAATGTTGCCAAAACCATCAGTGTCCTGTCAAGCCCAATCTGTCGTATCTTGCTCGGAGTCTCCGCTTACCTGTCCCTTTGGTTTCCTGTAAGGCACGACACTAGGCATGTTCACTGAGCTGCCATTTTCGCTTACCGTCTTCGTCTCGTTTCTACCACTGTTGACGCCCATGGTTGAGCCGGATTTCTCACATGATTGCCTGGGTAAATTTCAGGAACAACCCTTCATGGTATAGTAGCCTAAACGCAACATTATGAGGTAGCATATAAGTGCAAACACGCTACCTCAGGGTTGCGCGAGAGGGTTTCGGTTCAGAATTTTATTCGAAAATACATAAATATATCAATACCATGTTGATTTGAGAGTTTTTCTGGATTTTGTGGCATGTTTCCTGCTCTTTAATTACTAACCGGTTCAAAATTGAATTGGAAGGTAATAGCTAGGATGAAAACATAGCGATGTTTTCAGAGGTTTTATGGGGCAATTCGGCCTGGACGGAGTTCAAAAGGATTGTCGAGAGAACGGATGTAACCATAAAGCCCGATGATATTTCGGGTTTTCGGTACAGGGAACAGGATCGGCACCTGACGAACACTTCAATGGAGGTCACGCAAATGTTTAATAAAACAAAGGAAATAATATCTACAGGCATAGAGTTGATAATTATTGCATTGTTCTGCCTCATGGTAGTTGTGATCTGAATTCATCATGCGGGAGAGGATTGTTTGAATGTTTAATCCCTCCAAAACTGGTTTTTCAATGTGCATATACACTTTTTAGAGTTGTGCCATAATCTTCTAAATGTTGTCAAGAAAGGAAGATACATCATGAAAATTATGTTGCTATGTAATCAAAATTATGAAGTCTTTCAAGGAGGCAATTTTGAAAAACATAAGTGATTATTTTGATAAATATTATGAATCAAAAGGGCCGGTAGCTCAGATTATTAATACTTTATTTAACAAAGAGAAAGAGCTTGGCTTTGGAAGCACTCTAGACAATAAATTATATGATGAAGTAAAAGCGTTGGGGGCTGAGGGTGTTGACGACTGCATGCAGTGTGGCACCTGCAGCGCGTCATGCAGTTTATCTCAAGGAGATAATCCATTTCCGCGGAATATCTATCGATATATTCAGCTGGGAATGAGGGATAAGCTTTTGAAATCTTCTGAGCCTTGGTTGTGCTACTACTGCGGAGATTGCAACACAAGTTGTCCAAGGGGGACCGAACCGGCAGAGACAATGATGGCAGTTCGGCGTTGGCTGACAATACAATATGACTGGACAGGGCTGGCTAAGAAATTTTATCTTTCTAAGACATGGGAATTCGGTGCGTTAGGGACGGTAGCTCTTTTTATTTTCCTTCTGTTTGGGTTTTTTCATGGACCAGTTGTAACTGATCATGTTTCGGTGAATTCTTTTGCTCCGGTCGCCTGGGTAGAGATGGGCGATCTCTTATTGGCCGGCATCTTGTCCATCTTTTTGCTTTCAAATGCCGCTCGGATGTTTCATTTCATCATGGGCGGAACCAAGGTGCCGCTTTCCCTCTACATCACAGAAGCAAAATCATTTCTCGTCCACTTTGCAACACAGAAGAAATGGAGACAGTGTTCCGAGGATAGAAGTAAGTGGTTTAAACATTTTCTTTTGGTCAGCGGTTATGTAACCATGTTGAGTCTGATCATTGTTTTTATCCGTTGGTTTCAGGTTGATGACAGCAGTTGGCACTTTTCTAGTATTTTCGGATACTATGCAACGGGAACCATACTCTATGTGACAGTGGATATGTTTAGAAGTCGTCTGAGGAAGAAGGATATGATTCATCGTTTTTCTCATACTTCGGATTACTTATTTCTTGTACTGCTTTTTCTAACGTCGCTGACTGGATTGATGATGCACCTGTTCCGTCTTGGCGGATGGCCGATGGGAACCTATGTTATTTATGTAATTCATTTAGCTATTGCGGTACCGATGCTTGTCATCGAGGTTCCCTTTGGCAAATGGTCACATCTTTTCTATCGACCGTTAGCCGTTTTTTTGGCAACTGTTAAGGAAAAGGCAAAAACTGTCTCAGTGGTCGACTATCAAGAGATAAAGCAAGAAGTCGGCGAGGCGTTTAATACATGTATGCACTGTGGAACCTGCACCACAGTTTGCCCTGTTATTGAAATCACCGATTACAGTCCACGCCTGATTATGCGGCATATTGCCGTGGAAAGAGCTACCACTGTTTCTGTCGACGATGCTTCATGGAAGTGTGTGACCTGTAACAGTTGTACCGAGCATTGTCCACGGGGAATTGGCATACTCGATGTTCTAAAATATATTCGGCGCCAGGTTGCAGCTGCTCAACGTATTCCGAAGATATTTGATGCTCCAATCATGAGTCTGAAGAAAGAAGGTAACCCTTGGGGTGGTAAACGAGAAAATAGACTGGCCTGGACTGAAGATCTCACTATTCCTTCCTATCAAACCGGGCATGAATATTATCTGTTCAACTGCTGCCAGACTGCTTATGACACCAGTAATGATAAAAAGAGTCAAAAAGGAGGCCTAGCTCTTCTTCGTCTTCTCGAATACGCAAAAGTTTCCTATGGGTCTTTAGGGTCAAAAGAGAATTGTTGTGGTGATATGGTAGACAAGGTCGGGTCAGCTGATGTTGCTGGTAATCTGGAGAGGAAAAACACTGAGATTTTCCTGAATGCCGGTGTTTCAAAGATTCTGACGGTTTCTCCCCACTGTCTCAATACCTTTCGCAAAGACTACCAAAAAATTGAAAATATAGAGAAATTACATTACACAGAACTCCTTGATGATTTAATCAAATCAGGAGATATAAAACCTTCTCTGAAAATTAATCAGAGGGTGACCTATCATGATCCTTGCTATTTAGGCAGACATAGCGGAATTTACGATGCGCCGCGTAGAGTTCTCAGTGCCATACCGGGCCTTGAGCTTGTTGAGATGCAGCGTAACCGGGATCGGAGTTTTTGCTGTGGCGGAGGCGGTGGCGGTATCTGTGAGGATATCTCTAAAGAGAGTCTGGGAGAGATCCGTATCAAAGAAGCCATGGATACCGGTGCTGAGATTATTGCCACTGCATGTCCGTACTGTATAAAAATGCTCAATGATGCAATCAATACACTTGGTGTAGAAAAGAGGATTGAAGTTCGAGATATATCAGAGCTGCTTTGGCAGTCGGTTAAGCTATCAGATACTCGAGAATACCACAAAACGTTGGAACGTTCGGAGTTCTCTTCAAAAACGGTTGAAGTTGATAACTCGACTGTCCCTGAAACTGATACCGTCGTACAGAGATCGACTGCAGGTTATGCTCCCCCCTGGTTCCGATTTATATTTCATCGTTCATAGAATGTACTATTCGAAATTCCAGTTTCTCTCTACTTTAATTGGGAGAGAAGCTGGATAGGGTAGTGTCATTTTTTAAAGGAAGAAAATACTCTGAAAACAACTAAAAAAGAAATTGAGGCAAGGAGTATATATAAATATTTGTAATTGTTTAGCAGCGATAGAATGGTAAATTCTTTTGGCTCCATATTTGCGAATCTGAGAAGCACAACAAGAGTAACTGGAAGACTGGCAATAAGTGCGAGGACAACTGCTAGCAGGAATTTGATTGCAAATGTTTTTAGGGCGGATGTCTTTTTGGGTATTGTACTCTCTGGTTTTCCAGCACCTCTAGAGAGAGGTTTCACAATCTTTGCGTTGTCATCGGCTGATTGTGCCCATTGGTCTGAATGTATGCATCTGTTTGGAGGTTGATTGAATCTGTTAGACGCTGTTTTTAAGCTCTGGGCTCTCGTATTTTTTTCTTTTTTGACCGTCGAAGACATTGACAAGCTCTTTCCGTAAAAAGTCTGGGCAACACTTTCTAGCGGTGAAAACATTTCCTTTTGCCTAATGGCTTGAGATTCGCCAGCTATAATGTCATTTAATTCTGGTAATGAAGGTTTTCTATAATACGTCGAAAAGAACTCCTGGGTGAAAAACTCTCCATTGGGAGTCTTAATTTTAACACCATCTTCGCTGACCAAAAAAGAGTAGTCAGAAAATTTATCAGCATTAACCCTCACGAATTGGACGTGTTTATCTGTGCTTGTTAGAGAATCGCTGGTAAGATCAAAACTGTTGGTGATAATTAATATTTTTTTATACATATATAGTATGTTATAGGTTAGTTATCCTGTCGGTGCCATATCCTAATGTAACAGAAAGCTGAAAAGAAGTACTTCTTTCTAGAAGTCTTCACCAGCACATGCTTATTCTATTCTAGAGTGATATGTCATTGATCTGATAGACCAGCCTCTAATTTTCACATTATCCTACATTGTATCATAGACAAAGAGTATATTATCCAGCTTTTATCATTTTTGCCATATAATTATTTCTCTGTTGCAGGCTGCCTTTACTATTTTGGCTGAAAAGAGTGATTTCAAAATCTATTTTTCTTCTATCCCTACAACGATATATGCGTCTTGTTAGCTGTGGCCATCTTTTTCTTCCGATGAGATAAATATGAGCGATGATTTCGACGCTGCATCCACTCCACCAGTTTAATGGCCATTTCCATCTCCCACTTTCTCTTTCAAAATATCAAGAAAAATTCTGCTGAGGTTCAAACGCCGGATCGTCTCTTTTTAAGGTGCGTTGTGGGATGGACTCACGCTTCGATCCTGAAGAGGAAAAATGTGCAGGACTTATTTTGTGATTATGCTTATAATTGAGATAGTGAAGGGAGGGTGAGATATGAATAAGTATAACGAATCACGATTGTAGAGGTAGTGAGAAGACGATGACAAAAAAGACGGCGGCTGAGAAAGAACAGACCGCGATTACCGATGCTGCCAATGAGATCATCCTGGAGTCCATCTCGGATGGGGTCTTTACGGTGGATCTCAACTGGCGGATCATGAGCTTCAATAGGGGTGCCGAGGAGATAACCGGAACCCTGCGTAGTGAGGCCATCGGTCGCTACTGCTGGGAGGTCTTCCGGTCCAATATGTGTGAGGGGGACTGTGCCCTGAAGCGAACCATGAAAGAGGGCAAGTCCTTTATCTCCAGTTCCACCTCCATCATCAACAACCGTCGTGAACATGTGCCGATAACGGTTTCAACCTCTCCGCTTAAAAACAGCAGGGGCGAAATTTTGGGAGGTGTTGAGACCTTCCGCGATCACAGCCTGGTCGAGGAGTTGCGGCGTGAGCTGAGTGGCAGTTATGAACTTAGTGACATGGTAAGTCGCAGCAAGGCGATGCGCAGGATCTTGAAAATCCTGCCTCAGGTTGCCGAAAGCGACAGCACTGTCCTCATCGAAGGGGAGACCGGGACTGGTAAGGAGCTGATGGCTCGAGCCCTGCACAACCTTTCTTGGCGCCGGGATGAGCCTTTTGTTGCTATCAACTGTGGCGCGCTTCCCGATACCCTGCTTGAATCCGAGCTTTTCGGGTATAAGGCCGGGGCCTTCACCAATGCCGATAAAGATAAGCCGGGCCTGTTCCAGGCGGCAGGGAGAGGGACTATTCTTCTCGACGAGATCGGTGATACCAGTGCCGCTTTCCAGGTACGATTACTCCGGGTTCTTGAGGAGAAAGAGTATCAGCCGTTGGGCAGTGTGAAAAAGATAAAGACCCAGACTCGGATTCTGGCAGCCACTAACCGAGATTTGACCGAGATGGTGCATTCGGGTGAGTTTCGCCGGGACCTCTTTTATCGAATAAATATCATCCGTATATCTTTGCCGCCGCTTCGCGAACGGATGGAAGATGCCCCCTTTCTGATCGAGCATTTCATTAACAAGATGAATCGACTCAAAGGCAGAGCTGTCTCGGGGGTTGACGGCGAGGCCATGAGATTGCTCTTATCCCATGATTATCCAGGAAATATCAGGGAGTTAGAAAATATTATTGAGCATGGTTTCGTTCTCTGCCCTGAAGGGGAGATCATTGCGGCCCATCTCCCGGCTTTTTTGTTGCAGACCAAGGACAGCATGCCGGAATCCCGGTCTCCGGGTATCGAGAAGAGTATGCAGGTTTTTGAGGAGGAGGCCATAGTTGCTGCTTTGAAACGTACCAACTACAACCGCCTTGCGGCCGCCAGGGATCTGGGTATTCATAAGAGTACCCTCTTTCGAAAGCTGCGGAAATACCGCATAGTACTTCCGGAATTCGATGGCCGGTCGCATCGAAACTAGCCGGATTGGAGCCATAAACGCTGTTCACCAAAGACAATCCGATCCATCCCTGCCTATCCTTGAAAATATCAGAATAACCTGAGTTGGGAGGAACTCCCAATGGGGGATCAAGGGTCGCCTCATTGCGACCCTTACAGTCGCAAAGAGGCGCAGAACAGCGACGTTATGGACTCTCTCTTTAGCTAGTACCCCTTGAAGATTGCTTCTAACATCTCGATTTAAAAAATATTTGTTGTTTTCTGTCCACCTGGCGCGATGCTTGCTTTCTCTCCCTTAACGGAGAGGAGATGCATTGATCATGAAAATCGCCATTACTATCTGGGAAACGAGGATTTCGCCCGTTTTCGATTCGGCCAGGAACTTATTGATCGCTGAGACGAACGGAGTCGAAGTTGTAAGCAGAGAGGTTGTTCTCTTTGATGCTCGCCGATTTGATGGGGTTCTGAGACTTTTGCGCGACCTCGACGTTCAGGTCCTTATTTGTGGTGCTCTTTGTGAAGGGCCGGCAAAGGTTCTGGAAGCACACGACATTGAGGTGCTCTCTTTTCTCGCAGGCGAGTCGGAAAAGGTCCTTGAGTCGTATATTCAAGGACGAGACCTAGCAGAGTTCAGCTTGCCTGGCTGTAGGTGGTGCGTATGCAGGCGGAGAGGGGTGGCTAGGAGAATAAAGAGCAGTCCGCCAAAGGAGGATGGAAAGTGCCTGGATTTGATAAACAGGGCCTTGGAAGAGAAGCGCTGAAAGAACACAAAAGCCCAAAATGATGGCTCCACTAATACCTGCCCTGAGAGGGAAAACAGCTCATACGGCCAAGGTCAGGAAAGAGGTCATGGCAGTCGGTCAAAAGGTTCGGAAAATCGTCGGATGACTGCCAGAGGCGTCACAGACAGGAGTGATTTATGTTGAAAATACTTATGGTGTGCAACGATCCCGGGTCACTTATAGATCTGGCTGGGCAGCTCTCAAAAAGGGATCTTGTCTCGGTCATTTGGGCTGAATCACAACAGGAAGCCCGGGCCTTGATTGCAAAAGATCGATTTGATGTGCTGGTCGTTGATCTAGCCAATGGGTCGGCTCTTCCTTTTGTTAAAGAGGTGGTGAAAACAGACCCGTTTATCAACTGTGCGATGGTCAGTCATCTCTCCAAAGAAGAATTTCATGAGACGACGGAGGGGCTTGGTGTGTTTATGCAGTTGCCCGTGAGTCCAGGGGCTGAAGAGGCGAAGAGGATGCTTGATCTGTTGGAATCCATTGGAGTCCTGACTGCGGTTGATAGAGAGAGGATGAGGCAATGATCATTAGTATTGCAAGCGGCAAGGGCGGAACCGGAAAGACGACGGTTGCAACCAGCCTGGCGCTTTCTCTGGGGGCTGATGTTCGTTTGCTTGACTGCGACGTGGAAGAGCCCAACGCCCATCTTTTCCTCAACCCGATGATTGAGAAAAGTGAGAAGGTAGGCGCCTGGGTGCCTGCAATCCGTGAAGAAGTGTGCACAGCATGCAAAAAGTGTATGGAGATCTGCCGCTTCCGGGCGATTACCGTGGTCGGCAAGAAGGTCCTGGTCTTTCCCGAACTGTGTCATAGCTGCGGCGGATGCCTTGAAGTCTGTCCGGAAGACGCGATCGCAGATGGGGTTCGAGAATTGGGGGTGGTCGAGTCGGGTGCTTGTGGTGAGCTTGCATTTGTACATGGCCGTCTGCGGGTAGGCGAAGCCATGTCGCCGCCTCTTATCAGAAAGGTCCGTGCTGCAAAAAACGGGGCGACCACGGTAATCATCGATGCCCCGCCTGGGACCTCATGCCCGGTGATTACAGCGATTAAAGGAACGGATTTCGTGATCCTGGTAACCGAGCCCACCCCTTTTGGCCTGCATGATCTGATTCTGGCCGTCGAAGCAGTCCGCATTCTCGGGATACCTTGCGGTATTGTGATAAACAGGGCCGATATCGGGGATGACCGGGTGCTGGAATATGCGGCTCGTGAAGGCCTGGATATCCTGATGGAGATTCCCTTCGATCGAAAGATTGCCGAGGCCTATTCGTGTGGTCGACCAATAGTTGAGGTCATGCCGGAGTGGACGGAGCGTTTCCGTATGCTTTATCGTCGAATCAGAGAGTCAGTGGAAGGTCAAGAGGGAAAAGATGAAACGTGAGTTGGTGATTATAAGCGGTAAAGGCGGCACCGGTAAGACCAGTATAACCGCAGCATTTGCCTCCCTTGCCAAAAACAGCGTATTGTGCGATGCCGATGTCGATGCAGCGGACCTGCACCTGTTGATGCAGCCTACGGTCCTCCAGACCACCGATTTTATCGGTGGGTCCAAGGCTGAGATACGAAAGGAAGACTGTGTGGAATGCGGTGTTTGCCGGGATCTGTGCCGGTTTTCAGCCATTTCCGAAGACTATACGGTCGATCCCATCTCCTGTGAGGGTTGCGGAGTCTGTGTGGATCTCTGTCCTGAGAAGGCCATCGACTTTCCGGTACAGAAATGTGGGGAGTGGTATATCTCAGATACCCGCTTTGGTTCGATGGTCCATGCCCGTTTAGGGATAGCGGAGGAAAATTCCGGTAAACTTGTCAGCCTGGTGCGTAGGGAGGCGGAAAGGCTTGCCGAAAACAAAGGCTGTGAATTAATCTTGACCGACGGACCTCCAGGTATCGGTTGTCCGGTCATTGCGGCTATTGGTGGTGCAACGGCCCTTTTGATCATTGTGGAGCCAACGGTCTCCGGTCTCCATGATCTGCAGCGGGTGGCTGACCTGGCGGCACATTTCAAGGTAGCTGGCCTGGTCTGCATAAACAAGTTCGATCTTAATACGGATATGTCTTCTAAAATAGAGGATATGTGTGAAAAACGGCGGATGGCGACTGTGGGGCGCATCCCATTTGATCCGGTTTTTACCAAGGCTATGATCGAAGGTAAGAATATTTTTGAGTATGCTCCCGATTCGAAAGCAGCGCATACAACCCGGGAAGTCTGGGAGAGTGTCATGGGATTCCCGGCAATGAATATGCTTGGAATAAGGGATTTTTCAACAATAATTAGATAAGTAAGGAGTATGGTAATGACGATAGTGCGTATTGCAGTCCCTTCGATGGGACAGGGTGGTCTTGATGGTCAGCGGGCTGGACATTTTGGACATTGCGATGTCTTTACCCTGGTGGATGTGGAAGGCGGGGAGATCAAAGAAGTTTCAGTGCTGGCCAATCAGGCCCATGTCCAGGGGGGATGCATGGTGCCGGTGCAACTGCTGGCCGCCAATAATGTTCATCGCCTGATTGTCGGGGGGATCGGCATGAGGCCGCTGATGGGGTTCAGACAGGTGGGCATAGACGTTTACTATGACGGTGAACGCCAGGATATACGTCCCGTGGTCGAGGATATGATTGCCGGCAGATTGCCTGTCATCGGTGATGATCAGGTCTGCGGTGGAGCCACCCACGGTTGAGAGTGAAGGAAGAGTTGATCCTGGAGAACCAAATGTCAATCCAATGCCGAATCCCTGTACTTTTAAGTGAGGTGTATCGGCCCCGGACAGAGTATGGTCTTTTTAAAATTCGATTACAACGAATGTTCAGCTACTGATCCAGGGAGTGAGCTGTTCGTTTCACGGGAACGCCATAAACCCCTCCCAGGGGGAAACACTAACGCTGTCCCTTAGAGAGCCGAAAAATGAACAGCCCACACCCTTTCACCCTTTCATTCCGATAGGCTGAGTTTCAGGGGTAATCAGATTTATTAATGTAAACCAATTTGGAGTGAGGTTATGAAAATTGCAGTCAGTGCCAAAGGGACGCATCTCACCGATGAAGTCGATCCGAGGTTTGGCCGGGCACAATATATCCTGGTAATCGACACCGAAACACTTGAGTGTGAGGTCCTGGACAATAGTGAAAATGTTAATGCCTTCAAGGGTGCAGGGATTCAGGCTGCGACTATGATTGCAGATAAAGGAGCAGAGGCGCTGCTCACCGGTTATTGCGGTCCCAATGCTTTTAAAACACTGGAAGCGGCAGGAATCAAGGTGGTAAGCGATGTCAGCGGGATCGTAGGTGAGGCTGTCGAAAGCTTTAAGGCAGGAGGAATGCATTATAGTGAGGGTGCCAATGTTGAGGGACATTGGTAAAATTTTTTCAGAAACAGACTGGGAAGCGTGGTGGGAGAGTTGAGACGAGGAGGATGTGATCAGAATGACCATTATTTTCCCCGATCGGGATAATTTTATTGCGAGCAAAATAGAGCAAGGCAGACGCAGATTCAGTCTGTCTTTGACATAGGCTTTCCTGGAATTGCAGAGATTTTTTTGAATTCATTGAGGGTTTGCAAGACCTGGATTGCTTTTTACATATATACCCTCTCTATCATTTTCAACGGGCAGAACCGATGAAGATGATTGTCAAACCATTCCTTCAAGATGTTGAACGCGGTATCTTCACTACCCGGGCGCCCTGTCGGCCAAATGCAATAGGGTGCGAGCATCGTCAACTTGTCCGCTGGGAGTATCAGGACTCGATTCTCTGATCCTTTGCCGTCCATTGCCGGCTTAGGAAAATGTCTGGGACCTGCTGTTCTACGCTGTCAGCCAGTCGTTTGTGGCTTAAGATGCCTTGGCTAGCCTAGGTGACTTGCAAAAAGGCAATCCTTGGGTATGCTTTCTGCAAAAATGACGTGGGAGAGCGGGGAATAGCGATCCACCTCAAAGGCAAAAGATAACAAGTGATGATCTGTTGAGATTGGTTGCAAAGAGTTCCTTTTTGTGGTTCTTCCGGGTTGCGCGTACGTAGGTTGATAGAGCTGATAGCAACAATCCGGTGGAGGTCATCGCTTCCGGTCGCTGCTCTGCGGCCTTATCGCCGGTGAGCCACGGATGACAGACAGGCCGTCCCTGGCCTGCTGTCAGTTGCGGACGTCCTGTCCGCACCCCCCGGGCCTAGTATGGTTCCCCTGCGGGCCTCCGCGAGGCGCCCTACAGCGATGACTTCCACCTCCCCAATTATATAAAAGTACGCATAAGTCGGATGAATCCTTTTTTTGACGACAAAAAAACATTCTGATAGCACTACTTGTTCAGCTCACTCCCTTTCATTCCGATAGACGGCGTTTCAGGATTGATCGAATAACATAATGCAACTAATCAACATTACATACTATACCCCGTTTTGTGATATTTATTAACTCAGCTTTCCGACTTGACATTTTTTGTTGAAAATTCGTTTATTTTGCCAAATGAGTTGTTTAAAATAGTAGTGACAAGAATTCAGGAGTAAGGAATTAGAATCCAGATAATTTGATTTTGCCGGATTTTATTTTGAATTCTGACTTCTGGATTCTGTATTCTCGGGAAGGAAATAGCTAAAAAACAGGAAAATAACTTTTAATTCCCATTTATTATCACAACCCGGAAAGTTGAATTATTAATTTTGCGGGTTAGGCGTTGAATTATCATGTTGCATCTGCAACTTTTGGTTGTTTTTACGTATCCCCCATCATGTGGGGGAGATGAATTAATAGCATGAATCACCCTGTCGTCCCCGGCAGTTACGATGATTACGAACAGAAAATGTGGGATCGAATTCCAGGACTTCAGGATTGCATTGGGTTGCAACCCGTGGGGGGAGGACGATGCCATCGTGCAACCAACAAAAAATCTGCATGCAGTCTTTATGGACAAGGTTTTTATATCCTGTATGCTTCCAGATTCATTTCAACTGCAACAGCGTAGTACAGATACAGACCTTGCGGTAAAGAGCGGGACGCACCTCATCTCTTATCAAAGTGAATTTTTTTTTTGCGAAAGCTCACTGTTTTGTGATGTGAAAAAGAACGAGTGGGAGTACAAAGCTATGTGCATTTGTGAAAAGGCACATTCGGTTTCGTGGTAGTTGTGTCGTAGCAGGTTTAAAAAGATTTGCTTGATTTCCCACAGGAACACGACATAATTGGTTACCCGGACGGTTAAGGTGAACGCGTCGACTCAAGAGACAGCGTAAATTCTCCTTCGGTATCAGTTGAGGGAGGTGTCCTGGAAAATGGATTTGTGCTACACCTGACCAGTCCGTTTTTCGTTTTTTTCTGCATTTTTTTTTCATTTACCCTTGCTATTTCCTGCAACTTAATTTAAATAATAGATATGTGCATACGTTAGAAATACTACATTGTAGCAATCGGATGCAAGGTGTGTGATACAGTGTGGTGGTAACGGATGAAGGGTGAGCGTTTGTCGGTGTTATGTGCATACGCATAAAATACCACAATGTGGTAACGATCAAAAAGTTGTAATACATTGTGGCGGTGTCGCCAAAAAAACATAGCCTCTTCAATGGTATGTGCATACGCATAAAATACCACAATGTGGTAACGGCAGAACACGAAAGTACAACATTGTGAAAGCGGGCGAAAGCGAATGAGCTGCGCCCGCGTTATGTGCATACGCTTAAAATACCACATTGTGGCATTCGGGTGGTTCGTTTGTGATACATAGTGGTATCAATGGGCGACAAGGAAAGTAACGCGATCATTGTGTGCATAAGACTGAAATACCACAATGTAGCATGGCGGGCAACGGCAGGTAATATGCCAAAGTAGGACTTTGGGAAGTGTTTTAAATAGTGGGGCTTTGAAGTGTTGCGTAGAGTTGCAAAAGAAAGGAGGGCCTGTGCTGGAACCTGTCCCAAAAATATGAGTCAATATAGGTTCTTTATTCGTAATAACAAGCTTTTCGGGCAGTCTGAAAAGCAATTTCCTATTGCCCACGTTTTTTGTGGTCCATCAAGGGGAAGGTTGTGAAAAAAAATAGTATTAACCCGGATTTGTACAAAGAGATCGAGAGGCTCGGGGGCAAGGACATGGAAGTCTGTATGCAGTGCGGCAAGTGCGCATCCGCCTGTACCCTGTCCATGGGGGAAAATACCTTTCCCCGAAAAATTTACCGCTATCTCCAGCTCGGCCTGCGAGATAAGCTTTTAGAATCGCCGGAACCGTGGCTCTGCTATTACTGTGGTGATTGTAATACCGATTGTCCACGCGGAGCAGAGCCCGCCGAGACGATGATGGCGGCCCGCCGATGGTTAATAACCCAGTATGATTGGACAGGCCTTGCCGCCAAGTTCTATGCGTCGCCGAAATGGGAGGTTGGGGCCTTTGCGGCGATTGCCCTCTTCGTCATTTCGCTGTTTGTGATCTTTCATGGACCGGTCATAACGGATCATGTTGCCTTGACCACCTTCGCTCCGGTCCATTGGGTCCATTTGGGCGACCAGATTATGATCCTCATCGTGTTCACCCTGTTGTTTGCCAATGCGACCAAAATGTATTTCGGCATCATGCAGGGGACGAAGGTGCCGCTCTCTCTTTATATAAGCCAGGCACCGGTCTTTGTTATCAACTATTTCACCCAGAAACGTTGGAGAAAATGTGGTACAGGTCCCAGTAGCGCCTGGTGGCGGCATTTCTTCCTGTTTTCGGGGTGGGTGACGATGGAGGTCTTGGTAATGATAACCCTTTCATCGTTTCAGACCGATATCGTCCATTCTTTCTGGCATCCGACCAGAATTTTTGGATATTACGCCACGATTGCCCTGATGTTTGGTTCCACCACCATGCTGTACAGCCGGTGGTTTAAAAAGGATCAGGCCCTGCACCGATATTCGGATTTCACCGATATGTTCTTCCTGGTCCTGATAGTGGCTATTGCCGTAACCGGGATCATGGTCCATTTCTTCCGTCTGGCGGGCCTTCCGATTATGACCTATACCATCTACGTGATCCATGTGGGTATATGCGTCGGAATGCTCGTCCTGATGCTGCCCTTCGGTAAACTCTCCCATCTGATGTACAGGCCGCTGGCCATCTTCCTGACCACCATCAAGCAGAAGGCTGTGCAGGAATCCAGGATCGATCAGACGACCATCAGTCAGGAGATCGGAGAGGCCTTCAAGAGCTGCATGCAGTGCGGAACCTGTACCGGATCGTGTCCGTTTACCGAGGTTATGAGCTTCAGTCCTCGGTTGATTCTGCGCAACATCGCTAACGACAGGGCCTCAGTTGCCTCTGTGGATACGGCTTCCTGGACCTGCGCAACCTGTAACAGCTGTGTTGAGAATTGTCCTCGCGGAATCGGTATTGTCGACCTGATCAAATCCATTCGTCGTCAGGTTGTCGACGCCGGCTTCCTCCCAGGAGGTCTCAACAATCCGATCAAGAGTCTGAAGAAAGAAGGAAATCCTTGGGACGGCAAAAGAGAGGATCGTCTTGCCTGGGCAAAGGATTTCAAAATTCCCACCTATCAGAAAGAGCTTGAGTACTGTCTGTTCAACTGCTGTACAACAGCCTATGATACGAGTCTTGCCCAGGGAAGTCTGAAGGGAGGTCTGGCGCTCCTTCGTCTTCTGGAACACGCAGGCGTCTCGTACGGCACCCTGGGGACCAAGGAGAACTGCTGCGGAGATATGGTCGATAAGATCGGTGCCTCCGATGTGGCCGCGGATCTGAAAAAGAAAAACACCGAGATGTTCCTGTCGGCTGGTGCTTCCAAGATCCTGACTGTCTCGCCTCACTGCCTCAATACCTTCAGCAAGGACTATGAGGGGTTGAAGAGTGTCGCAGTCGAGCACTACACGGAACTCTTTGATGGGCTTATCCAGGATGGTGCCATAAAACCTGAGAAAGCGGTCAATCTCAAGGTTACCTACCACGATCCCTGCTACCTGGGCAGGCACAGCAAGGTCTACGACGCACCTCGTCGGGTCCTTGAAGCTATCCCGGGCCTCGAGCTTATCGAGATGCAGAACAGTCGGGAGCGGAGCTTCTGCTGCGGCGGCGGCGGAGGTGGCTCGTGGAAAGGGGTTTCCGGAGAAGAGAGTCTTGGAGAGATTCGGGTCAAGGAGGCCCTGGACACCGGCGCCAGCGTAATCGCTACCGCATGTCCCTATTGCATCAGGATGCTCAACGAAGCTATTAAATTACTCAATGTTGGAAACAAGATACACGTCCAGGATATAACGGAACTGCTTCTGCAGTCGGTTGATTTGTCTAAAAGATCGGGCAAACCTGGAAGTAAAAATATGAGCCATTCTCAGGAGGAGTGTCATGTCTGAGCGAATCGGATTTTTTATCTGCCACTGCGGAATCAACATCGCCTACCGGGTTAGAGTGAAGGAGGTGGCGGAGTACGCGGCCAGCTTTCCCGGAGTGGTAGTGTCCAAAGATTATCTGTTCATGTGTTCGGATCCCGGCCAGGATCTGATTGAAAAGGAGATTAAGGCCCACGACCTGACCAGGGTGGTCGTGGCGTCCTGCTCTCCTAGAATGCATGAAAAGACCTTCCGTGCAGCCTGCCAACGCGCGGGCTTGAACCCCTACCGGGCCTTTCACATGGTGAGTGTCCGTGAACAAAGCTCCTGGGTCACCGAAAATGAGGATGAGGCCACTGCTAAGGCGATTGTTCTCGTCCGGGCGGGGTTGATGCGGGTATCGAACCAGGAGTGAGCTGATCCCGAGTCGGTTCGGAGTCAATCCTAATACCCTGATTGTGGGTGGCGGTATTGCCGGCATGCAGGCGGCCCTCCAGATTGCAAGCTCCGGCAACAAGGCCTATCTCGTTGAGACACAGCCCACCGTCGGCGGTCATATGCTTCAGTATGACAAAACCTTCCCAACCCTGGACTGTGCAGCCTGTATCGGAACACCGAAGATGGTTGCGGTCGGCCAGGAGAAGAATGTCATTTTGATGACCAACAGCGAAGTCGAAAACGTAAACGGGTTTGTCGGCAACTTCAAGGTGGACATCAATCAGCGTTCCCGGTATGTCAAGAGCAACTGTACAGGTTGCGGTGACTGCGCCAAGGTCTGCCCGGTTGAAGCCCCGAACGAGTGGGATGTGGGCACCAAGATGCGCAAGGCCATCTACATCTCCTTTCCCCAGGCTGTTCCTGTCCGTTATGCAATAGACAAGAAGGATAGAGGACCCTGCGTCCAGACCTGCCCGGCAGGTATCAACATTCAAGGGTTTGTTGCCTTGATCAAGCTCGGCAAATATGCTGAAGCGCTGAACGTGATCATGGAGAAGATGCCGCTCCCCGGCAGTCTTGGACGCATCTGTCCGGCCCCCTGCGAGACGAAATGCCGCAGACAGGATGTCGATGAACCTTTGGCCATTTGTCAGCTCAAACGTTTTGCCGCAGATCAGGTTGACTGGGAGACCCTGCCGGTACCGACAATTGAAATAAAGCCGGAAACAGAAAAAGTGGCCATTATTGGTGCCGGTCCTGCTGGATTGTCTGCGGCATATTTTCTGGCCAAGAAAGGATACCATCCCACCATTTTCGAGAAAGCACCGATGGCGGGAGGAATGCTGCGTTTCGGTATCCCCGACTATCGTCTGCCTTCGGAGATCCTGGACCAGGAGATCAACTATATTAAGAAGCTGGGTGTCGACATCCAGCTAAATGCCGATATCGGTAAGGACCGTCCGGTAGCCAAGCTGTTTGACGAGGGTTTTAAGGCTGTCTATCTGGCGGCCGGCGCCCAGAAGAGCCGCAAGATGAACATCGAGAACGAGGATGCCGACGGCGTCATGCACGGTGTCGATTATCTCGGTCTCTTAAATCTGAAGCAACCGGTCAAGACCGGTAAGAAGGTCGTGGTCGTCGGCGGTGGTGACGTTGCCATCGATGCAGCCCGTGAGGCAGTGAGACAAGGCGCCTCTGAAGTAAAGATGGTCTACAGGCGGAGCCGTGCGGAAATGCCTGCGGTCAAACACGAGATTGAGGCCGCGGAAGAAGAGGGCATCAGTATCGATCTTCTGGTCAATCCTATTGCGGTCATTACCTCCGGTGGGAAGGTCACAGGACTTCGCTGTATCAGGATGGAACTTGGTGAGCCTGATGAGTCCGGCCGCAGACGGCCGGTGCCGAAAGAGGGCTCGGAGTTCGAGATCGAATGCGACATGATGATCCCGGCCATCGGCCAGCAGGTGAATGCCTCTTTCCTTGACGGAACAGAAGGCGTCGAGTTGACTCGCTGGGGAACGGTCTATGCCGATCCGATTACCTATGAGACCAGTTACCCCGGAATCTTTGCAGGCGGCGACATGTTCACCGGTCCGTCCATTGCGGTCGAGGCGATTGGCGCCGGCCGTGAAGCGGCAATTTCCATCGAGAAATACCTCTTGGGTGAAGAGCTTGATGAAGACAGACCGGTGAAACCGACAGGATCCGACTGGAAGCCGATTCCGAAGAAGGTGGAAAGTGTACCTCGCGCCACGGTGCAGGCGCTGGCCGTCAGCGAGCGGGTTGGCAACTATAAAGAGATTGAGCTGGGATTTTCAGAAGAACAGGCGCAGAAAGAGGCTGCCCGCTGCGTTGATTGCGGAGGTTGCTGCGAGTGTAAGCTCTGTGTCAACGAATGTAAGGCTGCGGCCATTGATCATGACATGACTGACCAGCATGAAACCATCGATGTTGGATCCATCATAATTGCCACAGGCTTCGACCCGATGAATCCGTCCAAGATGACCCAGTACGGTTACGGCAAGTACAGGAATGTCTTCACCAATATCGAGTTCGAGCGTCTCTCCAATGCCACCGGGCCGACTTCAGGTAAGCTCTTGAAAAGGAGCATGGAAGACCCGATGAAGTTCACTGATAAGCCGAAGAGCGTGGCAATCCTGCACTGTATCGGTAGTCGTGACCAGAATTACCATGAATACTGCTCAAGAACCTGCTGCATGTACGCCCTGAAGTATGCGCATCTGCTCAAGGATAAATGTGGGCACGATACCGAGATCTACAATTTCTATATCGACATGCGTTGTTTCGGCAAGGGCTATGAAGAATTCTACAAGAAGGTTCAGGCCGAAGGCGTACGAATGATCCGCGGCAAGGCGGGGTCGATTACCGAGGATAAAAACGGCATTCTGACCGTCAAGGGTGAGGATACCTTGTCCAACCGGCTGATTGAGATCCAGGTGGATATGGTCATCCTCTGTACAGCCATGGAACCGCGACCCAATGCAGAAGATGTCATGCGTAAGTTCGGCATCGGGATAGGTGCGGATGGTTTCTTCCAGGAAGAGCATCCGAAGCTTGCGCCGGTTTCAACCCCGACCAGTGGTGTTTTCCTGGCCGGTGCCTGCCAGGGGCCAAAGGATATTCCGGATACAGTAGCCCAGGCCATGGGGGCTGCGGCGGAATGTCTGGCGCTCAGTTCAGCTGGACAGGTTGAGGTGCCGCCGATGATATCGCATATCGATCCCGATGTCTGTGTCGGCTGTCAGCTCTGTATCGGATTGTGCCCCTATACTGCAATTGAATTTAATCCGTACAAGGGAATCAGTGAGGTTAATTCCGCCATCTGTAAAGGATGTGGGAGTTGTGCCGGAGGTTGTCCAAGTGGTGCTCCCAAAGTCAGACATTTTACCGATAAACAGATCTTTGCGGAAATCGAAGGGATTTTACTTAATTAAGGAGTTATGTGATGAGCGAGTTTGAACCCAAAATAGTAGCGTTTTTTTGTAACTGGTGCACATTTACCGCAGCGGATCTTGCCGGTACTTCCCGTTTATCGTACCCATCTAACCTCAAGATCATCAGGGTTATGTGCAGTGGTATGGTTGATCCTAAGTATGTGACCAAGGCTTTCCTTGCAGGTGCCGATGGTGTGTTGGTCGGCGGCTGCTGGCCGGGAGACTGTCATTACATCAACGGCAACATGAAGGCCAGGCGTCGAGTGGCGTTGCTCACCGAGGTCCTGAAACAGTACGGGATCGATGAAGAGCGTTTCTGGCTCAGATGGATTGCCGCCAGTGAAGGAAACATGCTGAAAGAAGTTGCAGAAGAAATGACTGCAAAATTAAAAGAACTTGGACCTAGCCCCCTGAAGAAGATGGGACAAATGGTAGTTTGAAGACACGGAGACGACTGAGATGGCAAAATTTGCAAAATTGTCTTTTAAAAAAGACGAACTCAATAAAGAACTGGCTGGATTTTTCAAAGGCATGCTGGAAAACGGTGCAGTTGACGCTGTCCTTGCTCCGATGGCTCAGGCCCAGAAAGGGGTACGACAGACACTCGTCACTTCGGCTGCCAATACCGAGCAGGTAGATCCTTTTGCTCCTGTAGCTGCGGTAAGCGGGGCCAAGATCGCCTCATCGCTGACCGCGAGGTCTTCAGGACGGAAAGTTGCAATGGTGCTGAGGCCTTGTGAGATTCGGGCCTTGGTTGAGCTGGTCAAACTGAAACAGGCCAACCTTGATGATGTCCTGCTGATCGGCATGGACTGTCTTGGCCGTTATGAAAACACTGATTTTACAAAATTCGTAGAGCAGGGCGGTACCTCTGAGTCCTTCCTGGAGAATGCCCAGGCTGGCAAAACAGCCACTGGCGATTTTGATGTTGCCGGCGCCTGCGCGATCTGTGAGTTCCCGACGGCTGATAATGTTGATATGCGACTGTGTGCAATTGGCACAGGAAACGGGGCTGTATTTATCGAGGCGGTAACCCAAAAGGGAGAGGAAGCTCTGGACAAGTCCGGCATAAAGGCAGGCGAGAGTCCTTCCGGCCGCAACGATGCAGTTAAAAAGCTGGTGGCAACACGAACCGATGCCCGCGATAAAAAATTTGCGGAATTTCGTGAGCAGACCAACAGTATCCAGGCGCTTAGTGATACACTGTCTGAATGCGTCAACTGCTATAACTGCAGGGTCGCCTGTCCTGTCTGCTACTGTAAGGAATGTGTCTTTGTGACCGACACCTACCGTCACACCGGCGATCAGTTCATGATGTGGGCGGATAAGGGAGGTATGCTGAGAATGCCGACCGATACGACAATGTACCATTTGACCCGTATCACCCATATGAGTCTCTTCTGTGTTGGCTGCGGTCAGTGTACCAGTGCCTGTCCCAACGATATCGATCTGATGCCGCTTTTCAGGACATCAGCCGAGAAAACCCAGGCCCGTTTCGACTATCAGGCAGGGCGATCAGTCGAGGAAGCGCAGCCGATGTCTGTTTTTAAAGCCGATGAGATGGTCGAAGTGACTGGTCAAGTCAAATAGGAGTGATATTATGTCAGAAAAGAAGCCGATAGGCACGGCCCTGGTGGCCGGCGCCGGCATTTCCGGAATCAAGGCGGCCATAGAGCTTGCCGAGGTGGGATATAAGGTTCTACTGACCGATTCTTCCACCCAGGCCGGCGGTATCCTGGCTAAGCTTGATTACCAGTTTCCCACCGATCATTGCGGTATGTGCAGGATGCTGCCCATGGTGGGCCGTGAGTATGCTACCCAGTATTGCATGCGTAAGAGCCTGTTCCATGAGAATATAGAGATCCTGCCTTTTACTGAAATTACTTCGGTTGCAGGCGATGCGGGGAATTATAAGGTCGAGTTGTTGAAAAAGGCGAGATATATCGATCCAGCGGTCTGTAACGAGATGGGAAAATGTATGGAGGTCTGCCCGGTTGAAGTCGATGATGAGTTCAATCATGGTCTGACCAAGCGCAAGGCTGTTTACCAGCCTATCCCGCATAACACCCCGAAGCTCCTGGCCATCGACAAACAGGCCTGTACCAACTGCGGTGAGTGTGTCAAGGTCTGTGAGACGGGAGCGATAAACCTGGAGGCCCAGGATGAGGCCGAGACCCGCGAGGTCCATGCCATCGTCTTAGCCTCAGGTGTGAAATTGTACAATACCCGCGACTATGAAGACGCCAAGTCTTATGCAGTTTCTCCCGATGTCGTCACCTCGCTTGCTTTTGAGCGGATGATGAGCAGTTCCGGTACCTACCAGGGCGGGGAGATCACGCGTCCGTCTGACGGCAAGCCGGCCAAGAAGATTGCCTGGATCCAGTGCATGGGGTCCCGCAACAGAAGGCAGGGAAGGGACTATTGCTCCTCGATCTGCTGTATGTTTGCTTTGAAAGAGGCCGTTCTGGCCAAGGAGAAGGGCGGAGACGATGTCGAGAGTACCATTTTCTATATGGATATGCGGACCTTCGGTAAGGGCTTTCAGCAGTATCGGGAAAAGGCCGTCGAAGAACATGGCGTGAAACTGGTACGCTGTCGTGTACAGGGCGTGCGATTGAAACCCGACAAGAGCCTGGAGATCCGGTATTTTGATCCGGACACTAACGAGTTTTTTATCAAGGATTACGATCTGGTGGTCATGTCCACCGGTCAGATTCCTTTCGAGACCCATAAAAAATGGGCCGATCTTCTCAATGCACCACTGGATTCCCGAGGCCTTCTGGAAACGGAAGACTACTCCAAGAACAGGATTGCAGGGAAACCAGGTCTTTTCCTCTGTGGATCGCTTATGGGACTTACCGATATCAGTGAGGCCATGTCCAGCGGTATCGCCGCAGCTGGAGAGGCGACAACCTTCCTGACCGGACTTGGTGTCGATACGGTGAAAGAAGAAGAGGTTCCCGAGCCGACGGCTCGAGAGCGAGAACTACCGAAGGTGGCGGTTGCCGTCTGCAAGTGCGGTGAGAAATCTGGAGCCGAAGGACTCGACTATGAACTATTGAGTGCAGAGCTGCAGAAATATCGTGGCGTGGGCGAAGTTCAGGTTGTTGAGTCTATCTGTAAAAATGAAGAAGAAGGTCTTGCCTTCCTGGCCAAGAGCAAATCCAATCGTCTGCTGATCGGTGCCTGTCAACCATATATGTACCGGCAGAAGCTGAAGGATACTGCCAAAAAAGCCGGTTTTAATTCCTCGCTTGTCGAGGTGATGGATCTCTTCGGCATGGCCAGGAGAGGTATGGTCGAGCCGTCGGTCGAAGATTGGACGCTCAAGGCTGCCAAAGAGGTCGAATCGGATATCGAAAGACTCAAATACAAACCGGCCCTGCATGTGAGCAGCTTGCCCATCAACCAGACGGCGCTTGTCGTCGGCGGTGGATTCGGCGGGATGCAGTCCGCCCTGTCCCTTGCGACAAGGGGAGTGAAGGTCGAGCTCGTCGAGAAGGCAGGTGAACTTGGCGGCTATATCGGCAATCATGTCGCCAGCACTGTTGATGGCCTTGCCCCGATTGAGCGGGCCAAAGATATGAAACTCAAAGTCTTCGAAAACAAGAATATCACGGTACATCTGAACTGTGAGGTTGAAAAGACCCTGGGGACTCTTGGCAAGTTCGAGTCGAAGCTGCATTTTAGCGATACAGAGGAGGATTCGTATATCCACCATGGTGCGGTGATTATGGCCACAGGAGGACATGAGGGAGCCACCACCGAGTATGGATACGGTTCCGAAGATAAGGTCATGACCCAGTCGGAGCTTAAGACCGGGCTTGCCAACGGTGATATTGACGCAGGAACGCTGGAAGACGTGGTCATGATCCAATGCGTCGGATCAAGACAGAAGGACGGACGCCGATACTGCAGTCGTATATGCTGCACCTGGGCACTGGCCAACGCCTTGAAGATCAAAGAGCTCAATCCCGATGCCCGAGTCTTTGTTTTGTATCGCGATCTGATGTCCTACGGATTCTATGAGCAGTACTACACCAAGGCACGGACGGCAGGGGTCATCTTTATGACCTACAATCTGGAAAACAAGCCCCAGGTTGAGATGGTTGATGGCAAGCCGATGGTCAAGTTTGTCGATAACGTGTTGAACACCGAAATGGAGTTGCCTGCTGATCTGCTGGTTCTCTCCACCGGCGTTGATCCGGAGGAATCGAATCAGAAACTCGCCGATGCTTTCGGGGTTACCTTAAACGATGATGGTTTCTTCAAAGAAGTTGATTCCAAGTGGCGTCCGATAGAATTCCAGAAATCCGGGATCTATCTTGTCGGTACAGCTCACTCGCCGATGCCCTTGAAAAGCGTCATCATGCAGGCTGAAGCGGCCGCTCAGAAGGCCTATGCCTATCTGTCAGGACGTGAAGTCCATACGGCTGGTGTTATCTCCAAGGTAAAGGATGCACTGTGCATTCGCTGTCAGAGGTGTGTCTCAATCTGTCCGTTCGAAGCACGGTCCTACGACGAGGCCGAGAAATGCATTACTGTCGACCCTGCGGCATGTCAGGCTTGCGGCCTGTGTGCAGTGGAATGCCAAAACAATGCAGCGGAAGTGACGGGGTGGAGCGATAAGCAGATAATGGCTTCTCTCGATGCTAAGCTGGACGATATTCTCCTGTCCGCAGTGGAATAAGAGGTGGTGATAATGGATTTAAAACTATCGATAAAAGATTTGTGGAAGGATATTTACAATACGGGTGATCTGCATCATTGCTTTAATTGCAGTACATGTATCTCGGGGTGCCCTGCTTCGTTTGGCGATCCACCTCTTTTGGTGAGGAATCTGGCCAGGAAGGTCATTCTGGGGCTTGAAGAAGAGCTCTTTGAAGATGATACACCATGGGCATGCGTTTCCTGTTCACGCTGTGAGGAGATGTGCCCGATGGATGTCAAACCCTTCGAAATGATTCTGGCGGTCCGGAAATGGCAGAGTGCCAACGATGAGACCCGGGTACCTCCGGCAATTGTAGAGATCTATAAGAGGGGATATACCCAGGCTGTCGGTGTGAATACCGATTTGCGTGACCAGTTGGGACTGCCCGAGCTGAAAACTATAACAAACAATCCCGAGGCGTTGAAGATGTTTCAAGAGATGCTCATGAAGACACCGGTGGTCAGTGCCAACGATTACATGTTTGGTGGTTGATGTGCTGCTATTTTTTGGGCTGAATCTGGTTGTTTTTCATCACTTCTAAGTGATTGGTGAAAATGATCGGTCGGCGTTTGGCGCAAGCGGTCATTTTCATAAATAAGAGGTATAAGAAATGGAATTATGTCTTTTTCTTGGTTGTAACACACCTGCTATCCGACCGGATGTCGAGCGGGCGATACGGGCAACGATGCCCGTTCTGGGTATTGATCTGGTGGATGCCGATAACTATGTCTGCTGTCCGGCATTCGGGGCATTTCCGTCAACTGACGATGACTCATGGCTGGCAACGAGTGGATGGAATCTCTCCATTGCCGAGCAAAAGGGTTGCGATATGGTCGTGCAATGCGGTTCTTGCTATAGCTCACTGCGTATGGGGCGGGAGCATATCATGGACCATGCCGACCAAAAGGCACGGGTCAACGAATTACTGGAACCGACCGGGAGACAAGTGACGGGAAAAACCAAGGTTCGTCATGTGTCCGAGGTTCTGTATAAGGAGATCGGGCCGGAGACCATTGCTTCGCAGGTTAAAAAGAGCCTGAAAGGGATGCATGGTATCGTCCAGTATCCCTGCCATACGCTGTTTCCAAGTGAGGTTGTCGGCTTTGAGGAGTCTCCGCGGGAACCGAAGGGGATGCGGACTCTGGTCGAGGCACTTGGAGCGGAGGTGGACAGTTATAGTCGTGAGCTGCAGTGTTGCGGTGGTGCCGGTGGTTTCATGAAGAGCACCCCGGAGCAGGCCATCGAGTTTGCCCAGAGCAAATTTGATGCGATACTGGAGGAGACCCAGGCTGAGTTCATTGCTGTTTCCTGTATCACCTGTCTGATGCATATGGAGAATGTCCAGAATACGTTAAACAAACGGGTGGGAGAGGAGCGCTACAAAATTCCGGTCTTTGACTATAACCAGCTGCTTGCCCTCTGTCTGGGATTCGATCCGAAACAGGTTGCATCGATCTGCAACGTCCCAAGGGATTCGATTCTCAGTCGTCTTTGACAGAATCAAAGCCTGCAATGTCTTGAATTGTTGCAGGCTTTGCATGGTGTATCGATTTATGAAGGGAGATGCTTGCTTTCCGGATACATTAGAGGGAGGGGTGTTGCGGATTTGATACTTTTATAAATGTTAAATCTGTCCTGCGAATCATTTGATCAGAGCTTCTCCTGCATGGATCCATTATGGCAGAAGGTCTTTTATACTTTTTATCACCTCAGGAGGTGTGTTCATGAATTTTCAATCCATCGATGAAATACTCGTTTTTGCCATCGACAAGGAAAAAGAAGCGGTAACCTTTTACAACGACTTGAGCAAGAAAGAGGCTGTTTCCTCACTTTCCAAGACCTTCAAGGAGCTTGCCCAGGAAGAGGCAAAACATGTTAAGCTGTTGACGAATATCTCGAAAAACAAAGATGTGATAGAAAAATATGAGCTAAAAAAGGTGCCTGATCTGAAGATCAGCGAGTACCTGGTGGAAATGGAGTATTCCGAATCGATGACGATGCCTGATATCCTCGTTTTGGCAATGAAACGAGAGGAAATGGCAGTCAAACTCTATGTCAATCTGGCCATGGGCTCTACCGATCCTGAGGCTGTCAAGCTGTTTGAACTTTTGGCCCAGGAAGAGTCAAAACACAAACTCACCTTTGAAAAGCTCTACGACGACGACCTTGCCAGTCAGGGAAATTGAGCTCCTATACGCATTAACCCGGCAGGGATATGAAATTATTTCTGCTGTTTCAGTTCACTATCGGTGAATCCAGGAGCAGGGATTGAGTTCTCAGGAGAGCAAAAAGAATAAAGAGATTATCTAAAATCTTCCCAGTCGTCGGCAACTGTGGTGATTTTTCTTTTCGTCCTTCCCTGATACCCGAGACCAGCTCCCGATTCCCGTAGTCCTTGACTTTCCGCCTCGCGGAATCTTCTGTCGCTGTGCCCTCCACTTCTTTTAAACCGTCTTTTTTTTTCTGTCTGCTGGAAATTCATTCAAGACTGTGTATAATATCTCTGGTTTTTTAACTCTGATTACCACGAATGTTTCAGCTTACTCCTTTCCATTCCGATAGGCTGGCTTTCAGGGGGAGCAGATTTTTTGATTATATTTTTGTCCGGTTTATTCTCGAGGGAAAGGCTGGCCTGAAAGGTAGATTTTATGAAGATAACTATTGAGTATTGTACGCAGTGAAATTATAAGCCCAGAGCCTCCAGTCTGGAGGTAGAGTTGAAACGGGAATTTGCAGCGGATGTGCAGTTGATTTCTTCTTCCGGTGGTGTATATGAGGTGGTGGTCGAAGGGGAAAAAATATTTTCCAAAGCACAACTGAAGCGTTTTCCTGATGACGGAGAAATTGTACAACTAATTAAAGACAGGAAGACCTGAAATCGGGGGAGTTGACGATTCCTGGGTTGAGGTTTATTTTTCTCCATCCCCATTAATCTGACAATTGGACACACATTCTTCGCAATTCATCTTGGTCTTACCCAGATTATGATAGTTGGCAAAACCTTCGATGAGGTCGTTGCCACCCCGTGGGCAAACATGGAGAAATTGGATGAAGTTGATCATTCTGGAGATAACTTCGCGTGGAGCTGCATGTTCAATACGGCATGCTCCTTCTTCGGCTGTGTCGTTGTCAATGGAGAGTACCTCGACAAAGAAACGTTTCAATGCGTTGTGGCGGAAGATGACATCTTCTGCCGTTTTTTTCCCCTTGTCTGTCATGGTTATGGCTTCGTAGGGAGCGTAATTGATCAGCTCTTTCTGGGAAAGAGCTCGCAAGGCTTCTGTTACCGAAGCTCTGCTGACTCCAAGCCGCATGGCGATATCCTTGCTCCTGGCAACGAGTTTTTCTTCTACGATATGATAGATGGCTTCAATATAATCTTCCAGGCTGGCACTGAGTTTTGCTCTTTTGATCATGATAGTCCTGACTCGAATCGAAGGGAAGCCCATATGGGCCGTGTAGCGCGAACAAATAAGAAAAATGGCCGTTGTTCTTGATTATGCGATGCTATGATAAAACCCTTTTCCTGTCGAGTCAAGTCAGGAAAAGGAAATATGACTCTCTAGATACTACCTATGCTCTGTGAACTCAAAGTTGAAAATCTGGCCCTGATTGAATTTCTGAGGTTGAATTTTGATAACCATTCGGATTCACAGGGGCTTATAGTTATGACGGGGGAGACCGGTGCAGGAAAGTCCATCATGTTGCGAGCGATTAATCTGTTGACCGGTTCTCGTTCTTCCTCCGAATGGGTGAGAAACGGTGCCGACAGTTGTACTGTTGAGGCCCTGTTTGAGGTCCGTCCCGAACATACTGCTTTTCTGGATATTTTACGGGAAAGTGGCCTGGGCGACGACACTACTGTTCTAATAAAACGTATCCTTCAGGGTAACGGTCGGAGCAGATTTTATGTAAACGGTTCTTTGGCAACCGCCAAAATGGTTTCTGAGCTAACTGAAAATTTGTTAAGTATTGCAAGCCAGCACGATCACCAACAACTGTTGTTGCCTTCCCTTCATCTGAATTTCCTGGATAATTTTGGAGAGCTCCATGATGACAAGGAAGCTTTCGCCAAGGTCTATGGCCTTTGGCGGCAAAAGGCTGCCGAGCTTCAGGATTTCTTGCAGCAAGAGAAGGACAAAGAAGAGAAAAAGGACTTCCTGCATTTTCAACAAGCGGAGATTCGCGATGCCGATCTGAAAATTGGCGAGGATGAGAGCCTGGAGGCCGAAAAAAATCGCCTAAAAAGTGCCGATCAGCTCATCAAGTTGAGCCATGAGAGTTACAGCTTTTTCTTTACCACCTTGCAGGAGGGCCTGGCACAGGTTCGCAAGAATATGGAACAGGCCGCATCTCTTGACCCGAGTGCAGAAAAGCTGGCCGAGGGCCTTGCCGAGTATTTTTATCAGGCCGAGGATCTGATCTCCCAGCTGCGACAGTACCGTGATTCCCTGGAAAACGATCCTCATCGGCTGGAACTCGTGACTAGCCGCATTGATCTCATCCGACAATTGAAGCGTAAATATGGCGAGTCCATAGGTATGATTCATACGTTTGCCGAAAGAATTGACAAAGAGCTTGAGACCCTTGAAAACCTGGAAATACGGATGGAAGGGTTGCAGAAAGAGGTGGCCGGACTCGAGGAAAAGGTGGTGGAGATGGCAGCATCCCTGTCGGAAAAACGGAGGCTTGCAGCTGAAAAACTGGAGAAGGCGATGGATTGTGAGCTGGTGTCCCTTGCCTTTAACCGAGCCGCTTTCAAGGTTCAATGGCAGGAAGTCAGCTCTGATGTTTCCCAGATACGCGCTCATGGTAAGGATCGGGTCGAGTTTTTCTTTTCCGCCAATCCCGGAGAACCGTCCCGCCCGCTCGCCAAGGTGGCATCGGGAGGAGAACTCTCTCGCCTGATGCTGGCCTTGAAATGTCTGCTGGCAAAGAGGGACATGGTGGAGACCGTTATCTTTGATGAGGTCGATGCCGGGATAGGCGGCGAGGCGGCGGAAGCGGTAGCTCGAAAAATCCAGGAGCTTGCCGGGCATCACCAGGTCTTCTGTATTACCCATCTGCCCCAGATTGCTGCCCGCGGGACCGAACATTTTCTGGTCATGAAGACTGTCAATGGTGGTAGAACCCAGTCGTCCTTTTCCTGGCTTTCCAAGGAACAAAGAGTGCATGAACTGGCCAGAATGCTGGCCGGTGATTCGGTTACCGATAAAACCCACGCCTGGGCTCGGGAGTTGTTGGAAAAGGGGTCGGCAAAGGCATGAACAAGGTATGTGCGCTGGCTCTTTTTTCCGGAGGCCTCGATTCCATTTTAGCTTGCCGCGTCGTTGCCGCCCAAGGAATACGGGTGGTGGCGATCAAGTTTGTCTCACCATTTTTCGAATACCAAATTCTAGACGATCCTGAAGGATACCGACAGGAAGCAAAGCGTAAATACGGCATCGATGTTTTAGTCGAGGATATCAGCGAGCCCTATATGCAACTGTTGCGCAATCCTGCGCATGGATTCGGCAAAAATTTCAATCCCTGTATCGATTGTAAAATTTTTATGCTCAGCCGGGCCAGGGAGATGATGGCTGATTTCGGCGCCTCGTTTCTGATCACCGGGGAGGTCCTGGGGCAGCGTCCGATGTCCCAGCGTCGAGATACCTTAAACGTTATCGAGCGCGATTCCGGCAGCCGCACCTTCCTGTTACGGCCGCTTTCGGCAAAACTCTTAAAGGAAACAGAGGCGGAGCGGCAGGGACTTGTGGACCGTGAGCGGTTGCTCAATTTCAGCGGCCGGGGGCGTTCAAGACAGATCGCTCTTGCCCATGAATTCGGAATCACCGATTTCCCTTCTCCCGCCGGCGGGTGCAAATTGGCAGATCCCATCCTCAGCAGCCGAATAGCCAGGATGTATTCGGGGGAATTCGGAATCGAGCCGGATGAGATCAATAGGGTCGATATTTTGTTGCTCCTCGTCGGCCGGCAGTTTCGTCTTTTCGGAGGAGGTTGGCTGGTACTTGGTCGCGATGAACACGACAATATCAGACTGGAAGGACTTTTTCAGGATGGTGACATGATGTTGTGGATGGAAAACCGCCCGGGGCCTACAGCCGTCTTGCGCCGGGCTGCAGCACTTGACCCTGAAAAGCTTGAAGAGGATCTGGGTGCTGCAGCTTCACTTGTCGTTCGCTATGGGAAGAAGATGCCTGCAGGATCGCAGGCTGCGGAGGTACATATTCTGTTTAAGGGGGTTCAGAGGGTTGTAACGGCAGAACCCCGCGAGTTACTGGGTGACACTTTCTGATAACGGCCTGACCCCTTTGGACCGGGGAAGATAGATGATGACTTCTGTCCCTCCCGAGTTGACCGTATTTATGACCAGTTCACCCTGGTGGAGATGGATAGCCTTTTGGGCAAGGCTTAGTCCGAGCCCGGTACCGTGTACCTTGGTCGTAAAAAACGGCTCGGTGACCCGTTTTTTATGTACGAGATGAATACCTTCCCCGGAATCCCTGATCGAGATCACAACATCCGTTTCCGACTGGCTGATGATAATATCGAGGTTGCCACCGTCAATCATTGCCTCGACGCCGTTTTTTATGATATGCACCAAGGCCAGGTAGATTTGGTCCTGATCGATATAAATTTCGGATATCGGGCTCTCTACGAGCATTGTCGCATTGACATTGAAGTCATCAAAATCAGATTGCAGGAGTGCTAAGACCCGCTCCACCAGTTGTATCGGGTCGGAGAACTTTGGAGAAAGTTCGACGCACTGGGTGAATTTGAAGAGATTGTTGAGGATTTTTTCTAGTCGTTCCGATTCTTTGGCGATGACCTCAAGGAAGAGTTGAGGCTCGGCGTGAGGTTTTTTTATAAGCCTTCTGGCAAGGCCACCGATGGAGAGGACCGGATTTCTGATTTCATGGTAGACTTGAGCAGAAATCTGGCCAAGGGCTGCAAATCGTTCGGCTTCAACAAGGAGTTTCTTGTCCTGTTTCACGACAGCGTTCATTTCACTCAGTTGGTCTTTTTGCAGCATTTCCATGCTGACATCGGTCAGATAGCCGGGAGAAAGACAGATGCCGTCCTGCTCAAATATGGTAATTGATGCCCAGTCTTTTAACCACATGGTTCTTTCATCGGGTAATTTGACCTTATAGACGGCTTCCATGGTTCCCGTCGTGCTGTTCTTGTCTCGTAGGGCAGGGCGCTGGTTGTCGATCTCTTTTCCCGGCATGATCATCTCCCGCACAATGGGAGTCCCTCCGTTGTTTCGGTATTCACGCCGGTCGAGGATACTGTTGCAGAAAGTCTTGGCGATGGTGTCAGGGCTACTGTTGAAAAGGGCGAGAAACTGGTTGCTGACATACTCATACCAGATTCCTGGTTGGTCGATGCGCCAGGCGGAGATATAGGGCAGGATCGGAATGTCTATTTGATCAAAGGAAAAACAGGCGGCAATCTGTTCGCGTACCTTCTGCTTCAACGCAAGGCTATAGTCTTCAAGCAGGAGGCTTCCGCAGTAATTGTCCATGAAATGATTATCAAAACTTTCGGTCATGGGAGCTCCGGTGGGGCCGCCTTCTGCGGTCTCGGTTTCTAAAAGATGTACTATTAGCTACCCTGGAAAATTGCCATGTACCCTAACCCGGATTTCTCGCGAGCTGAGGCGGCTGTTAATAAGCGAGCCCAGCGAGACTTCGTCCCGAGAAGCCGCTCAATGCGCTATAGTTTTTCTATGCGTGTTGATCGAGCGACGCAAGAGATGCGGCTGGATCAGCTCGCCTTTGGTGAATAGTGTGTCGAACAATACGTTGGTGTTCTTGGAAATCATTACTAAATAAATCCATAGTGTTAACTATTGTGGGACACAATGTTCATGAGAAATATGAGCGAATAGCTTTGCCTCCATTATAGCCCGCACCTTTCAGGAATTCAATATTAGTGATTGTTCAATGGCTCTCAGCCTGAAAACCAGGACGCGGGAGATGAGAGGCGGCAACCGTTTTTGTGATATTTTACAACTTCTCTTTTTTTCCTAGAACATGCATGGCGACAGAGGAAGATCCTCTCGAACGTTCAAAAATTTTTTCAACCGCGCTGAGATAGTGTGATTCCGTTCCGGCCTTTTTTATTTTCTTCAATGCCTTTTGCTCACCGGGAAAGGAGGCAATAAGGTAGATCCACAGCTGCTTCATTCTGCCGAGCAGGTGGCCGGGGCCGGAAAACCGTTTTCGATAGCCCTGGTAGAGGTCGGTATGAAATGCCCGGATCATCTCCAGGCGATGGGTGGGCTCTATCTCTTTTCCCTGGAGAGAGAGTATCAGTGGGGGCGCGGCCAGGACGCCGCGGCCGATCATCCAGCGATGTACCCATGGAAACTGTTGCGTGAGTTTTTTAAATACGGCAACAGTTGTAATGTCGCCGTTATAAACCAGTTCATGGCGGCTGACGTCGCGGCAGC
>CAWGGS010000029.1:0-28532 GCA_963822095.1 uncultured delta proteobacterium
CGATCATCTCCTGTGTTTTTCATCCTTCAGGCTGATCGATATGACCCACTATCCGGCATTACTTTTACGAAGACATCCCTGATGCATAGCCCTTCGCAAGTATCCTTGACATGCAGACCATCTCAATCCGTGAAATTTTCAGGCTAAGGTCTATTTGGTGATGTACAGATCTTGAGGGGTGTTGACGTTTCGCCAGGAGGGCAACAAAGGTTCAGGCACCACGGGGGTTTCGATCTTGGGGTTTTCAGCAACGGTGCTGATCCGCATTGACCCGGAACAGACCAGCTCCTCGAACAGATGCCTGCAGCGGAAATCGTAATGGGCAAGAAGCGGCTCGCAGGGGCCGCCATCTCGCAGTCTTGGTAGGATCCCCCAAATCCCCGGTCGGCGCTTTTCCAGCAGCCAATTCACTGCCTCTTCCATGATATCGGGCATATCGCAGGCGACAAGCAACCAGGAAACCGAGGGTCGCCACTGCATGGCGGACAGGATGCCGGCCAGGGGACCAACAGCTCCTGAAATATCGGGGAGACGGTTCAGATCATCCAGATCGCTTGGAACGTCTCCTGCTCCGGAGATCACCAGTCCGTCAACTAAAGGTCTTAGGAGACCGACAGTTTTTGTAATCCAGGGAATGCCTGTATCATCTTCAATCAAATGCTTGGGCCGCCCCATACGTGAGCTCTTTCCTCCGATCAACACACAGGCCCAGACCGGAGTCTCTCTCCAGATTTCGGTGATTCTATCGACAAGACAGGAAAGAACCGCATCCAGTTGCCCCTCACGAGAAAAAGACTGCAGTATCCCGCTCTCTTCCGGACCCGGATGATCGTCCAACAGGAGCTTCGGAATGTGTGCCTCGCGTGGGCAGTCCACCAGAATCAAGTCGCTTACCGGATCTGGCCCCGTTATCCCGGTACCGATTCCGTAATTTCCCTCCTCCAGTGTACCCTGCCCGTTGATGACCGCATATAAACCACGATCAGCCAACGCTTTCACCAGGGAGTCCATCACCTTGGCCCGCCTCCTTCCGATCGAGCCACAGAGCCCGAAAACCGGGATTGCAGAAGAATGAAACGCAGGTGGTATTCCACCATTCATGGCCATCACCCTATGGTCAGCGATTTATCCGAAGTGTTAAGAACTCCGGCCAACCGTGCCCGTCGTAGAAACTCCTGCACGGCAGCCAATCCCTCATCACCTAAATCGAGTGAAAAATCATTTACATAAAGTCCGATATGGTTCTTTACCACCTCTTCTTCCAGTTCCTGGGAATAGCTTCGGATATAGGGAAGACAATGATCCGGACCCACATTGGCAAACGCAAGGCTTTCTCTTATCGCCGTATCGATTCGGCCGATAATGTCTTCTCCCAGACTCCTTTTGGCAGCAATACACCCAAGAGGAATCGGGCATCCTGAAATATCTTCCCACCACTGTCCCAGGTCCTGACAGCAGACCAGGCCCATCTGCTGATAGGTGAACCGGCTTTCATGGATTATAACTCCGCCGTCTATCTGATCCTTACGTATGGCATCAATGATCGAATCAAAACGCATTTCAACCAGATTTGTGCATTCCGGCGCAAACATCCGCAAGAGCAACGCAGCCGTTGTATATTTCCCGGGAACGGCAATCCGCATGTCTTCCGAATGCAATATATTTTTACCACGCCTGGTCACCAGAAGAGGTCCGCAGCCGCGCCCCAACGCACTTCCCGACCGTAAAAGGCAATAGTCGTCCAGAACATGGCCCAAGGCATGAAAGGAGAGTTTTGTGACATCGAGACGAGCTTTCATGGCCCAGTCGTTAAGCGTCTCCACGTCTTCGAGCAGAGGTTCCGCAAATGACAATCCTGCCATGTCACTCAAGTTGTGAACCAGGGCGTAAAAGATATAGGTGTCGTTCGGGCAGGGAGAAAACCCGAGGGATAGAGGTTTCATAAGTCTTCCTTAGAAAAATGTCGGCCGGCTCTTGTGAGCCGCTACATATATTTTCTGATTACTCCTGGAATTCAGCCTATCGGGATGGAAGGGAATGTGATGAACATGTGTGGCAATCAGATTTTTTTTAGTATTTCCCCTACGGTCCAGGCTGCTTTTTCACAAGCCTCTTGCAACCGCCAGCTCTTCGGATTCCGATCCTCGACAAAATTTGAGATACAGCGCAGCTCGAGCATGGGCATGGAAAATTCGCTACAGACCCGAGCGATCGCCGCTCCTTCCATATTCTCGCACTGCCCCTGCCATTGGTCACTAAGGCCTAGACCGCGGCAAAGGGTTGCCGAGACCCCGGCAACCGTTACAAAGTTTCCGGTTTTGATCCGAATCTCCTGGTCCGCACAGATCTCCAGAGCCCTCTCCAGAAGACCACGATCCAATCGGTAGACGGGATTTCCCGTCAATTCCCGTGGCAAAGGCTCAATTCGGTCCGGATAGCAGATTCCCAGGTCGCCGAAGACTTCCGTCTCCGCCAGATAAAGATCCAGGAGTGCGGGCACGTCTTCCCCACCCGCCCGGACATACCCACCGGCCACCCCGAAGTTGATAATACCGGAAATCAATCCATTCCTTTGCCCGGCCAGGAATCCTGCAAGACAAACGGCGGACTCCACAGGCCCCACCCCTGAAACCAGGGTGAGGATCGGAGAAGCGGTATCTTTCAGCAGCCGCTGCAGGGGGATCATCTCTATTTCGGTTGCGGCAAGAGCTAAAAGCATGGTACAAGAGCGGCTGAAAAATCAGGAGGCGTTAAGAGCGCTTCGAACAAACTCATTGGCAAGCACCATCCAGGTTAATGTAGTATACAGTGAAATCGTTCCTACAGTCTGCCGCGTCTGCCACGGCAGGCAAGCGATACTTTCTTTATTTACCGTAAAACCAAATCAGCATGCAACAGGATTTCCACCTCGATTCATACGATTATCATCTTCCGCAGAAAAATATTGCCCAGCATCCCGCCGATCGCAGGGACAATTCTCGGCTCCTCGTTCTCCATAGTCTTACCGGAAAAATCGAACACCGCCGTTTTTCAGAACTTGACGAATTCCTGACCCCAAATGATATGCTGGTGGTCAATGACACCAAAGTCTTCCCGGCCCGGCTTTTCGGAAATAAACAAACAGGAGGGAAAACAGAGGTCTTCCTCCTAAACTATCCTCAGGAAAATGAGGGTTCTTCCGGAGTCTGGAAGAGCGCTGAGGTTGCCGTCCTTCTCAAGGCATCCAAGCGGCCCCGTCCAGGCTCCATAATCACCATAAGCGACACACTAAGCGGTAGAGTGTTGGAGCTTTTTGAAGACGGCAAGGCCCGGATCGAGTTGCAGTACAAAAAAGAGATGGACCTCGATTCGATCCTGACGGAAAACGGCCAGATCCCGCTTCCTCCATATATCCAACGCAATGAAGGGACGACAGACGAAGACATCAACCGCTATCAAACCGTTTATGCCAACAGACCCGGTGCCGTTGCCGCCCCAACCGCCGGTCTCCACTTTACGGATACGCTTTTAGAATCCCTGGCCGCAAAGGGGATAACTCTTGGCAAAATCACCCTGCATGTCGGCTATGGAACCTTTGCCCCGGTGAGAACCGAAAGAATCCAGGAGCACTCCATCCATGAGGAGTATGTCAGAATCAGCCCTGAGACCGCCGAAATGATCAACACATCCAAGAAGAACGGCGGCAGGATATGGGCGATAGGCACAACAACAGTGCGAGCCCTTGAGTATGCTGCCGACCAAAAGGGAAACGTCGTTCCCTTCGAAGGCGCGTGCGGTCTCTATATTGTCCCCGGGTATCGATTCAAGATTATCGACAACCTGGTAACCAACTTCCACCTTCCTCGCTCCTCACTGATGTTTCTCGTCTCGGCACTCTGTGGACGAAAGACCCTGCTGGCCTGCTATAAGGACGCCATCGAAAGGAACTACAGGTTTTATAGTTATGGGGACGCGATGGCCATCATTAAAAATCCGTAACCTCTCATCAGGTCGAACACGTACCAGTCTAAACAGTTACAAAAAACGACCGATCAGGGAATCTTCCCCCTGATCGGTCGCATATAAAATTTGGTGGGATGTATTAAGATGTGGACGCAGGGCATCCCGCACAGGCTCCGCCGGAACCACATGCCGGCGCCGGTGCAGACGACGGTTTCTTGTCGTTTGCGGCTGAAGCACTGGAGTATCCATCGGCATACCAGCCTCCGCCTCTTAGCTGAAACGAACTCATGGACATTAATTTTTTAACCTCTGCCTCACATTCGGGACAGTGCGTCAGAGGATCATCGGATATCTTCTGTTGTACCTCGAAGACTTTTTTGCAACCACTGCATTCATACTCATAAACCGGCATCTCTATACTCCGTGCTAAATAAATACTTTCCTTTAGTGCAACTCATGAAGAGTAGTAATCCGCAGTCATTCAACTCAAAATACCTCTTCCCGAGGTCTGGGCTTACCTTAATTCTCATCCCTCTCCATGTCAATATCCTACCGACCCCTCATCATTTTTTTATCTCCTCCCAATCTGTATACCCTCTTTTCTCAGCCTGCCTGTAAAAAACGCATTTTTTACCTGTTGCGCTTCCTGTTTTGCTGCTTAAACTTGAATCGACGGGAAAAATTTTGGTCTCACGACATGTCCGTCTAAACACGAAAGCAGCAAGAATCCACTTTTTTAGCCTTTTGGACGGGGAACGCCGTCCTGGCCTAAATGGATTGGAGTTTCGCTTCCCGCTTGTTGTTCCAATAACTTTCTGTTATACAGACTGGTTCAGTTTTGTAATGATGATCTTTTATTAAAAAATCAATTGGTGAAGGAACCGATCCTCTATAGAGGGCGACCAGCAGGTGTCCCGATTTTGAGACGATTTGGTTTCTTTTGTACGCTTTCCTTTTTTAGTCTCTTACCTTGTCTCATGATAGGGATTTTTGATTCAGGCATCGGCGGCATGACCGTGGCAAGGGCTGTCGAGCAACTCTTACCGGACTACCCGCTTCTCTATTTCGGTGATATTGCCCGCACTCCATACGGAACCAAAAGCCCGGAAACCATAATTGAGTATTCTTTACGGAACACTGAATTCCTGGTAAACAAAGGTGCACGTCTGATCATCGTCGCCTGCAATACCGCATCCAGCGTGGCAACGGAGAGGTTGGTGAGGGAATTTCAGGTACCTATAATCGAAGTTGTAACTCCTGCTGCCGAACAGGCGGTGAGTAAAACGAAAACCGGACGGATCGGAGTCATTGGAACCACGGCAACCATCGGCAGTGATATCTACAACCGAATCATTACCGGGCTTCATCCCGGCTTCAAGGTCTTTTCCCAGGCATGCCCACTTCTCGTACCCCTGGTCGAAGAAGGATGGATCGATAAGCGAGAAACCAAAATGATACTGCGTCGATACCTGAAACCTCTTCGCGATAGCCAAATCGACACCCTGGTTCTCGGTTGTACCCATTATCCGCTGCTCAAGGAAGTAATCCGAACGCGCATCGGAAAACGTGTTCAACTCATCGACTCGTCGGTGGAAACGGCACGCCATCTCCATGCACTGCTTACCGACAGGCCAGAGCTTGTCGAAAAGAGAGCCCGGACTGGTACAGAAAACACCTATTACGTCTCCGACCTGACCGATTCGGCTAAAAAAGTTGCGGCAAAGATCTTCGGCCGCCCAATGGAGTTACATCACATATGAAAAGGTACGTTCTTGCCGAGAAGGTCTCGGTCTATTTCCTCATCTCGACTCTTTTGCTCTCGGTCCTGACCTGTCTGCCCGGCAGTTCCTTCGCTACTGAGGAGACACCCAGTCAAATCGCGGCCCGACTCCAGGCAAAGTATACGACGATTAAGAGCCTTACCTTCGAGTTCACTCAAAAAACCAGTGGCCGCCTTACAGGCCGGAGTGCCGACGGCAGCGGCACCGCGTATTTTCTAAAAACCGGGAAACAGGCCAAGATGCTCTGGAACTACACCTCTCCCGACAAACAGGTTATCCTCAGCGACGGAAAGACGCTATCCATGTATTTTTCCAAACAAAAGCAGATGATCATAACCCCTGCTACTTCACTGCAACAGGACATAACCTATTCTTTTTTTTCCGGGGCCGGGAGTCTGAAAGACGATTTTCTGGTTCTCTCCCCTGACCCCGAAGTCGGGGAAAACCAGCAAGGACAGAATACAGTCAAAATCATACAGCTCACTCCACGAACCCCCCAAACCCAGGTCAAGTCTATCCTGGTCTGGGTGACGGCGAGTTCACTTATTAAACGTCTGGAGATCAGAGACTATTTCGATACACTCACTGTCCTTAACTTTACCAATATACGACTTAACAGCCTAGTGGGTGAAAATCAGCAGAAACTCGACAACCTATTTTCATTCACGCCTCCGAAAGGAACCGAAATTATTCGTCAATAGTAACATATAACAGGCATCAATCAGGCCGGCCCAGAAAACCCAGGACAGACCATGGAAAAGAACAACGACAGTTTTGCAGACCTCTTCAATGACGAACAACCGAAAAAAATACGCCGCCTGAATCCGGGGCAGAGAATAACCGCAACGATTGCCGAGATAAGCGGAGAATCGATCTTTCTCGATACCGGGGCTAAAAGCGAAGGAATCCTGAGTGCAGCCGAACTTCATGATGAAGAGGGCAATCTCAGCGTATCTGTCGGCGATACGATCGAGGTCTACTTTATTCGGACCAAGGCCTCCGAACAACTCTTCACTACCAGGATTGGTTCCGGCGCAGGCAGTGCCCATCTGGAGGAGGCCTGGCAAAGCGGCATCCCTGTGGAAGGGGTTGTCAAGGAAGAGATAAAAGGTGGTTTTGAGATCACCCTGGCCGGAAACATCAGGGCCTTTTGCCCATATTCACAGATGGGATTGCGGCGTGTCGAGGACGCGGCGGCAACCTATCTGGATACACACATGTCATTCAAGATCACCCGGTATGAGGAAAACGGTAGAAACATCGTGGTCTCCGCCAGAGCAATTCTGGCTGAGGAACGGGAACGGATGAAGGAGGACCTGCAAAAACGTCTTACCGAAGGAATGACCGTTGCCGGGAAGGTGACCTCTATCAGGGATTTCGGCGCCTTTGTCGATATCGGCGGGGTTGAGGGCCTAATTCCGATCTCCGAAATCGGCTGGAGTCGAGTCGAAAACATTGGAGACTATCTGGTCCCGGACCAGGAGGTGCGTGTCGTAATCAAGAGTCTCGATTGGGACAAAGACCGCATCTCCTTCAGCCTGAAGGAGACACTGGCCAACCCTTGGGATTCGGTCGGTGACAATTTTCCCGTCGGTTCGACCCATACAGGCAAGGTTGTCCGACTGGCTCAGTTCGGTGCCTTCGTCACCTTGTCTCCCGGCATAGACGGGCTGATCCATATTTCAAAACTGGGCGGCGGCAGACGCATCAATCACCCGCGTGAGGTCCTCGAAATCGACCAGGATATCGATGTTACCATTGAAGGAATCGACAACGAAAAACAAAGGATCAGTCTCGTCCCCGCCGATTATCAGGCCCCGGAGGTCGAAGAAGAGATCGAACGAAAGGAATTCAAAGAATTCCAGTCCAAACGCAGTGAGCGAAAGAAAACCAAGGAGGTTGGAAGCCTTGGCGAACTCTTACAGAAGAAACTTGCCGAAAAGAAAAAATAGAGCACATCATAAGGACAAATGCATTTTATCACAGAAAAGTGAAGGGACTTTTTCCATCATCTCCCAGAGGGGAGACAAAGCGGCAAACGATTTAAGGTATCGAAATCGAGATTTGATCTGACATTCATAAGCTGAAAAGTTCTACGTACTATGGCAACATTCCTAACAAAAGGATTTTATTACGTAGAGTAGAAATATCAACATGAAAAGCTGTCGGTATATAATTCCCCACTTTCATTATACACACGTTAACTACGCTACCTCAGCTGGGAAAACTTCTAAATCATACTCGAATTCTCGTAGCAGGTCCTGCCAGAGTTCCTTTTTTTTATCTTCGTTCATGTCTTTGTATTCGACAGCAAATCCGCCTTCGTCAGTTCTGACAACTTTCGCCTTGGTGCTGAATGTCTTTTGGGCGGTTTCGGGGGCATTAAAGGAAATAGTAAGAGCAATTGTTGAATCAATTGCAGGAGGGAATGTTGATGTGGCGATTTTGCATCCAACCGTTGATATGTCAAGGACATGACCTTCTCCCCGATCAGAATTATCAAAATATTCTACTTGAAGCTTGCCAGCAAAATGCAATCGGAGCCTGTTCCTCTTGTCTGTTTTATCAAGGAGTTCTGTCGCTTCTTCAAGGGTAGAAGCATACATGGGAATGTATTCCGCAAATCTCGCAGCAAAGTTCAGGAATTGTCTTAGCACCACACTTTCTTTATTGATTATTCGAACGACATCCTTTACACCGTTTCTGACGAGATAGTTCGAAATCTTCTTGTACGTGGCAACGGCGTTGATATGACACAGATTGCATTCGGTAAGATCGTTTATCACACTGAAACCCGGCAGCAAATCAGCAACAGCGAACCGGACGTCGGTATAGACTTTGTCTAGCTCTTTTTTTGAAACACTGCCGGAAAACTTCAGGAACATACGATTCTTTTTTGTATCAACCTTTACTATCATGACATTCCTCGACTTCAATTCAGATCAAAATCAAGAACAATACTAAATGAAGTATGACATAGGACTTGAACCTGATCAAGAAATTTACTGAATACAGCGTTGCAATTTTCATTATTTACACAAGGTTTGTCATTAAATTCTGATCCTTTTCCATTAAAAGAAACAATCAATCCTTTATTAGCAGACATAGACTTGTCATGGCAAGCCTCAGTCTGTAAGCTACCCACCCAGGTTAATACTGTTCCTGAGTCCTTTCAAAAAAGGAGCATGTTTGTTGTTTTCAGGAGAAACTTTCGGATTATCCGTGGAAATAGTTCTTTGAGGAAAACTTCTATTCAGGTTGCGTCGAGTCTGGAAGGGTCTGCCGCAATATCTCGAACATGATAACGCCGGCAGCAACGGAACTATTAAGGGAGTCAAGGGTTCCCAGCATCGGAATCGAGATAAGGACATCACACTGCCTCCTCACCAACGGCCGGATACCCTGCCCTTCTCCACCTATGACGACGCAGGTGGGGAGGGAAAAATCCGTTGCGTAAAGAGACTGCGCCGTCGCATCCTTGACCGCTCCGAACACCCAGGCACCTGCCTTCTTGAGCTGCTTGAGAGATTCGGAGAGATTGGTAACCTGATAAACAGCGATATGGGAGACGGCCCCGGCCGAGGCTTTGGCAGCCGTGCCTCCCAACGGAGCCGAGCGCTCGCGGGTAAGAATAACCCCGTCAAAGCCGGCAGCATGGGCAGAGCGGATGATTGCACCCAGGTTATGCGGGTCCTGCAATGAATCGCAGGCGACAAGACGCGGGTTCTCTCCTTGACCGACACGTGCTGTGAAGTCTTTGAGTAGATCTTCAAACGATAGAAAAGAGGTCGTGCTGGTCCGGGCAACAATCCCTTGATGACGAACCTGGGCACTCTCAGGCCCCGTCAGACGCAGAGAGGATACAAAAGAAATTTTTATCTTATGTGTTCGGGAAAGTTGGACAATCTTCTCCCATTTTTCTCCTTTCCTCTCCTTTTGCAGAATAATTTCAGTGATCTTCCCTGCCTCTTTCTCCAAAGCCTCCATCACTGGATGAATTCCCCAGAGGAGATCGTCACTCAATCGAATCCGGCGCTCCGTACGTTGCCGATTATCCGTTTTTTGTACGCTTTTCATGATATGATCATGCGAGCGGCGATTAATCCGGACGGCAGCCTATGCATCCTGGCCCGTTCGGCAAGGATGATTGATTGGAGAACCATGGCTGCCTCATCAACCGTGTTATTGATGATCAGATACTCATAATCTCCAATGGCCTGCATCTCTTTTCGGGCATTTTTCATGCGCAACAAAATTGTCTCTTCGCTATCCTGCGCACGGCCTCGAAGCCGTCTTTCCAATTCGACAAGATCCGGCGGAGCAATAAAAATGGAAGCCGCATCTATCATACCGGACTTTCGAATTATTTCAGCTCCTTGTACATCAATGTCCAGAATAACGTCAGTCCCCTTCTCAAGGTTGTCGACAACAACCTCTCTGCTGGTCCCGTAAAACTCTCCATGCACCTCTGCCCATTCGAGAAAAGCCTCCCGTTCGCGCATCATGGAAAAGGTTTTTCTATCTACAAAATAGTAATTCACCCCCTCCTGTTCTCCCGGGCGGGGCTTGCGTGTTGTATGGGATACAGAGAAAGTCAGGCGTTCAATTCCGGGCATGACCTTCGCCAAAAGAGTTGTCTTTCCCGCACCTGACGGGGCGGAAATAATAAAGAGCCTTCCTTTTTCCATGCCCCTTTTCCTCAGGCTTTTTTCTGTTGGCCGGCAGCATGCTCCGCCAGCTGATGGCCGGTCTGCAGGGCCATCATACGCTGGTTGATCGTATCCGGTTGAATAGAAGAGAGAACGACATGATCCGAATCCATTACCAGGATCGAACGGGTACGCCGCCCCTCGGTAACATCAATGAGTTTTCCGTTGGTCTTGGCCAGCTCTTTCAGCTTCCTTGCCGGTGATGAACCGGTATTAATCACAGCCACTACCCTGTCGACAATCACCGTATTTCCGAAACCCACATTCAAAAGTTGCATAAAAACACCCGGAAAGAATCTTTCGGAGGTCTGCCTCCGTATTCAAAATCACTTTATTCAATATTCTGGATTTGTTCCCGCATTTTCTCAAGCTCCGACTTGAGCTCCACAGTGAGATGGGCGATACTGGCATCGTTGATCTTGGAGCCAAGCGTATTGACTTCACGGAGAAACTCCTGGATCAAAAAATCCAGTTTTCTGCCGACGGCTCCATCCTCATCGAGAAAGCTGCGAAACTGCAACAGATGACTGCGTAAACGCACTAATTCCTCTGTCACATCGGTCTTATCTGCCAGGATGACAACCTCCTGGGCAAGTCGCTGTGGATCGATCTGAATATTGTCCAGCAGTTTCTCCAGCCGCTCTTGAAGCTGCTTTTTCCTCTGCTCAAGAAGCTCAGGGACAGCTGCCGCCACCTGTTCGACTATCCCGGAAAACGAATCCAGTCTGCTCGACAGGTCGGCAAGAAGGGCGTTGCCTTCCTGCTGACGCATGGCATCACACTGGGACAAGGCCTCTTCCACTGCCGTGGAAAGCACTTTCCAGACAGCCTCCAGGTCCTCGGTTTCCTGCTCTCTGGCCAAGACTTCAGGGAACGAGGCCAATAGATTAAGATTAATTCCGCCCTCTACCTTGAGGTCTTGGGCTATTTCGGACAAGGCCTTTTGATAGGCTCCGGCCAGCCCCAGGTTCACCTTTACTGTAGTAAGATCGGAAAAATCCCCACCAACATTGACGGCAAAGTCCACACGACCCCGCTGCAACGAGGCGGTAATCATCGACCTGATTCTCTCTTCCAGCGGACAATAGCCCTTGGGGAGTTTTAGTTTCAGATCCAGAAAACGATTATTGACGCAGCGAATTTCTGCTGTCCAAAACCGACCTTTCGCCTGGACCTCGCCTCGTCCGAAACCTGTCATGCTTTTAATGGGCATTTTTCCCTCAAAATAGAAAAACGATGCGTAAGGCGTCCGCCCCCCGCACCGTTTTTGTACAGCATAAAAAAATCTTCCGTTCCCTAAAGGGAAGGGAGATTGCTATTTGGCCATGCTCTTGTCCAACGCTTTGATCAGATCGTCGGTAACATCGATGGCTTGATTAAAATAGGGAACGACTCCACCGTTTGCATCAAGAATGATGGTATACCCTTTTTCATCTCCGTATTTTTTCAATCCTTTCTGGATCTCTTCAATAACGGGTTTGAGTTCTTTTTCTTTGAGATGGTCAATGTCCGCCCGGGCATCTTGTTGTTTGGCTTGCATATCACGACGCTTCTTACTGAAATCCATAAGCTTTTCGTCTTTTTTGTCTTTACTCCAAACAGAACTCTTCTTTTGTATTTCATCCTGAAGAGCAACCAAGGCCTGTTCCTCTGCCTTGAATTTCTCCTGGTATCCTTTAATCTTTTTATCAAGCTTGGCTCTGACTTTGGCACCGGCTGTACACGTCCAGAGGACCTTTTGACCGTTCATAACACCAATCTTGTTCCCTGCAGCCCGAACCCCTGTCGCTCCGCAGATCAAGGAACCAATGCAGAAACAGACAGCAATCAGCAGGGTTAATTTTTTACTAACCATTATTGTTCTCCAGGTTTAAAGATAGATTACAAGACGCGCATTCACATACGGAAGAGAGAATCATTTAATGACGACGAAATCATCCCTTCTGTTCTGTGCATAGGCAGCCTCATCGTTACCCTGTACCAGAATTTTCTCCTCTCCATAGCTAATGGTGCTCAAATTGGCAGCAGGAACACCAAGATTAACCAGATACTTCTTTGCACTCAAGGCACGACGCTCACCAAGTGCCATGTTGTACTCGTTGGTTCCACGAGGATCACAGTTTCCTTCTATCCGAATCTGTGATTTTGCATTTTTCTTCATAAAATCTGCATCCGCCTGGATACGGGAAATCTGATCCGTCCTGATGTTTGATTTATCATAATCAAAATAAACCGGGACCATGCCGACAGAAGTCCGACCTTCCATAACTCCGATGGGTTTGGAGTCCAGAGACTCTTCCGGGCCCATCGCCTTGCCATTTTTCATTCCAGCATCAGTATCACTTTTGGAGGCACAGCCGGAAAATGCAAGAAGTGAAAGCCCCAATAATGCCACCAAAAACGTCTGTTTTTTGATAACCATTTCAAAAACCTCCTATTCTTCAAATATGTACGATTAATAAGCTGGGATAATACTCATTATCCCTATACGCTTCCTACATGAGTACCTATTCCTCTCTCTCAGGTGACACTATATAACCAAAAAAACTAAAAATTTAAAGAGGAATTCTTCAAAACGCAAAGTAATTTTTTCTAAAAGAGACTCGGATCAAAAAAATGAGATGTGCATATCAAGTAAAAGTGACATATTATATATCAAATCACGTCTACATTGACCACAATCGAGGGAATCCTTTTCGCTCAACAGGCAGGAAACTTCCCATGTTTCGGAAAGAATCCATTATATAACAAATAATTACAATACGACAAGACACCAAACATGCGAGCTACCCAAACAACACCTACCCCCGTCTTGACCAGTCTGCTGTCCGAGAATGATTTCGGAGAGTACTTCGGGATCGATCAAGATGTTTTCAATACTGTCTGGGGAAATTTCACCCATAATGACGGAAACTCAGTAATCTACATTTCCATGGAAATCGGCGCGGATCCCGATGTATACACTCCGCTCAAAGAACGGTTATACGAATTCCGACAGACCAGAATACCCGATGCCAAAATCCAGACTTTTCTGGATAAAATATTTAGAGGTCCTGAAAAAATCCCCAATTACAGCGGTGGCCTGGGAATCCTGGCCGGGGACACCCTAAAGAGTTTCGCCGACTGCCATATCCCGGTAGCGGCAATCAGCCTCCTGTACAGACACGGTTATTTTTCCCAAATCGTCGATTCACAGCTGGGGCAGATATCCCAAAGGGTCGACTGGCACCCCGAAGACACGCCCGGCCTCTACCTTCTTCGCGACCCCCAAAACCCCAAAAGGCCTTTACAGATAGAGATACCATTCCTCAACGAATACGACCAGGAAACCATTGCCATCGCCCATGTATGGATGAAAATCGAAACCAGTAGCGACCTGGATTTTTTTGTTCCGGAATTCCTCCTTGACTTTTCTTCGGATACAAACCCCGCTCTGATCAAAGATGCCGCTAAGCAATTGTATAATGCCGAATCCTCAATGGTCAAGGCATTACAGCGTCGAATGCTCGGAACAGGTATAATACCTCTCCTTCAGGCATTGGGCTTTACCTCAAAAACCTTTCATCTCAACGAGCAGCACGGGGTGGTCTTGGTCATGCAATTAATTGGGGAAGAGCTCTACAGAATGCTCAAATCCACCGACATTAGAAAGGCCACCGACAATCAGATTTTTGCAGCGGCAAAGACTGTGGCCCAGAGGATTGTTTATACCATACACACCCCAGTTAAGGCCGGACATGATCGCTTTGACAAGTCACTTTACGCCGGACTTACCCGTGAATCATGTCAAAGAATCCTCAACCTCCTGGCCGGAGACGACGAGAATCCAGACACCTATAATTTCACTAACTTTGCGATGAAGGTCAACCGTGCGGCAAACAGCGTCAGCCGATTGCACCGGGACGTCACCCGAAAACAGTTCCCCCAATCGGCAGACAAGATCAAGGCCATCACCAACGGGGTACACCATCTGACTTGGATCAGCAACGCCCGGGCCGCCGTCTTCGATCGCTTTCCCCAATTGACGGCGTGGCGAGAGGATCCCGGTGTTTTCAAAAACATTTCCACCCTAAAAGACAACAGCGAATTCCGTAGCGCCCTCCATTTCGCCTGGAAGAAGGATACGGCAATTCTTTATGACTATGTTAACACCATGCTCCGGGAACACCGGACCCAAATGATTGAGACCTGGATAGATCCGCCCAATTACTTTTCTTCTCTCATCGACCATATCACCATGCTCGACCCCAAGGTCTTCACCATCGGATTTGCCAGGCGCTTTTCAACCTACAAGCGGGCTGACCTCATCTTCCATGATATCGACAGGCTCTCAGAAATTATCGTCTCCAAAAATTGGCCGATCAATTTTTTCTTTGCCGGGAAGGCTCATCCCGCAGACGAACCCGGGAAGAATGTCATTAGACAGATCCTCGGTTATCAGGAAGAACTCCATAAAAAAACCGACGGGCTTGCCAATCTCATCTTCATACCGAACTATGATATGGCAATAGCCAAGATACTGGTTGCAGGTGTTCATGTCTGGCTCAACAATCCCAAGCGGCCGCTTGAGGCCTCCGGAACCAGTGGAATGAAAGCGGCGATGAACGGCGTACCGAATATCTCCATCATGGACGGTTGGTGGGTTGAAGGATATCACGAAGGGGAAACCGGATGGAAATTCGGCCATGAGGGTCCGGTGAACACAGCAGGCCTGAGTGAATCGAAGGAAGAACTTTTATACCGCGAGGACTCGCTCTCTTTTTATGAACTCCTCCCGGAGGTGCTGGAAGATTTTTATCGGGACGGGACCTTCTCCGCCTTCCTTGACAAGAGCGTCAGGAACCTGTACAAGAATGTTCCCATTTTTAATACCCATAGAATGGCTGCCGAGTACCTGCATGTCTACGGTCTGCATGTCGGCAAGAAGGTAAAAGAAAAAATGGAATCGTTTGCTCAACTTTACAGTAGTGATTCTTGATTTTTCAGTATAAGATACCTGGAATTCGCAGTCTGTAACCGTACACCAATGACGTTTCAGCCCATCCTCACATTCGTAAGGGGTTGGGATTTATGGAGATTTTCATGGCCAAAATGCATATCAGCCCCAACCGAGCGACAGACAAGACCATCCGTGCCATCGACCGAAAACGGGAACAGGAGAGGAAGAAGATGTTCACCCAGGCAAGGGAAAACGCAGAGTCCCTGGCGATCAAGCTGGTGCAACGTCTTCTCGAAAGAGAGATTATTGAGACCGCGTCGGTAACGGGCATCCAGAATACCATTGAAAACCAATTAAAAAGACTGGGTTCACTCGAGGATTTCGAGTTACAGATGAAACTGGCCCCTGTCCGCACACTGGTACCCGACCCGAATATCGTCAGTCTCTATCTCACCCAATTTATTGTTGAAGATTTAATCAATCATATGGATATTCATGATATTTTTGGTGAAGATCTGGATATCTATCGGGCGGTTGATTCCGTTTTGAAGGTACTCAGGGCATAAGTGTTCCACCCCAAATCACTTCCATCACTTGTAATAGCCGACAAGGACGGCAATATTTCAGACCTGCCTTCCTTGACGATGGCCGGCATGAGCAACGGCCGTTTTTTCCAGCCGGAACTCCTCGACCTCATCCCGCTTCCCGCAGGCAGCGAACTCTTTGTCCTGCCAGGCAGGCTCCCCGTAGGTTTTGACCCGGTCAGCCGGGAACCCCTGCTGGTCCAGGAACACCCCTATCTGAAGAACGAACCGGTCCAGGCCGTCGCCGCCTTCATGGCCCCGGCTCATACCGCCATTTTTTCGAGTGCGTATCAAACAGTCGATAAGGAGGCGCCACCCCTTCCCCTTTTTGCCTACACCGCCGTTGGTTGGTACCAAGGAAAATTCTGGGTTACGGGCTTCCGCTCCGATTCCGACAAAAGGCAGGATGCCTCGAAGTTCAACCAGAGGCTCATTACCCAACAGACCCAAAAAAAGCTGGCCCACCATAAAAACAATCGCCTGATACAACACCTGGGAAGGTGCTGTCTGACCTATGTATGCCCGGCCGCCCGAAACTATTTCCTGGAACGCTGGGAAGCACCCTTGCCCACGTCACCTTCCTGCAACGCCCGTTGCGTCGGGTGCATCTCTTTACAGCCCTCGGGGTGTTGTCCTTCAACCCAGGACCGGATAAATTTTGTTCCTACTGCCGGAGAAATAGAAGAAATTGCTGTGCCGCACCTTGAAAAGGCTATCAGGGCCATCGTGAGTTTCGGGCAAGGATGTGAGGGGGAGCCCCTGCTCCAGGCTGAAACCATTGAGACGGCCATACGAAAAATTCGCAGGCAAACCACCCGGGGTACCATCAACCTGAACTCCAACTCAAGTTTGCCCGACGCGGTTGAAAGATTAGCAAAGGCAGGACTGGACAGTCTCCGCGTCAGCCTCAACTCAGCGAGACGGAGCTATTACCAACGCTATTACCGGCCTGTCAATTATGGGATCGACAATGTCAGACAATCTGTCAAAGTTATGAAAAAGCAAGGCAAATTTGTCTCGTTTAATTATTTCATTCTCCCGGGTTTAACGGATTCGGAAGACGAATATGTGGCACTGTGCGATATTCTCAGCGATTGCAAACCCGATCTGATCCAGTTACGTAATTTGAATATGGATCCTGAATGGTACCTGAAAACCCTCAAACATCCAAAGGACTCAAAGTGTCTGGGTATTCGTAATTGGCTCAACAGACTAAAAAAAAGCTACCCCAAATTACGTTTTGGATACTACAATCCTCCTCTTGGCGATGGCTGACAAGGGTATCGACGGCTGTTCAAGACCAATTCCTCCCTTTAAGACTCGGTTAGAGAACGGCAAAAACAATTCCAATTGATTTTCTTCGGATCAATCTAATTTTCCGTTGTTTTTTCTGAAAAATCGGATATCGTAAGAAGAGAATGGTTTTCATTATCCTTTTTTACCTATACCCGAGGGCACAAATATGGATCAGTTACCCAACATGAGATTGACCACGCAACGGCAGATAATTTTAGAAGAACTGGCAAAGGTTACCTCGCACCCCACCGCCAACGAGGTTTATGACATGGTTCGGCGAAGATTGCCGCGTATAGGTCTTGGGACTGTTTACAGAAATCTCGAACTCATGGCTGAAAGCGGACTGATCCTGAAACTCGAGGTCGGCGGAACCCAGAAACGCTTTGATGCCACCATAAGCCCGCATTACCATATACGATGTATCGAATGCGGCAAGGTCGATGATATCGAGATCCCGGTCCAACACCATATCAATGATACAGCAACCAAGGCCTGTGAATATCAGATACTTGGACATCATATTGAATTTTCGGGAATCTGTAACGACTGTACGATGAATCGAAAAGGTCATTGACGGGCATGGCAGGACCGGACCGGCCTGCCGCAATGAATAAAGACACCAGACATGAAAGCCCACACCACGCAGGCAAGGCAAGGTCGCTGCTTCTGGACGAGTTTTCTCTACGTACCGATCAGCTCAGCTGAAAATTACTTTACAAAATCGCCTTTTGCCCACTTTGATAAGGACATCGCCGACGGGAGCAACGACCGTTTTCTCGTCGGCCGCCTTTTCCCCATTGATGGTCACGGCGTTTTGCTTGATCATCCGCCGCCCCTCGGAAGTTGATTGTACAAGACCGGTATCGACCAGGAGCTGCGGCAGCCAGACTGCCTCGGAACTCGTGACCACGATCTCCGGAATCTCATCGGGTAGTTGTTTCTTTTGAAAAACTCTTTCAAAATTGTCTTCCGCACTGATCGCCGCTTCAGGATTATGGAACCTTGTGGTCAGCTCTCTGGCCAGCTTCTTTTTTACCTCTTTGGGATGAATTTCTCCCTTTTCCATACTCTCTTTCAATGCGACAATCTCTTCACTTGTCAAATCGCTAAGGAGGTCGTAGTAACGAAACATCAAGTCATCGGAGACAGAAAGGATTTTCCCGTATATATCGTTTGCCGTCTCGGTTATTCCAATATAGTTCCCCAGTGACTTACTCATCTTGTTGACACCGTCCAGACCTTCGAGCAAAGGCAAGGTCAGTACGATCTGAGGCTCCTGGCCATTTGAACGCTGCAAATCACGTCCCATCAACAGATTAAAGAGCTGATCCGTACCTCCCAGCTCAACATCCGCCTCCAGTGCCACCGAATCATACCCCTGAATAAGCGGATAGAGAAACTCATGAATTGAAATCGGCTTGCCTCCCTCGAAACGAACTTTGAAATCTTCCCGCTCCAGCATCCTGGCAACCGTCAGATTCGAAGCCAATTTGATCATATCGAAGGAATCCAGCTTGCCAAGCCAGCTGCTGTTAAACACAACCTGAGTCTTATCGGGATCAAGAATTTTGAAGACCTGTTCTTTATAAGATTCTGCATTGCGTTGCACATCTTCACGGGTCAAGGCCTTTCGGGTCTCGGATTTTCCTGTTGGATCTCCGATCATTCCGGTAAAATCGCCGATCAGAAAATAGATCTGATGCCCCAAATCCTGAAAGTGCTTCAACTTCTGTAACAAAACAGTATGCCCGAGATGGAGATCAGGCGCCGTCGGATCAAAGCCTGCCTTGACTTTCAAGGGTACACCCGTGTCCACGGATCTTTGCAGTTTTTTAACCAACTCCTCGCGGGAAATGCAATCGACCGCGCCCCGTTCTATCAATGCAATTTGTTCTTCAACTGAGATCATAGGTGAATTATTCTGGAGTCTTCCTTAAAATTTAAATGTTCTTCACAGGCACTATGGACAACCTCGCAAAAATCTCTGGATTGATGAGGGTATATAAAAAGCTCCCCATGCTATATTGCGGCAATTGATGTTTTTTTACGACGCCATCACTATTTGGCATATTCCACAGCCCTGGTCTCGCGAATGACGGTAACTCGGATCTGGCCCGGATAGGTGAGCTGTTTCTCTATGGTCTTGGCAATATCCTGACTGAGCAGCACCGCCTCACTATCTTTAATCTTCTTTGAATCAACAATAATACGAAGATCGCGACCGGCCTGTATTGCATAGGATTTTTCCACTCCTTTAAACGATGCCGCAATCTTTTCCAGATCTTCCAGCCTTTTGACATAACTCTGCAGCATCTCCTTTCTTGCTCCGGGACGGGCTCCGGAAAGTGCATCAGCGGATTGAACCAGGATATCGAGCACGCTTTGGGGCGGAAGATCCTCATGGTGGGATCCGATGGCGTAGACGACCTCCGGAGGTTCTCCGTATTTCTTAGCCAGGTCCCTCCCGATAATTGCATGGGAACCTTCCACTTCATGATCAACCGCTTTCCCAATATCATGCAGCAGCCCTGCCCGCTTGGCCATTTTAATATCAATACCCAATTCGGCCGCCATGATACCGCAGAGAAAGGCCACCTCAAGGGAATGTTGCAGAACATTCTGTCCGTAGCTGGTCCTGTATTTCAATCTCCCAAGAATATTGATCAGTTCAACATGAACACCATGGGCCCCAACATCGAAGGTTGCCTGCTCGCCTGCCTCCCGTAGGGTGATCTCAAGTTCTTTGGTTACCTTTTCCACAACTTCTTCAATGCGCCCGGGATGAATCCTTCCGTCCCCGATAAGCTGAAGAAGCGCCAGACGGGCAACTTCTCGTCTGACCGGATTGAACCCGGATAGAATGACTGCTTCAGGGGTATCGTCAATAATAATATCGATACCAGTCGCCGCTTCTATTGCCCGAATGTTTCTTCCCTCTCGACCGATTATCCGCCCTTTCATTTCATCATTGGGGAGAGGAACCATCGATACGGTTTTGTCAGCCACATAATCACCCGCATACCGTGATATAGCAAGAGCGAGAATATTTTTCCCTTTCCGGTCGGCCTCCATCTTCATTTCGTTTTCGATCTTGGCCAGGCGTTTTCCGGCATCCATACGTGCTTCGCTTTCAAGGGAATCCATCAACATCTTCTTGGCTTCTTCCTGGCTTATTCCTGCAATTTTGGCCATCTCGAAACGCTGTTTATTAACCAGTTGGTTTACCTCATTGAGACGCTCTTGGATTGACGTCTCATGCAGCTCAAGGCCTTTTTCAACCTTTATGAGATCATTACGTTTCCTATCGTAATTTTCCCATTCCCTCTTCAACTGGTCCCTTTTTTTGTTCAGTTGCCGAGTTTCATCCTTGAGTTCATCTCTGTCCTCTTTGAGCTCTTTTTCGGCTTCCTGTTTGATCAGATATGCCTCCTCCTTGCATTGCAGGAGAGCTTCCTTTTTCAACTGCTCAGCTTCAATAATAGCATTTTCAATGATCTGCTTTCCCTGAGTGGCAATATTCTTTTGGTGGCTTTCAATGAAACGTTTCCGCAGGAAAAAACCGATGACGGCACCAACGACGATGGCAAACGGCACCCCGATAATTTGTAAATGAAGGAGATCCATGGGACTCACATCCTATCTGGTAACGATCGAGAAACAAGACTGGGGGGAGGTGGCGGCAGACAATCATCGCCGCAAGGAGATAAAGAGAGAGGAAGAAAAAGGTATTTTCAGATTATCCGGATCGTCGTCCCCAAAAAGCCATCAAACATATCCGATTCCACGACGATTCAACATAGTGGAGAAACTGAAAACCCTCAAAATCGGCCACACGTCCATAAACCGTTTCAAGAGACTTTGCCGTTCAGGCGAGATGTTGATCAAGAAACCAATTCTCGAGCAAAACCTGCTTGTATACCTACTTACACGACTCGTTGAAATCGTGATCTTTTTCTTCGCCCAACGAATAACCGAAACCTTCTCGTATGCTTTTTATCAGAATGATATTCTGAGTCACTCTGAAAACAATCTCATCAATTTGCCTGTCTTAATTATTATCCTCTGATCCTACCTGAGGAAGTCTATCATCAATACCTGCAAATTTCGCATTTAAAAATCCGGATATGGTGTCTACACACAGTTGAAAATATTGAATTCCGGATCTTAAGACAGAGAGTATAAAAAGCGGATTTTGTTTCCCTACTCTACTCCTTCCACTTCGCTTAAACAGCACCCCAGCTGTAATCAATCTTTGTTAAATTCCATGTCGGGCAGCAGAAAAAATCACCCTTAGCTTAAAACGACAAGGTGTTTCCGAATGCACCGAATATAATAAAACACAGTGACCATAAACGTCACTGTGTGAAGTAAGATTCCCCGCCCTGCCGTGTCAACAGGTAATTAAAACCTATTAAATAGGTGGGCGACCTCATATCGACATCAAGAAATTCGCGTACGATTTTCCATCCGGGGACAGCGAAGGCACCCTTTTGGTGAGAGTTGGCTCAATAACACTGGAGATCACCAACAGCGCAGGGAAATTTCAAACATCCAATCCGTAAACGGTATCCTCAATAACATCAAAGAGGAGCCAACACTTGAGGGCAAGCCCCAAATGGCGGAAGAACCGCCCCTCCACAATATCTTTACTTCAGATTATTCCTTATTTTAACTATAGCAGAATTTCGAACAAACAGAAACAATTTATACATCTCCTCAGGAAAAACTCACCACTGCATTCACGGCCTTATGGACAAGACTTCCATACGGTATTTTCGGATCATTCTTCCCTTTTTGAGGAGATGGCGTACGGATAGAGTTCTTATTCCTCCATCAAGGCTGACTCAATTTTCGTGTTTATTTCCAGTATTTTTCTGTCTGTTTCATCCTTATATCTTTCAAAATCCTGGCTGAGCTTCATAAATCTCGAAGCGAGATTCAAGCAGGCCATAATTGCTATTTTCCCCGTCGGGAGGGTCCCATACATGCCGGGTCCATTATCCTCGACCATTTTTTTGACAAGGTCAAGGATCTTCTCCATCTCTTCTTCAGAGGCACCGGTATAAAAACTGTAATCCTGCCCCAAAAGAGCAAATCGGACCAACCGTTCCTGATCAGACATCTAGGTATTACTCTTGAGTATGAGAGTCGTCATTCGGTCCTACGGAAAAAAGATTTCTCTGCATTCTTGATTCCTGCAATACCGTTTTTTGCCTGTTGTCGTCATCTTCATCCAAAGAAGATTCCCAGGCTTCAATCTGCTGGATAAGACCCTGAACCCTGGAACCAACATCACTCCTTTCCATCTGGGCTGAGGCAAGCTCCTTTTGGAGGGTGGCTATCCTGTCTTCCTTTTCATGTAACTCGTCAAGAAGTTGTTTTTTTTCTTCTCGTAATTCATTATATTCAGTTAGAATTTTTGTAACAAAGCCTTCCAGACGCTCCAACTCGTTCCCTTGAGCCATAGGGGTTACTCCTTATATTGTTTTCCACGTTTCGAAACCATCTAGTAAAACCTTAAATGTGGACTATACCATGCCCTTTTTTCTCCGCAACCAAAACCCTGATGGCAGCAGAGCCGGAATCCAACCGACCCGGATTCATCCTTCTTATCTCCTGCGCCTCCGCACTCAAATACTCCATCAGCAAGGCGGTATTGATTCGTATAAACATCATACCCTGGCATAGGTCCATCCTGTCGGTCTGCCGTTTTCATACGGCATATGACCGTGAAAGACCTTCGGATCGGAATCAAAAACAAGGGGCAGAAAATGCTTATCGCCTTCCCACATGGGAAGAGAAGACAGGTCATCCATTGCCTTCCATTCAAGATCACCTTCTGCATTGCATTTTTTCGGTTCTCCGCTGAAACTCCGTATCAAAAAGATAAACCCGAACCAATCTTCCTTATTCTTACCGAATCCCTGCCAGTTAATTGTCCCTCTCAAGGCGACCTCCCGGCAATCGATTCCCGCCTCCTCATGAATTTCCCTTTGCAGGCACCTAAAAATATCCTCCCCGGGTTTCAGTTTCCCTCCCAAGCCATTATACTTTCCAAAATGATGGTCGTCTTTGCGTCGATTACGATGAACGAGCAGTATTTTTTTGCCATCCGGAGACAGAATAAAACCAAGAGTGGCTATTATTGGAGTGTACATCGGATTCTCCTTATGATTTAATAAAACAAGTTATTTTTTTCTATATATACTTGTTGATTTTGTAAAAACACCCCTTCGGACTTTCTGTTTAGCCATCCTTGGAGAAGGGTCTTGGGGATATTGTCATGGTTGCGATGCAAGGTGTTTTTTCTTGATCGAAATGAATTAAAAAATTAAGGTTCATCCGAATGAAGCGTACTTTTGTAAAGCTGAAAGGAACAATCCGGCAGAGTGCATCGCTTCCGGACGCTACTCTGCGGCCTCATCGATGGTACACCACGGCTGACAGACAGGCCGTCCCTGGCCTGCTGTCAGGTACGGACGTCCTGTCCGTACCCCTCTGGGTCTTGTGTGGTTCCCGCCGGGCCTCCGCGAGGTGTCCTCCAGAGACGCTCTCTGCCTCCCGCGTTATAGTTATAGATACGTACTCTCAATCCGGAAGTACCAGAATTAATCATAATCACACAATGAGGTGAGGTCACTTTTGGCTCGATGGATATGTATATGTTGGACCAAATCCACAACCAACAACACAACATAAAAATCCGGCACTTCGGTTTGGCAAAGTCTGTGCTTCACAAGACTGTTTTTTTGCAATGAAAGGAACGTATTAAAAATACTGATAAAATTAGTCTTATGTTCATCCAAAGTCATAACAACCGGGAGGTTTCGTTGGTTTCCCGACAGAATCCCGCACTCCTGAAGACAAAGCAACATGTGGAAACCGGAAAGCACCTCCCCCGGTTCCGGGCAATTCCCTGCATCGTCAAGATCTGTTGCTTTCTATTGTTCTTCACTTTTCTTTCAACCCCAGCATCAGTACAGGCTGCAAGGCATAAAGAATTTCCGGAATATCCCAGCATCAGAGACAACGTGGAATTCTGGGAAAAGATCTATTCTATCTATTCGATCAACACTGCAGTCATCCACGACCAGGATGATCTGTCTAAAATATACGCTGTGATTACCTTAAAGGATAAAAATCTCCCTCAAGCCAACAAAGAAAACATCAATCGTATAAAAACAGCCAAGAAAAAATACTCGCAGATATTAAAAAAACTTTCCACAGGATCGCCTCCGGCCACAAAAGAAGAGATAAGGATAGCGGCCATGTTCACAGGTCCTTCAGCGCGTCGAGCCATGAGACAGGCAGCAGAAAACATCCGTTACCAAAATGGACTCAAGGAAAGATTCTATGAGGGAGCCATTCGTTCCGTAGCCTATATCAGGAAGATACGTCAGATACTGATAGCCCATGGTCTGCCGGGTGATCTGGCTTATCTTCCGCATGTTGAATCGTCTTTTAATCCCCAGGCCCACAGCAAGTCCGGTGCCGCCGGAATCTGGCAGTTCACTCGATCGACGGGAAGGCAGTATATGAAAATCAACCGTCATATCGACCAACGACGGGACCCTTTTATCTCGACAAAGGCAGCGGCTAAACTTCTGAAGAAAAACTACGAGGCTCTCGGTTCCTGGCCGTTGGCCATAACTGCCTACAATTACGGAACAGCCGGGATGATGCGAGCCGTTCAGGCCTATGGCGGCTATGAGGCTATTTTTAAAAAATATAGGAAAGGATATTTTAAATTCGCTTCCAGAAATTTCTACTCAGAATTTTTGGCGGCCAAAAAGGTCGCCAAAAGGTTGCTCGGCAATCAACCACGAAGAAGAAAGATCGCTCATGGAAGTCCCTTAATCAAAGTTAAAGCGACCAGGGTAAAACGTATCGTTTCTCACCCCGCCACACCGGTGCAACACCTTCGGCCGAAATCTCACCGGCGTTTTTATATTGTCAAAAGAGGTGATACGGCAAGCTCTATTGCAGCAGCTCACAATATCTCGGTCAATAAGTTGTGCAGCGAAAACAAGCTGGGGCCAAAAGCCGTTATACGCATCGGCCAAAACCTGAAAATTCCAGTCCGCACGGCCGGCAATGACGAGAAGACAAACCCGAGGTCGTCGGCAGACGACGATAAGCGGTCTGCAATGTTACAATACAGTGTTCCCCAACCTGACATCTTCAGGCCCATGCCGTATTTACAGACATGAAACCAAAGAAACAATAGAAGCACCGGATGTCTCCTCAGGTCCCAAATGGCTATCAACAAGATTTTCATCTCAAATATTAAGGCCATCGAATATGAACACAGCTCAGAACCTCATAGAGAAGTACACCTCCATAAAGACCCTGCCCTATATTGTCACCAGATTATCTAAATTGGTCCATGACGACAACGCAACCATGAAGGACTTTGAGGAAACCATTAAAATGGATCCAACTCTGGTGGTGAGGCTTCTCCGTCTGGTCAACAGCCCCTATTTCGGGCTCAGGCAACATGTCGACTCGATCAGCCGCGCAGTCGCCTTCATTGGCATGAGAAATCTCCAGAACTTGGCGATCACCGATGCCTTGAAAAATATCTTCCAAAATAATACTTCCTCAAAAATCTTCTCAAGGAAGAAGCTCTGGGTCCATTGTGTTGCGGTAAGCATTTTCAGTAAAATGGTTGCCGAACGGATCTTCGGCATCAATGGAGATGACGTCTACCTCTGCAGTATTCTCCATGATTTCGGCATTATTGTTGAAGAACAGGTCGCTGAAAAAAAATTTTTAAAGATGTGTAAAGCCTGTGGGCAAAATGGTTCTTTGCCCGAATATGAACGTCAATTTCTTAACACCGACCACTGCGAGATAGGATACCTGATGACCCTTGACTGGGAGATGCCCGAATCGATCCAAAATGCCATTCGGGATCACCACACGGTGTCTGAAACCACATCACCTTCCAGTCTGACCGGAATCCTCCAGATATCCGAATATATCACCGGACAGCTCGATTTCACTCCGATTCCGGGGGCGGTTCCACAACTCGCCGACACACTTGTTTCTCATCTCCAACGCAATGCCGACGAATACAAAGTCCTCATCGACGATTTTCCAGAAGAGATGGAAAAGGCACGGGAAATTTATGGTTCATAGAGGAGGATGCCATGCCTGAAAGATTCTCCATATTTCAGTCACCGGAGGAATTTTCCCATGAAGTCGATTGCCTTCTTTCTTATCTGAACCAAAATATCGCCGACGGCCGATTCCTGATAATCGATTCACAGGAAAAATCGTTTTCTCTCGAACAGGGTAATCAATACAACGACGAAGAAGTCATCACCTGCATCCGTCATTGCCGAAAACACCAGCATCGCAGCGCCACTGGAACAAGCACCAATGGGGCCTTCCACACCTTCCACCTACCCGATATGAAGTGCACTCTCGTCGCTTCTTTACCGGGAGAAAAACAAGGTGCCGATGCTCTGGCCCCACGGGTGCAGCTCGCTCTCTCTTCCTACCTCCTCCAAAAAGAGAATGCGGAGCTAAAAAAGAAACTGACCATCCAGAAGAAACAATTCGAGCGAAAGTTCAAGGTCCTGGACACAAAGTATCAGGAGGTGATGGAGGAAACGCAGAGAAGCTACAGGATCATCCAGGAACAACAGGAGGAATATTCTCAAAATCTCCAGTCGGAGATAGAGAACCAGACCCGGGAACTGCTTGAAGCCAAGACAGCTGCCGAGGCGGCAAGCGTGGCCAAAAGCGAATTCCTTGCATCAATGAGCCACGAGATCCGCACACCGATGAACGGTATCATAGGGTTCTCCGAGTTACTCATCTCCTCGGATCTCGATGACGAACAAAAGGAAAACGCACTGACCCTCAAACGCAGTGCTGAGGCCCTGTTGAATCTGATCAACGATATACTCGACTTTTCCAAGGTCGAAGCGGGCCGGATGACCCTGGAATGGATTGATTTCGATCCGGAAATTACCGCCCATGACGTCTGTGAACTGATCAGGCCCAGGGTAGCCGGAAAGCCTATTGAAGTCCTCTGCAGGATCGGTGACAACCTGCCGGCAAATGTGATCGGTGATCCCGGAAGATTTCGTCAGGTTCTGATCAACCTGCTCGGCAATGCTGCAAAATTCACCGAACAGGGAGAACTCGAACTCTCCATCGAGGTTGAAGAGGAATATAGCGGCAAGACTGTTCTGCACTGCAAAATACGGGATACGGGCATAGGGATCCCACAGGAAAAATTCGAATCCATATTCGAGGCCTTCAAACAGGCGGATGGGTCTACAACCAGAAAATACGGTGGTACGGGGCTTGGACTCTCCATCAGCAAACAACTGGTCTCTCTGATGGGCGGGAGGATATGGGTGGAGAGTACCCTTGGCAAGGAAACCATTTTCCATTTCACCGCCGTGATGAAGAAGTCCTTCCGCATTGCAAGGGCAGAGCAGAGTATTGAGGATTTTCATGGCCTGAAAATTTTGGTAGTAGACGACAACAAAGCCAATATAGAAATCCTGCGCGACATCCTGACGCGATCCGGTTTTTTGGTCGAAACCGCACTGGATGGAGAGACGGCACTCGAGATATTGAAAGCAGCGGAGAAACAAGGGGAACCTTTCCAGCTCGGTATCCTAGATCTGCAGATGCCCAACGTAACCGGGTTCGATCTGGCTTTAAGGATTCGCCGCTCAAAACTGAAGAGCCATTCCATTCCCCTGGTCGCCTATACCTCCTCTACGGAAAAAATTGCGGCTCAGTGCCGGGACGCCGGTTTCACGGCCTTCCTGACCAAGCCGACAAGAAGACCTATCCTATTGCGGACACTTGCCAAAATAATCAGCAGGAAAGAAACGCTCCAAATACCCGACGACAAGCCACAGGCAATCATTACCCAGTATTCGGTTCGTGAGGAGATCAAACAATCCGTTCGGATTCTGGTCGCCGAAGACAACCCAATCAACCAGAGGCTCGCGAAAATCATGCTCTCCAAGGCAGGATATTCCGTCGAGATCGTCGACAACGGTAAATTGGCCCTGGAGAGATATACGAAATATCCCGACGACTTCGATTTAATCCTTATGGATGTTCAGATGCCTGAGATGGACGGCCTGGAGGCAACCCGACGAATACGGGAAAAGGGGCACACGCAGGTCCCGATCATTGCCATGACCGCCAATGTAATGGTTGGAGACAAGGAGAAATGTATCGAATCCGGGATGAACGATTACATCAGCAAACACCAACTGAACCGAAGAACAGGGCATAAACATAA
>CAWGGS010000030.1:0-69317 GCA_963822095.1 uncultured delta proteobacterium
CGTCATTCTCATTTTTAGCAACCATCGAAAAATTCACCGGTTTTCCATTACCGGCAATCGGATAAAACGTTACTTGCAGATTCAACGTATCCGAGACGGAATACATTGCACCGACGGCAATATAATCGACATGGAGATGGGCAAAAATACTGTTGGCCCCTTCATGATTCTTCAAACTCTTAATCTTTTTAAGTTCTTTTTGCGAAAGAGGGTAATCCCGTATCTGGATATCGCCTTTTGCGGCAATACGGCTGGAGAGCATATTTCTTAAACTTTCACTGAGATAAGCATATTTCCCTGCGGCATTGGTATTGAAAGGCATGATAATAACCGAAGGTTTTTCTTCCTGTGCCTGCACCGGCAGATAACCACAAAGAAAAACAAAAACAATGCATATTGATGAAATAAGTCTTCCGGACATAATCTCTCCCATACCGTTCATAAGGATTTGCAAGTCGTGTAGAAGGACGGATCAAAATCGCCCCTAGCAAGATCTTCTGTATATATCCCAATCCCGACCTTCTTGCAAGATCAGTCCACTACCAAGGGCAGAACCCATACTTCTCGGCCGTGAAGTTGGCGCTGGATAACAGGCGCAACACTACACCTCATAATGAAAAAAACGTTCAACTATCGGGAAACGAAGATTTTGATTCTTCCCTGATTTTCTCCTCAACACCAAAAATTTGTACCTGATGAGAAAATTAGGTATAATATAATATGTTGAGCCTGTGAGAATTCGTGCTTTCAGTGCTCTTTTAAAGGTTTTTTTCTCTTGACAATACAGTTTAAAAATTTATACTACTGGAAATGAGTCGTTACACCGAACCTCGCAAGAGAGGTTTGCAAGGTAAAAAGACAATTTATTTACGAGTAGGAATTGATCCGTCGAGGACGTTGTAATTGTACGTATCCATCTTGAAAAGGAGGTGAAACCTACAGTAAACGGCCGGCACGGCGGTGTTTGCGGTTCTTAATTTTTCCCTTTCAGGCCGTGTTTCTTGAGGGGAGAAATGTTATAGATTAGTTTTTCCCCGCATATTTGTGAGGAAAGTGCAGGCATTGTGCTTGCGCGAAACAACAACTTCTAATTTCAGGAGGAAAAAAGTGAGAAATTCGATAAAAGCACTGTGTGTGGCCGGACTAAGCTTGGCCATGGCTGCACCCGCCTTCGGGGCTGCCCAAATCTACGGCTCAATGCGGTATGATACCTTTTACATCAACCAGAAGTCTGATGGTGTCTTGAATACTGCAGGCGACGATAGCGCCACCACGGTCCAAAACAATCTTGCAGTTAACTCTCGATTCGGCGTCAAATTTGACGAGGGGAAACTCAAGGGTCAATTCGAGATGGGAATAAAAGACGCTGCTAATGGAAACGGTCTCTACACCCGTTTGATGTACGGCACCTACGATTTTGGTGGCGGCACCCTGTTGATCGGTCAGACATACAACCCTTGGACGATGTTCTCCGATCAGGTGTATGACGCCGACAACGGCTTCATCGGCTTCGGCTGCCTCTATGACAGTCGTCAACCGCAGGTCAAACTCACTCTGAACAACGGCTTGTACGTCACTTTGGTCACACCGCATAACAGCACCGCCCTGGTAGCCAACTCTGTACATTACAATGTAGCCCCGAAAGTTGGTGTTGGTTACAACGGAAAGGCAGGAGGCACCACTTTCGGAGCTGGTTTTGCCTTCAATACCACCAAGGAACAGAATGACGCCGCCAACTGGGACGAAGACGTTAATTCCTTCCTCGTTTATGCACGTGCCGCAGTCAATGTTGGGGCGGTTACAGCTAAAACCCAGGTTCACTACGGCCAAAACCTTGGCAACTTTGGAATCGCCGGTCGTAACAATTCCTTTGCTACTCTGGACGCCACTGGCGGTATTGATAACACCGACTCTTGGGGTGGCTTCGTTCAGGTTGGCGCCAAGGTATCTCAGACCGCTTCTGTTGTTGCCGGTGTCGGTTTTACCCGTGACAAGCAGGCAAACACCGATTACGATCAGACATCTGTGTTCATCAACGCTCCGATCGAGATTGCTCCTCATTTTCATGTGGTTCCGGAATTCGATTATTTCCACTACAACAATGGTTCAAGCGCTAATCACATTGGCGTACCCAACATAGGTCTTGGCAATCTGCAAGACGCATACGTCGTCGGCGCCAAATGGCAAATGGACTTTTAATGTCTATCGTCATTATCGTCAGTACATGTTGATTGTTTGACAATAAAAAACCCCGGAATTTTTCCGGGGTTTTTTATTTTGTACCGTTATACAGAATACGTTGAGATTTTCTTTTTACTTGACTTTTAAGCCGATTCAATACATTATAATAGTAAGTAAAGTTTTTTGTACTTGCCCGACAGAAGAGAAGAGTGACCGGGCTCTTAAATAGAGGTTAAAAGGCTATCTGTATCCAGTTAAAAATGAAGAACATAATCTTATCCAGTCTGATTCTGCTTGTATTCGCATTGACAGGGTCAATTGCTCAGGCGGCAGATCTCAATGACCATGAATTGTATAAAATAGTTACCTATACATTCAATACCGAGACCCATCCAAACCTGACTGTCACCTCAAAAAATACAACGCATTTCAATCCCCTCTTGATCACCGGAACAAAGACCGATATCCTTTCTTCTCAAGCGGAAAACCACGACAGATTTGACTATACCACCGGGAAGAACCTTACCCAGGGGGTTATTATTTCCGCTGATATTCACGCAACTCCGAATCTGGCCTTTCAGGGAGTAATCGGAGTTACCAAAAACAATACTGTGACATCCTTCAATTCAAATTTTGACTCAAGTTGGGAAGCAAACCTTGGTGTCATCTATAAACTGTTCAACCACCTGTCCTATGAAATGCATTTCGGTTTCATGGACACCGGCGACATTTTCAAAAACAATAATGCCTATAGTGACGTCGAAAGTATCGTCATGATCAGCAACCAATTGACCATGAGCTTTTAAAACGTTCAGGGAATCACACGCTTGCCCTCCCCCCTTTTTTTTACGCCATCTCCTGATTACAAATATTTTGCGATAGACTGTAGATCTTCCCATGTCGCCCTTTTGAACTCTGGGTTCTTGAGTAGAAATGTGGGATGATATGTCGGGATAACAGGAATCGTCCGTCTCTCCGACACGGTAAACGGGTAGACCTTTCCCCGAAGTTGCGATAAGGGTTTGCTACTTTTCACCAACGATTTTGTTGCATCTATTCCCATGGCACAAATGACAACCGGGTCGAGTATTTGGATTTGACGTCTCAGATATGAAAAACAGGCTTTGATATTTTCAACAGTTGGCCGGCAACTTTCATCGACAGCACACTTAATAACATTCGTAATAAAGACCTCCTCGGAAGACAAATGAATAGCCGATACCATCCGGGCAACCATTCCGTCTTCTTCAATCCCAAAAATACTCTCCTTAAACGCAAGATTTCTTGTGTCCTCAACGAGCCATCCCCCAACGATTAGAAGCTTGGCCCTCCTTTTGCCGCCACCCCCCGGAACTGCAACCAATCTTTTTGTGTGGAGGACACAGTCGGTACAATTTCGTACTTCTTCCGCAATATCATCACATGTTCCGATAGTTCGATTGCCGATAGCTGCCGAATCCGCATCCATTGAAGTCTTGGTAAAATCGGGGTCAGCCGGTTTCAAAGGCTCTACGACCTCCATTGACCTCAAGAAGGATACGATTTCCTCATTAGCTGGATAATGTGCAATACCATTAGATCTATGGTATTGAAGAAGCGATGAAACAGAGTATAATAATGGCTTTATCCAGGAGTTCATCTTTATTTTTTCCGCAAGCTTTTTTCCAATTTCAATCTATTTCCCTATTATATAGACTGAAATCAAATTATAATAGTTGATTTTGTCGTATGGTTATCTTTGCTGGTGTCGTAAAGACTCTCCACCCGGAATCTCACTATGTTCGCTGACCGGCTTCGTTGCTACACGTTTTTAGTCGTTACGACGTACCCTTACTACTTAGAAACAATGAATTTTTTTCGCTCCTTGCATATATTGCTTTTTTACTTTGCCATTCTCAGATAAAAGATTTTTACGAGTTTTTCATCTTTGTGTCCGAAAGAAAATTACTGTTCGGAATAGGGATGGTTTTCATTGGAGTAATAGGGTAAAACACTTTAGAATCTTGGAAGACCATAAAAATCAATTAAAATAAAGAAATACGCAAAAATTTACTGCACGCATTAACACTATCACTCCCCTTGCGTACCACTGAGGAAAATACAATAGTCGGAAATCAAAAAATAATCGTCAAGTTTATGGCACGAGGGCTCACCCAGGTGGAGAATTTTCCCCGCTGGACACGTCAGCTTCCTGGCAACACCTGTGAATGGGGAAACTGCCGTTTTGTCTTTGATGCCGCGGCCAAGAAATACGACTGGCTCGCAGTTTATCACGACCTTTCACGCCAGCCATGGAGCTTCAGCGAAGAACGGCTCAAATGTGCTCCGGAAAAAACAGTATTAGTTACAGCCGAGCCTTCATCCATCACTGTTTACGGTACCGACTACCTCCGACAATTCGGAATGGTCATCACCAGTCAGGAGCCTTGGGCAATCTCTCATCCTCATCCGGTGTTTACTCAACCGGGTTTGATCTGGTTTTACGGCTTCCCCTTTTCCGGAGGGCGGATTCGAACCTATGATGACATGAAAGCCGCCTCGCCTCCAGGCAAAACACGAACCCTCTCAACTGTCTGCTCGGAACGGCAAGGGAAGCTCACTCTTCATTACAAGAGATTCCTGTTTACTCAGAAACTCAAGGAAGCCCTACCTGAATTGGACATCTTCGGACATGGAGTCAAGGCAATGTCGGACAAGGCTGTAGCTGTCGATTCCTATCAGTATCACATTGCAATAGAAAATCATATTTATCCACATCACCTGACCGAGAAGATGCCTGACGCTTTTCTCGGCTATGCAGTCCCTTTTTATCATGGATGTCCCAATGCCGTGGACTATTTTCCGAAGGAAAGCTACATTCCTCTCGATATCAACGACTTCAACAGGTCTCTTGCCATTATTCGTTCTACGATTGCCAATAACGAATATCTCGATCGCCTCCCCTATGTTATCGAAGCAAGACGGCGTGTACTAGATGAATATAACCTTTTCGCGGTCTTGAACCGAGAAATCAGCAAAAACGACAAATTTTCTCTTTGCAGCTGCAATAACGGAGTTATTATGAACAGGCAAACCATCAGGATCAAAAAGCCATTGGCCGGTCTTCGCAGCCTTGCCGAAAAAGCCCTTTTTAAAACACGACATAAAATCGGATGGCCCTCATAGCTTCCCGTTTTCGTCACTAAACCCGGAGCCTCACATGAGATTTATATTGTTGTTGGTCGTTTTTACCTCTTTATATATGGGATTTCTTTGGAAAACCGGGGTCATGGATTATGATGAAGGGGTTTATGCCGAAGTTTCTCGGGAAATGTTCGTCAATCACGAATATATCCTTCCCACCCTGAACGGCGAAGGGTTTTTCGAAAAACCGCCCGTTCTCTATTGGGGGCAGATGCTGGGCTACAGGCTTTTCGGCACAAACTCCTTTGGGGCCAGATTCATAAACGCCTTGGCTGGAATTGCCACCGTTCTGCTCCTGTTCCTTGCTGGCCGCAAACCTCTGGGACCTACAACGGCCTTTAAAGCTTCCCTGATTCTCGGCACCAGCCTCTTTTTTGTCTACCTCTCCCGCATTGCAATGACAGACATGCTACTGACCTTATTTTTCATGCTCTGTCTCTGTTTTTCATGGTGGGGAGTCGAACGCGTTATAGAACAGAAAAACGGTGCACCGCTTTTCTGGATTGGGTGCGCTTTTGCCGGACTTGCCATGCTGACCAAAGGTGCCATCGGCGCCTTATTTCCTTTTGTCACTGCATTCTTTTATCTTCTAAGCATCGGCCGCTTCGATTACTCTTCAAGCGCTCATGGTTTATTCCGGGATCAATCATATTGTTGGTCATTGGTTTTTCCTGGTATCTCTTGCTGGGATTTGCCCATCCAGAAGGTTTTTCCTTCATGAAAGACCTGTTCATGAAACAGCATGTCGAGCGTTTCACAACCCCACTGGAGGGCCACTCAGGCCCGATCTATTTATCTTATTGTTCTTCTGGTCGGATTCATGCCGTGGAGCGGTTTTATTCCCTTTGCCGCTTTTCGCTGCCCTTACCTGGATTCGTCCAGCAAACGTGTTCGTTTCATTCGTCTGTTTCTTCTCTTTTCGATTATCACCTTCGGATTTTTCTCAATAGCCGCCACCAAACTCCCCAATTATATCCTCCCTGCCCTTCCCGGCATCGCCATACTTACTGCAACGCTTTTTGACGAACAGGAGAAAACAAAAAGATGGGCCTGGTCTCTAGCCACCTATTCCGCCGCCCTCCTGATTTTTGGCCTGGGAATCCTCTTTATGGCATCCCCCCAGATAATAGCACACCTTCCAAAATGGCTCGGTGAATCAGCTTTAAAGGCTCCGGTACTCGCGCAACCCATACATCTGGGTTTCATCCCCTATGCCTGTGGGCTGGTAATGGTTGCAATCGCCCTCGGTCTTATTTCCGCCAACCGGACGCAATCGCCCCAGTCTCTCTTTATGATACTTACTGCGGCCACACTCGTTGTCACTTCCGTTCTTTTCTTTGTTATCTTGCCAACCTATGATGACCTGATAAACAGACCTCTTACCCGTCTTGCCGAACAGGCAGCAGCCAAAACCCCGGAAGACGGCCGGATCGTCATGTTCGAGGTCTCGAGTCGTCCCAGTGTGAACTTCTATTCCCATCGCAAAACCGTGGATACCGGTTTGAACAACTTGGAAGCTCTTAAAAAAGACTTCCAAGATCCGAAAAACAAAGTCGGAATAACGACAGAATATTATTTCACGAAGTTAAAAGATCAAAACATCCCGGCAGAAAGGCTTCTTGCTGATCACGGTTATGTCCTCTTCCATATCCCAAACGAGCACCCATGACTCTTTTTCTATACTATTGCTCAATCTCTTATCGATCATGATTGTTTAGTCCACCTTCTACCGCAGTGATCCGATTTATGGACCAACGCCCAAGCAACCAGCCAAGAACCTCAATCGTCATTCCAACCCTGAACGAGGCGGAAAACATCCATCCGCTTTTGACTCGGATTTTTGATGTCCCCGGACTGAGCGACCTGCCTTTTGAGATCGTCATCGTCGATGACAGCTCCACCGACGGCACCCGGGGCGAGGTGCGTAAATGGCAGGCCGATTATCCGGTGAGGCTGCTCTGTCGTGAGACCAAGGACGGCCTTGCCGGTGCCGTCATCGAAGGGGCACGATACGCCACTGGCGATATCATAGTTGTCATGGATGCCGATCTCAGCCACCCTCCCGAGGTCTTGCCCGATCTTATCCGGCCGGTTCTTGAAGGCACCCACGATATGGTCATCGGCAGCAGATATACCAGCGGGGGGGGCACGCCGGACTGGCCCCTTAGCCGGAGGATCGCCTCACGCCTGGCCACGCTTCCGGCCAGGATCCTCAGTGATCCTAAAGATCCCCTGGCCGGTTTTTTCGCTGTGCAAAGAAACCATCTCACAGAGCTTGATACCGCGGTAAGCGGCTTCAAGATCGGTCTCGAGGTCCTGGTTGCAGGAAAAGGGCGTCTCAGAGTCGCAGAGATCCCGATAACCTTTCACGATCGCCTAAAAGGCAAATCGAAGATGAACCAGCGGATCATCCTCGAATATTTCCGCCAGGTGCTTGGACTTTGCGGAGTCCGTCCCTGTGCCTCCTTTGCCACAGGACTGTGGACCGCCCTGGGACTGGGAGCCGTTGTCGATATTCTGGTCTTCTTCTCTCTCTATCAACAGGGGGGCTCCCTTGCATCTTGTCATATGGCAAGCTTTTTGACCGCCTGTGTCTTCGCCTCAATCATCCATTGTCGTCTAACCTTTTCCCGGAAGGGAAACATTGGAGGTATTGCCGTCATCAGCCTGCTGGCGCTTGTGCTTCGGGGGGGCATTCTTGGCGATCTGCTGCGCCTGGGACTCCCCCTGGCCGTTGCCATGCCGCTCACCTCCCTGGTCTCTCTTTTCCTGGCAGCACTTGGACTGATGTTCTTCGTCTTTGCAGAACAGAATCGGGATGTGCGCAACCGACTCTTCTGCCTGGGCGTCATCGTCTTTGCGCTTGTTTTGCGAATTGTCTACCTGGGTCTGCCGGCGCTTCTGGAAGAGGAGGCGTATTACTGGAATTACGGGCAGCATCTGGCCATGGGCTATCTTGATCATCCGCCGATGGTGGCGCTTTTAAACCGGATCGGCACAGCGGTTTTCGGCACCTCTGAATTCGGGGTGCGCATCGGGGCGATCTTCTGTTGGCTTGTGACGGCCTGCTTTACCTACCTGCTCACCCGCTCCCTCTATGACCGGCTCACAGCTTTCCGTTCGGTCATGCTGCTGTCTATACTGCCGGTCTTTTTTTTGGTCGGCATGATGATGACCCCCGATGCTCCGCTCACCGCCTGCTGGTCCGCGGTCATCTATTTCCTCTATCGGGCCTTTCTGCTCGAGCGTCCTTATGCCTGGCTGGGGGTGGGGATCTTTTTGGGGCTTGGCATGTTCTCCAAGTATACCATTGCCCTTTTAGGACCTGCGATTGTCCTGTTTATGCTGATTGATTCCCGTGGCCGCAAATGGTTCTTCCGCCCCTGGCCGTATCTGGCCGCCTTGATTGCCCTGGCAATATTTTCTCCGGTCATCATCTGGAATGCCCAGCACCATTGGGCCTCCTTTCTTTTCCAGAGCGAGCGGCGGGTAACGGGGATGACAGATTTTGCAACCCCCGTGCTTGTCGGCCAAATTTTCTTGTTGTTGACTCCGGCGGGGGTCTTGGGTTTTATAGCCTTTCTGGTGCATGGCCGGGGAGGCATGGACAAGAGGCGATTTCTCTTTTTCCTGCTCCTGATTGTTGTACCCCTGTCGGTGTTTCTTTTCTTCAGCCTGAGCAAGGAGGTAAAGCTGAACTGGACAGCTCCGCTCTGGCTGGCACTTGTCCCGTATCTCGCATACACTTTTGGAGCCCCAAAAGAGGGTCAGTTGCTGCTTAGGCTTTGCAGGCGATGGTGGCCGGCTACGGCTATAACGATGCTTCTACTCGGGGGACTGTTTCTTCAATATTATTCCCTGGGGCTCCCCGGTATCCCAACCTTGGAGCGGCCGTTTCTCTCCGGATGGGAAAAGCTTGCGGGCCGGATTGAGCAGATCGTGGCAGCCCGGGAGAAAGAGACGGGGAGACGTCCGATTGTGGTCGGGATGGACAAATACCGGATCGCCAGTGGGCTTGCTTTTTACCGGTACAAGAATGCCTTGGGTATAAACCCGCAGATAGCGGACAGGGCTGTTTTAGAGACCACGGCCTGGAATATTTTCGGTTGGAACGGTTTGATGTATGCCTACTGGTTTTCCCCTGCAAAGCTGGACGGAAAGGATATGCTGCTGGTCGGCTTTTCAAAAGAATCGGAGCAGGATAAATTCTTTGCCGGTTATGTCAAAGGCAGCGGACCCATCCAAAAGCTCGATGTGACCATGGCAGGGCGTACTATCGATCATTGCTATGTCCGTATGGTGTATGATTACCACCATTAAATACAATACCGAAAATATTTTAGCCGCAATTAATTCTTTTGTGGTACTCTACCTTGTCAGATACAGACATTTGTAGTATCTTTTAATGAAAGCTTCGCAGGAGCAGCGGTCGTGCCATGCGCCGGAGTGACGAGCTTTGATGATTTGACGCTGCAAGGCATGCTGATTTAGGAGTAATACCTGCTCTTGCTGTCAAGGAGGTTCAATTGGATACCGCAGAATTTGCAAGATCCAGGAAAAAACTGGGAAAAACACAGAAAGAAATGGCTGAACTTCTGGGTATAGCCCTCAAGACCGTTCACAGCTATGAACAGGGATGGAGAAAGATACCCAGCCATATCGAGCGGCAGGTCTTTTTCCTTCTCTGTAATCACAAGGGAAAACATAAAACAACCATTCCCTGTTGGGAAATAAAGCATTGCGGCATGAAGGAACAATGCCCGGCATGGGAATTTCAAAGTGGTCATTTGTGTTGGTTCCTGTGCGGCACTTGCTGCGACTGTACCAACGGATGTTCTATTGAAGAAAAGATGGAGAAATGCCGCTCCTGTGAAATATTACAGTCCTTTCTCGAGTAGTCGTCCTCAAGCCTCCATTTCCCATCATATTGTCTCTATTTCCGACAAACTTCCCACCTGAACATTGTTCAGGTAACCTATGTCAATCTCAGGGGAAATATTTTTTATTTGCTTTTCCAACCCCTGGCTTATCAACGGGAGCAGAGCAGACCAACCCGCGTTGCCAAAACCGAATAGTTCTGTTTTTTTCGACAGATATCCCGAAGGTCTACCAAGACTTTCCAAAACTGAGTCGTACTTTCTTACTACCTCAAAATTATCCAAGAGAGGGCTTTACATCTTAGTACACAGACAATATTGTGTCGGCAGAACAAGAAAGATCCGGAAAAAACTATCCGGTTATAAATCTCAAACCTCTATGTAACCTGAGGGATAATTTATTATAGAATAACAACTATGCCTATTTACGAATTTAAATGCAACGCATGCGGGAAGGAATTTGAAACCATCGTAGCATCATACTCCAGTGTGGATTTGGTGAAGTGTGAGCAGTGTAAAAGTCCAGACGTTACGAGAATCCTGTCGATGGTAAGCAGCAAGGTACTAAAAACAGGGTCTTTCCCGCAGGCATCAACTACCGGATGCAGGAAAGGTTCAGGTTTTTCCTGAGCCAATTAACCTGGAGCCCGGGAGGCTCCTTGGCAAAACAGTGTTATTTTTTCTTTTCTTTTTTTGGAGGAGAGAAATCAAAGACCATCTCGTTTTCTTTTAACAAACCTCTACCCCTGGCAACCTTTTCGAGATGTTTCGGGTCGTTCTGTATCCGGTCTATCTCTTTTTGCAGGGACTTGTTGTTTTTTCTAATCTCCGCATTCTCAGCCTGCAACCGGGAAAGTTCCGCTCGTTGATGCAGGACAGCGTACAATCCCATGCGAGGAGCAAAGAGCAACCAGAGTAAAGAGCAAAAAATCAGGCATACCACACTTATGATCAGCCGTCTTTTCTGGATCGGTGACAGAGGCAAACGAGGTTTTTTACGAGTCGGTTCCATCTATAATATTCCGCGTTTCCTTTAAAAACCCAACAGATAATAAACAAATACAAGAGAAATCGACAACCCCTTCATGGATTCTCCCCACCCTCCTCTTTATCTTGTTAGTGCCTGCCTGGTCGGTCTCTGTACACGCTACGACGCCCAAATCAGACCCAACCTTCTCTTAAAAGAAATTATCAAAACAGCTACCTGGATCCCCATCTGTCCCGAACAGCTGGGAGGACTCCCCACTCCCAGGCCTCCTGCCGATATCATTGGTGGAGAAGGGAGCGACGTTCTCGCCGGCAAAGCCAAAGTGCAGACCAGGGAGGGCACCGATGTCAGCGAGGCTTTTATAGAAGGAGCATACCAGGTACTGACGATAGCCGAGAGCCAACCCGTTACTGCCGTTATGCTGAAATCCCGCAGTCCGTCATGCGGTCATGCCGGCGTCACCACGGCTCTTCTCCGGCAACACGGATTTCGTCTATTCGAATTTTAACAAGATCTCCTTGATACCCAGCATTACGCTGTAAAAGAGGTACCCTTTACAAAAAAAAAGATCACCCTTGAAGGACTCAATCAATACCGCAGGGATATAATCCCCTTTTAACCTCTTATTTAATCCTCATGAAGATGAGGATTATAATACCCGTTTCGTAAAGCATGTACAACGGACATCCCATCAGAGCCATGTTAAAGACATCAGGCGTCGGTGTCAGCACGGCCGCAACAATAGCAATAACCAGAATGGCGTAGCGTCTGTTCCTCTCAAAAAATTTTCGGGTACAGACTCCAACCCTCGCCATAAACACCATAAAAATCGGCAATTCAAAAATAACACCGAAGGCAAGAATGAAAATGGTGGTGAAGTTGACGAACCTGGTCACCGAAATAACGGGTCGCAGTTCTGCCGAGCCGTAACCGAGAAGGAACTTTATCCCCATCGGCAAGGTAAGGAAATAACAGAAAATTGTTCCAGAATAAAAGAGAAGACAGGTGGAAAAAGAAAACAATGCAAGGGAAAAACCTTTTACTCCAAAAGGCTTGCCCATTGCCCGCCAAAGAACCGTCATTATCCACGGCATTAAGATAAAAAGGGCCGCAAAAAGGGATAATTTCACATGGGAGAGAAAGGGGCCAGCTATCGAAAAAAAGTACAACTTGTCTGCCAGATGGTTCTGGACTATCTGCAAAAGTCTCGGGGACAGGAAAAAAATCACCGCGGTAGCCACAAGAACACTTGCCCCAAGTGCACGTATGGACTTGCGTAATTCGTTAAAAAAAACTATCAATGAAGTATTGACTTGCATACAGGTAAAATTCCATCGCCGTAATGAAGGCGTAGGTGGAAGTGGATAATGTTTGGTTCCCGGCGCAAAATAGCAGAACGGGAGCCGAAATGCAATTTGTTAGAGGTTGCGGTCTTTACGAGACCATGATAAAAAGTTTTTTCTCTTCGATTGTAACCGTGGCCAGGCGGCAGGTCCTCATGGCCACATCAAAATAAACAATCATCAAACAAGCGGATAGCACTCTTATGCTCGAATTACGTTTTATACGGGAAAACATCGGACTGGTTAAAGAAAAATGTGTCAAACGGGGGATGACCACCGAGAAGCTGGAGGAATTTGCACTCCTCGATCAAAAACGCCTGAGCCTGTTAAGTGAGGTTGAGGGCCTGAAAAATACCAGAAACAACGCTTCAAAAGAAATCGCCGTCTTAAAAGCCGGCACCGAAGCAGATAGGGCCAAAGCCGAACCTCTGATCCTTGAAATGCGTGGGATGAGTCAGAAGATCAAAGACCTTGACTCTGAACTGGCTGACATCCAATCCGGTCTTATGGATATAGTCATGGCCATCCCTAATCTCTGCGACGACTCGGTCCCCACGGGCTCCGACGACAGCGACAATATCGAGGTAAAAAAATGGGGTAAAAAGCCGGTGTTCCCTTTCCCTCCCAAACCCCATTGGGAACTTGGTGAAAATCTGGGCATCCTCGACTTCGAACGGGCGGCTAAACTCTCAGGTGCCAGATTTTCCCTCCTCTCGGGTTTCGCCTCTCGTCTCGACAGGGCGCTGACCAATTTCATGCTCGACCTTCATACCCAGAAACACGGATATACCGAGGTCCTGCCGCCTTTTCTGGTTAACACGGCCTCAATGACGGCCACCGGCCAGCTCCCGAAATTTGAATCCGATCTCTTCAAGATCAAGGACTGGGATTTGTATCTGATCCCAACGGCAGAGGTCCCGGTGACCAATATCTATCGTCAGGAGACCATAGTAGAAAAGGATCTGCCGATCAAATTCACCTCGTTTACCCCATGCTTTCGTTCCGAGGCTGGTTCCTACGGCAAGGATACCCGCGGTTTAATCAGACAGCACCAGTTTACCAAGGTTGAGCTGGTCAAATTTACCACCCCGGAGACCTCGGCTGAAGAACTGGAAAAACTGCTTGCCGACGCTGAGTCCGTCCTGCAACTCCTGGGGCTTCATTACCGGGTGGTGACGCTCTGCTCCGGCGACCTGGGGTTCTCTTCATCCAAGACATACGACATCGAGGTGTGGCTTCCAGGGCAACAGACCTACCGTGAGATTTCGTCCTGCTCCAATTTCCTGGACTTCCAGGCCCGCCGCGGCTCAATCAGGTATCGCCCGAAGGATGGAAAAAAGAGCAAACTTGTCCATACATTAAACGGATCCGGGCTTGCCATCGGCCGTACGCTGCTCGCTGTAATGGAAAACTATCAACAAGAGGACGGTTCAATCAAGATCCCCGAGATTCTTGAGCCCTACTTTACAGATCGATTCTAAGGAAATACGCGATATTTGTAATACCCTTGAGAAATACGCTGCGGCACACGCTTACCGAAGACTATCCAGGATCATATGGAAATACTAGGGAAAGATTCTATTTTTACCTCAATGAAGCAGGACGACCTGTTTGCAACCGGCTTCGCCGTTCCCTCCGCCCATCCGTTTTCCGTTGAGGTCAAAGAGTGGGTACGCAAGCATTGTAGTGATCAGGTCAGCGTCACCAAGTATCGAGCCGTCCGCAACCAGATATTCGAGTTCCTGGATATTACCAGTTATAATGACATTCTGGCATTGATTCACGACCCCAAGCTCAGGGCCATTCGCCATGACCGGGCTCTTATCCTGCTTTCCAATATGTTCGGGATGAGCGGCAATGCAAGGGAGACAAATAACCGCCTCAATGAATATGCCCGAACCGCCAACGACGTCATTTCCCATCTACGAACAAAGATTCTGGCGCCTTTTTCTTCTCATATAGAGACCACCAACGAAATCGAAGTCACCAGTAATCCGCTGGACCTTCTCTTGATCATTTTTGATGACAGATATCATAAAAAGGCTCGTTTTGAAGCAAAGCGCAAACTGACCCTGATGAATCTGGCAGGCTCCATCGACCAAAGGGAGCGAGAAACAGATATAGAGAACAAGTTCACAGGCTTTTTACATTTTTTAAACGAGCATGTCTGGAGCCCGAGCATGAAGATTGGTGAGCTGGAAATCGTCTATCTCGTGAGCCAACATGATTCGGAATCTTTCGCCTGTACTGATGTCAGGGTCGTCGATGAACAAACCAAAAAGACTCTCTCCGCCAAGCCGGGACAAAAGATTACCCTTATCAAACGAAGGCGTTTTGTGCGAGGCAAACAGGAAATCCCTGTCTATGTGACCATCCGGAAAAAACCACCTGCAGCCAAAGTCCTGAAGCTGCTAAGGAAAAATCAGAAAAACCCTGCAGTCGCCGTCGACGACGAATTGGGTTTAATGGCAGTCCTGAACACCATAAGCGACGTCCAGCATTTTCAAAAGCATCTCACTCGCAGCGCCCTGAAAATAGACTCGTTCATGACGCTTGAGGATATCTCCGATACTCTGACTGGAAAGACCTATAAAAGTCACAGCACAGGGAGTTCCAACAAGACCCAGATGTTGAAATTTTTTGCACGACTTGGAGGAATGCGGGTTGAATTCATCCTGCATACCAACAGGAGCTATCTGAATTACATCTACCAACGCGATGTCGCCCATGATGAATATGAGGTCAAACGCATTTTCGACTCCGGTGTAGCGGATCTTCTCTTTCCACCGGATATCTACAACCTGGATCTGGTCGAGATCAGAGAACGGCAGTTACGGCGATTTAGAAACCAGATCGAAGAGATGTAGACTACATATTTTAAGCGAGCAATCTATCGGGTCTTATCTGTGTCACCTCCAACTTTGATCCGCAGTTCTATTTCTGAAGCATTATCAGCAAATTTCAAAGATTTAACGAAACCGGTGATAGTTCCGGTCAGCGCTTCTTGAACAAATTCCTTTAACGGCACCTTGTTCCCGTTTACCAGGAGCGAAACCATATCCATACGCTTCTCCCCTTCTTTCAGAAACCTCTTTCGGATAAAAGAGGCTATCTCTTCCGACTGATTCAGGCCAAAGACATAGTTTCCCGCAATATCCAGATCTGTGGCCACAGCAATAACCCCATGGACCTCGTCACGCAGTATCTGGGAAGGATTGCGTACAACCTCTATTTTTGAGACACGTCGTGCATCCTTGAATCCCTCACCAATGACGATATCGACATCCGGTAGGTAGCGATGGGCCAGGGTGGTCAGAGAAAGATTATTGTTCACCGTCTGCAGGACCATCTGATCCGGAGCGATGAAGAGGATGGAATCCGCTCCGGCCTGCCGGTGTTTATAGGTATCTGTACCCGGTGTATCGAAAAGTATCCCCATCTCGTTACTCGACTTAATGACTCCCACCTTGTAGCCGAAGTCCTTCAGATGAGAGACAACCTGAGAGACAAGGGTTGTCTTGCCGCTATCGTGCCAACCGATAAAGGTAATAATTGCCGTCATTGTTCATCCTTTAGAAAAACAAAGGCGGATTTCACTCTTTGAAACCCGCCTTGAATACAACCGGTTCGCCGCTTTATACCAGATTACGCCATGGCTATCAATCGCTTCCCTGGAATTTTTTTAAACCATGGACCGGTAAAACAAACAGCTACTGTTCACTGGCAATCTACTCATACCGAAAACGGCTGTGCATTATATCCACCTCTTCTTTCGGCTTATAGCCGGTCAACATACTCCTGAGAGAACCTTTAACTGCAAAAATCGACATATAGAGGTGTGTCAAGAAAAAAACGACCATAAAAGCTGCCAGGAAATTGTGGATGATCGCGTAAAGACGAAGGGTATCCGTAACACCACTAAAGGTATGAAGGTAATATCCTGTATAGGCCATCACACCTCCACCCGCCGTGGCCAGCCAGAACCATACTTTCTGACCGGCATTGAATTTTCCTGCCGGAACCGGTTTCTTCTCCTTGCTCAAATATCCCCCCAGCATAAACACCCAGGCGATATCGTGGGCGCATCGGCAGCATATCCTTAACCCACATGACAAACATCACCAAAGCATCGACGGTAAAAACTATTGCAGCATAGATATGGATATAACGCCCGATCCGAACCGGTAGCCCACCTCCGAAAAAGAGACCGAACACCATCATCAGGCCGGTGATCACAATCAGGGAAAAAGACACTGCAGCAACAAAATGAATAATCCGCACCCCGATGCGAAAATAAAGGACCTCGGGACCGTCATGGGAGAATCTTTTTGCTCCGATAATCAGAAGATGAAGGAGATAGGCGGCCGGCACAAGGATAAGTACCCCCAAAAAAATACGACCGAACAGGTGCGCCTGCAGATATGTGAACATCTGTCCGTATTTCGGCCAATGTCCTGATACAAGAACTATCAATTGGTTAAAAAAATTTGAGAGCAGACCGGGGGCATGTGTGGCCGGTGCCGCCGTTTGGGAGGTAGCTGCGAAGGCGCTGCCTGCAAATAGCGACATAGTCTGACATAGGAAACCCGATAACACGAATCGTCGCATAATTTTTCTCCTCAGATAAAGGAAGACTCCGGCTCCTGATCTGCAGGAGCCGGAGAGACTAAGCAAAATCCGGAACCAGGCTATTTCCTGTTATAGGCCTTATCCCAGCCCCAGGCCTCCGTTCCTGAGCCCCGCTGGAAAACGCGCTCTCGATAAATGTCGGCCACCACATCAGCATCACCGGCCATCAGGGCCTTGGTGGCGCACATGCCGGCGCAGAGCGGAACTTTGCCTTCGGCAATCCTGTTCTGACCGTAAAGCCGACGTTCTTCCTCACTGAAGTTTTCTTCAGGCCCACCGGCACAAAACGTGCACTTGTCCATCGCACCGCGGGCGCCGAAGACCTGCCCTTTTGGAAACTGGGGTGCCCCGAAGGGACAGGCCATAAAACAATAGCCGCAGCCGATGCAGATCTTTTTATTGACCAGCACGATACCGTCATCCCGCTGATAAATGGCATCCACCGGACAGACCGCAATGCACGGCGCATCCGCACAGTGCATGCAGGAAATGGAGATCGATCTCTCTCCCGGGCTTTCCTTGATCCAAAGTCACCACGCGTCTACGATTGACACCAACGGGGATATGATTTCCCTCTTTGCAGGCGACGACACACCCGCTGCAATCGATGCAACGATCAACATCGCATAAAAATTTCATCCTTGCCATTTTCATATCCTCCTATCAGGCCTTGCTTATTTTGCACAGACCGTCCTTGGTCGACTGCATCTGCGTGACGATGTCATAGCCATAGTTGGTAACGACATTCCCCGGCTCGCCAAGAGCATAGGGAACGGTACCTTCCGGATACTTCTCGGCGAGTGATTGCCCCAGCAGCACGCCTGCGAAATGGAAAGGAAGGAAGAGTGTCTTGTCATCCACCCTTTCGGTGAAAAACGCCTTGACCTTGATTTTGCCGCCCTCCGGTGATTCGATCCAGATCATTTCTCCTTTTCTAACCCCCAGGTTATTGGCGAGCCGGGGATTGATCTCGACATACATTTCCGGCTGCAGCTCCGCGAGATATTTGTTGCTGCGGGTCTCGGCACCGGCTCCCATATGCTCGACCATCCTGCCTGTTGTCAGTACATAAGGAAATTCCTTCACCAGATCCGGCTTCTGCTCGCTTGCAAAGCGGGTATCAACCCGATAATGATTGGGCACATCCTTATAGGTCGCATATTCGGGGAGCAGATCGGGACGTGGGGTATGAATCGGCTCGCGATGGATGGGGACCTGGTCCGGGAAGTTCCAGACCACGCAGCGGGCACGGGCATTGCCGAAAGGTGCCATGCCACGGGCAATCGCCACCTTTAGGGTTTTCTGTGAAAGGTCCGTTTTCCAATTGGTTCCGGGTACAACATCCTTGAACTCAGGATAGCCGCCGTCAACCTCGCTGCCGGGATTCGCTGATCCAGGAGCCGCCAGCTGGTTTTCGGTTCGCCCCGAGGAATCGTATTTTTTCTCCAGGCCGAATCGGTTCCTGAACGGCAATCCTCCTTTTGCTACCGGGATGGAGATATCATAGAGAATCGGGGTCCCCGGGTGTTTCGTCGTCCAACACGGCCACGGCATGCCGTAATAGTCTCCGTCACAGGGACCGCCATTTGCCTGCAGGGTGTTGATATCGAAGGTATGCCAGTTGGCCATGTGTTTCTTGATCCGCTCTGGCGTCTGTCCGTTGTAGCCGATGGTCAGCGAGCCTCTTCCCAACTCCAGTGTAATATCTTCCACCGTCTTGATGTTTTTATAGAATTTATCGGCAAAGCCCAGCTTCTTCACCAGCATTTCCATGATCTTATAATCATCTTTGCTGTTATGGACCGGATCAACCACTTTATCGCGCCATTGTATCTGCCTGGATGTCGAGGTCACACTGCCTGAGGTTTCGTACTGGCTGGAACTCGGCAGCAGATAGATATTGTCGGTTGTGCATGTGGCTGCAATCATGGTCGGGAAGGGATCGATAACGACGACAAGGTCAAGCATGTTATAGGCCTTAACCACACGGTCATACATGGAATTGTTGTTGGAGCCGCATCCCCATTGGATCAATGCCTTTACCGGGGTGTACTGATGGATCTTCTCATCCTGGAGCACACCTTCATACCAGCGTGCCAACGTGAACCCACTCTTGTTCATCCAGGATTTTTCCTTAAAGCGGCCGACTATCCACTCATAGTCCACATCCCAAACCCGGCACCAGTGTTTCCATGAGCCGTCAGCCAATCCGTAATAGGCAGGCAGGCTATGGGACAGCACGCACATATCGGTTGCGCCCTGCACATTGTCGTGGCCACGGAAGATATTGGCCCCACCGCCGGATTTGCCCATGTTGCCCAGAACAAGCTGAAGGATGCAAAAGCTTCTGGTAATCGAACTGCCGACGGAGTGTTGGGTGCCGCCCATGCACCAGGTGAGGCTGCCGGGGCGGTTATCTGCCAGAATTTTGGCGATGCGGACCGTTTCCGCAGCGGGAATACCGGTAATGGATTCCACCGTCTCAGGGGTATATTTCTTTGCCACGGCAACCATCTCCGGATAGCCGGCGACACGGGTGCGGATGAATTCCTTATCCTCCCACCCATTTTCAATGATAACGTTTACCAACCCCATCATGAAAGCCACGTCCGTACCCGGACGAATCCGGACATAATCGGTTGCCTTGGCTGCAAGTTTGGTCCTACGCGGATCGACAACGATAATCGGTGCGTTATTCTTTTCCTTGGCATGCAGGATATGCTGCATGGAGATCGGATGTGCCTCCGGGGCGTTGGACCCGATGAAGATCATACTTTTTGCATGCCGCATATCATTGAGGCTGTTGGTCATGGCGCCATACCCCCAGGTGTTGGCAACGCCGGCAACCGTCGTAGAGTGACAGATCCTGGCCTGATGATCGACATTGTTGGAACCCCAGAAGGCTGCGAATTTACGCTGCTGATAAGCCATCTCGTTGGACACCTTGGCACTTCCGTTAAAATGCAGGGCATCCGGGCCGTCTTTTTCGCGAATAGCCAGGAGTTTGTCGCCGATTTCCTTGATCGCCTGATCCCAGGTCAGGTTGGTCCACTTGCCGTTCACTCGCTTCATCGGATTTTTCAGCCTTTTGGGACTGGTCACCATGTCGATAGCTCCGGCCCCCTTGCAGCAGTGGCCGCCTCGGGAAACCGGATGGTCCTGGGCAATCTCCTGCCTGACCCAGACACCGTTGGCCACCTGGGCCTCAATGCCGCATCCGACAGCACAATAGCTGCAGATGGTCCTGACCATCTTGGAACCGGGATAGGGTACCTTTTTCTCCGCGGTGGTCGCTGCTCTTGCTGTCATTTTGACGGTCATTGCTGCCCCAGTCAAGGCTGCTGTCGCTGCGGACAATTTCAGAAATGACCGTCTGGCGAGTTTCGGGTTCCTGGTTACCCGGCGATGGGTCGTGACAGAACCGCTTTCCGCCGACTTTCTAATCTTACATTCGGCCATGATCTTCCCTCCTTGTTAGTACATCACTGAAAATGAGTTGTTATCCGACGTATCATAGGAAACATTGCACCCGACATTATGAGCGAAGACTCTTGTAGTATTTATTGAATGCCGAAGTCTCATGATACAGATCATGGTCCTTTTCCAGCCTCCGCTTGGCAGGGCCGGCTTTGGCTGAACGGACTATCCCTGCAGTACCTGCAAGAACACCTGCTCCAACCAAAATGTGCTTTAAGAACGATCGTCTCGAATCATGCTGTTTTTCCATTCTCTTACCTCCTTTATCAACAAGGTTGTCGTTCACCATCCACCGGCCGGGCTCCCGCCGACAGGCTTCTTTCAAGTTGTATATATCCCCGTAAAAAACGAGTACAGGCCGGATAAAATGCATCATTAGCATTCTCGGCAATAGTCGTGGAAAATCTTTCAATCAACGGCTCCAGGTATTTGTCGAGGAGCTCCGCCTGATAGAGCCTCGCCTGCTCAAATGCGTCCGGCTCACTCTCGACCAACCGGGCCATGACATCTAGCATCACGATCAAGGAATCTTCCGCCTCGGAAACTGCCTCGGATTTCCGGATTCCCACTTCCAACAGAAAACCACGGAACTCTGCTAATGTCCGGCCATAACTGCGGCCTTCCCGATACTCCGATGCCGTCAACGGCACCAGCAAATCGCTGAAAGGATCGACAAAAAGTCGGTAATATTCAGCCTGAAGGCCAGCGAGCGTCATGTTATTCAAAAGTTGAAAGAGATCTCTTATCACTCGATCCAACCCCGGTTCCACCGATTCTTTCACAAGCGCGGCAAAAAGCCCCCGCCAACGGGCAAACCGTTCCGCATCGGGTTCGGCGTCAAAAAACGACTTGCAAATATCGAGAAAGCGCAGCCTGACCCGGCTCAGTTCCCTGTCTTCCAGTTCGGTCATAATCAGTTTCCGGAAAAAATTCTTGCAACTCTGCAGGTATCGCAATACTCGAGATATCCGCTCTCCGCCCCCTTCCTTCGAGCGAGGATCGAGGCTACCCTTTCATAGCTTTTTTTCGTCCCAAAAGCCTTGCCACACTCCCTGCAAACCATAGCCTCCCCCCTTGCCAACTCCCTGTAATGAAAAAATTCCGCATTTATAACGAAATCAGGATCGATTTGCAGCGCGTCTTCCGGACACACCTGCACACAAACACCGCAAGCAATGCAGCGGACTGGAGTATGCAACAGAGCAAGTGTCGACTGTTCCGCCGCAAGGGCAACCGTCTTGCATTCATTGAGACAGGCCAGACACTGACTGCAACGATTCGTATCGCAATCAAGAGTGGCAAACCACGGCAGATTCTTTCGCTCCAAATGAATCTGCCGTTTGCTACTTGTGGTCAGATGCTCAAGGATTGCTGCCAGGGCTGGACGTCTGCCGTTATACACCGGATCCGAGAAATTTGACGCCAGAGGCGAATCGTTTTCCACATGCAGGTAATTTTCAACCTCTTTTGGACCACAAAAAAGCACGGTTTCGGAAAGATCAAACAGGCTCTTAATCAAAGTATTTACCTTTTCAACCTCACCTTGCTGTCGATCTCTGCCAGAAGCTGAAGCGGCGTCATCGACCAAAACGATGCGTCCTGCCCCCCGGGCAAAAAGAAGCAATAGCTGCATACCGTTTAAAGCGTGGACATTTGGATGTTCCAGGAAAAACAGGCGCTCGCCCTGTTGTTCAGTACCGTATTTCCACCAGAACTCGTGCAATACCTTCTCACTGCCCACTATCACTGTGGTCCCGGGTGGTAGATGGATTTTTTGAAAATATGTATAAAAAGACCGGTCGGGAAACCTCTCATATTGCAGGGCTCCAGTAGGGCATACAGAGACACAGGCCCCGCATTCCCGGCATGCCCGTACATCCACGGCAACTCCATCGGCTCCAAGTGTTATGGCGGAACTGGGACAGATATCCCGGCAGAGCGTACAACCTATGCCCAGTCTACCGGCATATTGGCAGATCCGGTTATCACAGCCGATCACCTCCTGAATTTCAACTGCCGATACTGTTGCGAAGAGATCGGGCAGGGTCTCTTCACTAAAAATGCCCAGGCGTTCCTCAGGCAAATCAACTGCTGGGCCATGCAAGACCACGACGGCAGGTATGTGCAGGCTTCTGGTTTCAGCGGCTGATATATCTATTGCCTGGACCGGACAGACCCGTTCGCATTCTCGGCAGAGAGTACATCGAGAAAAATCTATAACAAGCTGTTCTGAAAGGCAATCTTCCGGGCAAGCGCTGCCGCATTTGCCGCAATACGTGCAAAGCTCTCTATCTATAGGGGCACGAATGGTGAAATGCACTCGAAACCCCCTGCCCTCGGCCACCACAGCAGCATCAACCGCTGCCGGAAAATCGGGATGACTTCCCCTCAACAGGATGGGCTCGATCTCTAAAACACCGCCGTAGGTCGCAAGAAAACGTTCAAGATCCCCAGCCGACTCGCTGAGCACACAGACCCTCGGGTCGGCATCGACAAACAGTCTGGAAAAGTTGACGGTATTTGCCCGTTCCAGCTCCGCTTCGGCCAGTTCCCGTAACTCGCTTCCACGTCGAGCCGTCAAATCCAGGTTCAGTTGCAATGTTGGAGAAAGAGGGAAGGAAAGTTCAGGTGTGAGCCGGGAAAATCCACCGGCCAATAGAATGTCGAATGAGGTTTCAGTCAAAAATTGTTGCCATCGGCGCGGAGAAACACGTATTTCCCTGAATCCCGGAGACGCACTGCCTTCATGGAACAGTATAACGGTTGAGAACTTTTTTCTCATATATTCGTTTTCACCCCAGACGATGATATTTTTTTCAGTATAGCATTATAATGGGCCAGGCAAACAAAAAGTATCAGGGCAAGCCCTTTTTTCTTGTAAGCGAAAGATCTATTTCCCTGTAGGTGATTCACCTACAGGATTAATATTATTCTTACCCGAACTATCCCTTACCGCCCAAAGAACAGCGCAACGGTTGAGTTCAGCCCCATTTTTAAGGCAGAGCTTTTGTTTGATTCGATCCCTATAGGTTCCGATGGTCTTGACACTGAGACACATCTTGGTTGCAATTTCTCCGGTCGAAAGTCCTGAGCCAATCTGTCTGTACACTTCCAGTTCCCGGTCGGTTAACACCTCTTCGGTCGGCGCACTCTGAAACTCCGGATTGATCTGAAATTTATCCAGCATGTGATTCATCATGTTTTCACTTAGGAAGATTTTCCCGGCAAGAATCTTCCTAATGGCAAGGATGATCGACTCGGAGGCCTCTTTTTTCATAACATAGCCACGGGCACCGGCACGTATTGCCCGTTCCGCCCATACGGATTCATCATGCATGGACAGGACTAAAACAGGAATGCTCCTTCCTCCGGAGGTAATCTCTTTGACCAAGTCAAGTCCGTTATCCTCGGAAAGTGAAATATCTATTACCGCCATATCCGGTTTTTCTTCAACCAGCGCCTTCTTGGCGGAACGGATATCTTCAGCCGCCGCGCAGACTGAAAATCCCTCTTCCTGGTTAAGCAATTCTGTCATTCCCATCCTGAAGATAGGGTGATCATCCACAACCAATATCCTCACCGTCATATGATAACCTCTCCGGTCAATGTCACCAGGGTTCCCCCTTTGACTCCCGCCCGAATTTCAATGGTTCCTCCAATGGCCTTGGCTCGATATTTCATCGTATGAAACCCCATCCCTTTCCTTTTGCCAGACATGTCACCCACCCCACATCCGTCATCGGCAACCCACGCTTTCAGATACTTTCCCTCTTTTGCCAAAGTAATATCGATCCGGCCGGGCTTTCCATGTTTTGCCGCATTGAAGACCGCCTCACGGATAATATAATAGATATGGGTCGCAACGTTATTATCAACTAAACCGATCTTACTGTCAAAGGACAATATGCAGTGAATAGTAAAGAGGTTATCTATCTCCATCACCAGTTCCTCGATCGAGGCCTCAAGCCCATTCTCTATGAGATGCACCGGATAGAGACCATGGGAGAGCCTGCGCGTCTTTTCGATGGCATTTCGGATCAGATCCCTGATGACACCCAGTTGCAAAGCCTTGTCTGGAGCCTCACTTTCAAGCTTTTTCTGCAGAACCTTACTGAGCATTTCCACCCCACTCAAATGAGAACCCAGATCATCATGGAGGTCTCGGCCTATCTGGCTCTTCTCTTCCTGGGTGATGGCTATTATCTGACGTTCAAGCCGTTCCATTTCCTTTTCCGAGCAGGTCTTTAAAACATGCAGCCACATACCTTCAAAAAGCATCCGAACCTGTCTGATATCCGAATGATCGTAGCCCATCGCATTTTCACAGATACCTGCCACAAGGACTATCTTTCCTCCGCTTTCAATCGGAACATCGATATGGCGTTTGACGTTCCCGGAATATGGGAAAAACGCCGCATCATCCTCTTCCGGAACTTCATTTACAATTAATTCCTTTTTGCTCAACACAACAACCCCTGGGAATCCGCACTCCTCGATGCGACAAGGACGCTGCGGATCTCCATCTGAAAACTGCCGTTGCCTTCCTTCGCTTCGGTAGACTGAGCAGATTGTCAGATGGGTCTGGGCATCATTGACCAGCGCCAGATAGCCCTCCTCGCTCCGCGTGATTCGAACAATCCTTTCAAGGGTAAAATCATAGATATCCTGAATTGAATGGCCTTCCATCTTCCCGAGCTGCAACAGGGTATCCAACCGTAATTCGTCCCTGCGCAAGAGCAGATCCTTTAAGATCATATCATCGACCATGCGGTTGGCTAAAAGAGCAAGTTCTTCAAACTCGCTGAACACAAGGTCCTGATCATGAATTTTAACCTTCGAATCTGCAGCCTTACGGAAAAAATCTGTAAACAGGCCAATCTCATGCCTGATTTTCAAGGAATAAGAATAGGCCGCCACAAGAAGCAAGGTGACGGCAATGGAAAAAAGAGCTACAAAAAGAAAGATGTTTTTAAAGGCGATCTTTTTATAGGTCCTGGTCTCTCGTTCTATAGCCTTTTCCATCTCGTCCATATTCACACTGGTCCCCAACACCCATTGCCAATTGGTATACGTTCTTACGAAACTGAGGCGCTGCGAGAGTTTTGAGTGTGGTCCTTCCCGATTGGTATAAACGACATATCCAGCACCTTTTTTGTTCTTACTGGACTGCAGGAGTTGTCGGCCATACGGCATTCCAGTGTTGCTGACCAGACCGTTGATCGACCGGCCGATAAGTTGTTCATCCTTGTCGCAGATAATCGTTCCATCGGAACGGAAAACAAATATTTCACCTTGTTTGCTAAATTGGATTTTCTGAATCCTGGCCAGAACGTCGTGCTGGATAATCTCCTGCATATCGTCGATATACATTCCAGCTCCAATATACCAATCAAACGGCTTGAAATATTTGACGAAAGAGATTTTCGGATAGCTTTTGCCCCCTTGGTTTCGTTTCGACCAGTTATAGCGATAGAAGCCCGCCTCCTTCTCACGGACGATGGCAATAAATTCCTCGACCAGGTTCTTGCCCTGCATATCTTCCAGTGACAGGCTCCTTGTCCCTTCATAGGACGGATCATCAGCAAAGAGATCAACAATTCCATTACTTACCCTGCCAGCAAAGTAATAGCCACGACCATTATTCCATCGGATCGGCCGCAGGATCTCGACCACCATGGCCCGCAACTCATCCACATTCTTTTCATCCTTGTACAGACTGTAGATATGAGATGCTATGGAATAGGCGGTCTGGACCTTCTGCCGTATCTCTTTTTCAATGATCATATCTGTCTGTGAACGTTTATATTCTATGAAATCGGTCACATTACCGGCCTCTTCCCTCAGCCTGTCGCGATACCTGTTTTCGTAGTTCTCCCGGATATTGTCGATGCTTTCCTGATAGGCCCGGTATTCATTATACAACCAGAAGCCCCCGACAAAGAGCATCAACGAAAGGATTACGGTTATCGATGTATAAAAGGGCGCTGATGATAGGGATACTTTTCGCAATCTCACAGCTCACTCAAGCCGCGCAAGTTCATAACGTCTGCAGACAGGTCATGGCTGGGGCGGCAACAATATTGATTTAGAAGCTGTAAATGAATCACATGGACAAATTTGCCCTCAGATTTTGGCCAGATTTGACCGAATTGATTGAGACGAACCGCAGACGCAGCAGAGCTACGTTGAGGATTTGGCGATTGAGGTTCGACCAAAGGTGGCCTGAAGAGGAGATGCAAGATGTCCATGTTATCTGTTTACAGTTCCTTTGTCTTCAATGATATGAATGGTAGGACTTATCCTCGTTAAATAGACGGCATTCATACCCTGATGATCATGGGGGCCGAATTGCAAGACCAGCCCGCCAAGATCAAAGGTTCCAATCGTCTCCATCGTGGTAATAAAGTTCTCCCGGGTCAAATCACCTGGAACAGCGCGGGCGATCCGGCCAAAAAGTTTGCCGGCGATATACCCTTCCAACGAGACGAAACCGATCGGATAATCGTGTTGGAATTTTCCCATCGCTTCGGTATATTCCTGAACAATCGGGATACGCGTGTCCTCGGGGTCAGGCACAACCTGGGAGACGATCACATTCTTCCCGTACCCCCCCAAGACCTTCTGTAGACTCTCGGTTCCGACAAAGGAGATATTGCAGAATATCTGCTGCCTTTGTATCTTGCTCTTGCTCAACTTGATAAACTCAGCACATGCGGAATAGGTCCCGACAAGGATGACCGCCTCGGGCTTGGCCCGATTGATATCTCTTAGTCCCCCCATGACAGCCACGGTATTTCGCTCGTAGTTTCCCTTCGAGACAAGAGACATCCCCCTTTTATTTAAGGCTCTCTTAATGCCTTCGAGGCCAGCGAATCCATAACTGTCATTTTGATAGAAACAAGCGATTTTTTTTACTTTCTTCACGTCAACCAGATACGAGACCAATCTTTCCATTTCCTGAAAATAACTGGCACGCACATTGATAACGTACCTCTTGAATGGAACCCGAAGGAATTGGGCGCCGGTAAAGGGCGCAAAAAAGGGAATTTTCCACTTTCCAATTAAAGGGACAACAGCCTCCGAGGTCGGAGTGCCCACCTCACCGATAAGCATAAAGACATGCGCATTCCGAACCAGATCTTTGGTATTCCGCACCGCCCGATCAGGCTCATAGCCATCATCCAGGCTGATAAGATGAATTGTCCGTCCATGAATCCCACCATTATCATTGATCTTGGAAAAGGCGGCAAACAGTCCCGAGCGCATTTCCTGGCCTATATTTTCAGCAGGACCGCTGAGCGCACAGGACTCCCCCAGGACAATGGGGCCCTTTTCTTGGGCTTGGACAGTATGCGTACCACCGAAAAAAATGAGAAGAATCAGGGACAACAAGACAAGACGCCTGTTTGGCAACAGGCATGAGAAGACGGCATCACCAAATGTATACATTTTAGGCGACCTCCTCTTTTTATATAAGCGTCTCCGGACAGCGCCAACCTGGGCATGCCGAAGTACCGACCTATTATATTTTCGTAACTTTTGGCCAGTCTATTTGCTCCGGCCACTCTGGTTACAAGCTCGTTTCCTCCGTTACCAGCCTATAATTTCATATCTGATCAGGTTAATAATGTTGAAAACTTTCTTAACACTCTATACCATGTAGCCTGCTTATGAAAAAGGGGTAATGCCCTTTTTCCAACCGATACAGCCCAAGAGATAATGTACTATCATGAGCGAAAAGGTAACCCTCTCTCATTTTTCCACGATCATAGATCCGGAAGGCTATACCAGACGAGAAGAAATACTTGCAGTCGAAACCCCTTATACGGTAGCCCTCAACGATAATCCCATCGGTTCTTCCATGGTTTTGCCGATTGGGTTGGAGGAGTTCGGGGTCGGCTTTCTCTTCGGACAAGGATATATAAAATCTTCTCAAGAGGTTAAAGAGGTCTATGTCTGCCCAGACGGGAGGATCTCGGTCTATGCGGATGTGGAAGACACCCCGCCCAAGGAAGTCATAATCACTTCCGGTTGCGGCGGCACAGGAAAGATTTCCAAAGAAATGTTGACCGGGGCCTTTGAACCTCTCCAGGATTATTCTCTTCCTTTCCCAGAAATCAGGGAGTTCATCCTCCAGGTTTTACATGCCTCCCAATTTAACAGAGAAACCCACTGCGTGCATGGTTGCGGTCTCTGGGCCGATGGGGAATTAAAAGCCTTCTTCGAGGATGTCGGACGTCATAATGCGGTGGATAAAATTATGGGTGCCATCCTTCTCGACAAAGCTCCGGCTCGTGCTGCTATTTATACCACCGGCAGGCTCACCTCGGATATGGTCCTCAAATGTGCCCGCATCGGTATCCCGATCATCATGTCCCGTACAGCTGCCTCTTCCTTGGGACTGGCCATTGCCGACCGGGCGGGAGCGACTCTGATCGGATACGCCCGTCCGGAGAGGGTAAATGCCTTTACCTCCCCTGAACGTATCATCCTTTAAGGAAGTAAATGTTCCCCATCGCCCTATCCGGAGTCTGCGCTTTCCGGCGCGCGATCAGGCTGCCGGGCATAGGTCTATTCTATGCGGTTGCTGGCGACTGTGAGAAGATGGGGTGCCTCCAACGGCTTACTCCTTTTCCATGCCAAGCTCGATCAACTTCTCCAGCAGGACGGGAAAAGCAAGGCCATGTTCAGCCGCGGCCTGGGGGAAAAGGCTGGTTGCCGTCATCCCCGGGATAGTATTGGTCTCGAGCAGATAGAACTTCCCATCATCGGTAAGTATCATATCCGTCCTGGAATATCCACGCAGTTGCAAGGCCCTGTGGGCCTCGACTCCGTACTGCTGTGCCTTTGCCGCCAGGTCCTGCGCAAGCGGTGCCGGACAAATCTCTTTAGAGGCCCCCGGCTTGTATTTTGCGTCATAATCAAAAAAAGTATATCCCTCGCCGGGGATGATCTCAATGAGCGGCAAGCCTACGGGATGAGCATTGCCGAGTACTCCCGCCGTTATCTCCCGGCCGGCAATAAACTGCTCAACCATGACCTTTGCATCATGGGCAAATGCCTTCTGAATTCCCACGGCCAAATCCGCCTCGGTCCGGGCAATGGTCATGCCGAGGCTCGAACCTTGGCAGACAGGCTTCACCACTAGCGGCAACCCGAGACGTTTGGCAATATCGGCAGCCGTGGCTCCGCTTGTGTCGTCCACCATTTCCCAGTCGGCAACGGGAAGACCGCGAAGCCGGTACAACTCCTTAGCCAGGTTCTTATCCATGGCCAAGGCACTCCCCAAGACACCTGAACCTTGGTAGGGGATATCAAGCAGATCCAGCAAACCCTGCACCGTCCCATCTTCACCGAAGCGCCCGTGCAAAAGAATAAAGGCAAAATCAATCCTGTCCGCTTCGGCAACCAGAGCTGCAAGGTCGGTCGCGGGGTCATATTTAATCACCTGGAATTTTTCAGGATCAAGTGCCTTCTCAACCCCTTGGGCCCCACTCAGGGATACCTCCCGCTCCCCTGATTTTCCACCGGCAAGCAATGCTACCCGTAGTCTCTTTTTTTCGCTCACGTCACCACCTCAACGGTTATATTTTACGGAATTCCACATCCCCGGACCGGTTTACAGGCTCTCTGTTCTGAGACCAACATTGTAAACAGCGTGTGAATCGGTATCTATAAAAACATTATGAATCGTCGGGTACGGAAAAGCATTAAAAAAATTTTCAGCAGACCTCTTGGCTGGAGATGACTCCCTAGTTTAGAAAATTTTATTGACAGAATTTCTACTTCATTATATAAAAGAAAGATTATTGTCACGAAAAATGGTCAAAAAAATATTAGCTCGTGGCCGGTGACCCTTCCCAGTAACAAGACCTGTACGATATGGGAAATACGAATCACAGCTATACGGGAATATTTAAATTTTATTAGAATAATTTGTTAAACGGAGCTCGAGATGATAGAAGTTGAAGTTCGTGGAGACCTTGAATACGCCATCAGACAGCTGAAGAAAAAGCTGCAGATTGATGGGATAAAAAGAGAGCTGAAGCGTCGTGAATTCTATGAAAAGCCGAGCGTTAAAAAACGGCGCAAACAAGCTGAAGCACGAAGAAAACTCCGCAAATTCAACCGCATGCGCAGAACCAGCTGAACTCGCGGTTTCCCAAGTTCCCGGCCACCCGGGAGCTTGGGAACCTTCCCCACACCTTCTGCTTTGGCAAGGACCTATCGAACCACCAGTCCAATCGAATCAGTTTTTCCCCCTTTATGAATCGTTCTTCAGATACCTGACCTCCGAAAGACGCCTTTCCGAAAATACAGTAAAAGCATATTCTTCCGATATTTCTTTCTTCTTTTCTTATCTCAAAACACACGGCAAAAAAAATCTTCTCGAAACGGATAGTGGAACCATCCTTGGCTTTCTCGATCAAGCCCGGAAAAAACAGATCTCACATCGCAGCAACGCCAGGCGTATCTCGGCATTGAAGACCTTTTTCGCCTTTCTTGCATCCGAAGGTCATATTGACCACAACCCACTTTCCACTATAGATCTACCGCGGGCCGGTCGCACTCTGCCCAAGGCTCTCACCATTGACGAAGTAACGAGACTGCTCGTCCCTCCTTCCGTATTATCGCCGCTTGTCCTGCGCAACTTTGCAATGCTCTGCCTACTCTACTCCACGGGTCTCAGAGTAACCGAGTTGGTACGCCTGCCGATTTCCGGCTGCAATCTGACCTCCTGCTTCGTTCGCGTCATCGGCAAAGGCGACAAGGAGAGGATTATTCCCTTTGGTCTGGTGGCGAAGGAACACCTTGAATCCTATCTCCAAAAATCCAGGCCCCATATTTTAAAAGGGAAACGGAGCAATTTTCTCTTTATCACCTCTCGGGGAAAACCCATGACCCGGCTGCGCTTCTGGCAGATTCTGGAAGAAATAGCCCTGGCAGCTGGAATTACAAAAAATATCTCTCCGCATATGCTCAGGCATTCCTTTGCCACTCATCTCCTGACCCATGGTGCCGATCTCCGTGCCGTTCAGATGATGCTGGGACATTCAGATATCGCCACGACTCAGATATATACCCAAATTGACCAGGATCGCCTGAAAACCATACATAAAAAATTTCACCCGAGAGGATAATTTTCGTGTTCATCCGATGGGCTGCATGGTAGATTTTCTAAGAAGCCAGGAGACAGAAGAAAAAAGTAATTCTCCCCGACTGCTGTTCCCTGATCAGACTCCGGAAATTCTGTTTACCCCTGAAACTCAGCCTATCGGAATGGACATTAATGGTAATTAGATCGGAAATAACAAGAAGGATTGGAACTGAGGATATTGATCAACCTGTTTTTCCCCTGGTTTCTGACTCCTGAGTTCTTATACAACCTCCTCAAAGCAATCGCATGTTGGTAATAACCACCCACCTCAATGCCGATTTTGACGGAATGGCATCCATGATCGCCGCCCGGAAGCTCTACCCGGAAGCCGTTATGATCTTCTCCGGTTCACAGGAAAAGGAAGTGCGGGATTTCATCTCCCAGGTCCTTCTCTACCGGTATGATTTTCAGAAAATCAAGAACATCAATCTGCGCGAGGTCGATCATCTCATTGTCGTCGATACCCGTTCTTCTGCGCGGATCGGTCCTTTTGCCGCCTGTCTGCGCAACCCCGGACTTTCTCTGGATATTTACGACCATCACCCCGGCAACCCCGGGGATATGGAAGGAAGCGTCGAAGTGGTTGAGGATGTCGGCTCAACCATCACTATTTTAGCCCGGATCCTTAAAGAAAAAGGAATCGAAATCACCTCGGATGAGGCGACTATCTTCTGCCTCGGAATCTATGAAGACACAGGATCCCTCACCCACATGACCACAACCCCAACCGACTTACAGATCGCAGCTTGGCTTCTGGAAAAAGGAGCGAAACTCGATATTGTCTCCCAGTTCATAACCCATGAGTTAACCACCACCCAGGTCGAACTCCTGCACGACCTGATGAAGACCACCGCAACGTATACCATCCAGGGCATCTCAGTGGTCATCGCCAGTCTCTCTTTGCCAAATTATGTTGATGATTTTTCTATCATTATTCATAGATTCATGACCATGGAAAACCTGGACACCATGTTTGCCCTGGTATCCATGGCAGGCAGGACCTATCTGATCGCCCGCAGTCGTATTCCGGATGTCAACGTCGGTATCATTGCCCGGGACTTTGGTGGAGGTGGTCATTCCACCGCAGCATCGGCAACAATTCAAGATCTGACCTTGATCGAGGCCCAGGAAAAACTCATCCATGCCCTGCACAGGCATATAAGTCCACAGCCAATAGCCAGGGAGATGATGTCTCAGCCTGCCATCTCGATCACTGTAGAAACGACGATCAGCCAGGCCAATGACATCCTGACCCGCTACAATATTGCCTCGGTTCCTGTACTGCCGCTTCCGTCGAAGAATCTCCATGACAGCTCCACCCCGCTGGTTAAAGGCATCATCACCCGGATGGTCATCGAAAAGGCGATTCACCACCATCTCGGCTACCTGCCGGTGAGCGAGTACATGAACTCGGATATCGAAGTCCTTTCTCTGAACGCCACCCTCGCCGATATCCAGGAGCTGATCATCGAGCATCGGCAACGCTTGATACCGATCGTTCACGAACGGCAGCTCAAGGGGGTCATCACCCGGACCGATCTCCTCAACCGTCTGGTCAACGATCCGTCTCATTTGCCGAAAAACATGCTCCACGAATCCGATCATCCGTCGCTTGCCCGTACCAGGAACATTACCACCTTGATGATCGATTGTCTGGACAGAAGGACGACAACTCTGCTGAAGACAATAGGAGAAGTTGCCGACACCTTGGGCTTTAACGCCTTTGCCGTAGGAGGATTCGTTCGTGATCTGCTGCTGAAGAAAAACAATTTCGATCTGGACATCGTCATAGAAGGCGACGGTATTGTTTTCGCGAAAAAGCTGGCAGAGGAGCTTGGAGGCAGAGTACGAACCCACGAACGGTTCGCCACCGCCATGGTTGTTCTTCAGGACAACTTCAAGATAGACATCGCCACAGCGAGACTTGAATATTATGAATACCCTGCCGCACTTCCAACCATCGAACTCTCGTCGATAAAGCTCGACCTCTATCGCCGCGATTTCACGATCAACGCAATGGCGGTCCAGCTCAATCCCGGCAAGTACGGAACCTTAAACGACTTCTTTAACTGCCAGAACGATCTGAAACAGCGCGCCATCAAAGTCCTGCATAGTCTTAGTTTCGTCGAAGATCCGACAAGAATCTTCAGGGCGATTCGCCTGGAAAAACGAATGGGATTCCAAATCGTCGACCATACCAGACGACTGATCCGAAACGCCGTGAAGATGGACCTGTTCGGTAAAGACAACGACCCGCGATTTCTCACTGAGTTACAGATCATTCTCTCGGAAGAAAATCCCCTGCCGGCCATCCAGCGCCTGGCGGAGTTCGAGCTGTTTCGATTCCTCTGGCCGGACCTTAAGCCGCACCTTAAAATAGACAGGCGTTTTTCCCATATCCTGACCCAGGCCTATCGAGCCCTTTCCTGGTATCGACTTCTCTACCTGGGCGATCAATGCTCAGCCTGGATCGTTTACCTGCTTTCCATCATGGCAAGATCCTCGACCAAGGAGCTACTAACATTCTGTACCCGATATCAAATGCCCCACAAGACGACCGATCTTCTTATAAATCAAAAGGAAACCGCCGACAAAATCGTGAGCCTGATGTCCAGACGCAGGGTCCTGCAAAACAGTGAAATCTTTCGGCTCCTGAACAACCTTGAAATAGAAGGAATAATCTATTTGATGGCAATCACGAGAAAGAACGACATAAAAAAAGCCGTCTCCCATTATGTTACAACCCTTCGCCAAATCCGTCCCCATCTCACTGGACAAAAATTAAAGGAGATGGGATACCAACCAGGGCCAGCTTTCACCACCATGCTCAACGATCTCCAGGATGCCATACTGGACGGAATTGTCGACACTCCGACCGAAGAAGAGGCCTATATTCAACAGAACTACCCCCTGTGATTCCTTGCCTTCTTTTCATTCGATGCTTAAGATTATCCTCACCTCGGCAGGATGGCCTGTCCTGGACCATAATCCTTTTCTCACGTTATAGTTTTCATGCACTTTCCTGACATACTAGAAATCATAATCCTTGCACCACCCATCCTCTTCGCCCTCACCATCCATGAATTCTCCCATGGGTCTGTGGCCTATTATCTGGGGGATTCCACGGCCAAGGACGCAGGCCGGCTGACGCTCAACCCGCTGAAACACCTGGACCCCATCGGCACCATCGCCTTTTTCATCATTAAGTTCGGCTGGGCCAAACCCGTCCCGGTCAACCCCTACTTTTTCAAAAACCCGCGCAAAGGCATGCTCTGGGTGGGGCTAGCCGGCCCCGTCTCCAACCTGATTGTTGCCTTGATCAGCGCTTTGCTCTTTAAGGCATTTGTAGCTCTGGGTTCCGTTCTCCCCCCCGCGTTGACCGATCCTCTCCAGCAGATGCTGTTCTACAGTGTCCTGATAAATGTCCTTCTCTGCGTTTTCAACTTGCTGCCCATTCCTCCTCTTGACGGCAGCCGTGTCCTGGCCGGCCTGCTCCCGGCCGACATGGCCGCGTCTTACGAATCCTTGGAGCAGCGTTTAGGCTCTATGGGCCTGCTGATCATCCTGATTTTTCTGATGTACACTGGTATTCTTGGACGGTTGATCAATCCGATTATCAATTTCATATATATCTCCCTCAATATTGTTCCCCATTGATCACAGCAAGACAACCCCGACATCTTGGCATGGGCTAATTAACCAGACATTTCATGCCAGTCTATTGACAAGACATTGCCTGCCCGTATATCCTTGAATAAAGGAGGACTTGTCAGGGGGCTTCCTCTTTCATTCTGTGAAATCCAAGAGGACTCTTGCCAATCTTGACCCGACAGGCGCTTATACCAAGAACCCCATAAACTTCTCAGGGTTAATCACAGGGGGAATGAACATGCCGATCGACACAAGACTCATAGGTTTCTGGAACCATGCCAGTGTTACGGACGGAACCTGTTTCGAAATCACTCCGGCTGGGAAATACTTCGTTCACGAAAATCCTTTTCCCTACGAAATCAGTAAGGAGGGGACGAAATTGATCTTGCATGGGAAGGATGAAGACGTGGTCTACCATCGAGTCGGACATCCGACAACCACCATTGCCGGGGCATGGTCCCACGTCTATTCCGAATATGGCGAAACAGAGACGTTTATTTTCAATGAGGATGGCAGTTATATAAACTCTTGGGACGGCACAGATTACTCGATCGGTTTCTTCCAGGACACGGGCAGCGAACTTCGAATTATCGAATATCGAGGCTCCGTTGCTACAGATGGGGACAAATATCGTTACACAGCCGCCCCTAACGATGTTTATGAATACCGATTCGAGTTCTCCGAAACAGATTCTTTTAATCTATATGATATCGACAGCGGCCAGCTTGAATCGACGTACAACAGGAAGACATCCTAACCCAATATTCTGATAAGATACGACATTTTACATTGCCCTCAGGAGAGGATCACCTTCATAAACGGTGCTGTAATCTCCCATAGTGTATAAAACCGTCTCTGGTCATATATCAAGTAATTGAAAACGACCGTGAAATAGTCTAAATTCTGGCAAAATAAGGACCTTGTCGTGGTTAAGACCCATTTTTTCTCTTGTTCAACAGGCGCATCAATTCTATGGAACCGGTCAATATTGTTTGCATGAAATGGGGGACTCTATACAGCCCCGAATACGTAAATATCCTCTATAGCATGGTGCAAAGGAACATCACCCTGCCCTTCCGCTTTATCTGCATGACGGAAGATGCCGATGGCATCTTGCCGGAAATAGAGGTTGCTCCTCTACCAGATTTCAAGGAACCGGCCTGGGAATATGCCCGTTATTGCAGCGCCTGGCGGAAGCTGGCACTATTTGCCCCCAGCGTCCTTGACCTCAAAGGGAAGTTGCTGTTTATGGACCTTGATGTGGTCATCGTCGGGAATATTGACTGTTTTTTTACCTATTCCGACAAATTAGCCATCATAGAAAACTGGTCTCAAAAAGGCCGCCTCATCGGCCAATCCTCGGTATTCTGTTTTGAGATCGGCACCTGTACCCACCTGCTCGAAAAATACAACACCCGCCACGACGAAGTCATGAAAAACAACCGTACCGAGCAGATGTATATAACAAAAGAACTGGGCAAGGGTAACTTCGTTTACTTTCCCGAAGACTGGTGTAAAAGTTTCAAGATGCACTGTATGCCGGGCGGTATCCTGAACAGTTTTATAACACCCACCAAGATTCCGCAAGACGCTCGGATAATCGTTTTCCACGGCAGCCCCAACCCTCCCGATGCCATGGCGGGCAGATGGGGGAAACCGGTCAAACCATGGTTTAAAAAAATATACAAAACGGTGAAACCGACAAAATGGATCGCTGAGTATTGGAAAATCACATCGGCACCCTAAGGGCCTGTTAAAAAATAACAGGCCCTTAGGGGCTATCAGCCCCTAAAACAAAACCGCACGCCCTCCTTTTTCGAGGAAAAAAAGAGCAACAATGGCTCATCCGGGTTAATCGTACTTTTACAAGGCTGAAATTAATGAGATGGTGAAATTCATCGCTTCCAGACACTGCTCTCCGACCTTATCGCCTGTACACTACGGCTGACGGAGGCCGTCCCTGGCCTGCTGTCAGTTGCGGACGTCCTGTCCGCAACCCTGCGGGCCTTTGTGATTCCCAGGCGGGCCTCCGCGATGCGTCCTCCAGCGACAAATTTCGCCTCCCGCGATATAGAAAGGTATGCTCAATTCGGAAGAACCGCAAAAAATAGCTGCCTGGGCCGACCTCCCATGAGCCGGATTCCAAGAGTGTAACGAGAGGAAGTGGTTCCTTTTTTTCTTGCCTCACCGGGATTTACGATTATTGTGCAAAGCATGGTTTTACTAAAACAAGGAGATTCTCCCACGACATCATCTTGTTTTAATGAGCCTGTTTTATAAATGATCATATTCCTTCGTCCCTCACGGAGACACAATGCAACTTTTTAAGAAAAAAACGCTGACCGGGCTTGCCAGGACCTGCGGCTGAGCAGCTAAAATCGGTCCGGCGGACTTGTCGGACGCCCTGCATGGTTTAGATTTCCATCATGACCCAAATCTGCTGGTCGGTGTTGAAACGTCCGATGACGCAGCTGTTTATAGGCTTACAGATCAGATTGCCATGGTCAATACCATTGACTTCATCACCCCCCCCGTGGACGATCCTTACTGGTTTGGGCAGATTGCGGCGGCAAATTCCATTTCGGACATATACTCCATGGGTGGAAAGCCTCTGACAGCTCTCAACGTGGTCATGTTTCCGACCAGCCACCTCGACAAGGGAGTATTAAGAGAGATCCTGCGCGGCGGCAACGACAAGGTTACAGAAGCAGGGGCATGTCTTGTCGGTGGCCATTCCGTGGATGACAATGAACCGAAATACGGACTGTGCGTAAACGGCATCGTCCACCCGGAAAAAATTCTCACCAACTCGGGAGCCCGTCCCGGAGATGTCCTGGTTCTGACCAAGCCCCTTGGCTCCGGGGTTCTGTTCAATGCGGTCCGCTCAAGGAAATTCAGTTTTAAGGAACTCGAGCAGTCAACCCTTCCAACCGTTGCCTCACTCAATGGACCGGCAATGGAAATCGCGCTTTCCTACGACCTGCACGCAGCCACCGACATAACCGGTTTCGGACTCCTTGGACACGCCCTGGAAATGGCCGCCGGCAGCAAAATGAGGATGTACTTCGACTATCAGTCCTTGCCCTTCTATAACGGCGCATACGACATGTATAAAAAGGGAGAAACAACCGGCAGCAACAAGGCCAACAGGGCCCTGGTGGAACGTCATGCCCTGAGCATTGTCCGAAAGCTTTCACCTCCCCAGGAAGAATTGCTCTTCGACCCGCAGACCTCGGGTGGACTACTCCTTTCGCTTCCTGCAATGCAGGCCGAAGAAATGCTCCCTCGACTGCACCGGGCCGGGGTTTCGGCAGCAGCAATAATCGGCCGAGTAGAAAAGGAAGCCGTCGGGCTAATCATAGAATAGCTCTAGTCCATTTAATATGAACGTCTCTTAATTACTCTTTGTTTACATACTATCATGACCGGCAATCCATCAGGTGATAAGGAGCTGTAAGTGAATTACAGCTCCTTAGATTTGATTTTCAATTGAGTTTTATGATAAACTTCATTCACTTACTCAAATGAGCCTTTAAGATCCCCAAAGAACATGACCGACAAAACACCGATAACGAACAGACGGAACACAACCGTTGTTCTGTTTGGAGAGATTCTTTTTGACATGTTCCCGGACCGTTCTGTACTCGGCGGGGCACCCTTCAATGTCGCCTGTCATCTCCAGGCCTTTGGTCTTAAACCGGTGCTGATCAGCCGCACGGGAAAAGATACGTTAAGCCGTGAGATTGTCACCAGAATGACCACGTGCAAAATGGACACCCAAGGCCTTCAATCGGACAGCATTTATCCCACTGGAACCGTTTTAATCCATTTAAAAAACGGCAATCATCGGTTCGAGATATTGCCGGATCAAGCCTACGACTTCATAGATGCACAAGCTGCCTGCGATACGACACGGACCATCGTCCCCAACCTTATCTACTACGGAACCCTTGCCCAGCGGCATCCGGTCTCCCGAAAGGCTCTGGACGCATTACTCAACGCCTCAGAAGCCCCGCATTTCCTCGACATCAACCTGCGGACGCCGTGGTACAATACGGACATATTGCACTCTTCACTGACCCAGGCCGACATCGTAAAACTCAACCTCGATGAACTCTATCAGATTGGAGCCTTGCTCGAGTTCAAAGAAATAAAAAAAGAAGATCTGTCCCAGGCCCTGATGAAAAACTATAACCTTATGCATCTGCTGGTAACATGCGGCGATGCCGGAGCCTGGTTGATGCATACGGATGGTCATGTCGTCGAGGCACCGGCCGGACAACCTCTTGAGATTATCGATACAGTTGGGGCCGGGGATGCTTTTTCAGCCGTTTTCATTCTCGGTCTTTTCAGTAATTGGCCAATGGTAGAGATACTGACCAGGGCCGATACCTTTGCCCGGTCTATATGCGAAATTCGGGGTGCTGTCCCCGATGACGACAGCTTTTACACCCCCTTTCGTGCGGCCTGGAATACCACTAAGGGAGCTCTTCCATGAACACACAGCTCTACATCCTGATGCTCAGCATCCATGGTCTGATACGCGGCACGAATCCGGAACTTGGCCGTGATGCCGATACGGGGGGCCAGATCACCTATGTCCTTGAGCTGGCGAGAGCCCTGGGACGCAACCAGGGAGTGGAACGTGTTGAACTTCTGACCCGTCAAATAGAAGATCCCGATGTCTCTCCCGATTACAGTGAAGCAAGAGAAAAGCTTGGGGAAAACGCCGATATCGTCCGCCTGCCCTTTGGCCCCAAACGATATATCCGCAAGGAACTCCTGTGGCGTCATCTTGACCATCTTGTCGACCGCTGTCTTCTGTATCTGCGCGGTCAGCAGAAACTTCCCGATCTCATCCACACCCATTATGCAGACGCTGGGCTGGTGGGAGTTCATCTCTCCCAGCTCCTCGGTATTCCCCAGATCCACACCGGCCACTCACTGGGGCGTTGCAAGCTGAAGCGTATGCTCGATGCAGGACGTAAGGAGCAGCCACTGGAGCGTCAATTCAACTTCAATCAACGAATTTCCGCCGAAGAAGAGGTGCTACGCCATGCATCAATGATCGTGACCAGCACCCGACAAGAGGTTGTTGAACAGTATGGAATGTATGAACACTTCGACGCTAAGCGTTCCATCGTAATTCCACCGGGAACGGACACCTCCCGCTTTTCTCCCCCAGGGCGACAAAGGCTTCCGGTTTCCGTCATTTCGATGATCGACAGGTTTCTCTCCCATCCGGAAAAGTCTATGATCCTGACTATCTGTCGTCCGGATGCCAGAAAAAATCTCCAACGCCTGCTCATTGCCTATGGCGAGGATCAAAATCTTCAGGAAAAAGCCAATCTGGTGATCGTTGCCGGCAACCGTGACAACATACAGACCATGGAGGAATCACAACGAAAGGTACTCTCCGATCTTCTTTTTTCTATAGATCGCTATGATCTCTGGGGCAAGGTCGCCCTGCCCAAGCACCACACCATGGATGACATTCCGAATCTCTATCGCCTTGCGGCCAGACGCCGCGGGGTCTTCGTAAATCCTGCTCTTACCGAACCCTTCGGTCTGACTCTGATTGAGGCTGCCGCAAGCGGCCTTCCCATAGTTGCAACAAATGACGGCGGCCCCAATGACATTATAAGCAATTGCCACAACGGCCTGTTGCTCAATCCGTTGTCCACAACCGAAATCGCCGAAACACTCAAGACAGCGCTGTCAAACCCGAGAACATGGAGGGATTGGTCAAAAAAAGGTATCAAGGGTGTGCGGCGTCACTACACCTGGGATGGCCATGTGGCCCAATTTATGACCTGCGCGGGTCGGATAATTCGCAAGTCCCGCAAACGTGTCAGGCGTGAGCTGGCAGCAACTCTGCGTGAAGGGAAATCCCCTCTCCCACTCGTCAACAAGGCATTGGTGAGTGATATCGACAATACCCTCATAGGTGACAAGGAGGGACTGCAGAAACTGCTCAGCTGGCTCCACCAGAATGCAGGTTCATTGGCCTTCGGAATTGCCACAGGAAGAAATCTCGAAAGCGCCATCAAAGTATTGCGGGAATGGAACCTCCCGTCACCGGATGTCCTGATAACCTCGGTGGGAACCGAGATCAATTACGGGTTCGACCTGCGCCCCGATGCCGGATGGGAAAAACATATCCGACACCAGTGGCGGCGAGACGCGTTGACCCGGGCCCTTATGGAAATCCCCGGAATAAAACCGCAACCCAAAGAAAATCAGCGCAAATTCAAGATCAGCTACAACGTCACCCCCGAAATGTTACCGCCCATAAAGGAGATATTGGCCCATCTGTCCGCTAAAAAGCTGAACGCCAACGTCATCTATTCCCACCAGGCGTATCTCGATATTCTTCCCATACGGGCATCTAAGGGCCAGGCTATCCGCTACCTCGCCTATAAATGGGGACTTCCACTAAACGCCTTCCTGGTGGCCGGTGATTCAGGAAACGATGCAGAGATGATGTTGGGAGATACCCTCGGCGTCATTGTCGGCAACCACAGCCCCGAACTCAAGTCATTACGCGGTCATCACCAGGTGTTTTTTGCCTCAGCCTTTAATGCCTGGGGCATTCTGGAAGGAATCGACCACTACAAATTCACAGACACTCCAACCTCTTGCGAAAGGCTCAGTGACCCATGATAGAAGATATTATTCAATTCACTAAAGAAAACCGTGATGCCGTCTATACTTTGCTCCATTCCTATTTTGCCGGTAACCGTCCTCTTCTCCTGCAGTCCGACCTGGTGCAGATCTATATCGAAATTTGCCAAAACCCTGAATATTCGTCCCTCTCGTCTTCCTTCCTCCATGAATTTATTTATCAACTTCAGGAGGGGGTTTTTACCCACCCCTGGGCCTATTTCGCATTAAGAGAGCGCATCGCCCAATGGCGCTATCTCCGTTTCCATCTCGACCAGGTAACCGTGGAAGAGGTCAGTATCAGTGAATTTTTGCGCTTTAAGGAGATGATGCACCCATCCGATACCCCGGAATCGATATTGGAGATTGACTTTGGTCCCTTTGGTAGAGAATTTCCCCGGTTGAAAGAGGCCAAATCCATCGGCCACGGAATGATATTTTTGAATCGCCAGCTTTCAAGCACCATGTTCCAGAAAATGAGTGAAGGTGAAGCCCGTCTGCTCCATTTCTTGAAGGTTCATTCCATCGACGGGAATCCCCTGATGATCAACGGAGGGTTCTCATCGGTTGCAATATTGCGAGACGGACTGCGAAAGGCCCTTTCAAAAATCGAGCCTCTTGATCCCGATACCCCCTTTGACAATTTCAGAGATGCCCTGCACAAAATGGGATTTGCCCCCGGATGGGGCGATACAGCGGCACGGGTTGCCGAAACCATGAATCTCCTGGTAGATATTTTAGAAGCCCCATCCCCAACTTCCCTCGAGGAATTCCTCGCTCGAATTCCCATGATTTCCCGCCTCCTTATCATGTCTCCCCATGGGTATTTCGGCCAGGATAACGTACTGGGACTGCCGGATACCGGCGGCCAGGTCGTCTATATCCTGGATCAGGTAAAAGCCCTGGAATACGAGATGCGTAAACGCCTGGCGCTCCAAGGGGTTCCGGTGGAGCCCAAGATACTGATTGTCACTCGCCTGATCCCTGATTCCGAAGGAACCACCTGCAATCAACGCCTGGAAAAAGTGAACGGTTGCGACAACACCTGGATCCTGCGTGTGCCGTTCCAGAAAAAAAACGGAGAGATCATCCGTCACTGGATATCCCGCTTTGAGATATGGCCGTATCTAGAAGATTTTGCAAAAAATGTCGAACGTGAAGCGCTGGCCGAATTCGGTGGACGACCGGATCTCATCATCGGTAATTATTCTGACGGCAATCTTGTTGCCTCGCTCATAAGCCGAAACCTCAAGGTCACCCAGTGCAATATCGCCCATGCTCTGGAAAAAACCAAATACCTCCACTCAGATCTGTATTGGCAGGAAAACGATGCCCAATACCATTTCTCTTGTCAATACACCGCCGATCTGATTGCCATGAACACCGCCGATTTCATCATTACCAGCACCTACCAGGAAATAGCCGGCACTGAAGACTCTATTGGTCAATATGAAAGTTACCGATCTTTCACCATGCCTGGGCTTTACCGGGTTGTCGACGGTATCAACCTCTTTGATCCCAAGTTCAATATCGTCTCCCCCGGAGCCAACTCAGGTGTCTACTTCCCCTATACAGAACATGACCGGCGTCCCACTTCCCTGTTGCCGGAAATCGAGGAGATTCTCTTCGGTGGTCCAATCCAGCACTCACGGGGTATTTTGAAAGATCATGATAAGCCGATTATATTCACCATGGCACGACTCGACAGAATCAAAAACCTTACCGGCCTGGTGGATTGGTACGGCAACTCACAGCGCCTCAGGAAGCTTGCCAACCTTGTCGTTGTGGGAGGGTATGTAACGGAAGAGGAATCGCGAGACCACGAAGAACAGGCCCAGATACTCGCCATGCACGAGCTGATGACCCGTCATCAGCTCGACGAACAGATGCGCTGGGTCGGCATGCGTCTCAACAAGACTTTATCCGGTGAGCTCTACCGGTATATCGCCGATCGCCATGGTGTTTTTGTCCAGCCGGCCCTGTTTGAGGCCTTTGGACTTACTATCATTGAAGCCATGGCTTCGGGTTTGCCGACCTTTGCCACACGATACGGAGGTCCCCTTGAAATCATCGAAAATAACAAATCGGGTTTTCATATCGATCCCAACAGCGGTGCCGACTGTGTCGACCGAATAGCCGATTTTCTCGAAAACTGCAACCGAGACCCAAAGGAGTGGCACCGTCTTTCAGAAGGTGCCTTGACCAGGGTTGAGGCACGATATACCTGGAAGCTCTATGCGGAACGGATGATGACGCTGTCCCGCATCTACGGTTTCTGGAAATTTATCAGCGATCTTGAACGAGAAGAAACCGAAAGATACCTCCATATGTTCTATCAATTGCAGTTCCGCCCACTTGCTGCAATGCTTGGTGAAGAACAATAGGTTTTTAGGTAAAAAATCCGGTGGGCCTGAGCCTTACGGAAATGGATTTAACCCCAGGTACTTTCTTAGCTTTTTCCGTGATTATATCGGAAAGTCTTGTATCCATGCGCATCGAAGCCCGCACTGCAACCTCAAAGGCTCCGCCAACACCGCTTACGGTACACGTCGGATATTCATCGATGAGTTCCGCCCTGATTTTGGCCGCAACAGCGAGGTCGTCAATGGCCTGTTGCGATTGGGCCGTGGTCTTGAACTGCGGTTGCCCTGCGGCTTCACAGATAAGATCGACGGCATTATCTATGGTCAATTTATCAATATGGACCACAAGGTCATACAGGTTGACATCAGTAGCATCCACACCATAGAGCTGAAAACTCCAGGCCTTGCGATCATGGTCATCTTTTTGGAGAAACTCCACAGCCTGGTCCCGGCTCATATTATCCTTTGCTATCAGCGCTGCCACGCGGTCTTCAAAATTCGCGATGACCCTCACCTTAAATAAGTGTCCCACGTCCTGGGCGAAAAAGTGTCCTGCCAGACCATGATAGACAACATTGTCTCCCCTGAAATGATCGAGAATTTCAGCGGTTACAAAGGCAATATATTTTTGTTTTTCATAGGTAAATCGCTCAAAAATTGAAGGTGCATCATGAATCGCCTGATCAAGCCTCTTTTGCGGAATCTGAAAATCCTTGGACGCTTCGAGAACGACTTCTCTGGACACAGTGAGATAACCGAGCCGCTCCGCCACCTTTTCAGCCACCTCTTTCCCTTTACTAAAAGATCCCCTCGAAATTGTAATGATTGCCATATATCCTCCCTCCGGTTAACAATAACTGAAATACACGATACGGGATCCGTATCACAACACCTCCCCATCGGCAAACCTGAATCAGCTTGCCCTTGATCCATTATCGCTCAATCTTCCCTCTCTTTCAAGGAAAGCATGCAATCACCTGCTTTTCTTTCTTATTTTCGTCTTTCATCGCTTTTAAACGCCATGGTCATAGAAAAACGTCGCTCCTCCGGGAAAGCCGAAACTACAGATATGCTCCATCCCGGAAGGCCTGAGCCCGGATTGAATAGAGTCTTTAAATCCCTCATTATTCTTAGAATAACCAAGCCCATGCCTCTTCATTTTTCATGGGCCTGGTTTTCCCTATCCGAATCATTTTTCTGGCAGTAGCTGCTACTTGGTTCCCCAAAAGTACATCCCTTTATCCGAGATACCGATATCGTGGGTTGACGAAAATTCGGGATGTAGGATATCTATCCCTTGCGTTTTCCCCATTCCCCGCTCACCAGCCAGTGGAAAGGTCTGTTAAGCAGACGGGAGAAAGTCGATACCTTTGCCCTGGAGTTTTTCTGGAAGAGATATTTGAAGATTTGAGCAAAACTCCTTTGCCGAAACGGCATTGGACTCACCTGTCAGTTTTCCATTCCGGTAGTACCGAATGTAGGGAACCTGGTCATTACCGAAAACCTCTTCCTTGAATGTGCAAAAGCTGTCGAAAAAGTCAGTGAGATCATATTCCAGATAAAAAATCGAACAATCAGGTAGATCACCGATAAACCGTTTCATTGCCAGCCACTGAGGGCACCAGCTCTGAGTCAGGAAAACAGCGACTTTTTCAGATGAGGAAAGGATTTGCTCCTCAAACTCTCCATGATCTCTACAAAATAGAGCTTGATCCTTGGATATTTCTTTCAACATAATAGTTTCCTTTGAATAGTAGGATTTTTGCAATCCAAAATTTTTCTCTTAGATTCGTTGCACCTGTATAGGAAAGTCTCACAAGAGCGACGGCCTTGCCATGCCCAGGTGAGGGGCTTTCATATTTCGTTGTGACCGGCGGTTCTGGTTTGGCCATGCGGGTTAGCAAACCGACCGTAGTCTCTCCTTCAAGTGGGTAAAGCGTTTTTGCGGTTTGTTGTTTTTTACGGCAATGGCCAAGGCTCGTCTGGTGCCGACCAGAACCACTAATCTTTTTCCTCTGGTTATAGCTGTATAAATCAGGTTTCTCTGTAACAAAACATAATGCTGGGTCAAAATCGGTATAATAACCGCAGGATATTCCGACCCCTGAGATTTGTGTATGGAGACGGCATACGCAGGTACAACCTCATCCAGATCGGAAAATTCATAGCTGACTTTTCTGCCGTCGAATACGATAACCACCTCCTGAACCTCAGTGTCAATCTTAACAATTTTACCGATATCTCCGTTGAATACCTCTTTGTCATAATTGTTCTTTATCTGCATGACCTTGTCATGGACCCTATAATTTCTACCACCGCGCATCATCCCGCCTGCGGACGAATTAAGCGCCTTCTGTAACTCAAGGTTGAGATTCCCGGCACCGACCAATCCTTTATGCATCGGAGTAAGGACCTGGATATCATCCACCGGGTCGAGCCCGAACCGTTTCGGCACTCTATTCTTCACCAGGTCTACAATGAGCCGTACGACATCGGCTGGTTCTTCCCTCTCGATAAAATAAAAATCTTCCAGCTTCTCCGAGCTGGGTCTGGAAACCGGAATCCTTCCGGCATTTATCTTATGGGCGTTGACGATGATCAGGCTCTTTCCCGCCTGCCGAAAGATCTCATTGAGCTCGACCACGGGAACAAGCCCCGAAGCGATAATGTCTCCCAGGACATTGCCGGCCCCGACAGAAGGCAACTGGTTAATGTCCCCGACAAGGATGAGCGTGGCTGAAAGCGGTACTGCTTTTAAAAGGTGATGCATCAAGATGGTATCTATCATCGACACCTCATCAACGATCAGGAGATCACACCTAAGAGGTGTGGCGGAATTTTTCTGAAACGCTCCATTTTGAGGACTGAACTCGAGCAGCCTGTGGATGGTCTTGGCTTCGTGCCCGGTGGTCTCACTCATCCTTTTGGCTGCTCGTCCTGTTGGTGCCGCCAAAAGGATCCTGACTCCGGATTCCTGAAAGATATTTAGTATGGAATTGATAATCGTGGTTTTTCCGGTTCCCGGACCTCCGGTTATGACCATCACCTTATTACGTACCGATTGTTCTATTGCTTCAATCTGTTGTTTGGCCAATGTAATCGAAAGCTTTTTCTGAACACGCTCAATCGCATTTCGGTTAATCGGCCGGACGATCTTCAAAGCCTTGACCAGGGACAGCAAGGCAGCGGCGACACCTGTTTCCGAGACGTAATACTTTGCCAGGTATACGGCTCTGCTACCACCCTCTTGCCCAATGGCATCTTCTACTATGATACGCCTGGTTTGAACAACATTGTCCAGGGCACGCGCCACAACATCTTGTTTAACTTCCAGGATTTCCAGGCATTTTATTACAAGCGGCTCAAGCGGATAATAGACATTCCCTTCATCGGCCAGTTGATGCAGGACATGGAGGATTCCTGCCTCTACCCTCTGCGGTGAATCCTTCTCAAATCCAAGCTTATCGGCAATCCGGTCAGCGGATATAAAGCCGATTCCAAAAATATCGGCGGCCAATCGGTAAGGATTGGCCTTGACAACCTCGATGGACTCCCTGCCGTATTGTTTAAAGATCTTCGCCGCATATCCCGCTCCGACCCCATGTGTCTGCAAAAAGATCATGACCGCACGAATCTCCTTTTGTTCGGCCCAACTCTTACTGATCATGGAGATCCTTTTTTTCCCGATACCATCCACCTGGGATAATTTATCGACCTCAAATTCAATCACGTCAAGGGTTGCAGTCCCGAATCTCTTGACGATCCGTTTCGCCATAACAGGCCCGATGCCTTTTATCAGACCTGACCCGAGATATTTTTCAATCCCCATCACATCGGCGGGAACTACTGATCGATAGGAGAGTACTTTGAACTGCTCCCCATGTCTTGGATGATTGGTCCACTCCCCCAGCAACCGGACGACTTCGCCGACCACGGGAGAAATCATGGTGCCGATGGCCGTTACCAGGTCACGTCGACCCGACACTTTGAGCCGGGCAACCGTATAGCCGTTATCCTCGTTGTGGTAGGTAAGTCGCTCAATCCGACCTTGAAGCTCGCTTGGCATCCTCTCTCCATATCAGTTTTTCCCACTACTCACTCTACCATAAAGCAGCATTCTTTTCTGAAAAAGAAAAAGCGTACGACATCATTGTTTATTGACAAACTTCGCGGGTTTACGAGAATAGGTTATATCGTAAAAGGTATTCAGGATAAGACGAATGATCGTGTTTCATATTTCATCATTCGTGATGGTTTCCGGTTCTGAACTTGCGGTTAAACACATTCCGGAGAAAAGCTCCCAGGCATTCGTAAAGCTGAAAGTAAGAATCCGCCACAGGATATCGTTTCCGGCAGCTGCTCTGCGGCTTCATCGCCGGTACACCCACGGCTGACAGACCTCTTTTCTACCAAAAATATCCTGGAAAACAGAGCCTTATTTTTCCGTTTGGCTTTCAATAGGTGTTGGCTTTATATTTTCTGCTCCGAGGTACGGATTATTCGATACATCTTCCCCGGAGTCAGACTCCAAACCCGTCACAAATTCGGACCACCCCATAGGCCTGACGGTTATTTCAACACCCAGCGTTTTTCTTTCTCCTCCATGGGTATACCATCTCGGCCTTACATTCATTTTGAAATCGACTCCCTTGCCGGATACCATGATGGTCATTTGCTCTGTATCACCATTTGTATATTTGGACGCGTCGGTAACACATATGCCGGTTTGGGAAATATCGGACACCTGCCCCTGAAAAAATCCCGTTCCATCGGCAATGTCTACGAGCAGGTCTTCCACCTGAACACGTTGATGTTTTCTCTTTTCCATATGCCCCCCCCAAATTGAATTTTCGCCTGTCACAGAAAAAATCCGCCCGTTTGGCAACCGGGTTGTATAACCGAAGGTTATCTCCCCCCGTATATGAAGTATAATTCAATCTCCGTGAAGCTCAAGGAATCTCTCATATCAACAAGGCAAATAGAGAGGCTTTCTTCTCTCCAGAAATAAAGTTTAATTGGAATGCCAGGTGGATAACCGTCCGTCAGAAAGAGCAACCGAATCTGCGAACAACCACGGACTGTTCCAGGCGCCCGTCACTTCTTTTCTTGTTCTTCTTTAATGACTATCAACTGCTGATCACCAATAGAAAAGGCTTCTTCAACGCGACCTGTCACCTTAATCTGTTCACCTTTTCTGGGTAAGGATCGCTCCGTAACAACAGTGATTTCTCCGGTGTCGTCCTTGACCACAAAGTAACGAACCACAACCAGACCGAAACTCTCGACGACTCTGCCTGAAACCGTCACCTGCTTTCCTTCATACTTCCGAGGATTTTGCAGTATTTTGGCAATGGGAGTGGGAAAGAGCGAATCACATCCCGAAAGGAATATAATCAGCCAGAATACAATAAAGTACGTTTTTAGATGCTTATGCATTTTCTTCTCTCGTGTGTTGAAGGTGTAGGTTGATCGGTATTCGAAAAGTATAATGAACTATAAAAGAAATTATAAAAAAATATACCAATGAGCGTTTGAGCTTTGTGTCTCTGGTCCAAAAATTGTCTTCCAGATCTAAGATTCCGAATGCTCAGTCATACTTTATGTATTCGAACCGTGGATCGTCAGGGGTTCCCTCCAACGGTGAACCGTCGATGAGTTTAGGGTGCCACATCACCACCTCCTCGATCTTTTTAGCAAGCGCAAAATCCTTTTCCGTGATCCCTTTGGCAGAGTGGTTCGTCAGTTTCACGATTACGAAGGCGTACGAAACTGTCAGATCAGGATGATGCCACGCGGCTTCGGCAAGGTGTCCGACCGTGTTTACCACCATCAATGTACCTTTCCAGCCGGAAGTCTTATACTTTCGGCAAATCCATCCATCTTCGAAATACCATTTCGGCAATTCTTCGGTAAGACGTGCAGTAATCTCATCGACCGGGTACACCTCGTCTGCGGTCCTCTTGTTCCAACCAGTCATGATTTTGTCCATTAGCTTTGAAAATTGATTCCGCCGAAACTGTTTGGCTCCGGAAGTCGAGGGGAGATATCAGCCGCGGTTTAGAAATCGAGTTGTTCGGCAGTTACCCCCATGGCCTTGGCTATTTTTTTAAGGCTGGCACGGCGCGGTCTGGTGCTGTTTTCCATCTGGGCGTAGGCTCCCTGGGTCATGTTTGCCCTTGCTGCAACCTCGGCCTGGGTGAACCCGAGGTGCTCACGCCAGGCGCGCATCGGCGACCAATCGTGATCGAAGGTAAGATTGACAATTTCGTTGGGGACAAGATTTTCCTGACGGTCACGACTAGCCAGCCAGTCGGCATAAGGTAGCACCACAAAGGCGGGGTTACCGTTGCGGTCGTGGATAATCTGGATATCAGAATGAACGTTCACCGCGTTTCCTTACCTCCTGGATTTCGACGATGCACACCTCGCCGTCATAGTCGAACAGCCCCCCTAACGACTGCCCCGTAACCGATAGCAGTACCGTTGATCGGTCAGGGCCTTCACTCCCCGGCAACCGGGCATGCCAGACAAAGCATCGGCGGCGAAACGGATCGTGGTGGTGTCCTAACGGTCGATCTTGCGCAGTTGCTTCAAAGCTTTGGTATACCTTTTAATAGCATTCATACGTTAACAATATACGTTTTTATAAGAATAAATCAAGTGGCTATTGGAGACAGCCCGTTACCAAATATCATATCAATATCGTTCAACTACCATTTAAGATTTGCTCTGGCAGTACTATGCGACTACCATCCCTAATCATAGAAGATTATTCCTGAGTGCGCCTCATCGCCAGTGATGACCAATCCTGCATTTTTTATGGTATCATAACCTGTAGGCAATTCCGGCTATTTCTCAATTCTACAGGAGGTGTATTATGAAAGTTTCGCAGGCAGTCGATTTCCATCTGCAGTATCACCGGGCCAATTCCCAAAAAAGATACTGCCAAAACCTGTGAGTTCGTCTTTTTCCGTTTCATTGTTCGATTTGGCGATCGGGATTTAGCCAGTATACCACAGGAACAGGTTTATGCTGGAACTCATGGCCCGGGGAGGAATGAGTGAGTTCGTGAAGGCCTATGAAATCGGCAACAATGACCGGATTTTTCCCATTTCTTATGTCGCCGCATGGTCTATGGTCAAGAAATCCGGAATTCTGGTCAATATTGAGTTGCGTCCACATGATCTCGGCGCCATGCAGCAACATATGCATCGAGGTCCGAAACCCCGATTGAAATTGTCAGCAAGGTCCTTTTGCGGCATGCTGACAATAGCTGTCTGTCTCAGAGCACTGCGATAAGATCGGAATTTGACTTACCTGTGAAAAAGATGGATACTCAAAGAGTATCAGAACATGAAAAGTTTGTACTTCAAATACAAACACAACACATCGAATACAAAAGTGAGACTTTCATCATCGTCTTCATATCTGTGGAATATCCTTACCTATCAATGAAAAGGTTGAAAATATGACTCCCCCGAAAGTAGTTTCTATTGACGATAATCCCGATAGTATGGCCCAGCCCAATAAACGCGTCAATGCTGAGCCGCGTTTGAAAGTCCGTCAAGGTAAATCCACGAACATCGATCCCCAGGAGGCAGTCCGAGAACTGGCAGCCCAAATTGAACAGCCGAACACCCGGGTATGCCTGGTGTTCTTCTCCGATGAATACGATCCTCAACAACTTGGACTGGCATTGAAGGAATATCTTCCCGGCCCCGTTATCGGCTGTTCGACAGCCGGGCAACTCTCTGAGACGGGCTTCCAGCGTGGTGGTATTTCAGGCGCCTCACTGGCTGGTGACGAGCTTTCAGCTGTTCCCTATCTGATCCACCCCCTTTCCACACAGGCTGACCAGATTGCCGAAATAGCAAGAGATATCCAGGAACGACTTTCTCATACCCCATTACCAGCGTTTGGTTTTTTGCTGGTAGATGGACTATCGATGAAAGAAGAGCCCCTGATTTCAGCTCTGTATATGGCACTTGGCAATGTCCCTATTTTCGGCGGTTCAGCCGGCGATAGTCTGAAATTCAAAGAAACTTTCGTGTATTTCGATGGTGAGTTGTTGCAGGATGCGGCAGTCTTCACCCTGTTTTCAACCTCCTTGCCATTTCATATTTTCAAACACCAGCATTTCCTGCCCACCTCCATCAGGCTTGTAGTCACAGCCGCAGACCCCGATAAACGTCTGGTCAAAGAGATCAACGGGGAACCGGCTGCAGAGGCCTACGCTCAATTGATTGGGACAACCATCGATCAACTCGATTCCGCCGTATTCTCCCGGAACCCTCTGATGCTTCGCATCGGCAACGATTACTATGTTCGGTCAATCTCCAATGTCGAATCGGGTGGAGGTCTGAAATTTCTCTGTGCCATCGATGCCGGGCTTGTACTCACCATTGGACGGGGAGATTCTGCGATTGAATCCCTGGATCGTGACCTGCAAAAGATGAAACAGGAAATGGGCGTTCCGGCGGTGATTATCGGCTGTGACTGTATTCTCAGACGGCTTGAAATGGAGGAGCAAGGGATCGATGACAGTATAGGCCGGCTGCTGGCCAAGAGCAAAGTCGTGGGGTTCAGCACCTACGGCGAGCAGATTAATTCCGTGCATGTCAACCAAACGTTCACTGGAGTCGCGATAGCTGGTTAAATCACGAGCTTTCCCATGAGCCAACAAGACGATAGCGCTGCTACAAAGCTTCAAGCAAAATTGAAGGCGCAGCAGAAGACCATAGAGGCCCTCATGAACGCTGCAGAGCAGCGCACTTCGGAAGGGGCATCCTCAATGGAACTGCTTTCACAGAACCTGAATCTGGAGCGGGTTGTTCAGCAGAAGACCGAAATCCTGCAGCGACAAGGTGAGAAATTGAAGAAAGCCTTGCATGATCTGCAACTCACCCAGACACGGTTGCTCCAAGCCCAGAAACTTGAGTCAGTGGGCCAGCTGGCAGCAGGAATTGCTCACGAGATCAATACACCGGCTCAGTTCATCGGTTCCAACATCGATTTTCTCAAAGAATCCTTTGGCGATGTTACGAGTTTGATCAACGCCTTAAAGAAATTGCTGCAAGCGATTACACAAGGATCCGCAATTTCTGAGATAAGCCGGGAGGCAGAAAAACTGCTAGTGGAACTTGACTGGGATTACCTGGAAGACGAGATTCCCAATGCAATTCTCCAATCCAAAGAGGGAATCAAACGAGTCACCTCCATTGTTCAGGCGATGAAGGAATTTTCCCACCCCGGCAGCAAGGAAAAGACATATTACGATCTGAATAAAATCATTGAAACCACGATTACCGTTGCCAGCAATGAATGGAAATATTGCGCTGAAATAGAGACCCATCTTGATCCAAATCTTCCGCAGGTTTTTTGCCTTGCCGATGAAATCGGCCAGGTTTTTCTCAATATCCTGATTAATGCCTCCCATGCTATTGCCGAAAAAAATGCTGACAAAACCGAAAAAGGGGTCATCACCGTATCCACCCGGCACTTCCCTGGGCATGTCGAGATCTGCATAGAAGACACGGGGGGCGGCATCCCGGAAAATATTCAGGCAAAAGTCTTCGATCCTTTTTTTACCACGAAAGGCGTCGGGAAAGGAACAGGTCAGGGCCTGGCTATCTCGCACGATGTCATTGAAAAAAAACACAATGGTTCTATCAGTCTTACCTCAGAGATGGGAAAGGGAACCGGTTTCACAATACGATTACCTATAACAGAAAGGTGAATACGTTAGTACCAATCGGCCGTACCATGAGAAGGGGCAATCAAGGGGGTGAATTCTGTGATACAGCCTTTGTGATGCTCACTTCCCCCTGTTCATGCCGGGAGGCCGTCGGCAGAATTTTTCTGGCAGGTCATCGTACGGGAATTGTGTGCTGGTCCGCTCCTGGGAATGTTCTGACTTCCAAAACTGAGCATCTTGTGTAAGGAAAAGAAAATCATGGATAAAAGAAGGATTTTGTTTGTCGATGACGAGCGCAATATCCTCGATGGGCTCCGACGTATGCTCCGGTCTATGCGCAAAGAGTATGAGTTGTGCTTTGCGGAAAATGCGATAGATGCTCTGAAAATGATGGAACAGGAAGAATTTGATGTGGTGGTCTCTGATATGCGTATGCCTGGTATGGATGGCGCAGACCTTTTAGCGGTAGTCTTAGAAAAATATCCGCACTCCATCCGGATTATGCTAACCGGGCAGGCAGATGAGGAATCGACCTTACGGACCATCGGGATAGTCCATCAGTTCCTGGCAAAACCATGCGATCCCGAAAAACTGAAAGTCATACTTTTCAGGGCCAGTGCACTGCATAGGCTTATGATCGACGGCAAACTCAAGGACATCATCTCGAGTATTGATACCCTTCCAAGTCTTCCCAGTGTCTATGCAAAATTGCAGAAAAAGTTAAGGGAACCAGAGGCATCTTTGGATGATGTCGGAGAGATAATCAGCCAAGACATTGCAATGACTGCAAAGATCCTGCAACTCGTGAATTCTGCATTTTTTGGTCTCTACCAGAAGGTTGAAAGCCCAGCCAGGGCAGTCAAACTCCTTGGCCTTGACACCATCAAGGCTTTGGTTCTCATCTCTCAGATTTTTTCCGAAAGAACGATTCCACAGGATCTCTTTTCAGCTCAGTCTCTTTGGAGGCATAGTATGACCGTTGGGGCACTTGCAAAAATGATTGCCGAGAGTGAAACCGACGAAAAAAATATAATCGACAACAGCTATGTTGCTGGAGTCCTCCATGATATCGGCAAGCTTATCCTGGTTTCCGAGATGGAGTCATATTACAGGGAAGCTCTGCTCCTGGCCCGGCAGGAAAAGATATCACTTCGCCAAGCAGAACAAGAGGTATTCAATGCAACCCACTGCGATATGGGAGCATATCTTATGGGATTGTGGGGCTTTCAAAGCGATATCGTGGAGGCGATAGGCTTTCACCATCAGTTGGGTGAATACCCGGCTTATACTTTCTCCCCAGCACTGGCCGTTCACATCGCCAATGCGATGTACTATAAATTCAATAAAGATGAAGTGATTGGCGCCGTGCCTGAATTCAATGAAGAATATCTTCAAAAAATCGGTATGGGCGATAAGCTGCAGAAATGGCAAGACCTCTGTTTTGTGTATATGGAACAACACAAAAATGAACAACTATGATATGCATCCAAAGGGTGAAAATGGTTTTGTGGTGAGAGTTAGTACCCTATAACAACATTGAGGACTTATTTGAAATGGGTAAATGGAACTGAAAAATTTACTAAAAACATACAAAGGCTGCAGTGTTAGGGAGTTGCTTCAGATATTTGAAGAACTGCGAACGCCGACACGGACAAAAGCACCGAAAGAAAAAATATCGGCAATGTGCAACCTGGTCCGAGAATATCACTTAACACCCGAACGCCAATTGATAGGGAATATGATTTTTTTTTTGTATAATACGTTCCGACTTTTCCAATTTCACAATACTGTATTAGTCGATTAAAACGATTTGTTTTCTTGTGAAAGTCTACCGATGAGCATTTGATAAATCCAAGAGATGTATCGTGGCATGAACTACTGACCGAGAGATCTCATGGATATTTTTATAGCCAGGCAACCAATTTTTAATGCACACAAACGGTTATTTGGCTATGAACTCCTGTATCGGGGGGACGAAGACCTCAACTCTTGCTACCGCCAGTGGCAACAAGGCTACGACGAGCGTGCTTTCAAGCGCTTTTTTAACTGAAGGGATAGATAAAATCAGCGGTTTTCGCGCCTGTTTTATCAATTTTACTCGCGAATTACTGTTACAAAATCTTCCTTTTTCATTTCCGAAGACACTGAGAGGAAGAATTGAGGTTTTACTGATCACCATGTTCACAATTTTTATTTCATCTTTTGTAATTGCACTGTCCGGGGCTCTAATGCCAGGGCCACTGCTGACTGCGACGATTATTCAAAGCACGCAGCGTGGGTTCATCACCGGACCACTCATGATTGCCGGTCATGCCATTCTGGAATTGGGACTCGTCATTGCTCTTTTGATGGGACTGGCGCCGTTTCTTCAGCAGCCGGAGGTTTTTGTTGCAACCGCCCTTGCCGGAGCAGTGACCCTTCTTTGGATGGCTTTCGGCATGTTCCGAACCCTGCCTTCTCTGCACCTGTCCTGGGAGGGAAATCAAAAGCGACTGAATCATCCGGTGGTGAGCGGTATAGTATTGAGCGTCTCCAATCCTTATTGGATCATCTGGTGGGCAACCATCGGTCTAGGATATATTATCTATTCAAAGCAGTTTGGTTTTTGGGGTGTTGTCATTTTCTTCGCAGGCCATATTCTGGCAGACTTAGCATGGTATTCACTCATTTCGGCAACGGTTGCCAGGGGTAAACATTTTCTGACGGATCGTCTTTACCGCGGTCTTATTGCTATCTGTGCTGCCTTTCTTGTAGTGTTTGCCGGGTATTTCGTTTACTCGGGATTCATCAAGCTTAATACTCTTATTTCTTAACGAAAATTATTTTTTCGAGAATATGCTTTGCCTTTTTACATAGCAGTTTTAAGGAAAACAACCCCCAATTGGTTTTAGCTCATCTTCTACAGTTGAAAATAAATAATTCTGTAATCACAAAACAATACGACACACGAAAAAAGTGTTGGCGCTACTCGGTGGTTGGCCTACTTTCCGGGGCGGGATTTTCACCCGCTGAACCACACAACCATACCCGGCCACACTCCACCTATTTCCACTAGAGTTGACTTAGACACAGACCAACGGTTACGATTGAAAAGTCTGATTTTAACCATTTTTATCTCTACCGGAACAAAAGATTACTACTACCCAGGTTTCGATGACTCAGGAACATCTAAATGCAACAGATGTGCTCCCCCACAGAGGCTTGCCAATGGAAATCTTGTTGGTTTGAATTTTTTTCCTACCTAACTCCTGGTCCATTTTTTAGCTTGATTGGTAGCTGATTTTCCACTTAAGTGCTTGTTTAATTTTTCGGTACCACTTCTATCAATCTTCAAAATCTTCTCGAGAAGCATCTCTTTCATATGAGAAGGCTATTTCCTCGAGTAGCCTGCCGACATATGGATAAATATAACGTATTCTCTCGGCACAATAACAGAATCTTCTGACTGCAGTAAGCCGTAAACTTCGCGAACACCTTTACTAAGTTCCTCTTTAATGATAAATTATTTTTAACGGTACCTTAGGCTAATAAAAGGACAAAACCTGTAGCCATTCGATTCACTAAGTTATCATTCGCATTCCCCTTATGATCTGTTGGGCAACCCGGTCTAAAGACGCTACGACTGTTCTGTCGCCACATCCTTATGGTCACCAATCTATCGGATAAAATTTGCCGCGTAACCTTAAGGCAAACTGGAAGGAGTGTTGGATGAGAACAAAAAACGAAATGCCAAAGGGCGGTATGAATAAGAGGTTTTCCATTAATATTGCCATTGTGGGCGGCGGCCGGGACTGCCGTTTTTTCCTCGACCTGATCCATGATAATCCCTCTCCTATTTTTGACATCAAAATGCTGGGGGTGTTCGACAAAAATCCCAAGGCAAAGGGAATGCTGCTTGCCAAACAGATGGGGATATATACCACCGACAATCTCCACGATCTGCTGAAGATCGACCAGCTTGATAGTGTCCTGGAACTGACCGGCAAGCAGCATGTGCTCCATGAAATCATCCGTTTAAGACCTAAAGGCGTCGGCGTCCTTGAGTTCAAAGACAACAAGATAGTGCGCAACTTCTTGGAAATGTTGAACCATCGGCTGAAGTCAACCGAACAGATGCTCAATATCGAGAAGAAGTTTTCCAACTTATTGATCCGACAGAGCACAACATCCACTGTCATTATCAATACGGATTTCACCATTGTTTATGCCAATCACGCCTATCTCAATACGGTGAAAAAGGCCAAGGAAAAGGTCATCGGCGCCCATTGCTATGAAATTTCCCACGGACTAAACACCCCCTGTTCGAGTGCCTTTCCCGGGGTGAAGTGCCCCATGCTTGAAACCCTGAGGACGGGCAAGGATGTCCATGTCATCCATGACCATCCGGGACCGGACGGTCAACAGATGTACTGCGACCTGAGCACCCATCCGATCAAGAATGATGCCGGGGATGTCACACAGGTGATCGAGTTCTGGCGGGATGTTACCACTGAATTTTCGGACCGGTGGAACAAGAAGGCCAAAGAATTCGAATCCAATATCCAGAAGATGATCCAGGAAGACCGGATGATCTCCCTGGGCAAGCTGGCGGCAAGCGCCGCCCATGAAATCAACAACCCTATCCAGGGGCTTTTGACCTTCTGCGGGTATATGTTGGATGTGTTATCCGCCGGTCCCCTGGCAGAGGAGAACCTGGAAAAATTCAAAGGCCACCTGCAGCTCATGTCCACGGAACTGGAACGGTTGGGAAGTATCGTTTCCGGACTGCTTTCCTTTTCCCGGGAACAGGGAGTTGAACATACCCATGTCGATGTTAACGAGGTTCTGAATGCGGCACTCTCACTGACCCGCCACAAGATGGAACTCGCAGATATCAGACTTACGATAGATCTGCATACGGCCCCGATCATACTTGAAGGGGATGTCAACCAGCTGCAGCAATGCTTTTTGAATCTGATTTTCAATGCCATCGAATCCATGCCTGATGGGGGGGTGCTGACGGTGACATCCCGGATGGACGGAACAGCGGATAAGGCCTGGTTCAACATCCGGGACACCGGGTATGGCATCCCGGAAGAGGTAAAGGATAAACTGTTCGATCCTTTTTTCACCACAAAAGACGTGGGCAAAGGCACAGGACTGGGGCTGTCCATTGTCTACGGGGTAGTCAAAAATCACAGGGGAACGATAAAGGTCGACAGCCGGGAGGGGAAAGGCACCGCATTCACACTGACCTTTCCCGTGATTCCTTATGATAATCCTTAAGGGGGGAGAGCATGGAACCTAAATTGAGACTCATGATTGTGGACGACGAGCTGATTGTCCGGGAATCTCTTATGTACTGGTTTAGAAAATACGGTCATGAAATAGATACAGCAGCCTCCGGTTCGGAGGCGTTGGTAAAGATAGCGCAAAAGCCTTTTCAACTCTTGTTTGTGGATATTAAAATGCCAGGGATGAATGGCCTTGAACTGCTTGAAAGGGTAAAGAAAGAATACCCGGACACCCTCGTGGTCATCATCACCGCTCACGGTTCCATTGAGAGCGCGGCCAGAGCCATGCGTGCCGGTGCCAGCGACTACCTGCTGAAACCGTTTAAGCCGGAACAGCTCTCCCTGGTGATGGAGAAAATTTTAAGCCAGCAGAAAATCACCTCGGACTATCATTATGTCAAGAGGTGCCTGGATCAGATCACCCGGTTTGAAAATATCATCGGCCAGTCCCCCCCCATGGAAAAATTGTACACTTTAATCCTGGAGGTGGCCAAGAGCGATGCCTCCGTGCTTATCACCGGGGAAACCGGAACCGGCAAGGAATTGGTGGCAAAGGCCATCCATGCCAAAAGCCCTAGGGCACAGCTCCCCTTTGTTGCCATCAACTGCGGTGCTCTGCCGGATGCACTCATGGAAAGTGAATTGTTCGGGCATAGAAAAGGGGCCTTCACTGGGGCAGAACAATCCAGAAAAGGCTTTCTGGAAGTGGTTTCCGGCGGCACCCTCTTTCTGGATGAAATCGGAGATATCGGTGCAAAAATGCAGGTAGACTTACTTCGGGTCCTGGATGACAAGACAATGTTCAGCGTCGGCAGCAAAACCCCTGTTGAGGTAGATTTCCGTCTGATTTCGGCTACTCGGAAAGACCTTGAAAAATGTATTCAGGAGGGAGAATTCAGGGAAGACTTCTTTTATCGTATCAATGTAATCAGGGTTCACCTGCCTTCCCTGCGGGAACGAAAAGGTGATATTCCCCTTCTTGTCGATCATTTCATGGCAAAGTACAGCCATGAAACCACGAAGCATGTGGACAGGATAAAATCAGATGCCATTTCTCTATTAACCTCCTATGATTGGCCAGGAAACGTCAGGGAACTGAAAAATGTCGTAGAACGGGCTGTAGTTCTGAGCAAATCCCGGACACTTGGTGTTGAGGATTTTTCATTTCTTAGACCGGCGCATGCAGCCCTATCAGCGCCCCGGACATTAAAAGCAGTACAGGAATCGCATATTCTCACTGTACTTGATGAACAGGACTGGCAGATTACCCAGTCGGCAGAGATTCTTGGTATCAACCGCGTGACCCTCCATAAAATTATCAAACGGAACAACTTGAAAAAAAGGACATGAAAGAACAGATCGGAGTGGTTCCGTTGGGGGAGGTGCCAACACTAGTCGTCGACGTGATCGCAGCTAATATCACGGCGTATTACAAGTGGCCAGCTGATATCCTGCCCATGCGGCCTATTCCCGAGTCTGCCTTTGATGAGGCCCGGCTGAAGTATAATGCCGGCATCCTTATCAATAAGCTTGATGCGTTGGATTTTGATGGGTATTCTAAAATTGTGGGTGTCATATCCCGGGATATGTTTGTTCCGATTTTCAACTATGTGTACGGTCAGGCAGTTCAAGGCGGCAGCGTGGCTTTGATATCACTCTTCAGGTTGAACAGGAACGCCGACGGATCAACACCATCGACTTCCCTGGTTTTCGAGAGGGCGGCCAAACTCGCACTTCACGAACTGGGCCACCTGTTCAACCTGTTCCATTGCAACGAACCCAAATGTATCATGCACTTTTCAGGGGTCATTGAGGATCTGAACAAGATTCCATTTTACCTGTGCCGGGACTGTGCAAGACGGCTGCCGCGCTAAGATTCCCTCATTTCTTTGCACTTCCTAGAAATGTTTCTGCAAGGCGGTCCCATCCGATCTCGGGAAAACTTGCATATATATCATCCACTGGTTCGCCTCCGGCAGCTGCCAGGTTCTGGTATTCAGGCCCGATCAGGCGCAAGAGTTTCTGGCTCTCTCGATCTGTCCATTCAAGGCTGTCTTTTCCGTAAAAAAGACCCCTGCGGTTCAGTTTGGGCATTCTGGGCTCAACGATACAGAGCCAGCCCTCATTGTAAGGATCCTCATGAACGATTTCCGGATGCTCCTGGACTCTGTTGTTGATTGCCAGCACAGTCCCTGTAACAGGAGACTTTACTGTAGCTTCTTTATCTGAGCGGGAAAAGATAAGTCCGGCTTGGTCTTTTTTCAGTTTAGCGCCCAGATGGGGGAGGGAAATATTTGATGGAGATCCGAACAGCTTGACCATAAAATCATCAAATCCGATCTTTATCCGACCGCCGTGTTCGAATCGGGCCCAAGTATGCCCTTTGTGATAGTAATACTCTTCGGCCAGAAGGTAGCCGGATGCTTTCAAAAAGGCCTGTTTTTCGTTACGGAAATCCATGTCCTCATCATCGAGCATCTGGTCAAAGGCGCAATGATTACATTCATAATTATTGACACAGACCTTGGCGGCAGTAACCCGCCCGGTCAGCGCATGACGACAAGGAATGTTGGTCCATTCAAAGATGCCCTTCACATTCTGCGCCCAACCGGCTCTCTTTCTTTGGGGGTCAGCCTTAAAGGCCTTCTGCATGGCCTTGTCAAACGGGCAGGTCCGGCAGTCGTACACATTGTCGCACAGCCTGGTCTGAAACATGCCAGTCTTCGACCAGATGCATTCGTTTTCAATGACCTGGAACCCATTGATGATGTTATCCTGTTTTTTAGCTTTGACGTTTTTTTTCTGTTCTTTCAGTGACATTTTGCCCTCCTTTCTACCTGATGAGTAGTTATGGGGTGTTACCTTAGACTTGCAATCCTAGTCAAACGGGCCAGTTTTTCGTTACGGAAATCCATGTTCTCATCATCGATCATCTGGTCATAGGCACAATGATTGCACTCATAATTATTGACACAGATCTTTGATGCACTAACCCGCCCGGTTAGCACGTGGCGACAGGGATTGATTGCCCAATCAGCGCTCTTTCTTTGGGGGTCAGCATTGAAGGTCTTCTGCATGGCCCTGTCAAGCGGGCAGGTCGGGCAGTCGTACAGATGGTCGCACAGCCTGGACTGAACCATTCCCGTCTTCGACCAGATGCATTCGTTTCCAATGACCTGGAACCCATTGACGATGTTTTTCTTTTCTTTGGCTTTAACGATGTTTTTCAGTGTATTGAATAGCATTTTGTCCTCCTTTCTACCTGATAGGTAGCCTTACCTGATTGGTAGTTACCCATAGTATTGCAATCCCAGTGCCACAGGGAAAAAATGGAGAAATTAATGAATTATTCTATTAAATCAAAATATTATAGCGATTTTGGGTGAAAAGTGTAAAACGGCTCACGCAAGATCACTGGGCAGGGCGTAGCTTTTTGCTACATAGCAGACTCAGTCTTTAGAGGATAAAGAGGTAAAAGTGCGATGGACAGGCGGGTCTGATAAGTGTTGCCAAAAGCTACTTGCCTGTAGTGTTTTTTTCACCCTCATTTCAAGGTGCAGGTCGATTTCGAGCACACCATGGATCGAATTGAGAACAATGTCGGTCGCTATACCGAGCTCTGGGCTGGTATAATCAAGGAAAGCAATCTCTCGCGGATGGACAGCTCGGGAATGGCGAGGCTGGTCGACCATTGCGCCAGGGCAGCCGGGGATTCTGGAAAAATATCTCTTTATCTCGAGCAATTTTCCGATATCCTCAAGGAGGCTGATCTGCGCACTGCTCGCTTCGCTTGCAGATGTCCCCATCCGGCAGTCCATTGCCATCATCGGTTCCGTGAGCCCAAAAGGGGAAGTGCAGGCCATCGGCGGTGTGAATGAGAAGATCGACTGATTTTTCGACCTGTACCAGAGCAGGGAGTGATTGTTCCGGCCAGCAACATCCGCCACCTGATGGTAAAGGATGAGGTGGATTCATGAGTACGCAAACCTTTCCTAAGATTTTGGACATATCCTGGGGAAGAAGGGAGATTGAAGGACTGGGACAGGGCAAGGATTTAAACCTGTGACTTATCATGGCGTTCATGCAAAGTACCTGTTGATGAAGTATCGATATATATGGACCAGATTCGCCTATGCGGATTACCTCGGGCAGAAGGGCTACGGGCATTCACTATCTGCTCCGGGATGGGTTATCGAGCAGATTTCCAAAATCCCTGGAATAAGAATTATTCACTTTGCGGAACGCGCGTGGGGGGATCATCAGGACGTATATGCCTGTGGTAAAATTTTTCGCATGCCTTGATTGTAAATGAAAATCCTCATTTTGCAAAAAGCTCTTGTCTTAAAGAGAAACCATAACCGGATATTCTTGAGAGGACCTCTATCATTCGGCGTCTATTAAAAAAAAGAAATCGTTTTTTTTGTTGCTATGCCTGTCAGTTATCTTGTACCGCCCCCAACTAAAATAAGTACTACCCTTTTAAAAACAGAATAAACGTGAGATAATGGATTCAATTCGGATTTTTAGACGTTCGTCAGAAATCCGGGTTAACTCGGATTTCTGATCAGTTCAGACGGTGCCAAGCTCGAAGTTTTTTGCAATGAGCTATAGTGAACTATGCTCATTGTCAAAAACTGAAGAAGATGGCGCTGTCTGGACTGACCTTTGGTGAACACTGTGGAAATTTGACAACACAATTGTCTCTTTCAAATCTCTTGCCCTTCCGAAAGTGGAGACAAATTGACACAGGTTCATCAGAAATCCGAGCCAAGCCAAGGAGGGACTTATCTATGAAGAGAGAGACTCTGGCTGAAATCAAAAAAGGATTCAAAGGGGAACAGGCCGACCTGATTCCCGTACTGCAAAGAATTCAAGCGATCTACGACTACCTCCCCCGTGATGCTATCCGAAAGACCGCCCGCTGGCTCAAGATCTCGGAAAATGAGATCTACGGCGTGGCGACCTTCTATGCCCAGTTTCGATTCGTGCCGCGCGGCGAGCATCATCTCAAAGTCTGTCTGGGGACTGCCTGTCATGTCAAAGGCGGGGAGCAGATGATGGAGGTCATGCGACGGCGTCTCATGATAGGCCCCGGCGAGACGACCGCCGACGGCCGCTATGACCTGGAGCGGGTAGCCTGTCTGGGCTGCTGCGCCTTGGCGCCCGTCGTCACCTTTGATGAAAAAACCTATGCCCAGATGTCTGTGTTGAAACTGCAGGGGATTCTCGATGAACATGCAAAGTTTTAAAACACGTCGCAGGCAGGCCCAAAAGCGATGGTCGGAGTTTCAGAACAACAGGCGTCCGGTGATTTACGTCGGCGCCGGTTCCTGCGGTCTGGCCTCGGGCGCTGACGAAACCATTGACGCCATCAAGGACTTTCAGACCCTGAACAAACTGTCAGCCGACATCGTCCGGGTGGGCTGTATCGGTCCCTGCTATCTGGAACCTCTGGTCGATATCAAAATGCCAGGTGCCCCCCGTATCAGCTATGCCAATATCAAGAGTGAGCGAGTCCCACGTCTTCTTGCATCCTTTTTTGAAAAGAAAGAGATTTTCAAACCATTCCTGGCAGGCCATTTCGGCGATCAGGAAATTGAAGGAGTACCAAGATTTTTCGATCAGCCCATGCTGGCACCCCAGGTGCGGATCGTACTGCGCAACTGCGGAATCATCGACCCGGAAAATCTTGACCATTATCTGGCCCGCGACGGCTATCTAGCCATTGACAAGTGCCTGAACAGCCATTGGAAGGAGGTACTGGAGACCATTAAGCAATCCGGGCTGCGCGGCAGAGGAGGTGCCGGTTTTCCCACCTGGCGCAAGTGGCTCTTCTGCCGGGAGACCCCAAGTGCCGATCGCTATCTGATCTGTAATGCCGACGAGGGTGATCCCGGTGCCTTTATGAACCGTTCGCTCATCGAGGGCGATCCCCATGCCCTGCTGGAAGGTATGCTGATTGCCGCCTACACGCTGGGAGCAACCAAAGGCTTTATCTATATCCGTGCCGAATACCCTCTGGCCATCGAACGGCTGAAAAACGCCCTCGCCGAGATCCGGAAATTAAACCTTTTAGGTGAACACATCCTGGGAAGCGATTTCAGCTTCGACATTTCGATTAAGAAAGGCGCCGGCGCCTTTGTCTGTGGTGAAGAGACGGCGCTTATGGCCAGTATTGAAGGCAAACGCGGCATGCCGCGCACCAGGCCGCCATTTCCCGCCGTCTCCGGCCTCTGGGGCAAACCGACTGTGATCAATAACGTGGAGACCTTGGGAACACTGCCTAACATCATACGAGGCGGAGCAGCCTGGTACAGCAGCTACGGTACCGAAACCTCGAAGGGAACCAAGACCTTCAGTCTGGTGGGCAAAGTGCGGCGTACCGGGCTCATCGAGGTGCCTCTGGGGACCAGCCTGCGGCAGGTAATCTTTGATATCGGCGGCGGTCTGGTCAAGGAATTCAAAGGGGTCCAGACCGGCGGCCCCTCGGGTGGCTGCCTGGGTGAGGAGTTTCTGGACACGCCCATCGACTACGAAAACCTGGCAAAAGCCGGCTCCATCATGGGCTCAGGTGGACTGATCGTAATCGACAAGGACACCTGTATCGTTGATACGGCAAAGTATTTTTTAAGTTTCACCCAGGCGGAGTCCTGCGGCAAGTGTGTGCCCTGCCGGGTCGGGACCCGGCACCTGGTCGAGATTCTGGCAAAGATATGCCGGGGCGAAGGAGAGCTTGCCGATATCGACAAGCTGGAGAAACTGGGAGCTGCAATCAAGGGTGCTTCACTCTGCGGTCTGGGACAGACCGCACCCAATCCGATTCTGACAGCGCTCAGGTATTTCCGCAAAGAATTTCTGGCTCATATACAAAATAAGCAGTGTCCGGCGGTGGTATGCCGTGACCTGGTCGTCTTCCGTATCGACAAGGACAAATGCACCGGCTGCCAGCGCTGTGTCCAGGTCTGTCCCACCGGAGCCATCTCCGGGCCCCGCTCCGAGCCCCATAATCTCGATGAAAGTAAATGCATCAAATGCAGGTCCTGCTATGAGATCTGCCGATTTGACGCCATTGCAGGCGATGCCATTACCATTGAATCGTGAGGTGATGCGTGACTGATAAAATGCAACGAACCGAAAAGGCCGACACCGTGGAGATCGAGATAAATCATCACGCCGTGATCGTGCCCGCGGGCGTCAGTGTGCTGCGCGCCGCGGAACTGTTCGGCATATCCATCCCTTCGCTCTGTTCCCACAAAGATCTGAGCCCCTTCGGGGGTTGCCGGATGTGTATGGTGGAGATCGAGGGCATGCGGGGCTATCCTCTTTCCTGCAGTACGATTGTCCAGGAAGGCATGAAGGTCCTGACCGAAACCGCGACCCTGCGTGACATGCGCCGGGAGATCCTGCAGTTGATCTTAAGCGAGCATCCGTCAAGCTGTCTGATCTGTGAAGAGAGTGAAGAGTGTAAGCAATACCAGTTCACCATTCGAAAGACCGGGGTGAGTACCGGCTGCCGGTATTGCCCCAACGACAACCAGTGCGAACTCCAGCAGGTGGTGGAAAAAGTGGGGCTTACCGAGATCGACTACCCGATTTTCTATCACGGCTATGAACCGGAACACGACGATCCGTTTTACGACCGTGACTACAACATCTGCATCCTCTGCGGTCGTTGCGTACGAATGTGCCAGGAGGTCCGAGGCACCTCGGTCCTGGCGTTTAAACACCGCGGTTCCAAGGTCAGGATCGGTCCGGCCTTCGGAGACAGTCATGTGGAGGCGGGGTGCGAATTCTGCGGCGCCTGCGTTTCGGTCTGCCCCACGGGAGCCCTTGCGGACAAGGCCTCTAAATGGGACGGCAAGCCCGACGGCACGGAGGTTTCAACCTGTCCCTTCTGCCCTTTGGGCTGCCGTATCGTGTTGCATCACAAGGATGGCAGACTCTCCAAGGTGACCGGCCACCGGGATGATGAGATCAACGACGGCCAGCTGTGTCTGCGCGGGAGGTACTGTCTGCCTGAAGCGACCCAGCATTTCCGGCGCACCAAAAAACCGATGGTGATGCACGGAAAATACTTCCGAGAGGTACCCTGGCCCGAGGCCGTACACGAGGTTGCGGCAATACTCAAAGAGACCAGTCCGGAGGACTTTCTGATGGCGGTCTCAGGGGACTTGACCAATGAAAGTCTGTATGCCGCACGCAAATTTGTAAACTCCTGCCTGGGCGGCAGCATCGATTCCACCGTGAGATACACTATTACCGGCGGGCCGCAGCTATGGAGCAGGCTTTTTTCGCTGCCGATATCACTTAAAGAAATTGCAAGCGCCGATACGATCATTGCCATGGGGTTGGATTCACGCTTTTATTTTTCCGTGGCCGGGGTCCAGGTCCGGCACGCGCTGAAACATGGTGCAAATCTCGTGACCATCGATGCCCGGGAATCGAACCTGTCCCGTTACACCGATCATTACCTGCAGCCGATACCCGGGCAGGAAGGCCTGCTCTTGGACTTTCTGGCAAAACGCCTTGCCGGCAGCCGTTCAGGCAATGTCAGGAAAGTCGCCATGGAAGCGGGTGTTGAAAAAAAATACCTGCAGGAGGCCGCCGAGAGGCTCCGTGACGGTCATCGACTGGCGGTTATCATCGGTCCCACAATCTTCGAGTATAGCGACAATTCCCTACTCCTTGACGGACTTTTCAAGCTGGAAAAACGCCCTCAGACGACCTTTTTACCTCTTTATCACGGCACGAATATGCGCGGGGCAATGGAGCTGGGCGTTTTTGATGATTTCCCGGCCGACAGGTCCCAAGACCGCCAAATCTCATTGGAGGATGTCTTTGAGGGGCGTAAAAGGGCCAAGGTGATCTATCTGGTGGGACAGTCCCCGTTTTTGCAGAGACCGGATTGCGATTATCTGGTCAGCCAGGATCTGTATCTGCCACCCTTTGCCGTGAATGCTTTCCTGCCGGCGGCAAGCTTCGCTGAATGCGGCGGGACGATTACCAATGTCGCAGGCCGTGTCCAAGATATCATCAGCGTCGAAAATCCGCCCGACGGGGCCGTGAACGGTTTTGTGCGCCCGGACTGGTGGATATTTACCCAACTCAGCCGGGAGTTGGGCGGCACCGCGTTGGAGTATACACATGAGGCAGAAATCCGCGAAGAGATCCACCGCACCATTCCCGGCTTTCCCGCCGTTGCCGACCGCAGGCCACGGCGGACGGCAGCGACAAACACACACTCCGTTGACCGGCAGGACATTGCGCCGACGGGGACAGGCGATTTTTTGCTGGTGGTCAACCAGGGCGGTTTTCAGCATGCAGCCGCGCATGCCGCGCGTGCGCCGAGGGATGCGGAATGACCACGAGCACTGCCGGATCTGCGCGGAGGCCTGCCTGGCCAGCGCCGACGCCTGCGAGACGATGGTGCCCGCGCTCGTACCCTGAATCCGCCGAACCGCAACGTGACCGAGTCGTCGCGGTCCGGCATCCGCAAGCGTGCGGTTTGGAACGTCCTCGTGCCCGTCATGCTGGGCGGGGCCTTGCTGACGCTCGCCTTCGGCGTGACGCGGCCGGTCCTGTCGACCGACAAGCTGCTCGAGGATGCCAGGACGTGGTCCATCCTCTCCGGCGGCTTCGACTTGCTGCGCGGTGGCGACGCGCTGCTCGGCCTACTGCTCCTTTCCTTCTCGGCCGCGTTCCCCGCCGTGAAGCTGATGCTGCTCGGCGTGGCCTGGTGGCAGCGCAGCAACGATGGATTCGCGCTTAAGCTGATCGGCGGGCTGCGGACGCTCGGGAAATGGTCGATGCTCGATGTGCTCACCGTCGCAGTGTTCG
>CAWGGS010000031.1:0-15524 GCA_963822095.1 uncultured delta proteobacterium
GCTCAGCGGAAAAACTGGATAGAGGGGTTCAAAGGCCATGCTTTTCTCTCATCATTCACAAGCAACATTTATAGAATAGGTCTCCTTTTGACTCTTTATGGTAGAGGTCAAAAGAAAATTCATCCACAACCTTCAGCCAGGATATTTCAGGTTCATCCGAATAAAGCGTACTTTTGTGAAACTGAAAGGAACAATCCGGCAGAGGACATCACTTCCGGACGCTACTCTGCGGCCTTATCGCCGGTACACCACGGCTGACAGACAGGCCGTCCCTGGCCTGCTGTCAGGTGCGGACGTCCTGTCCGCACCCCTCTGGGCCTTATGCGGTTCCCCGGCGGGCCTCCGCGAGGCGTCCATCAGCGACGCCCTCCGCCTCTCCGCGTTTTAGATAAGTACTCTCAATCCGGAAGAACCATATTTCAAGAGTCGAGGCGGTTCGCTAGCCAAGGAGACGTGCGGTTCACTCTACTGAAGTAAGTGAACCGCACAAGCGACGCGGGATAGCGGATCGGATCGACTCTCCCGAAGGGTGGAAAAATTTACGGTTGACTGTTTTTGTTCAGGTACAAATTGTACTCGGTACATGCTTGAATTTTATGAGGTTAACTATTTATATCCACGTAACAAATTCAATTCCGAGCAAATTTTTCATGAAATATCCAGGGTAGAGCATCTCAAGGAAGTTGTCGGCTTTCCAGACTATTTCCGGGAAGAAAAGCGGTACCGGGACTAAATCGATGGACGTAGTACATGGCGTGCACAACGGAAAAGGGGAGAGCAATGGCGCAGATTCCGTTTGATTCCGGCCTTCTCCTTGAGCTGGCGGAGATGAAAATGCCCTTCGGACGGTATAGCGGCCGGTTGCTGATCGATCTGCCGGAACCCTATGTGGTCTGGTTTGCGCAGCAGGGGTTTCCGGCCGGAAAGCTTGGCGAGATGCTGGCGGTTGTCTATGAAATCAAGCTCAACGGGCTTGAATATCTTTTCGAGCCGTTGCGTGGGAAAAGCAATCTGGAAAAACCGTAATCCGAATTATTTTCAGCTTTCTTCCCGTTTATATTCCAAAGAATCCAGACTCCAGGAGTTTGAATTCAGTAGAAAATCAAACAAAGACAACCTCTCTGGATTCTGGCTCCTGACTCCTGAATTCTTGCAGCGCGTATTAAAAAACGATTCGTTGGATAGTTGCGACGCAATTTCAACCAAATATGCCAACCCGGAAAGTTGTGCAAAATATATTTGTCCTCTTTTTCTGTGTTTTTCTTTTTTTACTTCAATTGATACGTTGCTGTCGGATAACCGCGTGAGAGCGCATTAAATGTTGCTATTTTGACAATGATCGGATAGGTAGAATTGCAAACGGCCAAAGGATTTGGGCTTGAAAGACCTCTTCCTAGGCATTTCTTTAAAAGTGATTACGTATCACCTTGCACCATCACCTGAGCTGGGATGGATAATCGGCTGGATGTCTGGGGGTGGATGAGACAGAGGACAGGTTGTACGACTTTACATTTGATGAGAGGAGGAATGGTTTATGAAAAAAATCTTGCTGGCAGTGCTGGGAATGGTGGCTATGGTTGCACAGGGGGCCTATGCCCGGACGTATACGGTGTCCGTCAACCAGTTTGTGGAACACCCGGCGCTTGATGCCGTGCTCCGCGGGTTCCAGGATTATCTGAAAGACAACAAGGTGGACGTGAAATACAATATCCACAATGCCCAGGCCAATATGGGGACGGCAACCCAGATAGCCCAACAGATGATCGGCGAAAAACCTGACCTCTTCCTGGCCATCGCCACCCCTTCATCCCAGGCCTGTGCCCAGGCCGATAACAAGGCCCCGAAAGATCTGCAGCGTCCTCTTCTGTTCGCCGCCGTAACCGATCCCGTGGCAGCTGGTCTGGTAAAGGACATCAACAAACCGGGTGGGCTGATTACAGGAGTGTCCGATCTGCTACCGCTTGAAAAGCATATGGAGATGGTGCGGACCTTCATTCCGGGTTTAAAGAAACTCGGTCTTTTGTATAACGCCGGTGAGGCCAACTCCAAATCCACCGTGATCAGAATCCAAAAGCTGGGTAAAAGCATGGGATTCGAAGTGGTGGAAGCGACTGCATCCAAAACGGCCGATGTCTATCAGGCGGCCAAAAGCCTGGTCGGCCGGGTTGATGCTATTTTCGTGCCCACTGACAACACTATCGTTTCCGCACTTGAATCGGTCGTTAAAATCGGGGTGCAGAACAAACTGCCGGTCTTTGCCGCCGATGTCAGCTCCGTGAAACGCGGCGCCGTTGCCGCCATGGGCTTTGATTATTACAAACATGGCTATCAGACTGGCGCCATGGCTCTTAAGATCTTCAAGGGTGAGAAGCCGGGAGATATGCCGGTAGAGTTCCAGAAAAAACTGGAATTACAAATCAATGCCAAATATGCGAAGCTGATGGGGATCACCCCGCCTGCAGAACTCCTGAAAAAAGCTACAAAAGTCTATAAATAATTTCGCAGCTGGGAATCGGTTATGACGTATTATGCAGCACTTGGTGCCATAGAACAGGGGCTGGTCTATGGCATCATGGTGGTTGGGGTCTACCTGACCTTTAGAATTCTCGACTTTCCCGATCTCACAGTAGACGGCAGCCTGCCCCTGGGGGCTGCCATTTCAGCAGTGGCCATCTCCCATGGCATGAATCCCTATCTGTCGCTGCTGTTGGCCCTGGCGGGCGGCTTTCTGGCCGGGGCGGTCACGGCGATATTGAACACCAAGTTCAATATCCTCCATCTGCTTGCCTCAATCCTGACCATGATCGCGCTCTACTCGATCAATATCCGCATCATGTCGGGGCCCAATGTGGCGCTTTTAAACGCAACCACGGTATTTGATTCGGTGACCGGACTCGGGATTCCGGCCCAGTATGCCGGAATCCTGATTTTCGGCCTGTTCAGCGTGGTGGTGGTCGTTCTGATTGTCTGGTTTCTCAGCACCGAACTCGGCCAGGCGGTTCTGGCCACGGGAGACAACCCGCAGATGATCACCAGCCTCGGGGTCAATACCCATACGATCATTATTCTCGGAGTCGGCATTTCCAATGCCTTGGTGGCCTTAAGCGGTGCCTTGGTGGCCCAGAACCAGGGGGCTGCCGATGTTGGCATGGGGGTCGGGACCATTGTTGCAGGTCTTGCCTCGGTCATTATCGGCGAGACGGTTTTCGGTTGCCGGACCATCGGCCGGGCATTCACCTCCGCCCTGCTCGGTTCGGTCCTCTATCGGTTGGCCATAGCCCTGGCGCTTGGCATGCGCTTTGGATCCTTTCAGTTCAACCCCAGTGATTTGAACCTGATTACCGCTGTCCTGGTGGTCTGCGCCCTGATTACTCCCAATATCAAGAAGAGATTCTTAAGACGGTGATTACCCTAAAAAACATCAACAAATACTTCCATAAGGGAAGCGTCAATGAGGTCTTTGCCTTAGACGATATCAACCTGCAAATCGATGAAGGCGATTTCATCACGGTCATCGGCTCCAACGGCGCGGGAAAATCGACACTGTTGAACTGCATTGCCGGTTCTTTTTTCCCCGATACCGGTTCCATCACCATTAACAACTGTGATGTTACCGCCTGGCCGGAGCATAAACGGGCCAAGTTTATCTCCCGGGTATTCCAGGACCCTCTGCTTGGCACCTGCCCCACCGCCACCATTGAGCAAAATATGGCCCTTGCCATCAGGCGTGGCAAAAAACGGGGGCTGGCCCCCGGCGTCAAAAACCGGGATCGGCAGCTCTTTAAAGAAAAACTCATTCACCTTGGCCTGGGGCTCGAGGATCGTCTGCAGGATATTGTGGGGTTGTTGTCCGGTGGCCAGCGGCAGGCACTGACCATGCTTATGGCGACCATGTTGCGGCCGGATGTGTTGCTGTTGGATGAGCACATCGCAGCCCTCGATCCCAAGACCGCCACCCAGATCCTGAATCTGACCCGGGAGATCGTCCGGGAGCAGGAGTTGACTACCATGATGATTACCCATAACATGAGGCATGCCATTTCCTTCGGGGATCGGTTGATCATGCTGCACCAGGGGCGGATTATTCTCGATATGAAAGGTGATGAGAAAAAGAACCTGACGGTTAAGGACCTGCTTACTCAGTTTTACAAATCCCAGGGCGAGGAACTGGCTAACGACTCGCTCCTGCTTGGTTAGGGGATAGTATACGCCGTACTCACCTATCAAGAGATATTTTTTGGCTCATCCGGTTTTTGCGTACTTTGGAAAAGTTGAAAGAATTAACCCAGTAGAGATCATCGCTTCCGGTTGCCGTCCTGCGGCCTTATCGCCTGGGAACCACGGCTGACAGACAGGCCGTCCCTGGCCTGCTGCCAGTTGCGGACGTCTTATCCGCAACCCTCCGGGCCTGATATGCTTCCCAGTCGGGCCTCCGTGATGCGCCCGCAAACGACGATCTCAACCTCCTTGGGTTATAGAAAAGTACGCTTGAGTCGGATGAACCTATTTTTTGCCTGTCTAACCCTGAAGGGAAGCGTGTTTTGGAAGCGGATATGGGGTACGGTGCCGGCGAAATGGATATTGTCGACCGTAAAGACCTATCGGTATCCACCCATAATTGTATGTAAGACCGCATTGCCGGGGCAAAGATCGTTCTGTTCAAAACTGTTGAGCGGCTGCTGTGGGGACCCGATCATCTCATGGGTGTCCGCTACTCCTTCGGCGAAATACAGGATGCCCGTCAGTATCCTGTTTTCGACCCGATGTTCCTCCAGGCTGTCGATGGCGGTCCTGCGATTGGTGATATCGCGGGCGCTTTCCCCTTTATAAAGATAGATCACGCTGCCGTCATGGAGGGTTACCTCCTGGGTTGCTCCTTCCTCATATTCCGTGGTGATCTCCTGGCGCAAAGGGATGTAGTCCAGGGTTCCCGTAGCCTCCACATGGTCTCGGACATATTGGTAGCTCTTGGTCGATGTCGTTGTGTTGTTGAAGGTGACACAGGGCGAGATCACGTCGACCAGGGCAAATCCCTTGTGGTTCATAGCCGCTTTCAGAATCGGCACCAATTGGTGTTTGTCTCCGGAAAAACTGCGGGCGACAAAGGTCGCGCCGGTCTGGATAGCCATCTCGCACAGATCGATTGATTCAAAGGGATTGGGGGCACCTTTTTTGCTGGCAGACCCTCGGTCGGCGGTGGCCGAGTCCTGGCCTTTGGTCAGTCCGTAACAACCATTGTTCATGACGATGTAGACCATATTCAGGTTCCGCCTGATCACATGGGTGAATTGACCCAGGCCGATGGAGGCGGTGTCACCGTCGCCGGAGACGCCCAGGTAAAGAAGATCTCTATTGGCCATATTGGCACCGGTGGCAATCGAGGGCATGCGTCCGTGAACGGCGTTGAAGCCATGAGATTTGCCTAAGAAATAGGCTGGAGTCTTTGATGAGCATCCGATTCCGGACATCTTCACCACCCGGTGGGGTTCCACCGGCAGCTCGTAGCAGGCCTGAATGATCGAGTTGCTGATCGAGTCATGACCACAGCCGGCGCAGAGTGTGGAAATGGCACCTTCGTAGTCCCTCCGGGTATAGCCGAGAGCATTTGGCGGCAGATCTGGATGACGGAATGTGGGGCGGGTGAATGTCATGGCTATCCTCTTTGAGCCGCGATGGCCTTGGTAATTTGTTCAACGATAAAGTCGGCTGTGATGGGCAGGCCGTCAAAATGAAGGACCGGCACCAGTTTTGTTGTCGGTGCATCTCCTTCCGTTAGCAAAAGTTTCAGCATCTGTGCGTCTCGGTTCTGCTCAATGACAAAAACCGTATCACATCCATCTATGAAGTCTTTCACTTCCTGCTGAAACGGGAAGGCCTTAAGTCGCAAGCTGTTGACTTTCCTTTTGTCAGCAGCCAGGATATCGATCGCCTCTCGGGCGGCATGGGTGGTGGTTCCGTAGAAGATCAGTCCGATCGTACAGTCAGGGGATGCAATGTCTATTTCGGGTAATGGAACAAGGCCGTTGGCCGTTTCCCATTTTGTCAGCAGTCGGCGCATGATCCGCTCATACGCCCCCCCCTCCTCGGTATAGGCGGCGAACTCGTTATGGGAGGAACCGCGGGTGAAGTAGGAGCCTTTGGTTGGATGGGTGCCAGGATAGGTTCGATAGCAAATGCCGTCTCCATCTGAATCGAGATACCGGCCCCACTCGCGTCCTTCAAGCTCTTTTGCGTTCAGGACTTTGCCACGGTCGTACCCGCGGGAGTCGTCCCAGAGGAGTTCGGTGCTGACGGAGTCGTTCATGCCGAGGTCAAGGTCGCTCATGATGATCACTGGGGTCTGCAGGCGTTCGGCCAGATCAAAGCCCTCGACGGTCATCTCGAAACATTCCTTGGGATCACAGGGAAAGAGCAGAACGTGCCGGGTATCACCATGGGAGGCATAGGCGGCACTCAGGATGTCGGACTGTTGGGTCCTGGTGGGCATACCGGTGCTCGGTCCGGCCCGTTGAACATCGATTAAGAGTACTGGGATCTCGGCAAAATACGCCAGTCCCAGAAATTCGTTCATCAAGGATAGTCCCGGTCCCGAGGTAGCGGTAAAGGCCCGGGCACCGTTCCAGGCGGCACCGATGACGATGCCGATGGCGGACAACTCGTCTTCCGCCTGAATGATGGCGGCCCTTCGTCGCCCGGTGTCCTGTTCGTGGCGATATTTTTTGGTAAATTTATCGAAGGAGTCGATAACCGAGGTAGAAGGGGTGATCGGGTACCAGCCGGCCACGGTAGCCCCAGCATAGACGGCGCCTAAAGCGGCGGCACTGTTGCCGTCCATAAGAATCAGGTCTTTGGTTTTTTCCGAGGCCGTAACCTTGAGACCGCAGGTGTCTGGATAGTGCTCAGCGGCATAGGTGTATCCCAATTCCAAGGCCTTGATGTTTGATTCGGCCAAGTGTGGTTTTTTGCTGAACTGCCTGTTCAAAGAATCGACAAAGACTTCAAGACCCATGCTCAGCAGATTGGCCAAGGCCCCGACATAAACGATGTTTTTCATCAACAGCCTGAGGCGGGGTTTATCAATCTCCTTGTTGCACAGATCGGTGAGCGGAACCCCGATGGGTGTGATGTCGGTCCGGGTGAAATCGTCTGGCAGGGATCGGGTGGAATCATAAAAGAAATACCCGCCTGGCAAAACCTCCTGGTAATCCTGTCGTATGGTCTGGCCGTTGATGGCAACCACCATATCGAAACCGCCGCGACGACCCAACCAACCTCGTTCATTTATACGGACCTCGTACCAGGTGGGCAGGCCCTGGATGTTCGACGGGAAGATGTTTTTCGGACTGACAGGTACCCCTAGTCGAAACACTGCCTTGGCGAAAAGATTATTGGCACTCGCCGATCCCGAGCCATTGACGTTGGCAAAGCGGATGACGCAGTCGTTGGTACTTGTGATTTTTTTCATTTCGTTCCTGCTGTTGCACATTTATAGAGATATTTTATCATTTCCCAGGCGGCGGTCGGGCAGCGCTCGGCGCAGAGACCGCAATGCAGACAGACATTCTCGTCTTTGACCATGACCCTTCCCGTTTTCAGGACATCTGAAACATAAAGGTCCTGGCTGGTATTCCTGGCAGGCATGGCGATGCGGGAGCGTAGATCCTCCTCGTCTCCGTTTTCGGTGAAGGTAATGCAGCTAGTCGGACAGATATCGACACAGGCATCGCATTCGATACAATCCTTGAAAGAAAAGACCGTCTGGACATCGCAGTTCAGGCACCGCTCTGCTTCGGTCTTTCCCCGGACTTTGTCAAACCCGAGCTCCACTTCCAGCATCCTGTCCCGGATGGAACGGACCGTTTCGATGATTGGTACGTGCTGACGGGCTTCATCTGTGACCTTGCTTTCGTAGATCCAGTCATGAACCCCCATTTTCTGATTGGCCAGGGTAACGGAGGGGCTCAGTCGTTCCTTGAGATTTTTTCCGTGGCAAAAGAGGTCGATGGAGATGGCTGCTTCATGACCATGGGCTACCGCGGTGATGACGTTGGCGGGACCAAATGCGGCATCCCCGCCGAAGAAAATGTTTGGGATGGTCGACTGAAAGGTCTGTTCATCGATTTTCGGCAACCAGTGATTTTTAAGCTTCAGACCGAGGTCCTTCTCGATCCAGGTGAAGGCATTCTGTTGACCGATGGCCAGGAGGACCTCGTCGCAGGCGATAAAATACGGTTCCTTGTCCGTCTCTCCACGGTTGAAAAGCATACCCTCCAACTTGCCGTTTTTTACGACATATTCCAGAGGGTTGAGATTTTCGATGATGGGGATGTCCTCTCTCAGGGCATCTTCGATCTCCCAGGGAGATGCCTTCATCTTCTCCCGTGTGCCGCGGATTATAATCCGCACATCCGTACCGTCCAGACGCCGTGCCGTTCGACAACAGTCCATTGCCGTATTGCCGCCTCCGATAACCAGCGTGGTCTTGCCCACGCTGCCGATATGACCGTAGGCCACGCCGGCCAACCATTCAATCCCGACATGGATCTTTGTCTTTCCCTCCTCCCGGCCGGGAAGTCTCAGATCCCTGCCCCGAGGGGCGCCGGTGCCGATAAAGATCGCATCGTAGCCTTTTTTCAGAAACTCTTTCATACTGTCGATTCGGCAGTTGAAATGGGTTGTGACGCCCATGTCGAGGATGTAGTTGATCTCTTCGTCCAGGACCTCCACCGGCAGGCGGAAGGATGGGACCTGGCTGCGCATGAACCCACCGGCGGACGATTGCTCGTCATAAAGGTCGACCTGATAACCAAGCGGCATCAGATCGCAGGCCACGGTCAAGGATGCCGGGCCGCCGCCGATCAGGGCGATTCGTTTGCCGTTTTTCTTTCTGGGAATCTGCGGAAGTCGGGCTTTGATATCCTCTTTGAAGTCGGCTGTAACCCGCTTCAGGCGGCAGATGGCCACCGGCTCTTTATCCACCCGCCCTCTGCGGCAGGCTGGTTCACAGGGACGGTCGCAGATTCTGCCGAGGATGCCGGGAAAGACGTTGGAGTGCCAGTTGACCATATAGGCATCCGTATACCTCTTTTCCGCTATCAAACGGAGATATTCAGGGACCGGGGTGTGGGAAGGGCAGGCATATTGACAGTCTATGACTTTGTGAAAGTATTCCGGATTGTTGATATCTGTCGGTTTCAAGAGCTTATTCTCATTGGGAAAGATGGAAGGGCATATCCATAGAGATGTGCCGTTAGGGTATCGGGCTTGGTTAGCATGTATGAAAATCTTCTTGGAGTACCGGATCAGCAGTACCGGTATTCCGAGCCTTCATTTTTATTTGCGGCTCGTCCGGGTGGGTCCGAATGAGCCAATCCGACACTATTTAATCATACTTGTCTCGGATTTCGAAGTCCTTTTTTACCCAACCGGTGGAAAGAATGGTCGTATCTACGATTTTTCCTGTGTTGTTCCGGGAAGAAGGGCGGAGAGAACGATTGCAAATATCGCCATGCCACAGGCCATAAGAAAGCTTGTCGAAAACCGGCCTGTAGCCTGGGCAAGGAGCCCGGCCAGGTAGGGGCCTGCAATCTGGCCCAGACCAAAAATAAACGTCACAAACCCAAATATTGCTGCCACTCGCTCAAGCCCTGCATAATCTCCAACCAGGGCTGCCATGATGGATGGAACACTCCAGGCCACGATACCGAAACAGAAGATGGACAGGTAGAGAAATATTTCCGGCAGATCAAGACCGATAAAGAGGTAGGCTGCGGCCTGGATCGAAAAAACTACCATCAGAGCCGCCTTCCTGCCGAAACGGTCGGAAAAGGTGCCGAAGACCGGCCCCGACAGGATGCTGAGCAGGCCGACCCAGGACCAGAAATGTCCGGCGATGGATTCGGCGAATCCCTTTTCCCTGACCAGGGCTGTGACGATAAAGGTCACATAGATGACATAGGTGAAGCCGAAAAGAAAATAGATGGCCGCACAATGGAGGATCAGCGGGGATCTGGGGATGACGTTGGAAATTTTCTTGCTCCGGCTTTGCTTGCGGATATGGCCGGAATCGACAGGATCAAGCCCCAGCTCCTGGGGAGAATTCCGAATGATACAAGAGCAGAGGACGGCAACCAGAAGGACCATGAGACCCAGGATGAACCAGTTGATCCGCCAGCCGTCGGCGTATATGCCGTTGATCAGCGGGATCAACCAGCCGGAAAGAACGATGGCCGGGCCGCTGCCGATGACTATAAAGCCTGCCGCCTTGCCCCGTCGGCTGCTGGAGAACCAGACCGAGACCAGGGCCATGATCGGGATATTGGCCAGCGCACTGCCGATGCCGGTGGCGGTGTAAAAGACGATCAGCAGAGGGAGACTTTCCGCAAGGCCCACCGAGATCATCGACACTCCCACCAGGAGAAGCGAGGCGGCAATCAGCTTTCTGGCTCCGAACCTTCGCATCAACCGGCTGCTGATTAGTACCCCCGTGAGATACCCGATGAAGTTCGAGGTGCTGATCAGCCCCATTTGCGAATAACTGAGATGCAGGGCCCTTCCCATGGAAGGCAGCAACATCCCTAAAGAGAACCTTCCCAGTCCCAGACAGGCAAAAATGCAAAACGTTCCCGTGGCAACGATATACCAACCGTAATGGATGCCGGCGGCCCCTTTTCCTCGCGACAACGTCATCATTATTCGTTATCCTGGAGAGAGGAGGTTCTGTTTTCTGCCACTCAGCCCGCCTGTGGGAGAATGCGAACAGCCCCTTTGTCCGCAGAGGCGGCAAACAGCGCATAGGCCTTAAGAGCCTCGGACACCTGTCGGTCACGGTCGACCGGCTTGAAGGCGAGCGGGCCTTTGGCCTCCTCCTCCTTCCGCCTCCTGGCAAATTCTTCGTCTGTAACTACGGCATGGATTTTTCGGGCCGGGATGTCGATTTCTATGGTGTCTCCGTCTGTAAGCAGTCCGATGGCGCCGCCGGCTGCGGCTTCCGGTGAAACGTGGCCGATGGAGAGGCCGGATGTGCCTCCGGAAAATCTGCCGTCGGTGATAAGCGCGCACTCCTTGCCGAGATGTACCGATTTCAAATAGGAGGTCGGGTAAAGCATTTCCTGCATTCCGGGGCCCCCTTTTGGTCCTTCATAACGGATGATCACCACATCTCCGGCCGTGATTGCACCTCCCAGAATTGCATCGCAGGCGGCCTCCTGGGAGGAGTAGACGCGGGCTTTGCCGGAAAATTGGAAATTGGACGGGTCGACCCCCGCCGTCTTGACGATGCAGCCGTTTTCGGCGATATTGCCGTAAAGTATGGCCAGGCCGCCTTCTTTATTGTAGCAATGCTCAACATTTCTGATGCAGCCAGCGGTCCTGTCGAGATCAGTCTCTTCATACATTGCCTCCTGGGAGCCCAAGACCAGATTTCTTCCCCGGTTGCCGGGAGCGCTCAAAAAGAGATTTTGGGCTACAGGTGAGCATGAATCCCTCTTGATATCCCAGATGTCCAGGGTCTCCTTCAGGGTCGGGGCATCCACACGGCGGACGCTGGTGTCGATCAGGCCTGCCCGGTCAAGCTCGCCCATAATTGCCATGATGCCACCGGCCCTGTTCACATCCTCGATATGATACGCAGAGGAAGGGGCAACCTTGCACAGATTCGGAATCTTGCGGGAGAGCTGGTCGATATCGTCCATGGTAAAATCGACTCCCGCCGAATGGGCGATGGCCAGCAGGTGCAGCACCGTATTGGTGGATCCTCCCATGGCGATATCCAGGGCCATGGCGTTCATGAAGGCATTCTTTGAGGCAATGGAGCGCGGCAGGACGGAGGCGTCCTCGTTTTCGTACCAGGCCCTGGACATACCGACGATGAGCCTGGCTGCCTGCTCGAACAATTCGGTTCTTCGGATGTGGGTGGCCAATACCGTCCCGTTACCAGGCAGTGCCAGCCCAAGGGCCTCGTTGAGGCAGTTCATGGAGTTGGCGGTGAACATCCCGGAACAGGAACCGCAGGTGGGGCAGGCCAGACGCTCAATACGGTTGATGTCATCATCTGCAACCGCCTGATCTCCGGCCATAACCATCACGTCGATCAGGTCATAACTCTTGTCTTGGTCCCGTCCGGCCTCCATCGGCCCGCCGGAGACGAAGATGGTCGGGATGTTCAGACGCATGGCGGCCATCAGCATGCCGGGGGTGATCTTGTCGCAGTTACTGATGCAGATCATGGCATCCACCGTATGGGCATTGCACATGTATTCGACACTGTCGGCGATCAACTCGCGCGACGGCAGGGAATAGAGCATGCCGGAATGACCCATGGCGATGCCGTCGTCGATGCCGATGGTGTTGAATTCCGCAGCAAAACAACCAAGATCTGCGATCAGTTTTTTCAGATGTTGTCCGATATCATGCAGATGGACATGGCCCGGTACGAATTGGGTGAAGGAATTGACGATGCCGATTATCGGTTGTCCGAACTGCTCTTCGGTCATGCCGTTGGCGCGCCAGAGGCTCCTGGCCCCTGCCATTTTTCGTCCCTGGATTGTCGTTGCGCTGCGTAATGCAATGGCCATTTTTTACTCCTTTGCGTCTTTAACTTTCCCGTTATAATTGAAAATTGTGGGTATTGTTGAAAAATATGCTGGAATTTCTTGTGTCTTTTATGACAATATACTATGAAAATAAACGGTATAGCATATTTTTTCGGGAGAGGATAATGAAAAAGACGGAAATCGACTATTGGATCACGGCAATGTTGGCCTCGCAAAATAATGTCTCCGATCTGAACCTGACAGTTGGAAAATCATTACAGGTGGAGTCGGAGGGGAGGCTCGTTCCTGCTCAGGTTCTGCCCCCCGTTCTGGAATTGACGCCGTTTCAGACCGAGACCTTTGCCATGAACCTGATCGGCAACAATAAGCGGTTGCTGGCCAATTTAGTGGAGAGCGGCTCCTGTGATCTCTCTTATGCTTTAGGAGAAGAAGCGCGCTTCAGGGTGAACATTTTTACCCAAAAGGGGTGCTTTTCAATCGTGCTCAGGAAGCTTGAGACTGATGTCCCAAGCATCGAGTCCATGCAGTTTCCGAATGCCTTCAACAAGATGGCAAGGGAACTCAATGGTCTTGTTCTGTTTACCGGCGCAACCGGTACCGGTAAGACGACCTCGCTTGCCGCCTTGCTGGATCAGATCAACCATGAACGATCGGTCCATGTCGTCACCCTTGAAGACCCGATCGAATATGTCCATAAGCATGACAAGGCTACCTTTAACCAACGTGAGCTTGGCAACGATTTCAACTCCTTTCCCACCGGAATGCGTGCAGCTTTGCGCCAGGCGCCCAAGGTGATCCTGGTCGGCGAGATCCGGGACCGGGACACCATGGAGATTGCTCTGACCGCCTCGGAGACCGGCCATCTGGTTCTTTCCACGCTGCACACCATCGATGCCGGTCAGGCCATCAACCGTATGCTTGGTATGTTCGAACAGGACGAGCAGCCCCAGATCAGAAACCGCCTGGCGGATACCATCCGCTGGGTTGTGGCCCAGCGCCTGGTGCCGAAGATCGGCGGTGGCCGAGGGGCTGCCATGGAGATCCTCTGCACCAGTCTGCGGGTAAAAGACTTGATACTGAACGGGGAAACGGAGGATAAGACCTACTATAACGTCATCCATAACGGTTCTGCCCGGGAAATGCGAACCTTTGACCAGCATCTCCTGGAAATGTACAGTAACGGGCTTATCACTGAGAAGACGGTCATGCAGTACTGCTCGCATCGCAATGAAGTCAGCCGTGGACTTGATCGTCTGAAGGCGGAAAGGGGTGAGGCGACCTCGGCCCTTTCAGGTCTTGCAATGGAAGAGGATGAAAAGAATCCTTACCAAAAATGGTAGCCTACAGTATCGTGCGGGTTTTAAGATGAAACCAACCTTGATGTGAGGGAAATGATGAGAGTCAGTTGCCCGAATTGTGGAAAACAGTTAAAGCTTCCCCAAAAGATAAAAGACAGTGTGAAAGGACTTGCTGCCGGTAAGATGATTACCATTAAATGCCCGCAGTGCTCGGGCGGTATTTCTCTTTCCTCAAATGACGCGGCGTCCGACCAATCAGCCCCCTCGCTGGCGGGGCCGGCTGGAAAGAAGGAACAAAAAAAGGTCCGTTTTGTCACCCCTCCTCCCCCTCCCGATATCTCCTGGCTCAAGGATGGAAGATATGAGGGAAAGGATATCATTGAAGATGTCCCGATGGCCCTGATTCTGATGGACGAGGGAACGCCGCGGGAAAACGTTATCAATGCCCTGGAAGGTATCGGGTATAAGGCGGAATTGGTGGAATCGGTTCAGGATGCCATCGAAAAAATACAGTTTGTCGATTATGCCTGTATTGTTCTTCATTCTCACTATGAGTCCAACGGTATTTTGACCAATGTCTTTCACCAACATATGTGTACGATGAACATGGCCAAAAGAAGATTCATCTTCTATATCTTGATCGGCAAGGAATTCAAGACCTTTTATAATCTTCAGGCCCTGACCTATTCCGCAAATCTGGTGATAAACGACAACGAGGTACCGAAAACAAGTGTCATTCTCAGGAAGGCGATTCCGGAGTATGAAGAGCTTTTTGGACCGATCATGGAAGAATTGCGTCACCACGGGAGATGATGAAAGCGTATTGGTTACATGATATTCTGTTGGCGCGGATATGATCGGGAAAATGTACCGATCGATCCGGTACCGGATCCGGAATTTATTACGCTCAGAGCGGAAAGAAACGGTTGAAGAAAATACTTCCGCGAGTGAACATGCCGCAAATGTTGCCCCTGTTGATGCCGCAAATGAGCTCCCCGAAATTTCCGGAAAGAAAGGAGATACCGGGAAGACCGAAGAGCGGAACAGACGACCTTCATCCAGGCGTCGTCGGCGAAAGCCGAAACAGGAGTGGGATATTTCCAGCTTTCAGGTCGAGCCCACCCACGGCAAATCCCGTTTCCATGATTTTGATCTTCCTGAACCCATCATGCATGCCGTTTTCGATCTGCAATTTAAGTATTGCACGCCAGTGCAGGCAAAGGCCCTTCCCATTGTTCTGCAGGAAAGGGACATAGTAGCTCGAGCCAGTACCGGTACCGGCAAGACGGCGGTGTTTCTGATCGCAATTATTTCAAAGCTCCTGGCACTTGAACAACAGGAAAGAAAATGCGGCAGGCCACGAGCCCTGATCATCGCCCCGACCCGGGAGCTTGTAGTTCAGATCGCAAAAGATGGCAGAAATTTGAGTAAATACACCTCCCTGCAAATATATCCGGTTTTCGGCGGTGTCAATTATCGGGCTCAGATGAAAGACATCCAGGAAAAACAATGCGATGTGATGGTGGCGACTCCGGGGCGGCTTCTCGATTACCTGGGGAAAAATATTTTGACCCTCGATTTCTGTGAGACCATGATCATCGACGAGGCCGATCGCATGCTTGATATGGGCTTCATACCGGATGTGCGAAGGATCATCCATCGGATTCCGCAA
>CAWGGS010000032.1:0-8822 GCA_963822095.1 uncultured delta proteobacterium
TTGGCGAGCCGCAACATAGGCCAGGAGCAGGATACTGTTCAGGGCCTGGTCGAGATGGCTCCTTCCCGATTCGATGTGGCGCATTCTGCGACCGCAGTCGAGCACGAAGACGATCTGTTGGTCGCGCTCGTCCTGATAATCCTTTGATATTAAGCGCCTGTACCGAGATGTAGCCTTCCAGTCGATTTTTTGCAGGCTTTCTCCCTGGCGATATTCACGTAGTTGGTGGAATTCGCTTCCTTCGCCTCTTTTAATGAGTCTTTTTACCCCGAGCCTGCTGAGATGATGGTGGGTTGCCAGAAGAGCAAAATGGTGTATTTCTCTGAAGTTGGGAAATACCTTCGTCTCGCTCCGAAAGGGGAAAAACCATTTTTTTTGCCACAGACGAAGGGGACTTTGGACGAAGAGATCGGCTCCGGTGAAGGTGTAATGCCCTCGCTTGGTTGGAAAAACTCTGTAGTCGAGAGTGACGTATTGTCCTGAAATGAGGTCTACAGTACGAGGTTGGTCTTTGACGGTAAAGGTTGGATCGCAATGATCATGGAATTCCAGGGATAGCTTGCGTTGACCATGATTGGTGATCCTGACCGACACCTTACTCCAGGCAGCAACCGGTAAGTTGTGATGAACCGTTCTGTCGAGTTTTACCACCGGACGTCTTAATCCAAGAAGGGCATCGAGCAGCGCTGTTCCAAGGAACAGGCCGGTAATCGCAACCCAGAAATGAACAATGATCGGGTAAAAAAGGACGCCAAGTCTCAGAACTACGAGCACGCACCAGAGTTCGATCAGGATTAAAGACGGCACAATCATAGGAGTCCCGGTGCATTTCTATCCGGTCTTACCCCACGGGCTCTCCGGTTTATTTGGGTGTTTCCATACAGCATTGGCCTACCGGCATGCTGAATTGCCATAATGAGTTGTTGTCGGTTGTTCCTGTTAAAGGCGAGGAGTTTCAACACTGTCAAGAACCTCCTTCAGGATCTGGTCCGCGGTATAGCCTTCTATCTCCATGTCGGCTGAGAGTTTGATCCTGTGTCGCAAGACCGGTAGAGCTATGCTTTTCACATCGTCCGGGGTGACATAGTTTCGACTTTGGACCAGGGCGGATCCGCGGGCGGCCCGCAGGAGATTGATCGCTCCCCTCGGACCTGCGCCGTAATCGATACCGTTCCAGTTTCTCGTGGCCCTGGTAATTTTCACCACATACTCGACGATGCTGTCGTCCACCGTCATTCTGGTGAGAAGCCTTTGCAATCCCAGGACTTCAAATGGTTTGAGAACCGTGTCGATTTTGTTGTTGTCGAGGCCGTCGCCAATGGAGTTGCGAGTGGCGGAATGGACGATTTTTTCCTCATCGGCACTGCTCGGGTAGTCGATAAAGATCTTGAACATGAAGCGATCAGTCTGGGCCTGAGGCAGGGGATATGTCCCTTCCTGCTCAATGGGATTCTGGGTTGCCGTGACCAGGAAAGGGCGGGCGAGGGGCAGAGATTTTCCTTCTATGGTTACCTGCTGCTCCTGCATGGCTTCGAGAAGGGCCGCCTGGGATTTTGCAGGTGCTCGGTTGATCTCATCGGCAAGCAGAAAATGACAGAATACTGGGCCCTTCCGGATTTTAAAGATATTTTCCTTCATGTCAAAAAGAGAATGTCCGGTAATGTCGGAGGGCATCAGATCCGGGGTGAACTGGATCCGATTGAAACTGGAACCTGCCGCCTTGGCCATGGTGCGAGCCAGGAGCGTCTTGCCGAGGCCGGGGACCCCTTCTATCAGAATATGTCCGGCTCCCAGCATGCCGATGACCATTTCCTTGACCACCTGATCCTGCCCGACCACGCTCTTTTTTATCTCCTGCTCCAGAGCTGTTATTTTCTGGATTCCTTCCTCAAAAGAGAGGCCGTCCGTCGTCTGTTTATCCGTCATGTCGTTTTGATTCTCCACCATGGAGGCGCCTGTGGATTTTCTGTAGCGCCCTGCTTGTATTAATAAGATCCTGCTCTCCTTCAATCCTTAGTTGGAAGGCGTTGATGACGTCTTTTTCTGGAATGCCCGATCGCCTGGCAAGATTTGCCGTCGAAAGGAGCTCCGTATCCTTGTTTGATCCGGTACTGAGTTTTTTTTGAGACCACTGTTGCAAAATGGCTTTGCGGTTGGCGGCAATTATCGTTGTCGCCCTGTTTACACGCCAGGCGAACATCCCGGAGGCATCAATGTGCACGAGTATATTACGGTGTTCATCCTTTCCCGGTTGAAGATATCCCCCGCTTTTCTTCTGCATTCTCCAAAGGACCAAAGCAATCAACATGGCGAGACAGATCCAGAAAAAGGGCATCCTTACTAGCAGCAGAGTAAGAAACCCCTGGCTTTCCGAGGAATAGAGCAGACGGATTATGTGGTCGTCTTTTAAAAGCCAGGAGAGAAAAAAGGCATGATCGTAGTCGCTGATTAACCGGTTGGTAAAAAGTGTATTTTCGCTTAATACGGTAACTTTCCCGGCTCCGACTCTGTACTCCAGGAGCCAGTTTCCGCTTTCCACTTTCATTTCGTTGTTATCTTTTCGTTTTTTGTCTTTGATATTTTTGTAAACAATCCGGTGCGAGCCATTGATCTTAAAGGAGGCTGAATCTTTGGTATCTTTAAGAAGGGCGGCCCCAAAGTATTTGAGGTGAATGTGATGGTGGTCGACAGGTAAATCGATGATCGAATCGTGGGGATGGTAACCATTTTTTTTCTGAGTGGGCTTCACCGGAGCAGCCGCGTTCTTTTTACCTTTTTTACCAGCCGAATTGTGTTTGGAGGAGACCTCAGGTTTTGGAGGACAACCGCAATCGTTTGATCCTTTTTGTACCTGAACTCCCAATCGCGAGAGGATATCGTCGCCTTTTTTTCCTTCCTTTTGCCAAGGGTTGGGGGTCAAAATCAGATGTCCTCCCGACGTGACCCAGGAAAAAAGTTTGTCATTGATGGATTTGCTAAGCCCCCTCGGCATGCGACGAATGAAAAGAGCACCTCTGGGGGGAGGCAATGTCGACAAAAGCGAGATTCCCCGATAGCCGATGGCGTTTTTTCCAGAGACCTGCAAGTATTTTTGCGCTGCCAGAAGCGGGTCGCGTAGAGCTTGCGGAGAACCTCCCTGAACCTCCTCGAAGGGCTTCTTTTCATAGTTTTGGAGAAACCAGATGGTTCCCAGAGTCAAGGCCGCAACCAGGGCAAGGGGAACCATTACCCAAGGGCTTCTGATCTTATTCAGGGGGGAGGAATGACTCATGATCGCCCCCCGTACAAGGACGCCCATCTGTGAACAATATTTCTGCAGAGCTCCGTTTCCGGTTCCCGATGCCCGAAGGCCAGAAAGATCCACAGGGAGACAAGGTCATTGAAAAATATCGATTCCTTTTCCGGTCTGCTTTTTCCGACCTCACGGCAGCACTCTTGTTCGGTAAAGGAGGAGTGGATCTCAAGACGGTACTGGTTGACGAGACGGGAGAGCGTCCCGCGATAGAGAAGGCTCAGGGCTTCCCGCTTCTTTTCCTCTTTGAGAAGGTCCAGACAGGCGGCGCTGATGTCGGCAGGGAGACTTTCTGGTCTCAGATCCAATCCGAACAGGACCTCGGGCGGATGAAAATCGTCTCGTTTCAACTGAAATTGTCTGCTCATCCAGTGATGGATTTTCGCGTATTTCACGAGGAAAAGACCTATGAGGATACCGGCAAAACACCAGAGGAGGATCTCTCCGTACCTGGCAGCAAAGGGAACGATATTTGCGGCAACTTTGCCTAGTAATTCCATGAGGTCAATCAAAAACTGCGCCCAGGGTGATTTAGTTTTCGGGGCATCTTTTTTCTTCGGCACCCAGCGGTAGACCGTCACCTTCTGCCCGAAGTCCTTTTGTTTCAGGACCTTGGTTATCGCCTCCTTGGCCGTTTGGGGATTAGGTACCTCGGCATTTGACAGACTGGGAGGTATGGTCAGGGCAAATGCTACCAGGAGAACGGTGATGCCCCGGCATGTGCCGGTTTTAAGTTTCTTGATCCTTTGCCCAATCCTTTTAAAGCCGATTTCAATGTCCCAGGCCTCCAGTTGTACCCGTCTGGAGATATACATCATGAAACCCGAACAGACATAGAAGGGGGCGATGATTGAACAGCTGATCACATAGCAGAAGAGCAGGAGCCATTTGCCGGGGAGAAAAACGAAGTGTCCAAAATTTATCCAACGCAGCTGGTCCGGAATCAGGAAAAACAGGGTCATCAACAACGAAAAGGTGAGGGCTATCTCCAGGAAAAAACAGGAGGTTGTCAGCAAAACAGCAATTTCAGAAGCATCCTGTAACAAGCGCAATCGCTGTCTTTTCTTTTTGCCCTCCAGTTTTTCCAGTTGAACAACCGGTAAAGAAAAGGACCGAAACGGACTGAACCGGAGCAGCAAAAGGTCCAGGATCCAGCGCCGACCCCAGGATTTTCTTAGATTCCTCAGGGTCTGTCTGGTCGTGCTCCGCTCATCGAACAGTGCCATTGAGACCCAGAGCAGCAGGCAGGGCTCATAAAAAGACTTGAATAACCAGAAGAAAAACAGTGCCCATTTGACGGTCGATCCCGGCAAGATCAGCCCCACAATGAGGACAAGGGTAAGAGCAGGAAGTGCTGTCAGCATCCAGAGCTGCCAGAGTGTTCGATACCATTGCCTGGCAAGCAGAAAGCCGAGATCTATGGCCTCCCAGGCAGTGCGGGGACGAATGTTTACGGAAACCTTTTCTAGATTCATCTTCTTTTTCTTCCCGCAAGGCAAAAGTAGAGAAGGACCAACGTCCAGGCACACCCCGCGAAGACGTATTTCACCGTTGGCGGAAGGTTCGCCGACGACCAGAAGGCCTCGATGAACGCGGCGCCCAGCAACATTGCCGCAGCACCCATGACCAGTTTGAGGGCAATAGGCGCCTGCAGGCGAAGCGAGTCTATCCGTTTGTATCTTCCCGGACGGATGAGGCTGTAACCGAGCAAAAGGCCTGCGGCCCCGCTGATGATTATGGCCGTAAGTTCCAGAGCCCCATGTCCGAGGACAAATTGCCAGAAAACACCGTCATAGGGGGGATGGGAGAGATATCCCGCTGCCCCGCCGAGCATCAACCCGTTGAAGATCAATGTGAAGAGGGAGCCGATTCCAAAGACAATTCCTCCGGCGAAGGCCCGAAAGCCGATGGAAATATTATTGAAGATATAAAAACCGAACATCTGGACATCGGTTTCGGATTTTTGCTTGCCTGTACGGCCGATTTTCCAGTTTTTAGGGGTATACATCGTCTCCATATCTGCAACCCTCGTCTCGTTCATCAAGGAATAGATCAAGGTCGGACTGTGGTAGGTTGCCAAGCCTACGGCAACACACGGAATTGCAAAGAGGGAAAAAGCCAGCCAGAAGGCGATCAGATTTTCCCGTACTGTCGACGGGAAATCCCGTGTGATGAAGCGTATGATAGTCCAGAGCAACCGGGTTTTTTTCTTGTATAGCTGTCTGTGTCCTCGTAAAACCAGGCCATGGAGGTTGTCGACCAGGGCTGGGCTGTAATGGCGGGCCCTGGCCAGGGCGTATTGGTTGCACAGCATCCGGTATCTTCGCGGGAACTCTTCAAGGGGAATTTGGCCCGGAACGGTATCGAGAGAGCCCCCTTCCATGGATTCAAGAATACGAGTGAACTGTTCCCAGTGATGGCGGTATAGATGTTCGAATCGGCTTTGATTCATTGGGCGTCTTTTCCTCGTAGAAACCAGTTTCCGTAGGCCAACAGCCGGTTTTCCGGGTCTTTTCGACCGGTAAGAAGGCGGAGGAGCAGGGCAAGCTCTCGTCGTCGTTGATCCGAGAGATCGGAGGAGCGTTCGCAAAAATCGAGGATCAGGCGCTGTTCCGCAAGTTTCAGCGGAAAAGGAGCCGGAGCCGATGGGTATTTTGGTATGTGAATAGCTTTGGTGTCGTTTTTGACATAGATCACGATGGTACCTGCGGCAAGATCACCCAGTCTTTTGAAGCGGGAGTTGCAGATCATGGTGATAAAGCCGGTGATATTGAAGAGCGGCAGCAGGTCTATGGCGCGGATCAGGTTTCTTAAAAGCGATCCGGTCCAGGAAACAGGTGTTCCGTCGTCGTGCACCACCTGGAGGCCAAGGATCCTCTTACCCGGGGTCATGCCGCTTCGGACCTCGAAGACCACGGGATAAAACCATTCGATAGCAAACATCCCGATGAGTTTCAGACCGGTTCCAACGCCCCCAAGCCATGAAAGGAAAATCGCCAGGACTATATAGCAGACGATCCGAATGCCTAAATCGATAAGCCAGGCGATGCCGCGGACGATCGGGCCTGCCGGCGACAGCGTAAGCTCGATGCTTTCCGGTGTCTGATAGCGTGAAGTTGTATCAAGTTGTTGTATCAAGGCAGTATGTGTCGAGTAATCGTTCTACCGGCTGAATCTGAAAAAAGAGGTGTTTATGCCGATTGGTAATAGATATCCTTGAAGCCGGTAAAGATGGTCAATGCCATAATTGAAGCTGCAGGAATGCCGATAAGGGCAATGAGGATTATCGGCAGGAAGACAGCGAGAAAGGATCCGTTGTTAAAGAGCATAAAGGCAAATACTCCTGAGACGATGGAAAAGATGATTATCCCAACAATACCTACGACCAGAAGTACCAGACTGAAAACCAAAAATGCCGACCAGTTTTTCAGGCAACCCACAAAACTCGATTTGTAGGCGGACCAGGCCGTTTTATCGGTTATGGCGGTAAGGGCGGGGGCGAACCAATAGGCCATCATGAGCGGGATGGAAAGGAGCGATCCCGTCAGAGCGATAACAAGAAGCAAAGGGAGCCTGGTTTTCATCATTGCCTCGACAGCAGCCGGATCGCCTGAATGGAATCCGGTAAGAATCCCGAACCCGACTAGACTGCCGATCACTAACATGAAGGCGAGAATGACCAGGACGTAGTAGAGTCCGACCAGGAGGAGCTGGTTCCGATTATGGAAAAAACCCAGGAAAACGTTGCTGATCTTTACCTGTTCTCCATTGTTTTGGGCCTGGGCTGCCAGCATCATACCGCCACTCAACACCCCGCCCAGCAGGCCGGTACAGAACCACCCGACAATGGGAATCAGATTCAAAATCATGATCGATATAAAAAGAACCAGCCACATTCCCATCCATGTCCATGGATGCTCGAAAAACATCGATACGGCGGATTTCAACCACTGCCAGCCATGGGAAGCCGGGACCTTTTCCGGCTGGTCCCGCCATCCCCCTTTGCTCTCCTTTCTTGTTTTGAGATCGGCTTTGGGGGCTTCATAAGGATTTTCCGGTGCCTTGTTCTGTATCGGTGGTGGGGGGGGCGTGACGGGTTCCGATGTCAGGTTTTTACTCGGTTGCGGCGGTGATTCAACCGACTCCGTTGAGGTTTTGGGGTCTTCTATTGCTTTGGTGGGAGCTACCTTGACAATCTGGATCATCAATCCGGCTTTTTCGAAGACTTTACTGTATTTCTGTGCCGTTTCCAGCTCAATATTCTTTTTCAGCAATAGCGGTTTTCCCGGGGAAAGCAAAGCCTCGGCTTTTTCGCTGCTGAGGTTGGTGAGTTTGGTAAGATTGGTGACGACAGATTCCTGGTCGAGACCATCTTGCAACTGGCCTGTGAACCGTACGTGGTATTCTTCTCCCATGATATCAGATTTCTCCGTCCCTTAAAGTGGTGGTAAAGGCTCTTTCCCCCGGAAAAGGGCCTTGGTTTTGGGCCTAGTATTTACTAGGAATGGTGCCATGTTAGTCAATATTTCCATAATTGGCAAGGCCTTTTCCCTTGAAGCGAACAGGCGTTTTTTCGGTAATCTTACTGAGGTAAGTCTCTCCAGGGAACCGGTTCTTCCATGCCGGGCTATTGAACTTTTCTGTGTGCCTGTGGCTGATATGTACCCGTCCGGCTGCCTGTTACAAAAATATTGCCCAGCCTGGCAGTGATGAGTACAATAAAACTATCTCGTCCGGCGGCAGCTCTTGGGGCTGTGCTCGCAATAAACTGAAGTATAGTGGAATATGTTGCTTCCAGGTAATCGAAAAAAAAAGAGGAAAAAATGGATATAGGTTTTATAGGACTTGGTCATCTCGGGAAGGCCATCGCAACCAGGCTCATGGAATGTGGTCATTCGCTGACCGTATGGAACAGGACACCCTCCAAGATTCGGGATATGAAAGTAGAGGTCGCAGGCTCTCCTGCCGGAGTGGCCGGTTGCGGGGTCATTTTTCTCTGTCTCTTCGACAGTGATGCAGTACAGGCGGTCTTGACGGGGGAAAACGGCCTTCTGTCAGGGGATATCCAGGGCAAAATTATCGTTGATCTGTCGACCAATCATTTCAATACCGTACAATCCTTTCACCAGATCTGTGCCGAGGCCGGATGTTCCTATATGGAAAGCCCGGTTCTCGGCAGCGTCGTACCTGCCTCCCAGGGAGCATTGACGGTCCTTGTCAGTGGGAAAGAGTCCGGTTACGAACAGGTAAAACCGCTTCTTGAGAATATCGGCAACAACCTGTTTTTTCTGAAACAGCCGGGTTTGGCCACGAAGATGAAGCTTATTAACAACCTGGCTTTGGGAAGTTTCATGGCCACCATCGCCGAGGCCCTGGCCCTGGCCGAAGATTGCGGAATTCTGCGGGAAGATGTGTTGGATATCCTTGCGGCAGGCGGAGGGAATTCACTGGTTTTGAATGCCAAAAAGAAAAAGCTGCTGGTGGAGGATTTTTCGACCCATTTTTCCAACGCCCTGATCTATAAAGACCT
>CAWGGS010000033.1:0-83713 GCA_963822095.1 uncultured delta proteobacterium
TGTTCTTTATGATGATCCTGGTGATTTTTTTCCTGCTCATGGATCTGCCCCGACTTAAAGAATACCTGATCAGGCTCTCCCCCCTACCGAATGACGAGGATCAGCTTCTGATCCAAAAATTCGAAGAGATCGCGGGGGCCATACTCAAAGGCAACGGAATTTGCGGACTGCTTCAGGGTATATTAGGCGGGGTGATGTTTTCGATAATGGGCCTGAACTCCCCGATTCTCTGGGGCTGTATAATGGCCATCCTTGCCTTTTTGCCCATATTCGGCATCGGACTGGTTATGATTCCGACCGCTATCATCATCGGTGTTAACGGCCATATCGGAATGGGTATCTTCTTCTTTCTCTACTATCTGGTACTTTCTTTTGCCGTTGAATACTTCCTCAAGCCAAAGCTGGTCGGAAGACAGGTAAAGATGCATACTTTGTTGGTTTTACTTGCAATTCTTGGAGGTCTTGCTGTATACGGAATACTGGGAATCATCTATGGTCCCCTGATCGTCACCGCCTTTCTGACTCTGTCGGATATCTACCTGAAGAAATACGAAGAGCACATTTCAGAGGTGGGCACAAAAGCTTGACCACATAGCCAAGGATTACAAGGTGGCAAAGCCAGCGCGCAAAAGAGAATCGCGGCTGATCATTCCCTTGAACCGGCCGGTGTCATCGACCACCGGCAGACGTTTTATTACCTTGTCGAGCATGAGATGTATTGCCTCCTCAAGCGGGGCATCCTCTCGCACAGTCACGATATCGGTTTTCATTACCTCTGCCGCCGTTTTTGCCTGCAGATGCTCCTGAAGCTCCCTGTATCTTCTTCCTCTTTCGGTGAAAGGAATCCTGCTCAAGAAATAATCCCATCTGCCCGGATGCCTGTCGACAAAGGCTATAAGCAGGTCGCGATCCGAGATCAAACCCAGAAAGTATCCTTTTCTGTCGACGACGCAGATACGTTCTATATCATTACAGTCAATGAGCCGAATCACTTCCTCAACCGGGGCCTCCGGCAGAACAGTGTACGTATCGCTCCGGGCAATGTCTGCGACGATTCTCAGGTTTTCCACTTGAATATTTTTCCTTTGAAAACCTCTCCAGTCCGGACATTCCTTCAGGATGGTATGAAACACATCCAAACGGGAAAGGATACCGGTAAGTTTGCCTTCCCCGTCTATTACCGGAAGGCGTTTGACATTGTTGTCCACCATCAGGTTAACCGCCTCGGTCACCAGCTGATCCTGACCGATCACAATGGCGGGTTTGGACATGATTTCCTTAGCCTTACCGGCTGCAAGGGTCTCCAGGACCTTTTCCGTCTTCGACCGGTCTGAACTGGCAAGCAACCCCAACCTGATGGGCATTTCAGCCTTGTAGATCAAGTCGCCTTGAGCGATGACGCCGACGGGATGATCCCTGTCATCAACCACAGGAAGTCCCGTGAAAGTTGACGATAACAGCAGCTCCGCAACCTCACTTAAAGGTGTATCCACCCCCACCCTGGCCGGTGAGGCGGTCATGATCTCACGGACACGCATGTGCTTGGGAATCAAAATACCACTGGTCTTGTGAAAGATAACGTCCTGATCCCTGAGAGCGACAATGCCGTCGGTGATCATATTCTGAACAACGGGAAGCACGGTTTCAATTTCAGTAGCAGGAAGAATAACTGCTATTCGCACCGGCATATTGTACGAGAGAACCTCCATCCTGCCCGTCGCAACCTCTCCACTCTCATAGGAACCTTCTATTCCCCTGGTGACGATGGTGCGTGCTGCTATTTTCATCCCGTTTACATACTCGACAATTGCGCTGGAGACCGGCTGTCCACGCCACTGCACATTTTCGCTGGTAAATATCTCGATGATCTTATATTTCAGCATCTTCATTCTCCTCTTTATCTGAAACTCTCCCAGGATCATTGGCTTTGCCATGCCATGGCAATGGGTTTTCCCGATTGGTCACTGCCGGCAGGTCCGGCTCAGCCATTCCGGTTAGATGAGACGACCTATCCATATTCCTAATATAATTAGGGCTGCACCGAAGATATTATTGAAACAAAAATTGGTCACGGCAATAAGAAAATCAGCTGACCGGGCCGAGTTGACGGTTTCCAAAGCATAGGTTGAAAAGGTAGTAAGAGCTCCGAGATATCCAGTCATGAAAAAAAGACGGACCGAATGACTGACCAAATTTGTTCTATCCCCCAAAGAATAGACAAATCCGATCAAAAAGCAACCTGTCAGGTTGACGACAAGGGTCCCCCAGGGAAATCTTGTTCCAAAGAGACTTACTGCAAGCAGGGAGACACCGTAGCGTGAAAGCGCCCCAAGACCTCCTCCCGCCAGGACAAGAAGGATTTTCATATTCCACCCATTCTTCTTCTACAAATTATCCACTCATTCGAAAGCAAAAACGGTCTTTTCCACAATCGAAAACAAACCTTGAAACTCTTCAAAACAAGGTCAAAAAATGGGGCTATAATAAAATATCTGCCGAATTTTGCAAACCGCCATGTACCGTCATGGAGATTTTTACAACTCTGGGTTGGGAGTACAAAGGGTCGAAAGGGGAAAAACCAGCAAAAAAAGGACCCTTTGTGAGGAAGGATATACCATGGCATTCATACTCCGGATGTTAAAAAAACGATACCCGGTCACGACCGGCACCAGGCAGGAGAGCTCGCCCGATACGCATTATTGAATGGATGATGGAATAGTTATTCTCTGTCGGATCAATCATTACCATTTGAGAGCATCTCCCTGTGCAGACGTTCCGCCTGCAGGCAAAAGGCCTCCAATCGGGCCTCTATAATCTGCGAAAAGGGTGTGCCGTCCGTCTCAACAGTAAGGAAAGGGAATTTCCGTCTGCCATTCAGGAGAATCGGCGAGACGGATCTTCCGTTCAACTGCGCCCGCCTTTCCGTGGTGGTAAACTTTTCCTGGAGGACAGCCTCTGCAACCCTGCTGGGCATGCAACCGAAAGGCCCAATGGAGATAATCCCACAGGAGGGATTGAGGATATCGTGAAAGGCGGAACCTACTGTGAGGATGGCTTCGCCGCGAAGTTTTGGAGAGATGTAATGTGCCCCCAGCTTGACAACATGCTCGACCCCCATGTCGGTATGAAAAAAAAGTCCGGAGGGGGCAAGAAGCTCCCGTATCCTGCGATCGATTCTTTCCTTGACCCAACGAACGATATGGAAGGTCGCGGACTTTTGCCCGAGGATTCCGTTTTTTATCAGCCAATCAAGATATTTAAACCATTCGCTGTTCTGTGCCGTACGGACAATAAAGCCCCGCTCTGCCATTTTTTCTATAAGCTGTTGCAACGAAATGGGATCATGCCGCACATAGATCTCTCCAGCCAGGGTGATCTTGGGAATGTCCGGGTAGTCTCGATCGAGAATAATTCCCCCGAGCTCTTGGGCACTTTTTTGCAACTGCCTGACGAAGGTTCTCCAATCTTTACCGATGACATCTCCTATCGCGGCATGGTTTCTATGCAAAATCTGCAAACCCTTTTCTTTATCGGCTGCCGCGGTCATAATCGTCGACCACATTTCATCAAACAGATCCCCGATTATTATCGCCCGCCAGGCAGTAAGGTAGAATTTGGTGCCCAGGCCGCCATAACAGTTCTTCGAAGAGGGTGAAAAAACGGCAATATCAGTGAGATTGCACTCATTGATCAGGCGCTGGGTAAAAACATTGTATTGGCCGAACCGGCACGGCCCCGGCGCACTTGGCATCATATAGACGGTTACCTCGTCCTTCGGTCGCCTGTTCTGTACATAATCAAGGATCGAACCGATAGTCGTTTGCAGCGGCAGACACTCCTTACAGCTCGAATACCCTCGTCCCAACTTGAGGGTCTCGGGATCCGCCGGGACAAGCGCCTCCGCCTGAATACCCACTCTCGAAAAGCTCCGAGCAAGCAAGGATGTGCCGAACCGGCCCATGGATGGGACCAGGATCCGGACCCGTTTATCGGTCAACGGTATCATCTCTCCGTCTGCACGTTTTACATATCCTTCGTTCTTCTCATATGCCATAGCAGTTGAAACAAGCGGCCTCTTACAACTCCTCTCTGCCAAAGGTGTCTCCAAACTGCGGTAGGAGGCTATGATATCAAGAAAGGCCTCGATCCGTGTTTCAATACCGGCATCCGCCGTATGACTGTCGAGTTCCAGGGTAAGGCTTGGCTTTTTTCCCAGTATATCCCTGAAATAGGTGAGGATAAAAGAATCCGGACCACAGGAGAAGTTGGTGATATACATGGGAAATAACTGCGGGTGCCCGGCAACGAGTTTTGCACAGCGCAACAAAAGGCTCCCCATCGCCCAGAACATATTGCTGTCTTCATCTAGCGTATAGTTTTCAAAATCCAACATGTCGAATGGGATGATCTTGATTCCCCGGGAGGCAAGTTTCATGGTCACCCCTTTATTGGCTTCCCGGGCAAAACTGTTATACGCCCTGCCGAAGAGGACTATGGCTATCTCCTCAGGTTTTTTTTCCAACTGGTCAAGATGGCACTTCCCAATCTCTTTTAATTGCCGTTGTACGCTGTTTTGTTTTTTCCAGGCCCGGTCAAAGGCCGACATGCCTTGTTTTTTTGGCAAACCGAGCGAGACAGCCAATTGCCCGAAAACGTTTCGCTGTTCTGTTGGAGAGTCTGAAAAATCAATAGTCGGCGACAATGTTTGGGGATTGTCGAGTTCCTCGAAAGCGCTTTTCAGATAAAAGGGTTCGCTCTGGACAAAAACACAGGTGCACGAGGTCTCGGTGTTGCCCGAGGGGATGCCCTTCAGATGGGGAAGAAAGGTAAAGTCGGCATCTTTTTTCAACATATCGGAAAGATATCCATGGGCAAGCTCTGCCGGATAGCAGAACTGTGATCCCCGTCGGGAAATCCCCTCTTCCTCAATGGAATCCGGCAGGATCAACCGAAAGCCGAGATCCTCGAAATAACTACGATAGAAAGGGTAGTAGCTGTTGACCAGAAAAGATCGATTCATTCGCACCGTGCGGCGATCATTTTCAGAGGTGACGTCGTTGCCTGCAAAAAGGAGCCGCTCCCTCTGGGCTACCATATCCAGCGAGTGGATATCATACTTCTTTTTACGAATAAGATTGTCGTATCGATTACAGATTCCACCGAAAGGATAGGTCTTCCCATTTATCCTGATTCTTGCTATCTCGCATTTCCGGTCGCATTTTTCCTTCCCTCCCGGGCAGATGAACGATGACTCGTAATCGACACTCCTTTGGGCAAGAAGAGCCAGGTCAAAAGACCCCTTTTCAACGAGTCCCCGCTCGATCCGCTTTTCGACTTCGAGGGCAACCCCGAACGCACCGATCAATCCCGGATCGGGCGGTACGACAACCTCTTTTCCGGTGAGAGCGGCAAGGGCCACGGGAACTGCCGTGTTGTAGCAGACGCCCCCCTGAATGAATATTTTTTCACCCACCGGTCGGTTGCCTTTCACCCTGTTTACGTAGTTCATCGCAACAGAATAAACCAGACCGGCGACAATATCCTCCGTCGGCACATGCTGCTGCACCGCATTTTTTATATCCGAGCTTATAAACGCAGCGCATTGATCACTGAAATTCAGAGGTTTCTTCCCGCGGAAAGCGACATTGCCTATTTCGGTGACCCCGATTCCCAGGCTTTCCATTGCCGATTCTTCGAGAAAGGAACCGGTACCCGCGCTGCAGGCCTCATTCATCGCGTAATCGTTTGGGACACCATTAGAGAGATAAGTATATTTGGCATCCTGGCCTCCGATCTCGAAGATGGTGTCGACATGTTCATCATAAAAGGCAGCGGCAGCGGCATGGGCGATAATCTCATTGACTACCCCTCTGGTCATGGCATGCAGACCGGCTATCTGCCGTCCCGAGCCGGTAACCCCTAGTCCTTCAATGGTGATGGGAACATCCAACTGCCTCTTGAGCTCGGAATACACATTTCTGGCCGCCTGCACCGGATCACCATTGGTACGGAGATAGGTGGAGGCAAGCACTGCCTTATCCTTTCTGCGCAAGAGAATGCCTTTTGTCGTTGTCGAACCGACATCAAGACCAAGAATCGTCCTGTCACCGGCTTGCGCATTTTCATGGGGCTTCTTTTTGATCAAGACGAGGTGACGGTAACTATCCAGCGGTTTATGAAAAGAAAAATTGGAAATATTGTCACGGAAAAGATCCGTCATGCCGGGGTAGTCGGCCGGCTTGTTATCAAGCGCCCACAATGCCGCACCGAGAGCTTCAAAGTTTGACGCATCATCAGGGATATGAACACAACCAATTACCTGTTTGAGAAAATGTACCATTCCCCGGTTGGCGGCACATCCTCCGACAAGCAGGATGGGATCGGTTGATACTTTTTTTATAAGTTCCTCCAGCTTTCCGGCCATCATCTTGACAAGCCCTGAGACCACGGCGGATTTCGACACTCCTTTATTAAGGGCATGGGTGCAGTCGCTTTTACAAAACACGGAGCATCTTCCCGAAATTTTGAAAGGCTTTGTGGAAAAATCCATGGAAGCCATATCATCAAGGGTGATGTTTATCCGACGAAGCTGCTGCAAAAAAAAATCACCGGTGCCGGAAGCACATTTATTACCTGTATGGATATTCTGTATACACCCCTGCTCATCGAGGTGATACACCATAAATGTTTCTCCTCCAGCCGAGACAACCACCCGGTACGGATGATCGAAAGGAAAGAGATAGCGCATTGAGCACTCTATTGCTTCCGGTTCGGAGATGGAATCGAGATTCAGGGCATAGCGGAATTTTCGACCTGTTACACAGAGACGTTTTTCTTCCAGGTTTTCGGTCTCCTGCAACATCCGGCTTACGCAGCCGCGAACATCGCCGAGATGAGGCCTGGATACTCTTCGTATGATTTTTGGCGTGTTGTTGTTCTGGGTTACCTCGACCAAAGACACGGTCGAAGCCCCAAGACATATGCCAAGTGAATGTGCCCCCGTCCTCTTCACCTTTTCTTCCCCAACCTCTTTTAAGAACCGCTCATTTCCTGTTCGGATCCCCCTCCCCCAAGACCAGACCCTCTTCTTATCTTCCCATATTTATTAAATTTTTTCCATAGGAAGATTCCAAAATTTTGTAAAGATACTCTTAATTGAGAATTTTTGTCAAACACTCTATGGGCTTACAGTGAAAAAACTTTTGTATCCCTAAATTATGATGCACAGTTCATCGAATTAGTGACCATGTTTCTCTGCAAAAAGTTGGCTTTTTAGCCAGCTTATAGTAAAACCACTGATAATTGTCCAGAAGAGAAAAGGATTACTTCGGACAAGAAAGGCATTCATTGATTGCAACGCACCGTCTTTACGGTCCTAAGGAGCTCAATCTGCATTATCAATGAATTTAACCGGGGGGACCGACCAAACCGGCCGGTCATGGAAAAACATGAAAGCTCGGTGCTGCACAGAGACTTTCACCAGTAGGAAAACAGAGAACGGATGAGTTTTAAGACATGTATTGAGTTCCTTTGTCGGAGCATTTACCGACACCCGTTCCTCTGGCTCTTCCTAACTTTTCTGCCCTCCCTCCCCGCTCTTTACGAAATCCAGCACCTCGGTCTGAACACCGATATCGTGCGTCTTTTGCCAGACCACAGCCCAGCTGCACGATGGACGAGAGAACTGGAGAAAGTGGTAGGCGACGGTGGTTTCTTCACCATTTTGTTAAAGGGAGACACCCGCCCTCAACTCATAAAGGCCGTGGAAGAAACGGCCCGAGAGGTGAAATCCCTGCCTGAAGTAGATTCCGTTACCTATACCAATCCGAGCAAATTCATTGAGAAATACCGATATCTTTTGATTTCACAGCACTATCTTGAAAAGATCCTCGATTATGTGTTGGCGGCCAAGGCCAAGCTCAACCCGTTTACCGACGATCTTCTTTCGCCGGAAAAGAAGCATCAGGTTCGGGGAGAGGGAAGACAACAGGACGAGATAGTAAGACTCCTCGATCACTATTCGAATCTCACCAAGTATCATGAAAGCGAGGATGGAAAAATTTTCGGGATCTTCATACGGCCCAAACCAGGTATTACCAAGATAAAAGATCTCCATGCCCTCATGGTGAAGCTAGAAAAAATAAGCAGGAATTCCAGCTCGAAGTTCAGCGTCTGGGCGGGAGTCGGCGGCTCGCAGATCAACAATCTTAAAAATTATGACGTCATTATCTCCGACCTCAATCGTTCGGGTATCATTACCATTGCCGGCGTACTTCTGGTTCTCGTCATCAGCTTTCGCTCTCTGGTGGTCCTGCCGGTACTCCTCTATCCTCTCATGGCGGGTCTGCTCTGGTCTTTTGCCCTGGTGCCGCCGATCTTGGGCGATCTCAATATCATTACCTCCTTTCTGCTCCTGGTCATGTTCGGTCTGGGTATCGACTGTTCGATTCATCTCGTCAAACGTTTCCAACAGGAATTAGCGGCGAGCACCCCTTTGGAGGCCTTGATCGAGACCTACAAATCCACCGGCCTGTCGATCATTACCTCCGGGTTGACCACCGGTCTGGCCCTTTTGGTATTGGCCTTTTCAGACTTCAGAGGTTTTTCCGAGTTCGGATTGATTGGTGGAGGGACCATGCTGATCATGCTGGTGGCGATGTTCACCGTAATGCCTCCGACGCTGATTCTGGGAGAAAGATTACAGCTGGTAAAACCCGCTGGAATTCATACTGCAAAATGGCTAAGAACCTACCCAAAATTTGCCCTGATCCTGGCGCTGACTGTTCCCGTCTGCCTGGCAGCCATGGCCTGGAATCTGAGATTTGATTACAACTTCAATAAATTACAACCAAAGATACCGGGAGGAAAGGCCTTCAATTCGTACAACAAAGCCGTGTACAAGACTAAATACATGTCCCCTGGTGCCATCTTTGTCGCCCCGGATCTGGACAGTCTCGATGCGCTTCTTGCCGATCTCAACCACCGGATGGGAGTGAAGGGGACCTATTTTCTCAAGACAACCAGCGCCAGAACGTTTGCTCCATCGGAACAAGAAATGCAACAGAGGCTAACTCTTATCAGGACCATACAGGAACAGCTGCATGGAAGCTGGTCAAAGAAAATCAAAGATCCCCTTCTCCGTCAATGGGCCAATGATATCGTCTCCTGGACGCCCCCCGCCCGGCCGCCGACGATTGCCGAGCTGCCCACAAGTCTCACCAACTCGCTTATGGCCGGAAAGGACAAGAACCTCTATCTGGTAGGCCTCTACCCCAACGTCCCTAGGGGAAACGGAAAAAACGCCATGGGATTCACCAAAGAGATGTATGACATGAAGCTTCCTGCCAAAGTCGAGGGTCCTGTCGGTGAAATGCCGGTTTTCGCAGAGATCCTGTGGACCGTTACAGCGGAAGGCCCCTGGGTATTGATCATGTCTTTCCTCGCTGTTTTTCTCCTTATCTTCCTGGGTTTTCGCTCTGTGAAAGAAACGTTTTGGATAACCATGCCGCTGATTTCAGGCTTGCTTTTAACCATGGGCATAATGGCGGTAACAGCTTTTCGACTCAATTTTTTCAACGTGGTCATATTCCCTGCCTTAATTGGTATGGGAGTCGATTCCGGTGTCCATTTTTTCAGACGCTGGAAAGAGCTGAACATGGATACCACTGCATGCCTCCAGGAACTCTTCGAACCCTTGACCGGCTGCACCGTTACAACCATGATGGGATACTCGGGAATGGTTTTGGCCTCTCATCCCGGGCTCCGATCCATCGGTCTTCTCGCCTGTCTGGGGTTGGGATGTATCTGGCTGACGTCACTCGTCCTTTTTCCGGGATTTCTTGAATATCTCAAAAAACGGGAGAAGGTATCGACTCATCCTGCCATCCTTCCCCGACAATAAAGGTGAGGACCGTTTAGGAAAAAACTATGATAAAAGCAGATATCCATTGCCACTCACTCTATTCAGACCAGCCTATCCATTGGCTGTTTAGAAAACTCGGGGCAAAAGAGAGTTACACCCCGGTCGAAGAGCTGTACCAGAGACTCAAGGCCATGGGTATGGACTTTGTCACCATCACCGACCATAATCGCATCGATGGCGCGCTTGAGTTGGCACAGAGGTATCCGGACTGCTTTGTCAGCTGCGAATTCACCGTCAATTTTTACCGGGAACCTGCCGCCATTCACCTCTGCGCTTACGATATTTCCGAAGAACAATTCCGGATGGGATTGAAACTCCGGGAAGACATACGTGAATTTGCCGAATACTTCCGTGAGCAACAGGTGTTGGTCAGCGTACCTCATCCCCTGCATTGTAACAGGGGGAAGCTAGGTCTTAACCATCTCGAACAGGTTCTTCTCCTCTTCGATTACTTTGAGGAAATAAATGGCCTGCAGATGGATGTCGCCAACCGAATGCAAACTGAGTTGCTCGACTCCCTCACCCCCGAGCTGATAGAGGCCCTGCAGAAAAAACACAACCTCGATCCGTGTTCCCAAGAGGCTTGGAGGAAAGGACGCCTGGGCGGCTCGGACGACCATTCCTCTTTTTTCTCGGCCGCTGCTGGACCGAGGTTGAGGAGGCAGGGGATTATCGCGAATTCCTGCAGGGTATTAAGGACAAACGATCATCGGGCCACGGCCGGAGTATGACCGCACTGGCCTTCAGCCATGCGACCCAGTCGAACTGGATCAACGCGATACTGGACCAATACTGTAAGCCGGGATCTTTCGACGAACGTCTGGTCACACTGGTATCCCGCGTCCAGCCGCAGTCGAGAACCAGGAAGATAATCAACCGGATCGCATCAGGATGCGAAAACAATGCGCTTTTCGCCGAACGAAAGTCTTTTCTGAAACGCTTTATCGCGAAAAGAGTTATCCGACTGCGTCTGCTGTTTTTCCTCTATGCCCGGAAAAAATTTCTCCAGGAGCAGGCCTCGGGAGACTGCCAGTGCCCTGTCATGGAGGCTCCCCTGGGGTCCGCTGCCGAACTCGACGCCTTCAAGACCAGGATAAAAGAGCTGATGAAGGACTGGCGTGATACCGACCTTCTCTTCAATCGGTCATCGAATCGAGATCTGCAACAGGAGACCTTTCAGTTCATATCCAACATTTTCAACACCTTGTATCGCTATTCTTTTTCCCAATGGCTCTATCACCTCCAGACCGGCAATATCGCCGAAGCCTTTGCCAAACTCTCTCTGGTACTCCCCGGAATCCTCCCTGCCATGCCCTACATCATGGGATACAAGCATTTTTACTATGACAACGCACATCTCAGAGAGATAGGCATTGCCTATAACCTGCCAAGCAGAATGGCCGGAAAAACCGAGAAATGGGGATGGTTTACAGATACCCTGATGGACGTCAACGGGGCGGCAAAGATTATACGTCGGTACACCCGGATGTCTAAGGGGAGTGAGGTTGCGATTACCGCCATCACCTGTCATCCCGATCCTCCTCCTGAAAATGGAAATTTCATCTCCTTTCCGCCGCTTTTTCATTTTCCGCTGCCCGAATATGAGCTGATGACCCTGGCCATCCCCCCGATTCTCGATGTCATTCATCACTGCGAAAAAGAGGGATATACCAGGCTGATCATTTCAAGTCCCGGTCCGGTTGGAATGCTCGGACTATGGATTGCGGATCTTCTCAATATCCCTGTTTCCGGAATCTACCACACGGATCTTCCGTCATACGCAGCAAGACTTACCAGCGATCCGGGTATGGAAGAGATGGCATGGCAGCTGATCCGACTGTTTTATTCCAGGATGGAACGGGTCTATGTACTCAGTGACAGCTACCGTAAAAAGTTAACCGAAAGGGGAGTTCCCGCGGAAAAGATCCGCGGGTTTACCAAAGGCATTGATATTGATTTTTTTCATCGAGCACGTCATGCATCCAATTTTCGTGACAAATGGCACCTGGAAGACAAGCTTGTTCTGCTCTATGTCGGAAGGGTCTCCAGGGAAAAAGACCTTGATGTGTTGCATAAAAGCTACCGAAATATCCACCACGACCATCCCCATGTTGCCCTGGTGATTGTCGGTGACGGCCCCTATCTCAAGGATCTGAAAGAGGAGATGGCCGACCTGAAAGAGGCTGTCTTTACAGGATTTATTGAGGGAGAGGAACTGGCCGACATGTATGCCGGAAGTGATATCTTTGTTTTTCCGTCAACCACAGATACCTATGGCACGGTTCTGCTCGAAGCCCAGGCAGCAAAACTGCCCGTCGTGGTAAGCGATGCAGGCGGTCCCAAGGAGGTGATCCTCGACGGTGAGACAGGGCTTGTAACCAGGGCAAAGGATCCGGCTAGCTTTACCGCCGCTCTTATCAGATTGATAACAAGCAAGGAAACCCGAGAAGAGATGGGCGAGAAAGGATTTCTTCATGTCCGCGAAAAAACATGGGAAAATGCCTTTAAAACTTTCGTTAATGATCATCTGATGTCCGATCTCGCCAATTAAACCCAAGGTTGAAAAATGAAGCTTCTAGCCGGACTGGATCTTGGTTCCGTCCAAGCCAAACTGATTGTTGCCGAACCGGGAAGACTGAATCAGCCTCTTATGACTCTGGTCCGTCCGAATCAGGGCAGATCCTGCCACGTTGCCGTTGAACTGCTGGTCGAAGCGGCAAAGATCCTGCCAACAGAGGCTGCCATCCACCTCGGCGTGACCGGTACCTCGGCAGCAAGCTTCTGCAAAGGAGAAATCGGCAGCCTCGTATACTCGGCCAACCAATTGACTGCCGCTGCCGTGACCGTGAGCACACTCCACAAGAAGGCCGGGACAATTATCGATCTCGGCGGCCGGTTCTCCAAATGGATTCTTTTAAAAAAAGCTTCTGGAAAAGCCACTGCGGCCATAGAAGACTTTGCCTTGAACGGGCTGTGTGCCGCTGGATCGGGTGTTTTTCTCGAGCAGCAGGCCGCCCGTCTGATGCTCTCCATCGATGAGCTTGGCCGACTGGCCCAGAAGGCCAAACGGGGAGCGACAATCGCCGGCAGATGCAGTGTTTTTGCCAAATCGGACATGATCCACCTGCAGCAAAAGGGCACGCCGGTGGATGAAATCGCCTACGGCCTCTGTCTTGCCCTGGCCAGAACCTTTGTCAGTACAGTATTGGAGGGGCGACAAGTACAATCCCCCGTCGCCTTTATCGGCGGCGGAGCATCAAACCTGGGATTGATAAGGGCCTTTTGCGACGTACTGGGCCTAACCAATGCCGAGGTTATCATCTCCACCGATCACCTCTTTTCCTGCGCCTGTGGGGCGGCCAAGATGGCCGGAGATTTTTCGCCAGTGGCTCTCTCCGCTCTCCTGAACAGGCTTCAAAAGCTCTATGCTACCAGTATTGCGCCGACAGCTCGTCACGGCAGCGGTATCAGGCTTATTCCCCAGGATGGCGGTAAGCAAAATCGACTCCCTGAAAATCCATCGGAGACGCCCATGGAGACGAAGGAGAGGATTCTGGTTCATTTGGGAATCGATGTCGGTTCCGTAAGCACGAACCTGGTACTCCTTTCTGCTGACCTGTCCTACCGGGACGGAATCTACGTTGCCACCGGCGGTCGTCCGGTGGCGGCAATCGCTTTTGCACTCCAAGAGCTGAAAAAAAGGCATGGGCATCGGCTGGAGGTCCTCTCCGTCGGGGCCACCGGCAGCGGCCGATATCTTGCACAACGACTGGTCGGTGCCGACCTGGTTAAGAACGAGATTACCGCCCAGTTGGTTTCGGCGGCCTCTTTCTTCCCGGATGTTGAAACGATCTTTGAAATCGGAGGCCAAGATGCCAAATTCATAAGCGCCCGAAACGGCCTTCTCCAAGATTTCGAGATGAACAAAATCTGCTCAGCCGGAACCGGATCCTTCCTCGAAGAACAGGCAGAGAGATTGGGAGTAGCCATCGTCGATGAATTTTCCAGGCTGGCCTTTGCGAGTTCATCTCCGGTAAACCTCGGCAGTCGCTGCACGGTGTTCATGGATGGTGAACTTTGTCAGGCCATGGCTGCCAGCAACCCTGTCGAAGACCTCTGTGCTGGTCTTGCCTATGCCGTGGCCAGGAACTACCTTGAGAAGGTAGTAGCCGGAAAAAACATAGGGAAAACCATTGTTTTTCAAGGTGGGACTTCTGCCAACGGTGCGGTGGTAAGCGCCCTTGCAGGCCTGCTCCAACGAAAAATCCGGGTCCATCCTTACGGACGGGTGTCCGGGGCCATAGGAGCGGCCCTGCTGGCGGCAGCCGATCGGGTTGAACGGGACTATAAAAAATCTCTCTTTCGGGGCTTTGATTCGTGCAATGAACACTCGATCTCCAGCTTCGAATGCATGGAGTGTATCAACCGCTGCCAAGTGAACCAGATTGAAGTCGGCGGTCAAAAAGCACATTTCGGCGATATCTGCGAGCGATACACATCCCAGGATAACGGTAAGACGTCACAAGAGACAAACAGAAAAAACCGGCCCTTCCAGGAGCTGTTTGCAGCCAGAGACGCGCTCTTAACCCATGCTCTTCCCCAAAAACAGCCATCAGACAGACCTCGTATCGGTTTGATCCGGACCTCCCTGATGCTCGAGTACCTTCCATTCTGGACCCACCTTCTCAATGGATTGAATTTCGACCCTGTGGTGGCGGAGGGAATGACAGGCGACTGGGAAATCCATAGCACCAATCCCGGGCTCTGTCTTCCGCAGAAACTGGCTGCGGCGGAAATCAGGCATCTCTTCCAAGAGCAGCACCTGGACCGGGTACTCCTCCCCTCGGTGCTCGAACTGGAACCCTACCAAAAGGGCGACAGGCCAAACACCTGCCTGTACAGTCAACAGTTACCGGATATGCTCCGGCCCCACTACGGCAACAGGCTGCTCACCCCCCAATTGGGAATTGCAAACAGTAACAATATCAGGCGGGAAGGAAGTCTTGTTCTGGCGGAAGCCCTGGGGGCATCGACTGAGGAGGTAAACCGCTCCTGGCAAATCGCCATACAGCATCAGGAGGCATTCAACCAGGCCCGTTGGGAGCTTGGCCGCAAGACGCTGAACGAACTCGTCGGCTATGGGGTTGTAGTAATAGGCAAACCCTACAATCTCCACGACCCAAGGGCCAATCTGGGACTTGCCAGACAGCTGGAACGTCTTGATCTGCCAGCTATCCCCATGGACCTGCTACCGCTGAATCTGGAACACCTCGATGAGAGATGGTATATGTTGCCCTGGCTGCTCAATAGGCATCAGCTTCGCGCATTGCAGATTCTGGCCAGCTATCCCCATCTTTACCCGATCTGCATCTCAAACTACGGATGCGGCCCCGATGCTTTTGCTACCAAGCATCTGCGAAAATTCTGGAGAAAGAGACCACGGCTGTTTCTGGAATTTGACGGGCATCGGGGGGAAGCCGGGTTAGTAACCCGACTCGAGGCGTTTGCCGATGAAATCGTCAATTATGAACTGAAAGAAAAAAGATCGTATAGTTTCCATATCCCCAAGATGCGGAAAAATAACATTCCCACACCCGGTTCCCGCTGCTTTCTTCCCTACACCTCGGAGCATGTCCATGTCTATGCAGGCATGCTGCGTCGTGTAGGCTTTGCGACCCAAACACTCCCTCCACCGGACGAAGAATCAGCCCTGTTGGGAGAAAAGGTCTCATCTGGCCGGGAATGTCATCCCTTCACCCTGATTGCCGGCGATCTGGTTAAATGCACTCAGACCATGCCCATCGAGCCGGGAGACAGGTTTTTTATCCCCGGAACCCGCCTGCCCTGTCTTCTTAGCCAGTATGGCGACGGGTTTCGCCATATCCTGGACGACCTCGCTGAAAAACGTCTGCAGATCTTCGACCAACATCCGGGAGAGGCCACGGCAATGTTCGGCAGTCTTGGAATGATTGAAATTTATGAGGGACTCACCATCATCGACTACCTGATTGTCGCAGCCTGCAGCACCCGTCCTTATGAAAAGGATGAAGGAACTGTCGACCTGTGGCTCGCTGATTCCTGCCGAAGAATCGAGGACTGCCTTGCAGGTGATGAGGACAAACGCGACTGCCTGACACGATGCCTGGACGATCTCTCACGCATAAAAGTGAAAAAAAAGGAAAAAAGGCCTGTTGTCGGCATCACCGGTGACCTGTATACCCGGATCAATATTTCCGGAAACAAAGGGCTTTTCCGGCGGGTTGAGGAGATGGGTTGCGAGGTTTGGCCAAGCCCCTTCTTTGCCGCATCCACCGATTTTGAACTGCCCCAGAATGCCAAACGGTGGAAGAGGCGGGGAAAACATCTCAAGGCCCTGTCCTCAAAGGCCACAGCCGGACTCCTTTCCCTGCGTGCAGCAAGGCTGGCCGCCGCTCTCGACCCCGGACTGAAGGTTCGCTGTGTTGAGCCATCCCAGCCCACCCTGCAAAGCTATGCCCTTCCCTATGTCAGCGAAAACTCCAACCACCTCATCCGCGCGATGGTTGCCAAGATGGTCGATTTCTCCAAACGGGGTGCCGACGGTGTCATCAGTGCCATAGGCCTCAACTGCATGGCCGGAACCGCGGCAGCCTCAGCCATTGGAAAAATCCGCGAGGACCATAACGGTATTCCCATTATTTCACTCACCTACGGAAGCGCTGAGGATCTCTCTCAAAAAATACAGCTCGACACCTTCCTCAACCAGGTATACGAGCGGTACGAAAAAGAGGTGGCCTGAAAATGGGAACAAGAATTGAGACCGGCGTCCGGGGGAAAACCGTAACCGTTACTGGGAAGCCTCTTTTTGGTATTCCAATACCTTGTCTTTCAAACGTGCAGTAAGATCGGCAAGAGAACTTTTGGCTAAAATTCTGCTGAATTGCTGCCGGTAATTCCTAATGGTGTCGATCCCGTCGGCGATATAGTCGACAATTTTCCACTTATCCCCCCGCCTCTCCATAACATAGTCGAGTTGTATCGAATCCTCCTTATAGTAGGCAATGGTCTTTATTGTCGCCATATCCCCTTTTATTTCCTCGCCCTTATAATCGAAGCGGTCGGCTCGATAATGGCCAAGCTTTCTCAGGCCGTTTATCTTCAACAACTCAATAAACGTCTTTTTAAAATCAGAGCACAGCTCCACGGTATTTTTACCACAGAATCCAGCGGTAGCCCGTTTGCCGATGGTATCGAAGTCCGTCACCTCCTCCATCACGGCAAATATTTTTTGCTGAACCTTCCGGTCTATGCGCTTGGAAGTCCGATAGATCGAAAGAATCCTGTCGTTGGAGGAATGAATCACCTGTAGAGGATCGTCCTGTTTGCAGAGACCAGGCTGCGGTAATAAGAGGGTAAAACAAAGTATCAGGCAGCTACATACGTACTTGACCATTTTTTTCCCATTGCAGGTAGAGTTCCATGTTGCCGGCATTTTTCGCCAATCGTGCCAGTGCCAAAAGATAGGCATGCCGGGTTTCGATTTCATCGGCCTGAAGCTTGAAATATTGTCTGTAGGCACTGATCAATCGTTTGACATCCCCAATTCCCATGCTGAGGTTGTCACTCTCAAGTCTGGTCCATTGACGGGCGGCCTTTGAGGATTCGGAGGCTGCCTTGAGGAGGTGCCATTGCCTCTGTGCAGTCTGATACGAGTTTCGGATTTCCCCGTTCAGGCGTAGGATGAGCAGCTTCTTCTTTTCCATCAGCTTCAAATGATCCAGAAACGCCTGTTGTTCTTCTGCAGAGTACGTCTTGTAGTTGAAATCCCATTTCAGGCCGAGGACGGCCCCGACATTTGAATAATTGAATTCGTCTGTAACGAACGGATTCGTCTGTTTATCCCTGTTCGGAGCCGTACCGAACCCCGCGCCCGCCGCCACAAACAGGTCAGGATATTTTTTCTTCTCTTCAAATTTCTGCCTCTGTTTCAATGCATTAAGGCCGGCATCGATTCCCTGGATCTGCCAGGAATGAGCCTGAACGTAGGCAAGGAACAGGGGAAGAGGGGCGGAGGCAGTTTCGAAATTCGGAATCCGCAGTACGGCCGGAATGATCTCAAAGTCTCCGGAGAGGTTCATTAAGCCCTTAAGCAATAGTGTCGCCTGAATCGCATCAGATCTCCCCCTACTGGACTGTTTTTCGATTTCAAAGAGCATCGATCTGGTCTCAAGGAGATGGGAATCATTTATTCCCGGCGCATTTCGCTTTAGCATCTTATCGATCCTTTGCAGGAGGAAATGATACTGTTCCATGAGCTTCCGTCCCACCTTACTGCCGTCGAGACCGGCAACCGCCCCGAGAAATGCCTTTACAACTTGAAAGGTCAACTCGTTTTGCGATTCCTGTTGGGCCGCTTTTTTCACCAGAATGTTGAAACGTCCGGCTTCACTGGCACTTGTATATTTACCGAAGGTATACAGGGGTTGTATAATTTTAAGGTCGATCTTGAAAAACGGCCCTAAATCATTATATTCGCCCTGCTCGTCCGGAGATGTAGTGACATCCCCTCTGGCTCCCGGTACCAGGCCGCTATAAGATTCTACCTTAAATTGAGGGGAAACGAATTTTCCTGCGATCTCTGCTGATTTTTCACGGGCGGTTGCGATTTCAAGCCTGCCGATTTCAGCGAGTGGGTTATTCTTTTTTGCAAGCGTTACAGCCTGATCCAGATCAAGGTTAAGGGTCCTGCCGTTGGCAGATGCTGTATCCGCTGGAGATAAAAGAAAGAAAAGGATCGTTACCGGCAGCAGGCATACGGGCATGGAAAGCAGAACACGCGTGTACGACCAGGTCAGATTGTAAAAATTTTTCATATTCTCTAGACAATCGACGTTATTTGTTGTTATGCTATGCGGCAGTTTCTGAAAAGTACCGTCTTTATCAGGCCGGAGTCCCGATCTTTCATATTCGTATACAACCGATCGGATTGAAGAAAAGCCATGCTGGTTAAGAGGACGGTTCAGGTTTTGCTCAATGCAACGGGAGTTTCGAACAGATTAGAATCGATTTTTTCTGTTTATGCAAATCCATATTAGTTTTATAACAGGTTAATTTATCCTGGCAACACGCAAAGAATAAGGTGTTAAACCGATGTCGGGATACGCATTGCCTACCGGGGGTCAAGGTCAACGACCATGAGGCGGAATTTTTCATTTATACCCATCATAGGAATTCTATTATTGGTTTTTTTGTGCTCGGCACAGACAGGCTACTCATCTGTTGTTGATCATACGGAAGACAATCTCCTTACCGTTATCAGTCCTTCACAGGATCAAGCACAAGAAAAAGCGTCTTTGCAACACTACGAGCTTGTATTGCAGAAAGAGCCTGATAATTTTCAGGCAATACTCAGTGCTGCTTACATACATCTTCGTCTCGGCTGGTTATATAGCAACAAGGTGGAGGAAAAGGAACACTTCGGAACAATGCTGAAATATTCCGAAAGGGCTCTGCAGCTTGAGCCCCATGACTATCAGGCCAGGCTCCTGAACATCATCGCCAGAGCAAAAAACATCGGGTATGCCTCTCAAAGAGAGCAGGTTCATATTGTTTGGGCGCTCAAAAAGGACTTATCTGCCCTGATGGCTATCCGCAGTGACGACCCGGACAGCATCTATGTCTTGAGCTGGTTGAATTTCAAGGTGGGTCAGATCAACTCCATGAACAGGTTTTTCGCCACTATTCTTTTTGGAGGATTACCCGAAGACCTGACCATTGAGAATGCAATCTCGCTTATGAAAAAGGCCATTGCGTTGCGCCCGAATTACAGCATCTACTCCTATGATCTGGGGGTCTTCAACCAACGGTTGGGACAGTTGAAGGAAGCAAGTAAACTGTTTAAAAAGGTCTTATCCACTCCTCCCCAGAAACCGGAAGAGATAGTCTACAGAGAAAGGTCCCAAAAACGTTTGCAAAAGATAGGATTAAAAAGGCTGGCAAAGAACTGACAACGGCACAAAATTTCATCTACAGCGTCCGCCTACTTCTTCCGCAGAAATCACCTATCACACCGGATTTGGTGGTTATTGAAACACCGATACATCTACGCTTGGATTCTGGTTAGCCAAAATCGTCCAAACGAGGCTCGATTTTCTAGGATGGTATATACTGGAGAGTGAAGCGGCTATTCCTCAGGATTACCTGGAAGAGAACAGCAATGGCGAGCTATTCGATTTTGTTGCAAATTGGTCTTTCACACAACTTTTTGATTTTGCTCTAAATTTTATCCTGATGACATTCCTTGCACAGGTTACATTTCAACAAAAAAAGGCCCGTATTTTAGAACAAACTTCACGGATTGATATGGCCTGCTCGCCGAGAATATTTGGGAAAGGCCATACTTGTGTATGCCTTTCCCAAAAGCAGCGTGGGATAGCGGACCATATCTATCCGCCCGACGGGTGAGAAACACAGGGAATAACCAACTCACTACGGTTACCAACCGTATCCTCCTGTGCCAACAGAAAAATATTCGCATAACTGTACCCTATTAAATACATACTATACGTCTTCCCGTGGTTTTCATGAAATATTCGGGTTGATATGTTTGACAGTGTCAAGAAAAAAACAACTCTTCTGTCCGGGGATTAGATATCCCTCCAGCTTCCTACCTGTCCCTGGATATTACCAGAGGCGGAATCATTATTACGACGGCTGATCATGCTGATATTCGCGGGTTGGTTACCGCCTGACTTGGTTTCGTCGTGGGGCTTGCCTCTCTCTAGCGACATGAGTTCAGCATATGCCTTATCATAAAACCCGGACCGAGGATTCCCCATACCGTGATTGCGCCCCTGGCAACATCCAGGGCTGGACTGTAGGTTGATTTTCCTTTCCTGCCTCCTCTTGCTTTGTTTAATTTTTAAACTGTATTTACTCCCGAGAATAAATCTATTGTTCTAGCACCTTAGGTAGCCTCGTCAAGCCCCGATACCGAGAATGGGCCCCTCATGAATGCTCGTCGGAGGTTATTGGGGCTTGGTGAGGCGGATTGACAACGGGTCAATCTCATTGCTGATAGCCCATATAAATGCTATGAGTTCCCTGGCAATTGCCGTCGTTACCACTTGGGCCGGCTTTCCTTTTGCCCGTAGCCTCCTGAATCGATTACACAGTCGTAACTGTGCCTTCCAGGCGATTTCCTGCACCCGTTGAGGAAGCTGGTGACTTCGTTTGAGAAGATGACGGGTTACCCGAGCCGGAAAACGATATGTCCACGAGGCTTCCACTAAGGCTCTTCTGGCATAACCATTGCCTGCCTTGGTAATTCCTCCCCGTTTAATGGAAGGTCCTGTCGAGTGCTCCGATGGCACCAGACCAAGGTAAGCCATAAGTTCGGTGGGTTTTGCAAATCGACTCAATGGACCTATCTCGGCTATAACCGTCGCAGCAGTTAATAATGATACACCGCGTAAGGCTTGAATCGCTGAGACAACCGGTTCGAGTCGCCACACTTTGACATGCTTCGCGATTTCTGTAGTCAGACGGGAAACACGTCCGTTCGTTTCTTCTATAGAGCTGATGTATTCTTGCAAAGCAATCTGCTGTGCCGGATGCGGCATCTTGATATCGGATAACCAGTTATAATGGGCCCGCGTCCATTTGGTCTTGCCGGAGTAATTCCATCCATGTCTCAATAAAAAACTTAACAGCCGCTGCTTGGCCTTTCTGGCAGCTACCCTCGCATCATCGCGAGCTCGGATCAGATCGCGCATGGCTTCATCTTCAGGTTCCGGCACATAGATCGCAGTCAAGTCGCCGGATCTATGTGAACGAGCCAATTCTTGAGCATCCCGGCGATCATTTTTAATCCTGACTCCACTCTTTTTGGGAATCATTGAGGGAGCCACCACAATGCAATCAATGCCATTCTTTTGCAGATAATGATAAAGACCGAAGCCTGTCGGCCCGGCTTCATAGACACAGCGAAGTTCTGCATTTTGAGATATTTGTTTACGGATAAACTTGTTCATCGCATCCATGGTGTGAGGAATTGTTCCATACATCCTCACTTCTTCTTCTCGGCCTTCATTTGTCATCGCAATGACTATTGTGTCTTTATGGACATCCATTCCAACGTATTTTATGGTATGCTTCTTCATGACCTGCCTCCTTGGTTATGGCTCTGGGGTGATGTTGCTTTGCATACACCTTAATCCACGTTTGCAAGGTAGGCAGGTCTTCTGTCAAACATTATGTCTAGACTCCTCCATTTGTAAGAGGAGCGTTGTGTTGAATATCACCGTGAGAGGTGATGAATTTATGTACAAGCATATTGCCCAGTCCGACGACAAGAATTCCAAGAGGTAGCACAATTTGCAGTGCAACCGGTAATAACCATAAAAGCACAATTGTATTTGCTAGCGTAGACATGAATTACCTCCTTGAAAGAGATAAAATAAGAATCAGATGTATCTGGCAATAAACCAGAAAATTATCAAACATCCACAACCAAAGGAAATATTCTCAAAAAAAAGGAGCCACGAATCAGTGTTTTCTGCCTTTCAAAAAAGAGTAGCTCCAATGACTTCACACATACAAAGAAACAATTCCCACAGGCATGTTCTTCTCAAACTATCTGAGAAACAAACTTGGTTACAATAATAGTAATCATTCTTGCAAAAGTCAAAGAAATGTGCTCTCACAAAAATTCTCCAGAATCTGGGTGCTATAGTGGGTGTTACGGGGATATCCATGACTTGTGAGTATAGAGATAGTATAAAATCGCTGGTTAAATATCATGAAAGAATTTAAATTTATGTTTGGATTTTGGATTTTGGAATACAAAATTATAATCCAACACCAAGATAGTGTGTGGTATATACTATTCGGTACAACCTTCTACCATAATCACACGCGATTTATACCAAGGCAATTTTCAGAGGTGTAATGCATTGGAGCAGAACTGGTTTCCATCCGTATCACCGGGGTATCGGGGTTGACCTCGTTGATGGTCCCCACGGATTCCGTCGTTGTGACGGTCGTTTTGAAATGCCATGGTCTCTATAAAAAACCGGTCATATATGCCCAATGGTCATAAATGATCCCTTCAAAGTCTCCCGGAGAGTCAGATAGAGACGGCAAACGAAGATCTGATTACCCTTGAAACTCAGCCTATCGAAAAGAAAGGGTATGAGCCTGTTTTTATCTCGGGTGTCTCTACAGCATGGACGGCTGCAGAGAAGCCCATATGGATGGATTTATTGTTCTTCCGGATTGAGATGTACTCTATAACGCGGGAGGCTGAGGGCTTCTCTGGAGGACGCCTCATGGAGGCCCGAAGGGGAACCACACAGGGTCCGGAGGGGTGCGGACAGGACGTCCGCACCTGACAGCAGGCCAGGTGTCAGCCGTGGTGTACCGGCGATAAGGCCGCCGCAGAGGAGCGTCCGAAAGCGATGTACTCTGCGGATTTGTTACTTTCACCTTTCCAAAAGTACGCTTCATTTGGATGAACCAGATTTATTGCGTCCCGAGAAACCAACAACTCACTGAACATTTGTGTAATCAGTAACGGAAAGGACGGATGTGTTCGAATACTTGCCAAAACAACACATCGGCATGGCAGGCATCCACGGACATGAAATTCTCCGGTGCCGCTTCGTCGTACATCCTCACTTGCTGCACCTCCCGCATCCCAGCCGATCCCACTAATTTTAACGAGTTTGCGCCTGTCAGCCTGTCCATGAGTGAGCCGTCCTGACAAATACAGGCTAATATTGCTTCCCGGCGATATTCTTTATGAGCTGATCAATCTCAAGACCAAGGGCAACACATTGTTTATCTTCCATACAGGAATCGGCATCCGGTATTTCCAGGTAGTGCTTGAGTTCATGGTGGTCTTTTTTTAGATCGATCAGCCAAATTTTTTTCTTCGCGTCGTAGTCAACGGTAATGTCGATGTCACACGAACCGATATCGGGATAAAGAGTGGTGATTTTTTTACACAATGCTTCTTTTGAATACATGGGCATCCTCCTAAAAAATATTCCCGCAGATTTTACATTTATAGATTTCCACTTTTGGGGTCATGACTGACTCTCCCCTATCTTGATATCGTAGCAGATATCCCAATTGGTGCTTCATAGTAGACACTACCTGTACCTGTATTTGCCATGACACTAGAAAATATACAGTTCACATATCTTACGATAATGATGACCAAATATTGAAAGGGTAATGGCCAGGGAAAGTTGCCTGGGTTTGTGGGTCAGGGTCCAGAACATCAGTTGCCAATACTGGAAACGTTCTTTTCCCAGGATCCCGAGACGAAAAGCGGTGCGGAACAGTGAAAGGAACCGCTGCCAATTTATCGGCTGGTTTACTTCAGGCTCCTTGAGTTCTTTGAGCAATTTTCTCACCCGCCGATAATAGTTTCTTGGAGAATATATCTGCCTCATGATCGATTGATACCCTTCCACAAGCGCGTCCAGCCCCATCAGGGGAATGATATTGGTTGTTCCATCGACATTATCTCCGGAATAGGTGGCAAGCACCCGGCTTTCCTTTTGCAGCCGACTGAAGAGATGTGTTCCCGGAGGGGCCTGAAGCATGCCGACCATGGCGGTAACGATGCCGCTGTTCTGGATAAAGTCTATCTGTCGCTGGAAAATTGACGACATGTCGCTATCGAAGCCGACGATAAAACCACCCATCACCTGCAGTCCTGATCGATGGATAATTTTGACGCTTTCAAGAAGATTTCTGTTTTTATTCTGGCTTTTATGGCATTCGGTAAGGCTCATCTCGTCAGGGGATTCGATGCCGATAAAAACGGTATCGAACCCGGCTTTTGCCATCAAATCCAGGAGTTCTGGGTCATCTGCAAGATTTATGGAGGCCTCCGTGAAAAAAACACATCCTTTTTTCTCTTTTCGCCACGCTATCAGGGAAGGCAGAAGATCCGTTTTCAAAAAGGCTTTGTTGCCGATGAAATTGTCATCAACAAAAAATATGCTCCCGCGCCACCCGGAGTCATAAATTTGATCAAGCTCGGAGGTAACCTGCTGCGACGTCTTTATACGGGTCCGGTGACCGAACAGCGTGGTCACGTTGCAGAATTCACAGTTGAACGGACAGCCTCTGGAAAACTGAATGTTCAAAGACGCATACCGTTTCATTTTTACCAGATCCCATAAGGGACTTGGCGTACCGCTTAGATCGCAGAAGCCTGAGGATCTGTAGGTTTTTTTTGGCTGTCCCTTATGAAGGTCCGAAAGAAAGGCAGGCAACGTTATCTCAGCCTCATCCAACACAAGGTGATCCACCTCTTCAAAAAGCTCCGGTTCTGATGTGAATAGAGGCCCTCCGGCAACAACCTTCAACTTTGCAGATTTGCAACGGGCTATGATCTGTTGTGCGGACTTCCGCTGTATCGCCATACCGCCGATGAAGGCTATGTCCGCCCAGTTAAGATCCTTCTCCGTTAGCTTTTCCACATTTATATCCACCAGGCGTTTGAGCCATTTTTCCGGCAACAAAGCCGCTACGGTGATAAGACCCAGCGGCGGGAAGGCCGCTTTCTTGCCGATAAAGCTCAAAGCATAGGTAAAAGACCAGAAGGTATCCGGGAATTTCGGGTAAATAAACAGAACGTTCATGACACAAGTCTCCTTTCAGCGGTACGGAGGGGAAAACTGTTACTCGTTGTTCTTACTAAATCAACAGCCTCAACCCCCTCGGAATTTGAGACCGTCAGAATGTCAATTTTCAAAGGTTCAGACAGGAGGCTTTTGGTCCCGAGCAAAACGCTGAATCCGTCGGATCTTAAAAATTTCTCCAGATGCTGACGGGTTTCCCATTCCGATATCAGGCTGAAAGCATTACCGTCTTCGATATCACTGAAGATACCATTGCTCAGACAACCTTCCCCCATCTCGGGTCGGTTAATCAATGAGAGGAGTGTTTGTATAACCTCTTTCTGTTTTTCCGGAATCACATGCATGATTGCTCTGATGATGACCATTGTTTGCAAAGCCTCCCCTTCTGCCTTCCATAACCAAGTATCAATCCAAGGAATACAACTCCCGATGTATGTGAGAGAAGAGTTCCCCGAATCATCGACCGCGTCCTCCGCCGGAACCCATACCACCTCCGGTCCCCATCCCACCACGGCCCTGCCCCATGCCTCTGCCCTGGCCCATACCATTACCCTGTCCCATGCCGTTGCCTTGTCCCATGCCGCTGCCGATGGTCGGAGGCTCGTCGGGCAGGACCATGCCGCGGGATGCGGCTCGCTCTTTCATAGCCAGGTGATGCTCGTTGCGGATCTGTTCCTGCTCTTCGACAGTCTTGGCAACGCGCATTCGGGTACGATATTCGATGCGTTCCTGCGGCGTCATAAGTTGACTTCCGTAGATGTATTCCTGCTGTTGTAGCTGGGCATTTTCTTGGTTTGGTGTTGGATCAGCCGCCCATGCAAACCCGGTGTACAAAAACAGGATTGTGGCGAGGGCAAACACGAGCAATAATCGCTTTTTCATGGGAGACTCCTTTTCATATAGGGTTGTGGAATTTCTATAATCGTAACACTTGCTGCTCGATCAGTGAGGCTGAAGCCAATATATTGCGCCGTTCATCCAACGATCTGCAGCGTGTTACCGTTAGCACATGCAAGTATTTCAAAGATTTGGGGGGCATGGCAAAAGAACAACAATGCATTGATTTTCTGACCGTTGTTGTTCATGTTCTGGCCTATCCTCTTTCTGGTGTTTCTGTGTCTGCTTTGGCTCCACGGCCTTTCGTGTTGCCCAAACAGCCCTTTGTTGCACCTTTTAAGGTCGTGGTCTGACCTGTGGTGATTGTACTTCCTTTCGAGACGTGCTTGTGCGTCTGCGTCCGGGAACGCAGCCCTTGGATACCCCAGGACTGTTGCTTCTCCCAATGTCTGTTTTTGTCCCTGCCTCTCCAAGTTTGTTAAACCTTCTGGTAAGGATTATTTTTGGTTCATCCGAATGAAGCGTACTTTTGTAAATCTGAAAGGAACAATCCGGCAGAGTGCCTCGCTTTCGGACGCGACTCTGCGGCCTCATCGCCGGTACACCACGGCTGACAGACAGGCCGTCCCTGGCCTGCTGTCAGGTGCGGACGTCCTGTCCGCACCCCTCTGGGCCTTGTGTGGTTTCCCGCCGCGCCTCCGCGAGGCGTCCTCCAGAGACGCCCTCTGCCTCCCACGTTATAGATAAGTACTCTCAATCCGGAAGAACCTTAATTTTGATGTTCTGGATGTTGATGAATTGTCACCGATTGGAGTTCATTTGAAATGACACCATCCTCCTTGTTCACAGCTTTTTCAATTGTCTTGGATCGCCATAGTGTTGATTACCTTCTTGACTCCTTGAACGTCCATCACCAATTTAGTGGCCAGGTCCTTCTCAGCTGCGTTTTTTGCCGTGCCGCCCAAGTTGACAACCCCTTTCTCAGTCTTGACTGTGGTGTTAAGGGCACTGGTCGATCTGTGGTAGAATAAAGTCGTCTTGACCAGAGCGGTAATAGACGCATCATCAATCGATTCCCCAAGGGTGTCTATCTTCACCCCCATTGATTTTTCACCTGGCTTCATTGCGGCAGCTGACACTGTCATTTCATTGTTAACGGCTTTAACACCTTCAACATCCTTGGCATATTCTGTGGTCAGTTCCTTTTGCGCTTCATTGACCGTTTTTCCACGCAGAGTGACTGTGCCGTCGTCGACAGAAACCTTGGTTGCAACGGCATCTACGTTCCTGTGGAACAGAAGGGTTGTTTTCACTTTGGCAACAAGCCACGCATTAGAAAACTCTGCAGGAGCTTCGTCTTTTATTTTGAGTTGATTTTTAACGCTTTTTATTCCCGGCTGGCTGGCAACGGTCTCCTCGGCCAGTAATTTGTGGGATTCCTCTGAAACGGTTCCGGTTAAGGTGACCACGCCATCTTTGGACTTGACGGTAATATCATCACCCTTGAGATAAGTCTTGAAGTTATATGACTGTTGCACGGATGTTTCGACATCCTTATCTGAGGCAAACAGAGGAGTACCGATGAATAACAAGGAAGTCAGGATCAAGATCAGTGCTAAACAATATGGTGTCTTTTTCATGATATTTGTTGTCCTTTTTTACGGGAATTTTGCCAAAGCTCTATTCTTGAGATCTGATTTTCCCAAACTTTTCTACCCGGGGTTGTGGTGATGAGGTGTCCCACCGGAAATGGTGCCGGTATCTCACCGGCACCATTTATCCTTAGAATCTGTATCGAATTCCAAGACCGAAACGTCCTTCGTCCCTCATGGTGTCTAATTCATCAACTGCAGAACGTACTTCAAACAAGAGGCTCGTTCTGTTCCACATGCTGTTTGTATCTTCAGACAATCGATATTCAATTTCAGCAATCAGATCCATCTGGCCACCGTCACCGGACCAGTACCCGCCACCGAATCCGACAGAAAATCTGGTCCAACTGTATTCCAATAGTGCATCAGCGACAAAGGCGCTCTCGCCATAATCACCATGCAGGTGGCCGAAACCACCGACAAGTCCTATAACGGACCAATTTTCTCGCAGGGGTATTTCATACCCTATGCGGGCAAAGGCATAGCTCTCCGGATCAAAGGTATACGCAAGACCCCCATCCACCAGGAATCCGCCTGCCATCTTTTGAGGAACCACCGTAACCGGCGGTGGCGCAACTACCGGTGCTGCGACAACCTCCACAGCTGTGACGTCTTTCAATGCAACATTGCCGCATCCATAGGGAACGACAAATTCATAGCGGTTCTGATCCTTAGTAATGTAAAAGCGGAAGGCCTCGAAAGGTTCATCTCCCCCCCAGGTTACATCCCTGGCGACTAAAACAGGACCCTTGCCTTTCTTTTTGAAGAGCATCCATTGCATGGTTTCCCCGGGCTGGATGGAAATGGATTCGATTTTCGTGGTGGGGAATTGCTCGGCAAATGCCGGGTAGAGATCAGAAGCGCCGGCCTTGGAAAAACCGGTTCTCAGGTCGGAATCCCTGGTTTCCACAAGAGTCTTAAGGTTTGCCTCAGTACGCAAAGGCGGCGAGTAAAAGGGACTTACACCGATCCTTTTCAGGGTCATGGCGCCAAAACCTGTTGACGCACAGCCCAAAAAAAGACAGGTGATTACCGTAAAAACGAACTTTTTTTTCTGCATTTCTCTCTCCTTGATGTGGATGTTGGTTACACTGAAGTCTCTTGGAATGACTCTTCGATCCAAGGTGGTTGTAGTTTCATTTATTGTTTAAACTTGGCAATGGTATCTCGAACGGCTGTGCTCAATGAACTCCAGGCACTCTCCATACCGCCTTTAAGCCGCTCCCGCCCTTCAGCACCTGCTTCTGACACTTCTTTCAGTTTGGCCTTCGTGGCTTCCACTTTCTGTTCGAGTTCTGCAGCTTGTTCCGCATATTTGATCTGAGCATCGGCTACGGAACTCTTGGCTTGAGCCTTCAACTCGGCAAGTTTCGCCTGGGCGAGTTCCACCTCAGCCTCCACCTTCTGTTTGAAGGCTTCCTGCGTATCCATAATTCGTCTCCCTTGAATTTAGTTCCGCTTGCCCTTGAAAAACAGGAGCGTGCCACCGACCACAATCGCCGCCACTCCGGCCCCAATAGGGATGTTGACTGTCTTCGTATCCTTTACCGTCAACTCGATTGGTCCCACCTTGGCTTTCGTGGTGTCCTTGGTGTAGCTGAAGCCGCCATACACCAATGCCAGGATGCCAGCCCCGATCAGAGCGATCGCCGCAATTTTTAGCGCGTTCATTTTATTTCCTCCTTGTTTCTTCTCTTTTGGTTGTACCGGTTTCCAACCGAAACAATTTTCAAGCTCTGAAGTTTGCTTTTGATCCCGGCTAAATTTTGCCTAACAACAAAAGAACAACGACGATAAACACTATCAAGCCAACCCCTCCGGAGGGAGCATATCCCCATGACCTGCTATGCGGCCAGATCGGAATTATTCCTATAAGCGCCAGTATCAGGATTATGATTAAGATTGTGCCAATGGACATGATTCCACCTCCCGTAAAATTCTCATTTTTAAGCCTTTGGCGGGATTACCTTTCTTACATCTTCTTTTCATGTTCTCCCGGTGGCCCTGGCATGGATGGTCATTACAGGGTTTTCAAAAGGCAGCCGATGTAATGGACTGCTTTGTAATTAGCAATTTTAGGGCCAGTCTCTCAATACCCCATGTCACCTTATGCAATATGTTGTTTTTTTTACAAATACCAACAAAATGTTGTATCCTCTGAAGACACGAATAGCCTTGAAATAAAGGTCATATTTGCTCAAGTGGTGATATATGACCTTTATTTTTTTAAAGGCATCGCTATCTGAACTGATCCACTTTCTTTACAATGACGGGTTTCCCTAACCAAGACGGCAAAATAGAGAATATTATGCGTTAGGCGGAACCGTGTCCTTTTTAGAGCCATATCCGTTATTCGTCGGTTTGAACCTTCAGGAAAGCCTCTGCCGCAATCAGGCTTTCCTCCCGACTCCCTGAACAAGGGAAAACACAATCAGGACAAAGACAAAAACAAGCGTACACGTTAAAAGAATTGGGGAGTTTTCCTCCATGGCAGGAATTTCATGGCCGATGAACGTATAGATAATCGTAGCGGGGAGCATACCCAAAGCAGTACCTAAGACAAAAGCCCAGAGGCGAATGCCGCTTAATCCGGCCATATAGCTGATAACATCAAAAGAGACAAATGGCAGCAATCTGGCTACAAGAATAACATAGAATCCCTTTTTTTCGCCTGCATGCTGTATGAACTCAACGGTTTTTTGATTGCGGACTATTTTCCTTAAAGCTACATTCCCAAAAAGGCGTGCAATGTAGAAGGCAGTCAATGCTCCCAGCAGGGCACCGATCCATGATATTAACGCGCCCCAGAAACCGCCGAAAACCATACCGTTGGCAGCCGTTATCAAAAATGCCGGAATAGGCGCTATAATAGCCTGGGTAATCATAAGCAGGATACTCATAAGGGGTGCGGCCATTCCCCAGGAACGGATCAACTGGATGACTTGATCCATATTTCCGATTATCAAAAGAGAACAGTTCTTTTCAAAATGATGATGAAGAGTAAAAAAAACGGCGAGGAACACACCAAGGAGTATTGCAAAAAGAATGTGATGGAAAGCTTTCCCGTTATCGGTTCCGGCATACGCTAAACCGATTATAAGAATTCCCAGAAATAAAAGGACTATGCTGTAAATACCCATCTCAACTTTCCGTATTATGATAAGAATTAGAAATAATATGATTTTTTAAGTTATTTCAGCAGGCAATTCCCGAAGAAGCTAGAATTCAGGAGAAAACCCTTCAAAGTCAACCAAGCCGGCTCCTGATTCCTGAATTCATAATACCATCTAAAAAATACAACTCCATTCGGTTATGAAAACGGGTTCATCCGACTCAAACGTACTTTTCTATAACCCAATGAGGTGGAGATCGTCGTTTGCGGGCGCATCACGGAGGCCCGACTGGGAAACATATCAGGCCCGGAGGGTTGTGGATAGGACGTCCGCAACTGACAGCAGGCCAGGGACGGCCTCCGTCAGCCGTGGCTCCCAGGCGATAAGGCCGCAGGGCGGTGACCGAAAGCGATAATCTCTACCGGGTTAATTCTTTCAACTTTTCCAAAGTACGCAAAAACCGGAAAGTTGAGTTCGTAATTGTTGGCCGGGACTGCCCAAATGGTGCCACACCCCGTAAGATGTAAGCGTTACCTGGGGAAAAGCACTTGCTTTCCCCCAATGGAGATTCCCGCATTCAGACCGTCGGGGTTTGGGTGGATCTCTCTGTTTTTCCGGAATGGTCCACATTGTCCTCATCGCTTTTTCCGGCATCGTTCCGGGATGGCTGCTCAGGTGATACGATCGCCGTTTTGGATGTGGCTGCCGACAGCATCTTCCTCAGCTCCTCTCCCTGAACACTTTCCTTTTCAGACAGGAGATGGGCCAGATCATTCAAGACGTCCCGCTTCTCTGAGAGAATCTTCCGCACACGCTGGTGGGCCTCCTCGACAAATCGGGCGACCTCTTCATCAATCTGGGCCGCCTTGGCCTCACTGAAATTGTTTCCGGGAGCAAAACCTTCCGGCAGAAACATCGATTGCCGGGGGCGCTCATAACTCACCAGCCCCAGCCGCTCGCTCATGCCGTATTCCGTGACCATGGACCGGGCAATGTCCGAGGCCCGCTGCAGGTCATTCTGGGCCCCGGTCGATATTTCGTCAAAAACAAGCTCCTCCGCCACCCTGCCGCCGAGCAAAACAGCCAACCGGTCCAGCAGTTCCGAGCGCGTCATGAGAAAGCGGTCCTCGGTGGGCTGTTGCTGGGTGTAGCCAAGAGCCGCAACCCCACGGGGAATAATGGAGACCTTATGCACCGGGTCGGCATGCTCGACGGATTCTGCCACAATGGCATGTCCGGACTCATGGAAGGCGATGATTTCTTTCTCCTGCACATTCATCACCCGGTTTTTTTTCTGCAGACCGGCAATAACCCGGTCGATGGCTTCGTCGAAATCGATCGGCTCGACCATCTCTTTATCGTTTCTGGCAGCCAGCAATGCGGCTTCATTGATAATATTGGCCAGGTCTGCCCCGACAAAGCCCGGGGTACGGCCGGCGATCTTGCCGAGGTCGACATCGGGACCCAGGGTCACATCCTTGGAATGGATTTTCAGGATGGCTTCTCGTCCATGGATATCCGGTCGGTCGACCAGGACCTGCCGATCAAACCGCCCGGGCCGCAGCAAGGCGGGATCGAGGATTTCCGGCCTGTTGGTGGCGGCCATGATAATGACCCCTTTATTGGTTTCAAATCCGTCCATCTCCACGAGAAGCTGATTCAGCGTCTGCTCCCGTTCATCATGCCCACCCATGGCATTCATCCCCCGGGCCTTGCCCAGGGCGTCCAGTTCATCGATGAAGATGATGCAGGGCGCTTGGGTTGCAGCCTGGGAAAAAAGATCGCGAACCCGGGCTGCGCCCACGCCGACGAACATTTCCACAAACTCAGACCCGCTGATGCTGAAGAACGGCACCTTGGCTTCCCCGGCCACGGCCCTGGCCAGAAGGGTTTTCCCGGTTCCCGGAGGGCCGACCAGGAGCACCCCTTTGGGAATCCTTCCCCCCAGCTTCTGGGATTTTTCCGGAGTACTCAAGAATTCGACCACTTCCTGGAGTTCTTCTTTCGCCTCATCGATGCCGGCGACATCAGCAAAGGAGACCTTGATGTCGCTCTCGGCAAAAATCTTGGCCTTGCTCTTGGCAAACGACATGACCCCCATTCCGGGTCCCATCTTTTTCATCGCAAATCGCCAGATCAGAAAAAAAATGACCAGTGGGAAAATCCAGGAGAGGATGCCGACAAGAAATTTATTTTCGTATTTCCCGGCATAACTGACCTTGCGTTCATCCAATTCCTTTACCAGGCCGGGATCAGCCACCCGGATGGTCGTAACCTTCTTATCAGGGGGACCTGTCAGCGTTGCCTTGATAGTATCAGGACCGATGGTCAATGCCGACAGTTTGCCTTCGGTAAGGTATTGCTTGAATTGGCTGTAGGGAATCGTCTCCACCTTGTCGGAAAAGATGAAAGGCTGCAGATAAGAAAATAAAAGCATGGCCAACAGGACATACCAGATACTGAAACGGGTCTTTGGAGGCAAGCTATTCTCGTCTTTTTGCGTGGGCCCCAGGCCAACCAACGAACGAAGTTGGTCTGTCAGTGTCTCCGGCGGTTTGTTCTTTTCTTCTGACGACATTTTTGATTCCTCTTTTATAGGCCGCAAACCCCATAATTTCTGTTGTTTTTCTTGACCGGCCAAACACTCAGCTAGAAGCCCAGTGAGACTCCAAGGCCGAGGTATTCAACCTTGTTTTTGTAAAACTGGCCATACGGATCATACCCGTTGTAATATTCGGCCATGACCCGCAGCTGTCGCTGTCCCGGTTCGGGATGCCCAAACTCGAGTCCGGCCTTGATACTGCTATCAATGTCCCAGTCATGCTCCTCCAGACTCTTCATATCCACTCCGCCGATCAACCTGCCGTTCCAGAAGAGCGGTTTGCTGTCTCGATACTCGATCCCCCAGTGGGTACTCGCAGGCTTGAGATCGGCCGGTTCTTTATGGAGCAGGTACTCTCCTCCGCCGTATACCCGCCACTCATGCCAATCACGGGAATAGATCAGCTCAAGGGATTCAAAACTGAGGTTGACCCGTTCCGGAGGATTGGCGCTCAGGAGGAGTTCATCTCCCAGATGCGAGCTTTGATGATACAAACGAAAACGGATCGAATTGTCGCCATACCGGTAGGTAAGGGGAATGCCGATGGTATAATCTGCGTTCTGAAGGTCGGAGGAGGCGCTGTCGAGGTTGAATTGGGCGAACAGAGCACCTTCCACACTCAACTGCAGGCCATCTCCGTCAGTACTGCCAAAGAATCTGTACAAACCGAATGTTTCTCCGAAACCGACCGAGGCCTTGGTATATTTTGCTCCTACAGACCTGAAGCTGCCGATATTGACAAAGAACTGCGGCTGTTTCGGGTCGGCTATCAGCGGCTGGAACAAGTCGCCAGTTGGAAAGGCCTTCCCTTGCCCGGTGATTCCCAGAAAACTGCTTTCAGCAACAGATTTGCCGTCGGCCTGAGGTTTGACCACAATTGTAATCTCCATAAGTCCGTCAATTGCGCCCAGCTGTTTATCGACCGCCTCCCTTCGCATCGGGTCATCCTTAAACAGGATAATCGTGGTAACCCCATTGACTATCTTTAAAACATAACTTTCTCTCTCCCAGTGCAGATCCCGCTCAAGGATTGAGGCCACATAGCCTGTCAAAAATGCATCACTGGTTCTGACGGCCGCTGTTACAGCAGAAGAAGGCAGAAGGAACGCAAGACAGAGAAATGCAACGCAGAGGTGACCGGAGGCTTTGAGAGAGGTGGTGATACTCGACGGTATGGTCACTTAATCCTCCGCAGGATTAATTCGATATGGGTGGAGAGATTCCCCTTCTCTTTTTCTTATGGACGCTGGAAACAACGGGCGTACGTGAAATACCCGCCGGAAGACGGTACTGCTCTTGACTCCCCTGCATTTGATGCAATCTTTATGCCCGGTCCCTGACACTTCCTCATCCGTTTTCCATCATATTGATTTTCAAGAATAATAAGCTTTAAAACACCTCTGTAGCGCGGGTGATAACGGTCGGAAAAAAAAGATCATGTGTAACCGATGGTCATATGTGACCATTTCGTGATTTTACGATGGGCTCTTCAATTTGTCCGGATTCGAGACGCAACAACTGCGCGTCGATATCCACAAGTAATTTCTCATGGACGGGCTGACTGAGAATGCCGTTTCGAAAGGCCTCCATTACCTTGTCCTTTTCAACAAGCAGCAAGTGTCGGTGCGCCCACTGTAGTTCCTCCGTATGAAGTTGCTCCTTTTCCAGATGCAGTTCGTCGAGCGCTGCTTTGTTCTGCTCAATCTTTTGTTCATATTCATGGCGAAGAGTGACCACCACCTCCTCATTGGTGAAATGGACCTGCGACATGCGGTCGAGTTCCGCCAAAGCGGCATAGGACGCCTGCAACTTGCCGCGCGTCAATTCGTAGGCTGCTCGTTCCTGGCGTCCACGCACAATTCCCAGCCATCGCAGCAGGGGAGACATCGACAACCCATGGACAAGAATCGACACAATGACGACACCGAAGGTCATGGATACCAGCAGTTCACGGTGCGGGAAATCCTTCGGCAGACTGAGGACCAGCACCATGGACAGCCCGCCGCGCAGTCCACCCCAGGTCAGGACCGTACTCCAGGCCCAGGAGATGCGTTCCCTCGACCGGCGCAAGAGAGACGAGGCACCGAAGATGATCAGCGCCCTGCCTCCGCTCACTACGAGATAGGCGACCACGATTGCCTGCCAGGAGGCAAGCAATGCCTGGAAGTGCACTTCGAGACCGATCAGCAGGAAGATGATCGAGTTGAGCGCGAAGGCGAGGTATTCCCAGAAGGTCTCCACAGCGATCCTGGTCGAAGGCGACATGCCGACTCGGGCGCCGTAATTACCGCAGAGCATACCCGCCGCCACCGTTGCTATCACCCCGGAATAATGGAAATGCTCGGCGGCCAGGAAGGAACCGTAGGCGGCAATCGTCGTCAGTGTAATCTCAATCATTGGATCATCCACGTGTCTGATGACCTGGGAGACGGCCAGACCTACGCCCACCCCAATGAAGGCGCCCAGACCTACGATCTTGATAAAATCTAAGGCCAAATCACCTGGTGTTACCGCCGTACCCGCCACCAGGGCGATGCTGAGCGTGAAGAAGACGATGGCGGTGCCGTCGTTGAGCAGGCTCTCCCCTTCGAGCAGTACAGACAGACGTTTCGGCACCCCCAGGCTCTTGAAAATCGATACGACGGCAATGGGGTCGGTGGCGGAGATAATCGTACCGAAGACCAGCGCGTGTTTCCAGGTAAAACCCTGCACGAAATGCAATGCACCAGCAACCGGTGTCAAAATCAGGGCTGTAAGCGCGATCGCCGCCACCACACCGGGGATGGCCAGTGAGTGAATGGTGAGACGGTTGCGCCAGAATTCCTTGAACTCGATGTGAAAGGCAGCCTCGAAGAGCAGCCCCGGCAGAAAGACATTGAACATCAGCGCCTTGGTCAGGTGAGGGGCTTCAAAGGCATGGAGCAGCCCCAGGACAAGGCCGGTGATGACCAGGGCCACCGTGTAGGGGACCGCCAGGCGTTGCACTGCTATCGCCACGGCTGTGGCCACTATAAAGAGTAAAATTAAGACGGTTCCCGTTTCCATTCTCGTCGATGCACTCCGTTTCTCTTATAATGTTTTTACCACCAAAGCTCAGTCTGGGCTTTGGGCGATTGATGAGGGTGGCAATCAGTTAATTTTGGTTCATCCAGCTTAAGCGTACATAACAATAACCCGGGAGGCAAAGGGCGTCGCTGGAGAACGCCTCGCGGAGGCCCGCAGGTGTTCCACAGTAGGCCCGGTGGGGTGCGGACGGTAGCGATGAACTTCGCCGGGTTTTTCTATCAGCTATATCAAAGGACACTGAACACAGAGAAGCCTTAATTTTAAGGTGCGCAGATACCCTCAGAGTTACCCCTCCGGGTCCCTTTCCTTCCCCAGGGCCGGACCCTCGGATTCCTCCTGTGCGGGTTTCGGCTGCCAGCGCTCCTGAAGGGCGGGCATATTTTTGCTGTGGGTTAAGACTACAATCTCGTCACCTTCCCGAAAGGTTGTTTCTTCATTGGCATGAGAAAACCTGCCATCGCGGTAATAACAGATAATCTTGGCCTCGGCAGGCAGATTCATATCCTTGACCGCCACCACATCTTCCTTTCCAGCAGTCAAGATAAAAAACCGGGCCTCGTCCTTGATGATAGTGGAAAGTTCAACATTTTCACTGCCTCCCACCATGTCCACCAGATACCGGCTGATTGTGCGGGAGGGGATGATCGTGTCTTCCAGGCCCAACTCATGACAAATACCCTCAAACTGCGGATCGCCTATGCTTGTCACCACGCGTTTGAAACCCAGCGACCGACCTATGAGGCCGGCGATGAGATTTGCCTGATCGTTATCGGAAAGACAAAACAGAAAGTCGGTGTCAGTGGGATTGACCTCTCTCAGGACTTTGGGATGGCTGCCGTCACCCTGCAGGAAACTGCAATCCATCTCTTCAGACAGTTCATCGATCCTGGCCTTATCGGTGTCGATAATAATGACTTCATGCCCTTTGTTGCCGAGCATCCTGGCCGTTTCAATGCTGACTAATCCCGCTCCGATAAATACGGTTCTCATACTCCCTCCATTCTTCTGCCAAACCAGGTTCCTGGATACAGCATAACCAACCAGGCGATGATTTCAAGCCTGCCCATCAACATGTCAACACACAAAACCCCTTTTAGATATCCGGGCAAGGCCACACTCGTCACCCCCACAGAAAGCCCCGCTGTTCCCGTTGCCGAAACCACGTCGAACAGAGAGTCGAGGGGGTTGTATCCAGCGGCCACAAACAACAGCCAGGACAGTCCCACGATCATGACGAACAGCAGGATGAGCAACAGAGAGGCATGGACCTCGTCGTTCTGCAGGCGGCGGCCGGCCATCCGGGGTTCGAGGACGGCGTGCTTGGGCAGGCAGGTCCTCAGGAGAATCAGACGAAACATGCTTGCCGCAATCAACAGCCGCAGCACCTTGAATCCTCCCGCAGTCGAGCCAACGCCGCCGCCGACAAGCATCGAGAAAATCAAGACCAGCTTCGAGCCCGCATCAAGCTGATCGCAGGGCATCGAGGAAAATCCCGAGGTTGTCTGCGCAAAAAAGGCCAGCATCGGCGCATGATGGAGTACCTGCTGCCAGGTCATGCCGACACTCAACCACATGGCAATGCCCACCGCCACCGAAACGACCAGAGCAGCGATAACGATGATCCGAAGTTGCAGAAAGGCCACTGCGACAATCCGCTTCTCCTTGAACATCCGATGATAAAAGGCCAACGGGACCGCACCGGCGATACAGAGCAGGGTAATCCATACCTGTGCGGGCCAGGAGACCATTGCCAGGCTACCGTCATGCGTGGCAAAGCCCCCGGTCGAGACCGCTGCGAAGGTATAGAGCACCGCATCAAAGAACCCGACACCCGTGAGCACGGCACCAATGACACCCAGGATGGTCAAAACGCCATAGACTTTCAGGATTCGCCGTGTGTGCGCTCGGGTACCGCCGACCAGGTCGTCGCTTTCAGCCTCTATGCCGGCAAGCCCTTTGGTCACCAGACCCGGTTGAATGACGAAGGCCAGTGAGAGGATAATAATGCCCAGTCCGCCATACCACTGCATCCAGGCACGGGCAAAAAGAAAGGTCGACGGTGCGCCCGTAAGGGTTGCCTTCATGCTCAGCCCTGTGGTTGTTACACCGGATACAGCCTCGAAGAAGGCATCCGGGAAAGTCAGGCCCGAGGCCATCATCGGGTAAGACATCACAAGCGGGGTGAACAGCAGCATCAGCGCAACCACGACCATCCCTTCATTGGCCTGCACCCTGGAAGGAGCGCGCAGCCGGGCAAGGATTGTCCCAAGGGCCGTAAGTCCAGCAGCCACTATGCCATACCGCAGAAGCAGGAGTGTGTCACCAAAAAATATCGATACACCCAGCGGCACCAGCGTCAGTATTGCGAGTATCACGCACAGCTGACCGAAATACTTAAAAACCACCCGAAACCGGACGGCGTACATGAGTTCTTTTGCCTGTTTCGCCACCGATTGGTAACTCCTCACAGGTTTTTTAACGATGGGGTTTCATATCGCGGGGACTCATGGAACCTCCCCGAGAAATCGATGACGCACATACGCCCGAAACGGGGATGAGAGCCGCAAGAGACTCCAGCGCTGATAAAAACGGGATTGAACAGGTTCTTCCGATGCCCCCGTCCCGGCACCCCTTCGTCGATGATCATCTGGATGACCATACTCCGGGGATCGTCGAGACCATAGACGATGTTTTCACCGATCTGTCCCTTCCATGTCCCATGCTGTTCGATTCGTCCCTGCATTCCACTGCTTCGCAGGCTACCATGGCCGGTGGCGCCGGATCTGCCCTGCTCCGTGATGAGTTCCGCCGCAGCGTCGGCAAGTCCCGCCGACCAGATTAACGGCGGCAGCGGTTTCTGGTGGGACAGGAATTGGATCACCTCATCGACGGCATCACTCCCCTTACTGGTCTGTATGGGGTCGGCTATTCCCGGCATTTGGTAAGATTTCTCTTGGAAACGGCTGCGCCACTCGCAAAGAAATCGGGCAAATGTAAGTGGTTCGGTGCGGACCAGATTGATCTCCACCAGCACCTGCCTGGCCAAATCTTCTTGCAGGGCCACAACAGATGGAACAAACACGGCGAGCTGAAATACGGTTATCACGGCACATAGGATGCGGTTATTCATTTCAACGCGTGCCCCTCTGAATTGCCGAGAATCATGTGCAGGCAGGCGGAACAACATCGGACAATATATTGAGATTATTTATTTTTCAAGAACAACCGTCCATCCAGAAATGAGATATTTTGTTCTAAATCGAGGCGCGATGGCAAATTTTACCGGAGGCATATACAGAATATTCCGAAGATTAAATTTGACAGCGCAACGAAGAGCTAGGGCAAAATAGCCGTTTCAGGATGGACACTCAACTATCGGTTGTCTTTACGTTCACGCAGAAAATCGAGAATCTGCTCGACCACGGCCAGTCCCAATGTTAAATTCGAAACGGTATTGCACGCCCCGCTCAAAATACCACGGACCTCGATCTGAACCAGGCGGCGACGCAGCTCACAACATATGGCCAGGCGTTTTTTGCCCTCCTGGAGGGTTTTCAGTTCCTGGTTGAGAAGCATGTCATGTCCTTTTTCAATTCGGCAACGCTCTGTTCAAAGGCCAGCGGTTTTCGTCCCAGATGTCGACTCAGCTTGAGAAAAACGACTACTCCCGCCAGCATGCTGGCCACTGCCGCAGCAACAAGTCCGTAAATCCTTAATTCCGGAGGCAATACGTATAGGCCCGCCAGAACCAGCAGCAGGAGTCCGAGCATTGAAAATACCACACCTATACAGGCCAGGAGCAATGCCTGGACCAGACGTATTTTGGCTTCGCGCAACTCCAAAGCCAGCAGTTCCAGACGATCCTCAAGGATTTGGGCGGCTATCCCACCCAACCGCCCTGCAGCTCCTGCAAACCCGGAAATAATCAGCGGCAGCCTGTTCATGCTATTTCCTTGACATGAACCAGCCCATAAGCAGGCCCGCGAGAAATGTGCCGCCGATGGCATAGTACGGCTGAATATGAATGAACTCATCCGCGGCTTTGACCTTGACCATAAGCTGATCTTCAAGCTCGCCAAGACCGCTCTTGGAGGAGTCCAGGCGTTCTTTCAGGGCAGATCTGGCTGCCTTGATTCGATCGTCCAGCTCTCCGGAAGTAGCGTCCACGAGTGCATGGGCATGTTCGATGATGTGCTGCATTTCTTCACTCATGTTTTTTGAATGATCTTTTGCGCTTGCCATGTTGGATAATCTCCTTAAGACTGCTGATAAATTTAAAAACGGGGTTAGCCCGGATTTCTCATGAGAAATCCGGGCTGATTCTTCTCTCAGTCCTATGTAGCAATCATTGTGCCAGGTTTTTTAACCGGCATCATGTGATCTATCATTCTGATTTCAAGGAAGAATTTAGGGAAAAGAGATCAAAAGATTGCTGTTGCCAGTAAGAGAGCACAGGTCATATATGCCCATATGGTCATATATGACCTCTACCTGGGTACCCGATCAAGGTCTCTGGAATGATGATCCTATGGTTAAAAAAGATAGCTCTAAATGAGATCCATGGAGCTTGACTGTTACTTACCCGAGGTCACCTGCTAACGGACTCCTATTCACCAAGGGCGTTTCGCGCCAGAGAATCCAGATCTGTATCCGTGACCGTGGGAAGAAAACGTTTTCGATAAAGCTCGTCATGCAAGATATTCACAATGGCAACCAGGGGTGCGGCAACCAGAGCACCCAGCACACCGAAGGCTGCCACGCATAAAAGCAGAGAGAAGATCACAGCCACCGGATGCAGTTTCATGCTGCGTGCCATAACGAAAGGAAGGATCATATTGTTTTCAACGACCTGGACAGCGAAATACCCGAGTAAAACCCAAAGGGGAGTCTTGCTTCCTTCACCCAGGGCCAACAAAAGGGCAGGCACTGCGCTCAGGATTGGACCCAGGTAGGGAATCGCCTCGAAGACTCCCGCAATCAGCCCGAGAACCAAGGCATCCACAAATCCGAAAAAGGGCCACATGAGCAGAAACACAAACAAACCGACGGTCAGCATCGACAGCAGTGTCGCGAACGCCCAGGTTGGCACAAATTTTACAACCCTGTGCATGATAGTCAGGGTCTGGTTGTGGTGACGCTCGGGTACAATCAAAAAGATCGCACCGAAAATGGGGCGGGGATTCATCAGTGTAAAGATCACTCCGAAGAATACCATCACCAGCACAACCATGATCTGAGCCGCGTTGAATGCCACCGCTGTAAAACTACCAAGCACGCTTTGAATCATCTGACCCAACCTGGAACGGAGTGATCCCAAATCTTTCGGAGTTTTTGGTGGCATGGGTTTAGCGGTTCGTCGCACGACTTTGGGCTTGCCTTCGTCCGTTGCTGTCTCGGCAATTTCAGTGGTGACTTCCGCCTGGAGTTTTTCCTCGGAAAGCACTGCCTGTTGCTCCATTTTGATCAGGGGCTTTTGCATACGTTCCCAATACACGGGCAACTGTTCCGAAAGCTTGGTGACCGAATCCTTCATCGGCCCGAAGAAAGCCCATCCCGTCAAAGCAATGACCACAACCAATGCCGCCACGATCAGCCCCGTCGCTCCTTTTCTTCCACCTGTAGAACCCCGCCTTCGCGAGATCACGGGATTGACTGCAAGCGAAATCAGCAGAATAAGCAGAAGCGACAATATGATTGGAGACAGCAGAGAGAACGTTTGGATGAACGCGAAGAATGCCGCTCCAAGTATAAGATATGCATAGACCGGGGTTGGCCTCACCTCTGGTTTGGAATCGTCAGGCATGGTTTTTTCTTTTACAGCAGTTTGCGGATGGCTTTTAATTCCCGGCGACGTTTCGAGCTGGTCTTAGGATATTCCATCTTTAAATCACCCAACGCATCAAGGATAATTTGCGACACTATCAACCGTGCATTCTTCTTATCGTCGGCCGGCACGACATGCCATGGCGCGTGCCGGGTGCTGGTCGCATGCAGGCAGTCCTCATACGCCTCCATGTACTGCTGCCAATAGGTCCTCTCGTGAATGTCGGCCAGACTGAATTTCCAGTTCTTTTCAGGCTCATCGATGCGCGCCAGGAAACGATTCCGTTGCTCATCCTCGGATAGATGGAGAAATATTTTGATGATCCGGGTGCCGTTGCGGTGGAGATGTTCCTCGAAGTCGACAATGGAAGCAAACCGCTCCTGCCAGATGGTCTTCTCATCGAGCAATTCATCCGGAAGCCCCTGGGAGCGAAGGATCTCCGGATGCACGCGGGCAACGAGCACCTCCTCATAGTAGGACCGGTTGAAGATCCCTATCCGTCCCCGTTCCGGCAGACATCTGGTCGTGCGCCAGAGGAAATCATGCTCCAGCTCTTCGGCACTCGGTTGTTTGAAATTGAACACCTGACAGCCCTGGGGATTAACTCCAGACATGACATGCCGGATAGCACCATCCTTGCCGGCGGCATCCATTGCCTGAAAAACAACCAGCACCGCATAGCGGTTGGACGCATAATGAAGATGCTGCAGTGCACTCAACTCCTCAATATGTTCTTCCAGAAACTTACGGTACTGCTTCTTCGATTTGTAAAAGGGTTTCACTCTCGTCGGTCGTTTTTCGAGTTTGAACTTTTCTCCGGAACATATCCTGAAATCTTTGGTCGCAATATTCATGATCACCTCTTTTCTTATTCTTCCAGTTATTGCCCTGATGAAAATCCTCCTTGGCAATCTGTTCGTCGCCCCGATAGCCCCCGGCAATCTATGAGTCATAACCACCCGCCGCTAAAACCCGCCCGCCACAAACCGTAGGCGATATATGGACAGTTTCGCATCAATCGCCACAATAAGCCGGTGTGATAGTTTTCGATCATCAAAAGAATCGGCCCTTGATTAAGCCCGTAATGCCAGGGCGACACCCATCCATAGGGATTGCTGGATTTGACCGGGTGGGTTCGGGTTAAACGTCGCTTTGAAGCCGTAAGGGTTATGTGCTGTTAATTTAACCTGGTTAATATAATAGTCAATTGAGGGCAGCACGATCTCGGATGCGAACGGCAGTGATGCCACCACCGCCCAAGGCGCAATAGTGCCGTCATCGGGCCCATACGGAACGCCTCGTCCCAGATAATCGAAGAACTGTCGCTCGATGCCGTTCACTTTGATCGTGTCGGGGCCGGGGCCGTCGCTTGCGGTAATTCCCCAGCAATGGCGGTCATAACCGGCAAACTTACGCGGGTTGTCCATCGCATACTGTTGTTGCACATAGGTTGCGCGACGGCTGTTCTCAAAATAATCGATGCCCTTATTGCGCATAAACGCGTCCTGGATGCCGCGAAAATAAATCGAGACATGTGAGAGTTGGTGCGTGAACAACGGCCCGGCATAAAGATAGTCATATCCGTAACAGTGCTCCCATCGATACGTCGAAGTCCACCCGGCGTAGCAACTCTCGGGCAGCGGATGAGCAGGCGAGCTCAGTCCTAGAATATACAACAGCATCGCCTCATCGTACCCTTCCCAATGGTAGTTGAGAAATCCGCTTTCGGGTTTCCAGCCGTGGATAACCGTTGCGCCATGGTTTTGCGCCCATTGCCAATCCGCGCGGCAATAGAGCAAGTCGGCAAGTGTGCGGATTTCAAGTTCGTCGGCTGTATCCGCATCAAAATACATCCCGGCTGTTAACGCGCCGGCCAGCAGGAATGCGCTATCTATCGTTGACAGTTCGTATTGCCAGGCACGACAGCCGGTTCGCATGATGAGAAAATGATACGAGCCCTTATAACCGGTGGCCTCGGATTCGGGACCTTGGGGGCTGTTCCCAAAAAACGCAACGTGGTCAATGTCCGTTCCACCGCCGCGGCACGCGGCATAAATCCGCGTTCGACGGCCAATGGGTACGCCGCCAGCGCAAAGCCGGTGGCGGCTATGCTTGCAGGCCAGTCCTCTGCGGTCTTGTCCTTCACCAGCCCGTTGTCCGGATGCGTCTCATGCGGCAAGTAGCTGAATGAGACGTTCTGAAGCCTTTCCAACTCAGTCTCCGAGATGAGTCCTGTACTGTTCATGTTTTTTTCTTCGCGTAAGGTTTTGGTTTGGCTTTGACTTTCTCTTTATGGATTTGCAGTTCCGCCTGCATCCAGTCCTCTACCGCCCCACCGTCACTGCGACCTCTCTTCGCGTAGAGTTCTTAGGCCTGTGTGGCGATTTGCGGCTCAAGATCGAGCGGCTTGCCGGCAGGCGATGAGACTTTGACTGGATCGAGAATCCGATACGCCAGCAGTTTCAAGCGGTCGTTCACCAGAAACCACACCAGCGCATAGCCCCAAACGAATCCGGCCCAACCCCAGCCCAGCGGTGTCATGAAAAGCCCGTATACGGCAATCAACGTGGCAACGATCTGGGTGCCGACCACGGCCATCCATAAAATAGGCGCAGGGCGGATCGACCAGAAGGGGCCGCGAGTCCTCGTCAGGAAAATTGTCAGGTGTCCGGCCACAGACAGCATCAGGTACATCAGGGTCTGGATGTGCGGCCGGTCAAGATGATAGACCTGTTCGCCCAGATAAAACAGGCCGAAGGCGGCTACGGGCCCGATGACGCCCAGGACGGTGGCAATCCCCAACACCATGCGCATATTCCAGGCCTCGGGCTGGTCCTTATAATGCACATTGTCATAGGCAATGGACAGGATGGCCCCGTCGTTTAAGAGGGCCAGCATCACGATCATCACCGCCGTCAACGGATAAAAGTTGAAGATCAGGATCGCAAGCGTCATGAACAAGAGCACGCGCAGGGTCTCGGCGATGCGGTAGATGGCATAGCTGTTCATCCGCTGGAAGATGCGACGGCTTTCCTTGATGGCGTCGATGATCACCGACAGGCCGGGCGTCATCAACACTATGTCGGCCGCCGCGCGGGCCGCATCCGTTGCGTCGGAGACGGCGATGCCGCAGTCGGCCTTCTTCAGGGCGGGGGCGTCGTTCACCCCGTCGCCCGTCATGCCGACAATGTGGCCGCGTTTTTGCAAAACATCGACGATGTGAAACTTGTGCTCGGGGAACACCTGGGCGAAACCGTCCGCTTTTTCGATGGACTCAGCCACCTTCACGGTCTCGTCATGTTTGACGTCGCCTAACCCGGACGCATCGACAATGTCTGAGCCCATGCCAAGCTTCTTGGCGGTTTCCTGGGCGATGGCCAGCGCATCGCCGGTCACCATCTTGATCTTCACACCCATTGCCAGTGCGGTGGCGATGGTGTCCTTGGCATCTTCGCGTGGCGGATCGAACAGGGGCAACACGCCCAGAAACCGCCATTCGCTATCCCCCTCGGCCCGTGCCACACCCAACGAGCGGAAACCGCGCGCTGCGAAATCGCCTACCGCCTTGTCAACTTCAGCCTGTATCTGCCCGGTATCGGCCGATAACTTCAGGATCACCTGCGGCGCGCCTTTGGTCACCTTGAACTCCATGCCATCCTTGGTCTTGACGGTTGCCTCGGTGCGCTTATGGACCGGATCGAAAGGTTGAAAATGAAGTATCTCGAAATCCTTTAAGGCATCTTGGTCCGTAAGACCGCCGAGGACGGCCAGATCAATGATATCGTTGTTTTCCGCCCGCGAGGCCAGCGCGCCGTTTAAGATAAGGCCCTCGGCTGCTACATCACCTATGCAAAACGGATCTCCCAGGGTTAACTTGTTCTGGGTCAGGGTGCCGGTTTTGTCAGAGCACAGCATATCGACGCCTGCCAGCTCCTCGATTGCCACCAGCTTGCTGACAATCGCCTTTTTTCTGGCAAGGAGTCGCGCCCCCACCGCCATGGTCACCGACAAGACCGTGGGCATGGCAACGGGAATCGCTGCCACCGTTAATACCAAAGCGAACTGCAAGGTAGTGAGGATCGGGTCGCCGCGATAGATTGCAAAACCGATGATCACAGCGACCAGAGCCACCGCCAGAATGATCAGGTAATTACCGATCTTCAAAACCGCCTTTTGAAAATGGCTGACCGAGTGTGCCTCCTGCACCAGTTGCGCCGTCTTGCCGAAATAGGTGTTCGCACCGGTCGCATAGACCAGTGCCCCGATTTCCCCTCTGCGAATGATCGAACCCGAGAACACAGCCTCTGCCGGATTTACGCGTTGCGGGCAGGGATTCTCCCGTCAGCGCCGACTGATCCACTTCCACCTCATCGCCGTCCAGCAGGCGCGCATCGGCCGGCACAATATCGCCCAGCCGCAAGCGAATCACATCTCCCGGCACCAGCTCCCGCGCCGGCGGTGTGACCCACTTTCCATCCCGTTTGACCCGGGCCTTGATCGCAAGCTTTGCCTTCAGGGCCTCTATGGCATTGCCTGCCTCACGTTCCTCAAAGAAGCCGACCCCCGCATTTGCCAGCAGCAAAAAAAGGATGATGAAAAAATCCGGCCAGTGCCGGACCACCCCGGAGAGAATCACCGCCACCTCGATCATCCACGGAATAGGCCCCCAGAAATACGACAGGAACTTCAAAAAAAGATTGGTCTTCTTTTCTTCTATTTCGTTGGGCCCATACTCACTCAACCGTTTTTCGGCCTCGGGTTGACTGAGGCCGTCCGGTGACGAGCCTAATTTCTTCTCCACTTCCGAAAGAGGAAGGGTTTTCAGATCGTCCTTGGCGTCCGATTTCGATGGCGTCTTGGATTCGGGTTTATTGGTGATAGCATGTTCTTTCATAGGGGAACCTTACAAACTCAAAGCATGGGAAAATGACCAAAAGGCCTCTGCACTCTCTTCTCAAGGAACGAAGTCAAAGAACTGTTGAACCTTGGCGACAATCTGTTTTTCCGTCATTTTATCGGTTGTTTCAATGCCGACGATGCGTTTCTCGAGGTTGTTGACTGCCATCCTTTTGTGCAGCTCGCCTTTGGCCTCTCCCGGACCAAACAACAGGATCGCGTCAGCCTCGGTAAGACAGGTGATCACCTCATCGTAGAAACTATTGAGGGAACCCGCTAATTTGGCCTCCTGACTGTCATCAGCGGGGACCGACTGTGCCTCATAGGGACCTTTGAGGGGCGAATCTCCGGTGCGACGCAGCTGTTTTTCACTCTTCGATTCTATCAGCCGAGTTTCTGTGTTTTGCTGGGAGAGCAAAATTACAATCGCCTGCCGGTGATCCACCCATAAACCCACTTTTTTTTGCATGATAGTATCCTTATTATTTTTGAGAGGCTGCATTCCACAAAGCGATGACCGGCACTTCGAGATGCTGGGGGTTGAAGCTGAGAATGCTGAGTGATGCAGTTCCCAGCGGAAAATGCCGTGCTTCGACAAGCGGCAATCCGATCCATCGAGCACCCAGGACACCACCGAACTGACCATGCGAAAAAAGCGCGACCTTTCCATCCAGCATGCGAAGACGAGCGATCAGTCGATCGGCCCTCTCGGAAACTCGTTTGGGCATTTCCCCATGCGGGCAACCGTCCCGAAAAACATTCCAGTCCGGCCGCGCCTTGCGGATATCCACGGATCGCTTCCCTTCGTAATCGCCATAGTCCCATTCCGCCAGGTCCGGTTCGATTTGCTGGATTTTATCCAGTCCGACTAACTCGCAGGTCTGTCTGGCACGCGTAAGCGGACTGGTCAGCACATGGGCAAACCGGATACCCAGGAGGTATTTACCAAGAGCTCGAGCCTGGTTCTCGCCGTTCGCGGTCAATGGAATATCCGTGAGACCGGTGTGCCGACTGGAGAGCGCCCACTCGGTTTCGCCGTGCCGAATGAGGTAGAGGCACAAGGGCATGGAGGTGCTTGTTGTCATGCTCATGGCCTTTCCATTGCGGATGTGTATTCGCCACGGCGTGCAGCCTGGTTGCACATGGCTCTATGATAAAGAGCCCGCTGGGCATCAGGCGCATTGGACTCCTCGCCACGCCAGATCTTCATGGCCGGTTGCTGGATAGCACGGGCAAAGGAAAACGTGAGCGCCCAGGGCAGTGGCGATTTGAAGCTGACGTGCATGGCCTGCAAATGCGCAGAGGCCATTTCACTGGATTGACCGCCTGACAGGAAGGCTATCCCACCGACGGCAGCAGGGACAGCCCGCAACAGACACTGCACCGTGGCATCGGCCACCTCGTCCACGGTGTTCTGCCTGGGGCAGGTGAGCCCCGGAAGCACCATATTGGGCTTCAGAATCATGCCCTCCAGCAGGATACGCTGGATATACAGCTGGTTGAAGACCACCCGCAAAACATCCTCCGTTACCTCGGCGCACCGCTTAAGGGTATGCCCACCTTCCATCACTACCTCCGGCTCGACGACCGGGACCAGTCCTGCCTCCTGGCAAAAGGAGGCATACCGGGCCAGGGCATGCGCGTTGGCCTCAATGCAGCCCCGGCTGGGCAGACCTTCGCCCACGGCAATCACTGCCCGCCATTTGGCAAAGCGGGCACCCATCTGAAAGTATTCGGCCAGACGGTCGCGGAGTCCATCCAGACCCTCGGTTATTTTCTCTCCTGGATGACCTGCCATATCCCTGGCCCCGGTGTCGACTTTGATGCCGGGAATGATCCCGGCATCGGCGATGGCTACAGCAAAGGGAGTGCCCTTCTGCACCTGTTGGCGGATTGTCTCATCGTAGAGGATTACGCCGCTGATGCACTTTCCAAGCCCAGGTGTGGTCACAAGCAGCTCCCGCCAGGCGTGCCGGGCTGTTTCAGTCTGGGGGATACCTAACCCGGCAAACCGTTTGTTGCAGGTTGAAGTGCTTTCATCCATAGCCAGCAGGCCCTTGTGGTGTTCGACCAGCTTTTTCACAATGTCTATAAGTTCTTGCACATTCATTCTGGTTTGCTCCATTTCTATTTCAATATTTCCGGCAGGTCCTGATTTTCAACTCTCTATAAAAAAGACAGGCTGCCAAGCAGGAAAAAAGAGAGGATAACAGAAACATAAACAACAATGAGGATGATACCTGCATCGCCTCGATATATCCCCCCCCTACCTGTTTCAAGTTTGTATACCTTTGTTTTCATGTTTTCACCAATTGGAGAAGGTTATTCCGTTAAATGCCTGCTTCCTTATACTTAAACCCCTGGACGGACCAGTCATCCTCACAAGGGCGTGCCCGCCAATGTCGGGTCCCATTTCCAGTTCAGTATCTCCGGCATGTCCTGACCATGCTTGTCGATATACGCCTTATGCTCTATGAGCTTGTCCTCTATTATCTGCTTCAGCGTGATACCGGCGCCTTCGTGCGGGAGTCGATGGAGTACATCGAGGACCAGGTGAAAACGATCCAGATCGTTGAGGACGGTCATGTCGAAGGTCGTGGTAATGGTGCCCTCTTCCTTATAGCCCCGGACATGCATGTTGTCGTGGTTGGTGCGGCGGTAGGTCAGGCGATGCACCAGCCAGGGGTACCCGTGGAAGGCAAAGACGATCGGCTTGTCTGTGGTAAAGAGCGCATCGAAATTCTCATCACTTAGCCCATGCGGATGTTCGATTGGCGGTTGCAGCTTCATCAGATCGACAACATTGATCACCCGGATTCTCAGATTGGGCAGATGGGTACGGAGGATGGAGACGGCGGCCAGCGTCTCCAACGTCGGCACATCGCCGCAGCAGGCCATAACTACGTCCGGTTCCGCCTCCTGGTCGGTGCCGGCCCAATGCCAGACGCCTATTCCCTGTGTGCAATGTTCAACGGCCTCATCCATGGTCAGCCATTGCGGCGCCTGGTACTTACCGGCGATAACGACATTGACGTAATCCCGGCTCCTCAGGCAATGGTCCCAGACCGACAGCAGGCAGTTGGCGTCGGGCGGCAGGTAGACGCGCACGATGGAGGCCTTCTTGTTGACCACATGATCGATGAATCCCGGATCCTGATGGGTAAAACCGTTATGGGCCTGCTGCCAGACGTGGGAGGCGAGCAGGTAATTGAGTGAGGCGATTTTTCGCCGCCATGGCAACTGGGCGGTGACCTTCAACCACTTGGCGTGCTGGTTAAACATCGAATCGATAATATGAATGAAGGCCTCGTAGCTGTTGAGAAGCCCGTGCCGGCCGGTGAGGAGATAGCCTTCGAGCCAGCCTTGACACTGGTGCTCGGAGAGCATCTCCATGACCCGGCCGTCGGTTGCGAGAAACTCATCGTTGTCCTGGGTCCGGGCTTCCCACTGCCGGTCGGTGACCTCAAAAACTGCGTTCAACCGGTTGGAGAGTGTCTCGTCGGGGCCGAATATGCGGAAATTCCGAGACATTTTGTTATGAATTAACCACATCACGAAGGAATTCTCCCAGCACGTGGGTGTCGGCAGCCTGAACCGATCCCGGTGCCGGCACATCCACCGCATACTCCTGGAAGTCGGGCATAATCAGGTCATGCAGCAGTATCCCGCCGTTGGCGTGCGGATTAGCCCCCATCCGCCTCTCACCCTTTGGCGCAAGACCGGCCAGTTCCGGTATCAGTCGGCCATTCTCGTCAAAGAGTTCTTCCGGCCTGTAGCTCTTCATCCAGCGTTCAAGCTGGCCCAGATGCCCGGGATGCGCCGAATCCACCAGCAGCGGTACCTGATGCGCCCGGAAAGTGCCCTCTATCTGCAGACCATCGACCTCCTTCGGTCCTGTCCAGCCCTTCGGTGAATTGAGGACGATCATCGGCCAGCGCGGCCTGGCCTGATCCTTTCTCTCCCGCGCATTGCTTTGAATGTCCCGGATCTCCTCAACAGCCGTGTCCAGAACGGTGGCCATGAGTTGATGCATCTTTTCCGGATCATCACCTTCGACAAAATACGGCGTCCAGCCATAGCCGCGCAGCAGCTGGTCCAGTTCCTCATGGCTGATGCGGGCCAACACGGTCGGGATTGGCAATTTTATAGCCGTTCAGATGCAGGATCGGCAGCACGGCGCCGTCGGTAATCGGATTCAGGAATTTATTCGAGTGCCATGCCGTGGCCAGGGGGCCGGTCTCCGCCTCCCCGTCGCCGACGACGCAGGCAACTACCAGGTCCGGATTGTCGAACACGGCGCCGAAGGCATGGCTGAGCGAATAGCCCAGCTCACCTCCTTCATGGATCGATCCCGGGCATTCCGGTGAGACATGGCTGGGAATGCCGCCGGGGAAGGAGAACTGGGTGAACAGTTTTTTCAGTCCGACCTCATCCTGACTGATATTCGGATAAATCTCGCTGTAGGTGCCTTCAAGATAGGTATTGGCGACCAGCGCCGGACCGCCGTGGCCGGGACCTGAAATATAGATCATATCCAGATCATATTTATTGATGACCCGGTTCAGATGCACATAGATGAAATTCTGGCCCGGGGTCGTGCCCCAGTGACCAAGCAGTGTCGGCTTCACATGTGAGAGTTGCAGGGGCTCTTTGAGCAGAGGATTGGCATAGAGATAAATCTGGCCGACGGACAGATAGTTGGCGGCACGCCAGTAAGCATCCATCCGCTCGAGCAGTTCAGGTGTAAGGGTTTGGGTCTGCATGGTTCACTTCTCCTTTTTTGTTGCCAAGGCTGAGAACCCGGCAAACCAACGTGGCAATCATCAATTCTTCATCCGTACGCATGACACGGACCGCAACCCGGCTCGTCGCTGTGGAAATCATGCCTTCATTAATCGCGTTTCGCTTCTCGTCGAGTTCGATGCCGAGAAATTCCAGCCCGGCGCATATCCGGGCGCGGACAAGGGGGGCCTTCTCCCCGATGCCGCCTGCGAAGATCAGGGTGTCCAGGCCGGTCAAGGCTGCTGCGAATCCGCCGATCCATTTCCTTATCTGGTAACAGAACAGGGCAATCGCATCTGCTGCCCGCCCGTCCTGCGATTCCCGGCCGAGCAGGTCTTGCATATCAGAGCTGGTCTCCGAGATGCCGAGCAGCCCGGACTGGAAATTGACCATCTCATTGAAGCCTTTGGCATCAAGTCCCTCGGTACGGGCCAGATACCACAACAGTCCGGGATCGAGGTCCCCCGACCGGGTGCTCATCGGCACGCCGGCAGTCGGGGTAAAACCCATGCTGGTGTCCATCGGTTTGCCCTCACGCACCGCCGCAAGGCTTGCGCCATTGCCGAGATGGGCAAGGATGATGCGGCCATGCGCCTCTTTCGTTCCAGCCAGGCGGGCGAGTTCTCCCATAAGAAACGCATACGACAATCCATGAAAGCCGTATCGCCTTACCCCCAGGGCTTCATAGCGGCGCGGGATCGGCAGCAGGCGAGCAACCCGCGGCAAGGCATGGTGAAAGGTTGTGTCAAAACAGGCCACCTGGGGCAAGTCGGGAAAACGGTGGTGAAAGGCCTCAGTCAACAGGATCTCCTCCGGCAGATGCTCGGGATCAAACGGGCTGAGCCGGTGCAACTCCTCAACCATTTCCGCAGTAATCTTCTGTGGTTGACTATACCTGGGCCCGCCATGCACCACGCGATGCCCGACTGCCGTCAGGGTATCAGCCCCCAGGTGCTTTTCGATCCAATCCATCAGAACCCCCACAGCTATGGAGTGATCCGGCGCTGCAATCACCTCTGAAACGTTATCCTCCTGGTTTGTGCCTTTAACCCTGAGGATGGTCTCCGGTTGTCCAATCCGTTCGATTGCGCCTGACAAAATCCGGCGGAGGGAGACTCCTGCCTCAAACATCGCAAACTTGATGCTCGATGAGCCACCGTTGATTGTCAGGATTCGTGGGTAAATGAGTTCCATGGGTAATCTCTTTTTTCTTTCTGATATCCGATTATCGCTGCCAGAGAATCCCGGCGTTTTCCAAGGGTATCGCAACACCTTCGAAATTCGGTATCAGTCGTACCGAATAATCCTCTGGAGGCCGGGCCGCAGATACAGCTGCACTGAATACGGTTCCGGCCGAAGCATCAACAGAAACGCGGTCACACTTCATCTGCTGTCGCACCTGTGCACCATCCTGTGTTCCCTCGGCATACAATTCTACCCGGACCGTCTCTGGGGCAAGTCCATTGAGAAAGACCTGAACCTCGTACATGTACTGCTCGCCATGCGTCTTAACCTTCACTTCGCCGAAGTGCAGCATGGTCCAGTTCTGTTCCAGCCCCGTGCTCCAATCGACTATTTGTCTGCCTGTTGCACCGTTATCGGCGCTCCGCAAGTGGTAAGCGGCAGCGGCTGGGAGATAGTAGTTCTCGGTATATTCACGAACCGTGCGGTTTGCAGAGAAATGCGGGGTTAATTGCGCCATGCTCTCCCGCATCCGGGCCACCCAGGCAGTGGGAATCCCGCTTTCGTCCCGGGTATAGAACTCCGGGACCACCTCCTGTTCAAGCAGGTTGTAGAGCGCCTCGGCTTCGTGGGCGTCCCAGGCGGGGTCATCGCCATGCTCCCGGCCATCCCCCAATGCCCAGCCGACCTCGGGGCTGTAGGCTTCGGCCCACCAGCCATCCAATTCCGAGAGATTGAGCCCGCCATTGACCAGCACCTTCATGCCGCTGGTCCCACACGCCTCCCAGGGGCGCCTGGGCGTGTTGATCCAGACGTCAACCCCCTGCACCAGCTGCGCCGATAACAACATGTCATAGTCGCTCAGGAAAACGACGCGGGTTCGAATTTCCGGCCGGCGGTTAAACTGTATCCATTCCTGAATCAGGGCCTGCCCCGCCCGGTCTTCCGGGTGGGCCTTACCGGCGATGATCAGCTGCACCGGCCGCTCGGGATTGGTGAGTATTCGAACCAGTCGTTCCGGGTCGTGCAGCAGCAGGTTCGGCCGCTTGTAGGTGGCAAAACGGCGGGCAAATCCCAGCGTCAAGGCCCCCGGATCAAAGAGATGACTTGCCCTGTGGTTCATGTCCTGCGACACGACGGAGAGGGCCAGTTGCCGGGACAATCGCTCGCGGGCATAGTCAACAAGAGACCTGCTGGCTGCAAGACGAAATTGCCAGAGCGTGGCATCGGAGACATGACGAATGTCCTGTTCCACGGTTTGCATCGTCCCCAGCCAGCGTTCTTTCCCGCAGGCCTCCGTCCAGAGATGGTCGGCCGGGGCCGAATCCCAGGTCGGCACATGGACGCCGTTGGTCACATGTCCGACAGGCACTTCATCCGCCGGCCACCGAGGGAAAAGAGGCTCGAAGAGGTGCCGACTGACTTTCCCGTGCAAATGGCTCACGCCATTTACCGCTCCACTGCCGCGAATTGCCAGATACGCCATATTGAAGCTTTCCGACTCATCATTCGAGTTCTGTCGACCGAGGGCCAGCAGGTCATGCAGGGGTATGCCGAGTTTCTGCTTCGCATACCCGCCGAGATAGTGTTCCATCAAGGCAGGATCAAAACGGTCAAAGCCTGCAGCCACCGCCGTGTGGGTGGTGAAGAGGTTGCCAGCTCGAGTGGCGGTGAGCGCGACGTCGAAGGGCTGGTCGGCCTCCTGCATGAAAGCACAGGCTCGTTCCAGGATGGCAAAGGCCGCGTGCCCTTCATTGAGATGACAGACCTCCGGCTTGATACCCAGTGCCCCAAGCAGTCGCCAGCCACCGATTCCGAGAAGCAGTTCCTGCTCCAGGCGCAGCTCAGGACCGCCACCATACAGCTCACTGGTAATTCCGCGATGAGCGGGGTAATTTGCCGCGTCATTGCTGTCCAGCAGGTAGAGCTTTATCCTGCCGACCTGAACCTGCCAGGCGCGCAGCCAGACCGAATACCCCGGCAAGGCAATTTCCAGCCGCAGCCATTCCCCGTCCGCCCGACGAAGAGGCGTGATCGGCAGCTGGCCGGGGTCGTTATAGGGATAGAGGGCGTGCTGCGCCCCGTCCTTGCCGATCACCTGGCGGAAATAGCCCTGCTGGTACAGAAGGCCCACGCCGACCACCGGCACGCCCAGGTCACTTGCGGCTTTGAGCTGATCCCCTGCTACATTGCCAAGTCCGCCCGAGTAGATGGGCAGGGCCTCGCTCAACATAAATTCCAGGCTGAAATAGGCAGCACAGGTCAGCGGGCTCTGGTTATGATGCTGCTGAAACCAGGCAAGGGCCTTAATCTCCTCCCGTCTAGTCCTGACCAGGTCATCGACGTTTTTGCGAAAATCAGAATCGGCCAACACCTGTTCGATCCGGTCGCGTGAGACCGTCTGCAGGACACCCCAGGGGTTATGGGTGAATTCCCAGAGTCTTGGATCAAGCTGCCGCCACACCTCGTCGGTGGCGTGATTCCACGACCAGCGCATATCCAGTGCCAGCTCGGCCAGGGAGTCGAACCCGTCGATTTCCGTGGGAAGGAGATTGTATAAAGGATGACTGACACGTGTCTGTTCGCTCATGGGTTCTCCTTCGGGTCCTGCGGGGGCGAAGCCAGCGCCTCGCCGACGATTGTCTGTGCTTCCTCCAGAATGCGGCCCAGATGATCGGCCCCCCGGAAGCTCTCGGCATAAATCTTGTAGATATCCTCGGTCCCTGACGGACGAGCCGCAAACCATCCGTTCTCGGTTATCACCTTCAACCCACCGATGGATGCGTCGTTCCCCGGCGCCTTGGTCAGGACAGTTTGGATTTTTTCGCCTGCCAGCTCGCTGCATTTGACCTGGCTGGGCGAAAGTTTCGCCAGCAGCTCCTTTTGCTCGACGGTGGCCGGGGCCTCAACCCGTTCATACTGCGGCTCGCCGAACTCCTGGGTGAGTTTCTGGTATATTTCGCCCGGATCGCGGTCCATTCGCGCCATGATCTCCGCCGCCAGCAAAGCCGGGACGATGCCGTCTTTGTCCGTCGTCCAGACGCTACCGTCCAGTCGGGCACAGGAGACTCCCGCACTCTCTTCGCCACCGAAGGCAAGCGTCCCGTCCAACAGGCCGTCAACGAACCACTTGAAACCGACCGGAACCTCGTAAAGCTTCCGGCCAAGGCCGGCGGTGATCCGGTCGATCATCCGGCTGCTGACCACCGTCTTGCCGACCGCCGCATCCTTGTGCCATTGCGGCCGGTGCTGGAAGAGATAGGAGATAGCCACACACAGGTAATGGTTGGGAGGCAGCAATCCTGCACTCCGGGTGACAATCCCGTGCCGGTCATGGTCGGTGTCGCAGGCAAGGCAAAGATCAAATCGGTCCTTCATGTCTATCAAGCGCTGCATTGCATAGGGCGAGGAGGGGTCCATACGGATTTGGCCGTCCCAATCCACCGTCATGAAACCAAAGGTCGGGTCGACCTCCCCATTGACAACTGTGAGGTTTAACCCGTAGCGCTCGGCAATCATCCCCCAGTAGTGGACCCCGGCACCTCCCAGCGGATCGACCCCCATGGTGATCTTGCCGCTGCCGATGGCATCCATGTCAAGCACTCCGGCAAGGTCTGTAATATAAGTATTGAGATAGTCATAGCAATGCGTCGTGGGAGCGTGCAGGGCCTTCTCGCAGGAAATCCGTTTCATATCCTTGAGACCGTTTTCGAGAAACTCATTGGCCTTGGCCTCGATCCAGGAGGTGACGGCAGACCCCGCTGGCCCGCCGTGAGGGGGATTGTATTTGATCCCGCCGTCATGGGGCGGATTGTGGGACGGGGTGATGATAATGCCGTCGGCAAGCCCGGTCCTGCGCCCGCGATTGTAGGTGAGAATCGCATGGGAAACAGCAGGGGTCGGGGTATACCCATCACCTTCTGCGATCATGACCTCCACACTGTTTGCCGCCAGCACCTCCAGCACTCCGGCATGCGCCGGCACGGATAGGGCATGCGTGTCCATGCCGAGAAAAAGCGGGCCATCGATCAACTGCTGCGTACGATACTGACAGATGGCCTGACTGATGGCGAGGATATGCCGTTCATTAAACGCCTTGTCAAAGGCGCAACCACGGTGTCCCGAGGTGCCGAAGGCAACCCGTTGTTCCGCAACCGCTGGATCGGGCTTCATTGTATAGTAGGCCGTGACCAGTTCGGGCACACGGACCAACATCGATGGTTTGGCAGGTAATCCTGCATACTGACTTATTTTCATGGCTGTCTCGTTACTGTTACCTTTATTGCAGGATCCGATACCCTAGAGTTCGTTCAAGTCGGCAAATTCCAACAAGCACCGGTTGATATGTTATGTCGAAGCCTCAACCGACTGTTGATCAACACCGGCGAGCTTGGTTGGTCTGGCTGCAATTCTCACGATGGTCATGTTATTAAACACCATCTTGACACCTGGAACGTCAATCACACGTTTGGAGGCCAGGTGTTTTTCCTCCCAACTCCCGGCTTTGCCCTCCAGCTTGACCACGCCATCCCTGGTCTCGACAGTGATGCCCAGAGTTCTGGTCGAACAATGATACTGTAAGGCTGTCCTGACCAGGGCAGAGATGGACGCATCATCAATCGGTTCGCCTGTGGTGTCGCCTTCCTGCCTCATCATTTTCTCGGCCACTTTCAATGGAGCAGATGCCACTTTCATCTCATTTTTTACTTTTTTCACCCCTTCCACATCCTTGGCATACTCGGTAATCAAATTCTTTTGGAAAGTGCTTGCAGCCTTACCGCGTAGGATGACGGTGCCATTTTTCACAACAACCTCAGTTTCGGCGGCATTCACATTCTGATGGAATAAAAGTGTCGCCTTAACTTGGGTCATGAGCAACACATCCGCATTTGTAAAAGGAACCTCTCCAGGTTCTTCCAGTTTACTCTGCACACGGGTAACTCCGGGCAGGCTTGCTATTGTCTCCCGGGCCAGCAATGTATGTACTTCATCAGAAACAGTCCCGGTCAAGAGGGCGACACCGCCTTTATACCATATTGTAATGTCATCACCCTTGAGATAGGTTTTGAATACATACGATTGTCTGGCAGACGCTTCGATATCCATCCTGGATTCGAAGCGAGGTGCATTAAGAGAAAACCAAGAAGTCACATTTTTCACCAGTTCCAAACGATATGATGTTTTTCTCATGACCTTTTTCTCCTTTTATTGAGAGACACTTTCCCGTCAGCCATCGGCAACCATCGTTTTTACCCGGATTTTTCCGCTTCTCTTCGCTTTAGAGAGAGCAGCGTCCGCGTTCTCCACACCTTCCCGGAGTGTTGCTGGATCCCTTCATGACGCGGATTCACCTCAAGTGTTGTGTAAAAAGGCAATCTTTGGTCTTTTAGTTATCAGATTTTTCGACTGCCTTCATATTTGCATTCAAGGCAGTCACCACCTTTTTCTTTTTCGCTGTTTTATCTGAGGCGAATTCCTGTGCCGACTGTTCTGTCTCCTGCTTTGCCAGCTTGTTTCTATCTTTCTGCCTTAGTTTTTTGCTGATTTGCTTTTGACTCTTTTCCTTGTTTTTTTTGCCGCCCTTGTCTCCCATGGTCCTGCTCCTTTTATTAATTTCGTTTTTTTTTAGCCGGGCTCCTTCCCTGACAGGTGCTGATGTCCCGATGCACATTCCCACTATCATTTGAATGCCTTCATTAAGGCATCAAACTGAACTTGGAGTGACTTGGAATGCTGTGTTACAGGCGGGATCTTGCGATCAATATGAAGCAGTTTGTAAACCGCCATCTGGGCTGCCCGTATCGAATATTCCACCGTAAAGACCACATCATCAGCAATTTCGACAAACTGACTGACAAAGGCGAGGTTCCTGCATCCCTCCGGTACCGGCAGCGGTCGATCACCCCGTGTACGAGGCATGAACATGCTGGTGATATAGGGCATTCTGCAAGGAATGCAGATGGCCGAGGCAACGGTCTCCCTGTCAAATCGCAGATGCCCACAGAGTTCAGTGAGAATTTCCGAACCGGTACAATCGGCCATCGGTTTGGCGACAAAATCACCAATTCGGTCCGGAAACAGCGCGTATCCCCAGAATACTTGAACATCATCCGGTTGGTTGGCAAAGTGAGGCTGATGAGCCAGCACAATGGACATCAACCAATTCGAGTCTTTGAACGTTACCAGACCGCCGGTTCCCGGTTCATTGCCGCTGAATTCATACATCCTGTCAAAGAACGCGGTATCCTTCAGGGTAACGGTGAACGACTCCCAGCATGACTGGGCGATACAGCTGTTAAAGATCCCGGGCTTGCCGAAGTTTGAATGGTTCTTCGCCAGCTTTTCCCAGAGCGACCAACCGCCACTCTGCGCCTTGGTCAACTTTTCAGGCGGACTCGTCATCGAACCCAGGCTGGAGGCCTCGGTCATGGAGCCGTTTTGCATGAACACCAGGTCTCCGTCTTTAACGGCCAGTTCTTCGCTGGCGCCGTGCCGCAGACAATGGATGCCGGTGATGCTGAACAAACCCGCTTCGTACGTGTGATCAAAGTGGGTCACCGTGCAGTCGGTGACCATATGGACACCCTGGCTTTTGAGCCAGGCCTGCAGGGGAAGAACCATGGAGTCGTACTGGTTATAGATGGTTCGTTTGACGCCTGCCAGCGTTTCGATACGGGAAAACTCGAGCATGAACCGGAGCAGGTAGCGCTTGAGTTCAACAGCGCTGTGCCAAGGCTGGAAGGCAAAGGTGGTAGACCACAAATACCAGAATTCAGTCTCGAAGAACCCGGGTGAAAGCCAGTCAGTGATGCAGCTTGATGCCAGCGTCTCTTCGTCGGTCTGGCTGAGTTTCAACAGTTCCGAACGGTCATGCATCGAAAATCCCATGGACGTCACCGGGACCTTCGCACGCCTGCGATCAACAAGCCGTGCCATTGAATGAGAATGGTGTTTCTCGTTAAATTCCACGGTCTCATCGAATACGGTTTTGTCGGCGCTGATTAAAGAGGGTATCGATTTGAAAAGATCCCAGGTACATTCATAGTTGTCGGTGGTCAACATGCGCCCACCGCGCAACGTGTAGCCCCGATCGGGGTCGCCGGCTCCGTCCAGGCTGCCGCCCATGTCAGACGCCGCTTCAAGGATGAAAATATTGTCCCCTGGCAACTTGCCGTCACGGATCATGAAAGCGGCGGCAGCAAGGGATCCAATCCCACCACCAACGAGATAGGCTTTTGACTTAGTATTCATAGTGCCGTTATCCTCTATACATAAGAATGTGATAAGAAATCCAGTGGTGAAACCCAAAAGGGTTCATCCCAATGAAACGTACTTCGGGAAAGCTGAAAGGAACAAACCGGCAGAGGGCATCGCTTTCGGACGCTCCTCTGGGGGCCTCAGCAGATATTACAGACGTTCAAAGGTAAACTTCTGGCCCCCGACGGAAACTCCGGCCATGAGACCTCCCGTCGTGTGCACAAAGGGTGCTGAGCCGTTGACATAGTCATTTTCGGCCTGGACACCGCTCTTCGAGCCGGCGCTGGCACCGGCATTGGTACCTGCAGTACCAGCCTGGGCCTGGACTCCTGTGGTTACGGCAACCGCCTGGGCATTGGCGCCGAATTCGAAATTCCCGCTGGTAAATTCATTGTAGGCTCTCTTATCTTTGAAGAAGATGATTTCGCTGTAGACTTCGCCGCCTATCTGAAACCCGATAGATCCTGCAATAACAGATGTTTTTCCCGTTACTGTTCCTCCACGATAGACCTGCCCCGTACCATAGGATCCGCCGATTACATATCCGGCCTTACCGATGGCTGGAAAGACTGCATAGCCATATGAATGCTTAAAGAATTTTGCCGTGGCTGGTGAATCGCGAAACACCTTGATAGTGCTCGAATAGTTCTCGCCTTTTACGGCGAAGGCAACTGTCGATATCCCAAATAGTAAAGCAGCAATTAATAGGAACGGTACCTTTTTCATTTCTGTACTCCCTTTGATGTTATGTTTTGATTTTCTTATCAGTTCAGGTGGCGTCAGGTTCGAAGTTTTTGGCAGTGAACGAGAGTAGACTATATACACTGTCAAAAGACTGAAGATGATGGTGCCGCATGAACTGACCGTTGGTGAACACTGCGTGAATTTGGTAATAAATGAGTTTTCTCAGATTGTGTTGGATCTCTTGAACTCTACCCAAATTGACACAGTGTTCATGAGAAATCCGGGCTAACCCCGATAAAAGGGATACGTACCTTCACGAAAATCTTGGTTTATCCGAATGAAGCGTACTTTTGTAAAGCTGAAAGGAACAATCCGGAAGAACCAAAATCTTTATTGAAAACAAGAAAAGAATTTTCAGGGTACTAGCTGCATTCTTTGTGCCAGGTTAAAAGCGAGCGGGGAATCATCCCCTTCATCTTGATATCTAAGAATAATGAGGTGAAGAAATATTCAGAGGACAGTCATCAATACCCTGGGAAAAGGGTCATATTTGCCCAAATGGTCATAGGCAACCATTTGGTAAAGCTCTCCGTTTCAATTGCATCTGTAAGATTAAACAGGCCCCCAAAAACGGTTTTGGGGCGGATAAGCTGCCACCGTTGTCAGAAATTTTGATGGGCCATGGTGCATCAAAAGTTAAAGCTTCTTGCCGGATGGCATGAAAGTTCAACTCAGATCGATACGGTATTCGTTGCCATGGCGCAGACTGAGCAGCAAAGTGAGATACTCCCGGAGGTGCCGGGTCAGGAGGAAATTTTCCCGGACGTATTCTTTGCCTTTTCTGCCCATCTCCTGCATGCGTTGTTTGTTGTGAAAAAGATGCCGGATCCGGAGAGCCGCCCCTTCCGGGGTATTGACGAGAAAACCAGTATGATAATTAATGACCTGCAGCCGGATGCCGCCTGTATCGCCGCCGATTACCGGCTTGCTCTTCCACATGGCCTCGGTGACGGTGAGGCCGAAGCCTTCCCTGGTCGATTTCTGCAGCACAATATCGGCGGCCCGCTGCAGGGCGTTAATGGTACGATGGGCGTCCGGGGCCAAGAGAAGGATGTGGATATCCTGGTCGTTGCCCGCTACCTCGCGCACCTCGGTGAGGACCGCTTCCCCTTCCGGATCGTCGCTGGCCTCGCCGCCGGCCAGAACCAGCTGCAGGTCGGGTATAAATTGTTTGGCCATGCGGTAGGCCTGGATAACTCCGACAGGATCTTTGAATCGGTCATAGCGGGAAACCTGCACCAGAAGGGGCCGGGCCGGATCAAGATCGAACTTGACAAAGACGCGGTTCACCTCCTCCTGCGATAACTCGATGTTCTTGTCGCTCAAGGGATCGATACTGGGCGGTATAATATATTGGGGGTGGGGCAGCTGTTGGGCAAAAGCAGGAAGGGAAAAGATGCTGGCATCGTAATTAATTACCTTCCCGCGCAGATACTTCCATACCGGACGATAGGGATGACTTGCGTCGATGTGGCAACGCCAGATCCATTTGCCGTGCCGATCCGGACAGTGCTCAAGGAGACCGGCGGGCTGTGGATCATGGATGAGAACGAATTCAGCCTCGGTCAATTTTGTCCGCAGGGTCTCTGCGCAGGCTTTATTGGCCTGCTCATAAGCAGCAAGGAGTGGCGAGGCGATGTGCACGTGGTTGCCCTGCAGCGCGTTATGCATGGACTTGGTGCACTGATAAAAATCCGCACCACCGCTGATTATCTCCCAGCTGGTATCAAGGCCAAGTTCATTAAAAAGCGGCACCAGCTTTTCGAGGATCTCTGCCACTCCACCTCCGACCCGGGTGGAGTTGACGTGGATGACCTTGGCACCGTGTAGCGATTCCGCCAGCTGTCTGAGGTGATTGATGACATCGGGACCGGTTATGGCGGCAAAGGAATCGAGTAGCTTGCTCATATGGTGCCTCCCTCGAAATAGGCAATGAAAAGTTCGGCCAGTTCCTGACGGATCTGGCTGAGACTGGAAAAAAAGGGGTCAATGGCGGCAAGTTGCGCACAAAGGTCATCGTATTCCACCCCGAAGCCGGTCAGCCAGAAACGGAAATCATCGATGGGATCTTTCATCCGCCTGCGGGCATCAATGAAATGGTAGAAGATGCTACTCGTTGACATCTTCGGTATCTGCTCGGCCAGATCCCCGGGCTTTTCCATACGGCGCCGGGTGTCAAAAACAACTAACTGGCTCCGTAAAAACTCGAATTGTCTGGCCGCCGGCATCCAGTGCGAAATCTCATTTTGGTCCATACGGTCATCAATGAAATCGAGGATTTCCTGGCGGATTGTTTCCATGTCCTGGCCTTGTGCAGGATTGATGGCGGCCAGACGCTCGGCCAGTTCAGGCTCGCGCAGGCTATGACGGGCCCAACCCGCAAAATCGTTGTGGAATTCGCGCTCATCAAAACGGGGAGCCAGCAGGCCTCCCCAGAAATGATGGTAGATACTGTCGCTGCCGACATCCTTTAGATTTTCACGCAGTTCGGCAAGGTTCATAGCCTTACGTCCGGTGGCGATGGTAATGAGAGCGCAATCCTTAATGGCAAAGATGTGCGTGTTTTTCATGCTCTTGCCTCATAGTGGAGTTGGTACGTACAAAGTCAGTGCCAGTTGGAGAGATGATAAGGATTCGTCATCCGAGGTCTTCCTGAAAAAAACCCTCTCGTCCATGTCGTGCAGGTATGCACTATCCCGCATGTCTCATGAACATTGTTCCTATTTTACTCAAGAGAGCAAATATATTCTGGAAAAACTCATTACTTCAAAATTTCACACAGTATTCATGAGAACTCCGGGTTATTCCTTATAAAGCAATCATTGTGCCAGGTTTTGAATACCCGGGGTACATCACCCATCATTTTGATATTGAAGAATAATGAGGTGAAAACGGATCCATGGAGCCGTCATCAATATCCTCAACGGAGGGTCATATTTGCCCAAATGGTCAAATATGACCCTTCGCGAGAAGGTGTTCCGTTTCAACTCTGCCTGCAGTTCATTTCATAGGAATGAGCGTTTATGATTTTTGAATATTGAGTTTACGCATGCGGGCGCGTAATGTACTGCGGTCAAGGCCGAGGATTTCAGCCGCACTGTTTTTCCCACTGATTTTCCACTGCGTTTGTGCAAGCACCCGCGTAACATGGTCCCGTTCAACCGATTCCAAGGTTTCCGGGCTGGGATGCGCCTCTTTGGACGGCCTCCTGAGTTCATCGACAAGACGCAGCTTTGGGCCTGATGAGTTAATCACCGCCCGTTCAAGGACATTTTCCAGCTCTCGAACATTCCCAGGCCAGTGGTAGCCCTCCAGGGCATGTATTACGCCTGCCGGAATGATTTCAATGATCCTGCCCAACCGCTTGGCAATCTTCTTGACATAAAAATCCACCAGAAGCGGGATGTCCACTAAACGATCCCGAAGCGGTGGTACGGTGATCGGGAAAATATTCAAACGGTACCAGAGATCTTCACGAAAACGGCCTCTTCGGACCTCTTCCTCCAGATTTCGATTGGTAGCGGCAATGATCCGTGTATCGACCTTGAGGGTATGCGAGCTGCCAAGTCGTTCAAACTCGCCATCCTGGATGACCCTCAACAGTTTTGCCTGGAGCTCCAAGGGCAACTCTCCTATTTCATCGAGAAAGAGGGTGGTGCCGTTGGCGACTTCGAATCGTCCCAGACGACGGGCTCCAGACCCGGTGAAGGCGCCTTTCTCATGACCAAACAGCTCGCTCTCGATAAGACTTGTCGGCAGGGTTGCGCAATTTACTTTTACCAACGCCCGTTTTTTACGCAGGCTCAGGCCGTGAACGGCACGGGCAACCAACTCTTTTCCGGTTCCCGTTTCGCCTAAAATCAGAACGGTGGTATTGCTGCCGGCAATCTGCTCGACCTTATAGAGGACGTATTTGAGCCCATCACTTTGGCCGATAATATTCTCAAAGTTGTATTCCAGCTTTATTTCATCCTGGAGATAGGCTCGTTCCGCCTCCAACTGGTCTTTCAATTTTTTTATTTCGACTAAGGCTGTCTCAGCAGTGAGTCTCTTGTTTTCCGCCTCTTCCCTTGCCACGACAAGGTCGGCCGTGCGCTTTTCAACAAGTTCCTCTAGGCCTCTTTTGTAATATTCGCGATCAGTTACATCGTAAATGGACATAAAGATCAACCACGTTTCGTCTTCCTCTCTTACAATCCATCTGGCATTCAGCTGCAGAATCTTCGAACCCAGGCCCTCAAACGTATGTTCCACCTCAAAGTCACTGACGGCTGTCTTTTGGGCAAGAATGTCCTCAAGCAGTTCTCTCAGCCGCGGAATATCCCATTGCCGGTTGCCAAGATCATAGAAGGTTACCCCTTCCACCTCATCGGGGGCGAGATTGAATGTACGGAAAAAGGAATAATTGGCCTTTACCACCTTCAAGGCGGGATCAAGGATGACGATGGGTTCGCGAACTGATCCTAAAAGGACGTCAAAAACCTCAAGAAAGGAATGGATCCGTTGAGCATGAGATCCGATCTTCTTGAGTTTTTCTCCCTTGTTTTTAGAGGATCGATCACTGCTCATGAAAAAAGCCTCCACTTTCGACGCATCGGTTTCATTCGATTGATTCTTATATCAGACATTATTTATCGCAGTCACTCTCCGATTCATTTTTATCATCCAGGTACTCGGAATAGAGTTTCTTCATGCAAATGGGGCAAATACTATGACTAAACTGGACATCGGTGCGCTCGCTGATATAGCTTTCCACCTGGCTCCAGAACCCCTTGTCATCGCGGATATTTTTACAGTTGGCGCAGATGGGGATGATACCGCGAAGCGTTTGAATTTCTTCCTGCGCAGTTTTGAGCGCCTCCTGGTTTTTCTTCTCCTGGGTAATGTCCACAAAGGTCAGCACCGCGCCTTCGATAATGTTGTCGAGGGTGCGGTAGGGCAGGATACGCATGGTGTACCACTTGTCCTCCGCTGTCTGCACATCCATCTCTTGTGGAACCAGGGTGTCCAATACAGTCTGCACGTCCTTGATAAGACGGTCATAACCGATCAGGTTGGAGACGATATGCCCTACGGGCCGTCCCACGTCGTCCGGGATCAGGTTGATAATCCGGTTGGCTGCCGGTGTGAAACGCAGGATGCGCAGCCCATGATCCACAAAAACGGTGGCGATACCGGTCCCTGCCAGCAGATTGTTCATGTCGTTGTTGGCCGTGGTCAGATCGGCCACCTTGGTCTGCAGCTCAGCGTTGACCGTGGCCAGCTCTTCATTGACCGATTGCAACTCCTCCTTGGAGGTCTCCAGCTCCTCGTTGGTGGATTGCAGTTCCTCGTTCACCGACTGCATCTCTTCGTTCGAGGATTTGAGCTCTTCATTGGAGGTCTCCAACTCCTCGTTGGCCGCCTGGAGATATTCTTCCTTGGCCCGCAGTTCCTGCCTGAGCGTTGCGATATCTACGTTGGCCTTGAACTCCGCCAAAGCATCATTGCCATCAGGATGTGTCGCCGGATCACTATAAACCTGCTCCACTTCCTCCAAAATTATGAGGAAAAGAGGCGCCTCAGTCGTTACCGAAGGGCCGGTAACCACGGGGAGGATGGTCAGGTTGACCAAGCTGAAGTCACCATTGGTCTTGACCCGCAGGCCGGGGGAACGCATGATCTCGTTAGTCTTCACCGCCTTCTGCAGAACCGTCGTCAACTCGTGTCGCAGTCCTTCGCGGGCCATCTTCAAGACGTTGTTGATACCTGACTCACCCGGGGCAGGTTCCAGGTACATGCCGGTGCGGCCATGGAGATAGAGGATGTCTCCGCGATTATTGACCAGCGCGCCGGTCGGGGCAACCTGTTGCAGCAGTGCCCGTTCGGTCAGCTCCCTTAGGGACAGTTTTCCGGGAACTCCTCTCTTTTCGGCTACCTGCAGAGCGGTTTCTTCACGGGTTACAAGCGATGGGAGAAATCGGCCCAGGGCCGTGCGGCCAGCACTGTGAACATCCTGTTTTCGTTTAAACACCTTAGCTGTAACATCCTTAACGGCAAACAGATCGCTAAACTCTCCCACGCTCTCCGAGGTGCCCAGAAAGAGGAATCCGCCCGGGCCGAGCGCGTAATGGAATAAAGGAATAAGCTTCTTCTGCAGCTCACCGCTCATGTAAATCAGGAGATTGCGGCAACTGATCAGATCGAGTTTGGAAAACGGCGGGTCTCTGATTACGTCCTGCTCGGAAAAGACCACCATGTCCCGGATGCTCTTGTGAATGCGATAGGTACTGTCGTCGGCTTCAGTTGAAAAAAAACGTGCCAGCCGTTCAGGAGTTATGTCAATGGCGATGCTAGCCGGATAGAGACCGGTGCGGGCCGTGGCAATTGCACGGCTGTCGATATCGGTGGCAAAGATCTGCACTTTGTAGCTCTGTTTCAAGTCCTCAAGGCACTCCTGCAGAAGAATGGCAATGGAATAGGCCTCTTCGCCGGTTGAGCAACCCGGCGACCAGACACGGACCGTGCTGTCTCCCGGTCTGCCGTCAAAAAGACTGGGGAGAATATGTTCCTCAAGGACCTTAAAGGCCTCGGGATCACGAAAGAAATTGGTCACGCCGATCAGCAGGTCACGAAAGAGTGCTTCGACCTCGGCAGGCGTCCGCTGCAGATACTTGACATAGTCGTCTATCTTTTTAATCTGGTGGACGGCCATGCGTCGTTCGATACGGCGATTAATCGTGCTCGGTTTATAGAGGGAAAAATCATGATCGGTCTGGGCCCGCAACATGACGAAGATCTTTTTCTGTACGTTTTCGATCGTGGGCGGCGAGGTGATGGGAGACCTGGGATGTTTGCCGAAGGCGTGTGCCGCATAGGCTATGAGTTGTGCCGCCATCTCGGAAGGCGGCAGCTGGTAATCGACCAGTCCGGTGGCGATGGCGCTGCGTGGCATGCCGTCGTATTCGGTGGAATCGGGGGACTGGGCCATAACCATGCCACCCTCACCTTTGATCGCACGGACGCCAAGGGTTCCATCGCTGCCGGTGCCGGAAAGCACAATGCAGATGGCCCGCTCGTGCTGATCCTGAGCCAGCGACCGGAAGAAGTAGTCGATGGGCAGACGCTGCCCCCGGGGGGCGCTCGGTTCAAACAACTGGAGCGCACCGTTTAAAAAGGCCATGTCGCGTCCTGGCGGGATGATGTAGGCGCAGTTGGGTGAAACCTCCATCCCATCTGTTACCTCGAAGACCTGCATGCGGGTGTAGCGCCGGATGAGACCGGTGAGGATGCTCTTGTGGTCCGGGGCCAGATGCTGCACCAGCACGAAGGCCATTCCGGGAGCGACGTCAGTGGGCATGCCGGAAAAAAAGGCCTCGAAGGCCGCCAGTCCACCAGCAGATGCCCCGATGCCGACGATGGGAAACCCGAGCGTGGAATTCCCGGATTCTTCCTTTATCTCTGGGGCCTTCACAGCAAGCGTCTCTGCCTTGATGGTTGAGGCACTGTTCGTTGCACCTGCTGTTTCGGTTTTCTTCTTTTTCCTGGATGTCATTTTGCTCTCCGATACCTACAGACGTTTGTTGGCTTTACCTGCACTCTGCCCTGCTCCAATGGTATTCCGCATCTTTCCGGTCATTGCTGATATTTTGTGCCTTACCCAATATAAGCTGTACTAAAAAAAACAAGAAATCTTGAGATAAATTTGACAATCAGAAGTTTGAATAACCTCCAAGGCACTTATCCCCCCTTGTGGATGTTAGGTGATCATACCGGAGTATCACAGGAGGAGAGCTGCTAGCGGAGAAGTCTTGCTCGTAAAATCCGTTTTCAATTCCTGTCTGACCGGTCCGGACCAGCGCCACACTCTCCCTCATGAAGCATTTGGGTCTGTTCGCCCGCTCCTTTCGAAACTCCCATTCTGACTATTACCCGATGTTTTATCAATTCTCTTTCCAAAGAGATGACACCATCGGTCACACGCCTTCCGTCCATCTCCACCCAGGCAACACCGTACTCACAACCTTCCGGATTCTCTACCTGGATTTCATAGACCGTCTCACCGTGCCGATAGGTAAGGCTGAATCCCGGCCAGGAAGACGGGATAACAGGATGTATCCGCAGGGTTTTTCCACGTATCTCAAGGCCCAGGACCTCTTCAGTCCAGGCCCGGTACATCCACGCCGCGGCACCGGTATACCACGACCAGCCACCCTGGCCGATCCGACCGGGCAGGCGGTAGACGTCGGCTGCAACCACATAGGGCTCTACCCCGTAATGCCAGACAGCAGACGCATCGCGGGCGTGCTCAATGGGATTGAGCAGACGCAACAGTTTCACCGCCCGCTCCCCATCTCCTTTACGGGCCAGAGCCATGGCCATCCACAGGGCAGCGTGGGTATACTGGCCACCGTTTTCGCGCACTCCCGGAGGGTATCCTTTGATATAGCCGGGAGAAGGCTCCGAGTGGTCGAAAGGCGGGGTAAAGAGCAGCGCCAGACCTTCTGCCTCATGGATGAGATGCCGCCAGGCCGATTCCAGGGCCTGATCCGCACGCCCGGGCTCGGCAGCGCCTGAAAGCCATGCCCACGATTGAGGCAGGGAATCGATTTTTGCCTCGGTATTTGCAGCGGAGCCAAGGGGCGAACCGTCATCAAAAGTCCCTCGCAGATACCACTCTCCATCCCAGGCCACCTGTTCGATCCGCTTCATAAGGGCATCTCGCTCCTCACGGTACGTCGTGCTCATTTTCGGTTGTTTCATAACCGTAGCCAGTTCGGCCATACCCAGTAGACAGTCACAGAGGAACCAGGCGAGCCAGACGCTCTCCCCCTTCCCCTCTGCACCCACCAGGTTCATCCCGTCGTTCCAGTCCCCTGTTCCCATCAGGGGCAGGCCATGTGGCCCGATCGTCAACCCGCGGCCGACCGCACGTCGGCAGTGTTCAAAGACCGTGGCGTGTTCAAGGCTTATCTCCGGCGTGGAAAACTGTTCATGTTGCTCGTCTGTCAGCATCTCCGCTTCGAGGAAGGGAACCTCGACCTGCAGAATGTCGGCATCACCGGTCGTGCGGACATACTCGGCTACCACGTAGGGGAGCCAGAGAAGGTCGTCGGAAATACGCGAACGGATCCCGGCCCCCGCAGGTTCATGCCACCAATGCTGGACATCTCCTTCCTTGAACTGTCGGCCCACTGCCTTCAGGATCTGGGTCCGGGCCAGGTCCGGTCTGGTGTAGCAAAAGGCCATGATATCCTGCAGCTGATCGCGAAAACCAAATGCGCCCCCCGACTGGTAAAAGGCCGTACGGCCCCAAATGCGGCAACTAAGCGACTGGTACTGCAGCCAGCGGTTGATCAGCAGGTCTGTCGCCAGTTCCGGGGTCTGCACTTCAATAGTCCCCAGGAGGGTATTCCACCAGGCCTTCGTCTGCACAAACGCGTCCTCAAAGCTCTGAACATCCTGATGCCTGATGACCAGCTCCCGTGCCCCGACCACCGATTTGGCCTGGCCCAGCATGCCAGATGATATCTTTTCGCTCGCCGGGTGCCATATCCAGCGTGACGCGGAGTGACGCGCAGGGATCCAGCCCGGCCCCGGCCCGTTGTGACAGCCGGGTCCGCTCCATGGCCACCGGAAGAGCCGGAGAGCCGTTACGACCGAGGAAGGCGGTACGGTCACAACCATAGGAGTCGGCCTGGGGAGTAATGGTCACGAAGGTGACCCGCTCCGGGTAGTCGGGATGGTAACGATTCATGGCCAGCAGGGCGCCGGCTTCGTCATCCCAATGGGTCATGACATGCATCTGGGAGGTCTCGCGGGTTTCACCGAGGATCAGCTCTACATAATAGGTTACCGAAAGCCTGCGTCGTCTGGAGGAGGCATTGGTAAGCCGCAGGCGCTGGAGCTTGACAGGATCGCCGTCTCCGTTTTTATCAACGGGGACAAAGACGGTCAACTCCTGCTCGATGCCATGACTGTTGTGCTCAAAGACGGTGTACCCCGCTCCATGCCGGGCCCGATAGGCGGTCTCCTCACGGATCGGTGCCGCGGTGGGCGACCAGAAGAGGCCGCTCTCCTCGTCTCGAATATACAGGGCCTCCGTCGCCGGATCCAGGACCGGATCGTTGGACCAGCCGGTCAGGCGGTTGCGCTGGCTGTTGCCGTACCAGGTGAAGCCGGCACCGGTTTCGCTGACCATGGTGCCGAAGGTTGGGCCTGCGATAACATTCACCCACGGTGCCGGGGTGTTGGTGCCGGGGCCAAGATAGATCGCATATTCATGCCCGTCCGGGGTAAAACCGCCAAGACTGTTGAAGTAATTCAACTCCATGAACGGAAGCGGGGCCGAGGGCTCCCGGGAGGTTCGTTTGATTGGCAGCGTTTTCAGGATTTCGGGAGCCTCGACGAAGACGCCTAACTGCTGAGGGAGGGTGCCTCGTGCCGCCACCAGAACCACACAGGCAACGGCCTTCAGGAGCTTAAGATCCTCCTCAGGAATCTGTGCCGCACCCTTTAGGAAGATCCCTCCCGCCCGATCGGTCGCCGACGAAAGGGTATTGGCCTGAATCATCTGCTCCAGTCGTTCCTGGAGCGGCTGTTGATAACCGCCTGCCTCCTCATTGAGAATTACCAGATCGGTCGACAATCCATGCATCCTGAGATAGGTATGGGCCTGAAGCATCTGGCGCACGAGACTCATCTCCCACACCTCGCCGACGGTGAGCAAAATAAGAGGCAGATCGCCCGAGATGCCGTATGGCCACAGGCCGGCCTGGCCCTTGCGGTTTTCTTCGAGTCGTTTTGCCGGAGCGCGCAGGAGGGAATTGGGAAACAACAGGTGACTTGCCAGTTTCTGGAAACGGCGCGCCTCGTCAGGATGAATGCGGAGCATCTGCAACTGCTGCTGGGCCAGGTGCCAGGCAAATTCCATAGCCCGATCAGCTGCATGCGGGTCGTTGAACTTATCCAGCAGCAGCAGGACCTGTTCACGGTTTGTCCCCACAGCAAGAACCAGGGAAACCTGAGCCCGCTGACCCGGTTCCAGGGTAATGTTGCGCCGTAAACTGAGAATCGGATCAAGGACAAAGCCCTGACTGCAGCCAAGGTCCTGCACGGCCCCCATGGGATTTTTAAGCGTACGACCGCGGCCGATAAACCATTTCCGGTCGGTCTCAAACTGCCAGTCTTTCCCGTTTCGATTTTCACCATCTGTCTGCTGCAGCATCAGGCAATGGGCCACATACAGAGGCGGGTCGTTTTCACCCCGTAGCCGCCGGTGGGCGAGAAGGGTTTGTTGCCCGGGGATCGCTTCGGTCTGAATAAACATCTTGTTGAATGCCGGGTGCTGGCGATCCGCATTATGGGGAGCCAGGGAGAGTTCAATATAGCTGGTCAGGTTCAGACGACGGACGCGGGCAGAGCGATTGACCAGGGTAATCCGTCGAACTTCCACATTATATTCCGGCGAGACGATGATCTCTGTCTCGGTATGGATCCCGTCATCAATACGTCGGAATATGGCGCGGTCCAAGGAAAAGTCAACAGAATACCCGTTGAGCTTTCCTCCGACCGGATGATAGGTGGCGGACCAGAGGCGATCGGTATCGGGCTCATGAATATAACAGAAGGTCCCCATCCCATCACAGGTCGGGTCGGACCGCCAGCGGGTGAGTTCCCTGTTGCCCCACTGGCTGTAGCCGCCGCCGCCGTTGGTGATCATCAGATCATAGCGCCCGTTGGAAAGCAGCAGTGTCTTGGGTGTGGAGGTATGGGGTGTGGTAAAGGTACTCCCCGTTGGAGCGATCAGATCCTGTTCCAGTAACAGCTCAGGCTCTGTCTGCCTTGTTGAGATCAGATGCAACGGCGGCAGGGTTGGGATGCGCTCCTGCAGCAACGCCTCGAAGGCCTGAACCCTGGGATCGCTGTGAAAACGTCGTTGAAAAGGGTTACCATGAAGAAAGTTGGTCAGCGCCAGGAATGCCATACCCTGGTGATGGGCCATATACGCCTCGACAATCACCCCGCGTTTCTGCGTCTCGCCCGAGGCGTCACGCTGTGATCGCCGGCTGAAATCCATCGCCTCAAAATACCCGTACTCGCCAAGCAAACCCAGCCCCGCCATTCGCTTCAGGTTCAGCACGGTCTTGCCGGGGGCCACGCTCAATGCCAGCAGGGCGGCATAGGGAGCGACGACCACCTGTTCCTTCAACCCGCGTTTCAACCCAAGGGCCGGAACTCCGAAGGCCTTATACTGATAGGTCTTTTCCAGATCCAGATCGGCAAAAGCAGATTCGGAAATGCCCCACGGCACATGATGCGTGCGGCCATAGGCAATCTGGACGTCCACCGCTTCCCGGGCCGCCTTATCCAGAAGTGAATTGCCGTAGGAACGCTGGAACAAAAGCGGCATCAGATATTCGAACATGGTCCCGGTCCAGCTCAACAGGACCCTCTGCCGGCCGATGGCTCCGTACGGCCTGTTCAGGGAAAACCAATGTTCCAAAGGGACATCGCCTCGGGCAATGGCGACAAAACTTCCGAACCGCGCCTCGCTGGCCAGCAGATCGTAGCTGGAGTTATCCAGATGATTAGTGGAGGTGTTGTAGCCGATGGAGAACAATTTGCGCTTGGGGTCATAGAGAAATCGCATGTTCATCCCCGCCGACAGCGTGCGGATGTCCGTGATCAATTGCTCGGCTGCCCCCAATGTTTCTCCGGCCAGCCATTGTGCCGTGGAAAAGGCCTCCATCATACGGTCAAACCAGGCGGTAAAAGGTGTGCATGTCCCTGGAGATTCGGCCCGGATTTCCTTGAGGATCCGGATCGATTCGATCCGGCCATGGGCAAGAGCGATCAGGGATGGTGCCTGGGACAGGTCGCGATCGATGGCGTCAATGACCGCCTGCCCCAGCGGGGCAAGTTCTGTCTTGGTTCTTTCGGCCAGGATTTCGATCCAGGCAAGATAACGATCCGAGATGGATAACCAGGCGGCCGCCTGCTCTTCCAGCTCTTTCGCCCACGGTGTGTCCCCTGCAGCAACGGTTACGGACCTGACATGTTGTCTCATCCGACGTTGCAGACCGACCATGTCCACAAGGCCTGAGGGGGGAGTATACCAGTCACTCAGCAATGTTTCCAGGCTTGTACCATCGACAGTCTCTTTCTTGCTTACGATCTGCCTCAGGATTTCACCGGTATCAGCCAGGCCCGAAAAGGCCTTACCGTCCAGAAGAGGGGCGTGCACCAGTTCGCCAAGCCCATGTTCCAGAGCCCACAGGGCGCCCAGCAGGTTACCGCTGTCGACGGTGGAGACGTAGCGGGGTTCCAGAGGTGCCAGTGTTTTGATATTATACCAATTCAGGAGATGTCCTTCATACCGGTCCAGGCGAGCAATGGTTGCCATGGTATTGCTCAGTCGATCAACCACCTGGTTAATGGTCAGGTATCCGGAATCGGAGGCCCCCAGGGCACTCGTCATCCAGAGACCGATATTGGTCGGGCTGGTTCGCATGGCCAGGCGGTTCTGATGGGAAACCTGGTAGTTGTCGGGTGGCAACCATGATGTATCTGGGCTGACAAAAACCGAGAAATAACGCCAGGTTCTCCGGGCGACCTGCCTGAGCAGGCGGCGGTCCGCCTCCGGCAGTTGTTGCGTCCGCTTTTGCCGGTCGGTTTCCAGATTTAAACGCCGGCCGAGCAGGGGGGAGAAAAACCATAAAACAAGCCAGGGTGCAGCAAGCAGCAGACTTTCCGGCATGACGCCTGCGACCACAAACCCCACGATACTACTGAAGAGGCTTCCCAGTGTCAGGCTCATAACGAAGAGCGACTGCTGACGGGAGGTGCTCCCCTGGCCGGCTTGAGCCGTCCACTCCAGGAGTCCGCGCCGGGATATCATTCGGCGGTACCAGACCCTGGCGATGGCATCAAGGCTTACCGCCGTCTGATGTGGCAGCAAGGCGGCATCGGCCACCGCCCGCAGCAGGTCGTGGTTTACCTTGGACAAGGAAATATATTTCAATCCCTTACGTGTGGTGGCCATGGTCAGAAGCTGCGCCAGGGGGTGAAAAATGAGTTGTATGCCGACTACCAGGGTGGCACAGACTCCCATTCTCGGGGAAATGAGCCAGGAAGCAATGAGCAGGCCCAGATTGGTAACGGACAAAAAGCTCCGGCGCAGGTTGTCGAAGACCTTCCAGCGGTTGAACAGGGAGAGAGGGTTCGGTCCCCGACCACCTGTAGACAACGGCACGCGAGGGAAAATCCAGCCGGCGATCTGCCAGTCGCCGCGAATCCAACGGTGGCACCTTCTGGTATAGCCTTGATACCCCTGGGGGAACTCATCGAAAAGCTCGATATCGCTGGCCAGCCCCACCCTGACATGCGCCCCTTCGATCAAATCATGACTCAGTATGCTCTCTTCGGGAAATCTTCCCGACAACAGGCGGCTGAAAGCACGTACATCGTAGATTCCCTTGCCCTGGTATGACCCTTCACCGCTGAGGTCCTGATAGACATCCGAAATAGCCTGGGTATACGGATCAATGCCGATTGCATCGGCAAAGAGTCGGCTGAAGGTTGAGGCGTCGGCACTTGTAAGCGTCGGACTCACCCGCGGCTGGATGATGGTGTAGGAGCCGGCCATGACGCGGCCGTGGGCATCGAAACGCGGCTGATTGAGGGGATGCGCCAGGGTCTCGATCATCCTTCGAGCCGTGGCATGGGGCAACTGGGTGTCGCTGTCCAGAGTGATGATGAAGCGGACGTCGGTGAGGCTTTCGGGGATTCCCACGTAGACCAGTGGTGCTGCGGTTTCAGACCGTGTACCGTCGATCAGGCGGTTCAGTTCCTCCAGCTTGCCTCGCTTTCGCTCCCAACCGATGAATTTCTGCTCGGATTCGCTCCATCTTCGTTCCCGATGAAAGAGAAAAAAACGCCCGCTGCCATGACGTTGATTGAGAAGCCCCAGGCACTCCTTAGCAATAGTAAGCAAACGACTGTCTTCTTCATCCGTGGGGGCTATTGAATCGGTGTAGTCCGTAAACAGGCTGAAGAGCAAATTCCTTTCCTTGTTCGCCAGGTAGCGAATCTCCAACTTCTCCACCTCGATGCGAATCGTCTCTTCGTCCACCAGCATCATCGGTACGACCACCAGGGTACGGAACGTTCCCGGGATTCCGGAATCCTCGAAATCCATCTTCGGTAGAGGACGGGGCGGCAGAAGCCGTGTAATGAGATAATTAACCACCTCGATCGCCAGCTGGCTGACGGGAATCAGCAGGAGCAACAAGAATCCAAAATAGGCGGCAGGTTCCCCCTCGACCGGGCCGATTTCTGGAAACAGAACGAAGCCTGTTATCAGAGAAATGAACAGGACGAAGAAACCTCCGATGCCGATGAAGTAGACGGCGGCATGGTTACGGTAAATCCAGTCCAGACAGCGGTAACGGAGTACTTCTCGGCAGGAAAGCTGCCGTGCAAGCTCCGCCCGGCCTTGTCCGACCAGCCAGGTGCCGACATGACTGCGTCGATCATCGCCAGGTGTTTCCCGCCCTGCCTGTATGGCCATTTGGATGACGTGTTCTGCAATCTCTTCCTCAGTCTTGGTGCCGGCACGGGCAAGTGCTTCAACCGCCCGGCGACAATGATCCCGGGTTGCAAAATCCATCCCGGGATAGATTCCGGAAGGATCGCGGCGCAATACCTGCTCCACCCGGTTGAGCTTCTCGAAGACCTCTCGCCAATCCAGCAGGGCCAGCTGGCGCAGGCTGGTAACGGCATTCCCGCAGGCTAACTGCTCCCCGGTCTGCCGATTCAATTCGCGAAAGTTGAGGTCATGCAGGGGAGTATTGAGTGTACGCTCAAGCCAGCTCTGTACCGGTGCCAGGGCAGCAGCCTCATCGTAGAGTAAACTGACCAGTTGGGTCCCGAAATACGGACTGGGGTGCGGATACACCTTTGCAAGCTCAGCAAGGATCGCAAAGAGCTGGTTGGAATCGCGGCGATTAGCGGTGATCAGCCGGTTTGCCCAGAGGTCGGCTAACTGACGTTCACGCAGGTCGGCCAGGGCGGTCACGGCCAGCCCCTGGATGCTCTCCACCAGGGCGATGCGCAGCATCTGAGGAAAAGCCCAAAGCTCGCCAATTGTCAGCATACGCACGGATTGATAGGCCTCGATAAAGGCCAGGATATTCTCCCGGTCCAGGCGCAGTTCCGCATGGGAGACAAGATCTTTAGCCATGCCGTAGATGCACGGCAACCCCGGGTAAGGATCGGATGCCAGGATGGGCAATTGCCTATAAAAACGTTCGGGAAGGTTTAAAAGGACATCACGGATGTTTCCTTCCAGAATGTACTCATTGTCCAGTATCCAATCGGCTGCCGGCGTGGCTTTCTGTTCCAGGTGGCTTGCTGCGGTAAGATCCACACAGACTTTACGGATCCACTTTCGTGAATTCTTGAGGCGCCTCAGCAGTTCGACAGTTCTCTGCGGCCTCAGGGCCACTTGCTGCTCCCCGGCATGACGCCTTGCATGCTCAAGGATCTGGGCAGGAGAAAGCTTGAGCGCAGGACTTCGCGCCCCCGCCCGCCGTTCATGCCGTGGATGCATAACGAACAACGCAGGATGGATATCGCTGCTTTCCCGCAATAAAGCCACCGGGCGCTGTAAGGAATCAAGGGGCCCTTGAAGAATCAGAACAACCTCCCCGGGGGTAAGCCAGCGCGCGTGATCGCGCATAACCCCCTTCTCGACACCATACCGGGATCGTCGCAACCATGCCAGGGCGGTTAGAATTCCTACGATGGTACAGGCAAGTATAACTGCCGGGGCCACGGAAATGTTCCAGGTGAAGAGCTTAAGAGACCAGTGAAGAGGCAAGGACACAATTCCACCAATCCCGCAAAACAGGATTCCGGCAAGGGTCACCCCGATGGCTCGGCGCCGGAGGAAGGGGTCTGTGAAATGGACCCCTTCCTCCATTTCTTTATGTATCAGAACGGTGCGTCTAAAGCCTCGATGTGCCAACTCGCGAAGCGCTTTTCGAGCTTCATCCTGTTTTGCAAAATAACCAATAAGAACAGCTAAGCTCACGTTTTTATCCTTTCTTTGCCTGCGTTATCTGGATTTCCGGTCGATATGAAGGATTTCAAGTGACGAAAAGGATCAGAGATGATCAGCGGGAAGAATTTGTTCCATAAGGCGTTAGATAACAATCTTCTCACCATCAAAAAAACATATAATATCAGGCATCTCTGTTTCGAAGAATATTCTCATTTTTTTAAGCAGACCTATTTCGATTTGCCTTACCCGTTCACGGGAGATGTTAAACCTGTCGGCAATTTTCTGTAAGGTAAGCGGCTCATCTGAAAGGAGCCGTAGATCAAGAATCATCGTTTGTTTGTCGTTTAACCCACCCTTGAAGATATCAAGCAGTTCTTTCAACTTTTTTTTCATTTCCTTACCGGCGACTATGGATTCAATCCCAGGTTCATCAGCAGGAATAAAGCTCTTCTGTTGATCGTCCGAATCAGAATTTACGGGACTTTCAAGAGAGACATCCCAACCATCCATCCGCTGGCTCATCTCGACAACTTCCCTTTCCTTAACATTCATACGCTGAGCCAATAATTTAGGTTCTGCAGCAAATCCTTGAATCTCTAATAATTTCCTTTCTTTATTAAGAGAAAAAAAGAGCTTACGTTGAGCCTGAGTGGTGCCGATTTTCACCAGACGCCAATTGTCCATAATAAATTTCAACACATATGCACGAATCCAATAGGCTGCATAGTAGGAGAATTTTACTCCACGATAGGGATCATATTTCCTGGTAGCCTGAATAAGCCCGACATTTCCTTCCTGGATGAGATCCATGAAATTCTGCAGCCAATGCTTCTGGAAATCCATCGCAACTTTTACCACAAGCCTCACATTTGCGGAAACAAGACGGTATGCGGCATCCGGGTTGCCTGTTTCTCGAATTAATATGGCAAGTTTATGGGTCTCTTCACGCGACAGAATCTCGTACTGGTTTATTTCCTGCAGATATCGGTGCAAAGCTGGATTGCTCAGGAACGACAGATTTGCATCCTCAAAAATGGTCACGAGCGGATATTCCTGAGGTTCAATCTCAATGTGGTGCGAATTTTCTGTTATTGCTCTCGTCATCTGTTTTGTATCTCCGCGAATCTGAAAATGGTTTCGGCAGTAGCCCCTTTTGGGTACCTGAAAAACAAACTGCCCAGGTAATGACCGAGGATGAGAATACTCGGATTTCCGATGGACAGTTTTCTTACAGGAGATTCAGAACCCAACTGTTCTCTTGGGAAATGAAAGATGTGTTATTTGTCTATCTACCCGATATCTATTTTCTTCTCGCTTTGAATTCAGAAATCACTTCACCTGAGGGGATGGCCGATACTGATCAGCCTTTTCTTCGATCTTGTAGCGAAGATCAATTATTTCCTTCTCAAATACAGGAAGCTGTGCTCTGATGGTTTCAGGGTCTCTCAGCACCCCATGATACTCACAATGTTTGTCATTCATCTCTCTACGCAGTTGAACAGTATCATCGAGGGATTTTGGGTTGGTTTCTCATATGTCCCCAAACAGGCGAATACTCCAATCTTTCATAAATGAGCTTGACAGCCAACCAATTACCCCGCCCGTGACGATGAAAATTACCAAACCTGTGATATTCATTTTTTCTCCATATACATTTTCTACAAAAGGTATAGGACATGAGGGAATACACCTGCCTCGGGTGCCTATTGATCCGCATCTGAACGGATATGTCCTTTTTCTTTTAAGAGGGTCCAATCCCCCGCAAATGTTTCCAATGGAATTTGACAGGAAGATCGTTAAAAGATAGCTAGCGGAGTGTTGTGCAAATCTGCACCAATTTGGTTTTTGCAATCATTGTGCCAGGTTTCGAACAACCTGCGCACCGAACCCATCATTCTGCTATTTAAGAATATTTTCGTAAAAGGAAACAGGACGGGCCTGAATTTAGAGTCATTTGACAAAGGTCATATTTGCCCATGTGGTCATATATGACCTATCCTTGGGTGACCGATCAAGTTCTCTGGAAATGATGATTCTGTAGTCCAGAAAGATGGCTCTGTATGTCATCCATTGAGCTTGATTGTTACGTAACCGAGGTCATCTGCTAACGGACTCCTATTCGCCAAGGACGTTTCGTGCCTGAAAATCCAGGGCTGCATCCAGGACCGTGTCCAAAAAACGTTTTCGATAAAGCTCGTCAGGCAAGATATCATAGATCTTGCCCCGGAGGTCAATCATCTCTTTTTCCATCTTCGAGAGTTGTTGTCTGGTGGTTTTGGGATTTCTTAGAGTCTCCATATACTTAAAACCACAATTTTCCGGGTTGTCATATTTGGTTGTAATTGCGTCGCAATTATCGAACGAATCGCTATTTAATACTCGCTGCAAGAATTCAGGAGCCAGAGAGGTTGTCTTGGTTTGATTTTCATTTGAATTCAGACTTCTGGATTCTCCGGAATATAAACAGGAAGGAGACTAAAAATAACACTTTATTTCCGCTTATTATCACAACACGGATAGTTGATTTAAAACGTTTGTGGTGCATCTCCTTGCGCAGTTCTCCAGGAGAGCCCAGAAATTTCTGATGTTGCCCGCTTGTCAAGCCATTTTGTCCAAAACCCGCAGCACACGGATAATGATACCCACCTTTATTGAATCCGTAATCTTCCATCATACCATAACCGCCATACTCTGATCCACCTGCGTTATCCTTGACATATGCAACCGCCTGCAGTCGTCAATTCGATAACCTAACCAGCCGCAATTAAAATCCTTTTCCTGATATAATTTTTGTAAACGATAAGGGGGTGAGAATACATGGTTCGAGGGGAGAGATATCCGCATGCCGGTGCAAAAAGCTTGATATCAGAAGGCGAGGCGATTACACCCTCTTCCGTTACATTTCCTCCAGCGTTTTACCCTTGGTCTCCCGTACAACGGTCCAAACGAAAAACACGGAAACGATCGCGGCGATAGTGTAAAGACCATAGGCACCAGCAAAACCGATGGCCTTTAACAACGGCAGGAAACTGACTGTGACCAAGAAGTTGGCCACCCAGTTGGTGGCCCCGGCAAAACCCAGAGCCGCGCCGCGCAGCCGGTTGGAAAACATTTCGCCAAGCATCACCCACATGACCGGTCCCCAGGAGACGGCAAAGGAAATGATGTAGAGATTCGCAGCTGCTAGTCCGGACAGCGCCGCGGCGTGACTGATTATGGGCATCCCACCCGAATCTACCTGGGCGGTTCCAAAGACAATTGCCATCGCACCCAGGGTCAGGGCCATGCCGATGGAACCGCCAAGCAGCAGCGGCTTACGGCCCACCCGATCAACAAGCAGAATGGCCGGGATCGTAGCCAGTATGTTAACCAGCCCTGTCAGCAGATTGATTCGCAGGGCCCACTGCTCGCTCACCCCCGCCGCTTTCCACAGCAAATCGCCATAATAGAAAATGATGTTGATCCCGACGAACTGCTGAAGGGCCGCCAAACCCATCGCCACCCACACCACCGAGGCGATCCGGTGTGTCCCCGGCACGAAGATGTCTGATAATCGCAGTTTGTGCTCACCCTGCAGACTCTCTTCGACCTTGAGCACCAGGGCATCGGCGTCGCCGCCGATTCGGGCAAAGATCTGCCGGGCCTGTTTCTGCCTGCCGGAGATGACCAGAAAGCGGGGAGATTCCGGAATCAGCAGCACGCCAAGCAGGTACGCGACGGAGGGCACAGCTCCCATCCAGAACATCCAGCGCCAGGTTTCGGCTCCGAACCAGAAGACCGCCTCGGCTCGGCCGGCGAGCTGGACGAGAATATCGTTGCTCAGAAACGCACAGAACAAGCCCACCACGATGGCCAACTGTTGCAACGAAGCCAACCGCCCGCGCAAGTGCGCCGGAGCCACTTCCGCGATATACATCGGAGCAAGTACACTGGCGGCCCCGATGCCTATACCGCCCACGATACGTGAAGCAATGAAAACGCCAACGGAACCGGCAGCCCCGGATATGAATGCGCTGACAAGAAATAAGATGGAGGTCAGCAGCATGGTGGGACGACGCCCGATACGATTGGCCAAGGTGCCCGCGCCAAACGCACCCAGGGCACAGCCCAGCAGAACGGATGCGACTGCGAAGCCGGTTGCCGCAGCCTTGGTGCCGAAAGCAGCCGCCAATGCCTGCACTGTTCCATTGACAACCCCACTGTCGAAACCAAACAGGAATCCACCGATGGCTGCAGCGATTGAGATCCCAACGACATACATGTTGCTGTCGGAGGAGGAATCATGCATAGCAGTTTTGACGCCCGTTAAAGGCTTTTCCACGATATGGTTCCTAAGAGTCATAACCATCCCCCGCTAAAACCCTCCCGCCGTAAACTGCAGGCGATATATGGACAGTTTCGCACCAATCGCCACAATAAGCCGCTGTGATAATTTCGATCATAAAAAGAACAGTCCTTGATTAAGTCCTCAATGTCACAGCAAAACACATCCATAGGGATTGCTGGATTTGGCCGGGTGGATCGGATTAAACGTCACTTTGAAGCCGTAAAGGGTTATGTGCTGTTCAGTTACTAATGTTTCGTCAGATGATCGTTTGTTTACGTATTGGAGAAAGTCTTCTTTATCCCTTTCTTTTTTGCCCATCATTGGACAAGAATTACGACATTAAGGTACTCGATGGGAAGGTAGTACAATCACACTCACTCATTTCGCAATCTTTGTGCCAGGTGCTAGACACTCGAATCATGTCATCCATCTTTTTGCTATTTATGAAAAAAATCACTGAAAAACTTTATCAAGCAAGGTCGCTAACGACCATGGAGAATGGTCATATTTGGCCAAGTGGTGATATACAACCACTTCCGAGTTTCCTTGGTGATGATGCATGGCAGATCTTCTGGACAACTGGAAGAAACAACAAACACAATATTTTTAATATACTTACTGGCGGGTTGCGCCGACAAGGGTTGAATCCCATTCCAGCAATGGCATAATAATTGTTGAGTTGACGTCTATATCAGGAAAAACGATTAACAGGCTGAAAAATAAACAGACAGGAACCCTTTGACTGATGCAGACATCTACCGTATCGCCATCTATATGTAGTAGGTACCTTCGAAGAAAGTGGTTGTCAGATTTGTTGATGTGACGAG
>CAWGGS010000034.1:0-35851 GCA_963822095.1 uncultured delta proteobacterium
GTAAAGTTGCAGAGGTAGAGAATAAGGGAAGTGAAAGGCAATAGTCTTGTGCGGGTAAAGTCGGATTTCTTATAACGGCTTTGCTTGAGAAAGTCCGAGGAAAAAATTATTTCTTTAATATAATTAAGCAGATTGGCACAGTTGTCGCAAATCAGGTTCCGTGCCAGTTTGATCATGATTTTGAAAAAATTCAGACATGTCTTCCTCCTTTTATAGAATAGGTTCCTTGGGCGATAAGGAATGTCTAAATATAACATTATCATGTTGTTTTTACAAAGATTTTATGGTCTTTCGTTAAGTTAACGACATTGAATTATATATATTACCGTCGCCCCCTTCGCGGGGGCGTGGATTGAAACATCACACTGCTGATGATTGACGTGATTCAGCATGGTCGCCCCCTTCGCGGGGGCGTGGATTGAAACCATCGTACATTGAAATGTCGGAGCTATATGCAGGTCGCCCCCTTCGCGGGGGCGTGGATTGAAACAACTGCATCCGAAGCGATTGCATAGGCATATCAGTCGCCCCCTTCGCGGGGGCGTGGATTGAAACATGCATGCACGGTAGCCAGTTGCGATCGATCTCCGTCGCCCCCTTCGCGGGGGCGTGGATTGAAACAGCAGACTATGCTGCCGATAAAGCTTCGAGACAATGGTCGCCCCCTTCGCGGGGGCGTGGATTGAAACTGTTAAGACAGCTGAAAGTCGATCGCAGAATGGGTCGCCCCCTTCGCGGGGGCGTGGATTGAAACATGCGATAACAATGCTGCAGTTCATAGCTGATATGGTCGCCCCCTTCGCGGGGGCGTGGATTGAAACTCGATGACGGCAGATGGTACATAGTAAACGAAAGTCGCCCCCTTCGCGGGGGCGTGGATTGAAACTTTTTCGGCTTTTGCCCTTTCGGGACCGCATGTTTGTCGCCCTCCATACGAAGGGGCGGGGTGTTTTCGAAGAAAATTATTGCTATTTTGAGCTTTAGGTACCTCCAATAGAATAGGAGAAGAAGTCCATGGACGATAATATTGATGAGCACGATGACGCGCTTGACTATATCATTTACCAGGAAATTGACGATGAGGAACAAAGGCAAAGTGGGAAATCAAACGGGGGGTGCCTTTCGATGGTCATTCTGCTGATACTTGTCTCTTCGACAAAATTATTGTTTTGAACTCTGTTAAATAGGAACTCAGAATACGAAGAAGGAAATGAATGAGGTATTTTGACCACAAACGTGCGAAAAAACATTCTAACGGATTTTTATTCAGGTGGAAGAAAGAAAGCCGCCCACTGGGGCAAAGGGACTGTTTTCTTCTCATAATGCCCTGACTTCATGATGACCACCGGCAGAAACCTGTTTCTTTCAGAAGAATTATCAAGAATCCAGGCTTCGTCCACTAGAGACAGAGCTGTCGTAACGTATTTCATGGTTCTCGGAATGCGAGATCGGATTTTTTCAGCCGGCACATCATGTCCGCCTTCAAGGGTGCGCTGATAAACACGGGCTTCATTCAGGCTTGGATCGATCAAATGGATAGAGACCAGGATAATCGTATAGCCATAGGCTTTGGCCGCGGCGATGAAATCAATTGATTCATGCGAGAAGACGGTCTCAAAACAAAAAGAAACGCCCTCGGTGATCAGGTCTTCCCTCATAACTGCAGCCAGTGTCGCTGCCTCGTAACTTAAATCTTCCGGGTGGTCCGGATCGATTGTTTTGGCAATCAGATCGGCATTGACAAATTTTATACCGTGTTTGGCCAGATAATGATTATAAAAAGAGGATTTACCTGCACCATTTCCTCCGGTTAACATCCAGAGTTGTTTTGTATTTGTCACTAAACAACCTCAAAATTACCGTTCTGAAATCTTCCGGTCTGCCTCTCCCCGGTTACGGTATCCACTTTATCAAGAAAACCAGGTTTACGGATACTGGCCTCAAAATAGAAAGGCGCGGATGTTATTGGTTTGTCGGAAAAACCTTGGGCTCTGTCGGCCTCAAGCGTTTTCAAGACTGTTTCCGTATCGATTGGAATACTTTTAGGGTTTTCCAAATGAATCTCTTTGAGACCTTGAATGACGGCAAAGGCATCTGCCATGCTGATTTTTGAAGCAATGGCTTTGCCTAATTTTGCCCAGAATTCAACTTGGCCGTTTATGGATCGATGCTCGACCCTGGCATGCCGTTGGGCTTGGATAACCAGGGATTCGTCAATTCGTAAAGATCGGGTTGCCATATTTTCCTCCCTCAAATCAGCATCATCTTGATGCAAAAAGTATCTATATGATGCATATTGCCACAAGGCACTATTGTTTGTCAACCTCAGTCAATACCCCTGCGGCGTCCAAACGGAATGCCCAGTTTTTTCATCTTTTTGCGCAGGGTTGAGGGATTAATGTTTAACAGGCGGGCGGCGCCATTTTCGCCTTCGACACGGCCGTGGCAGATACTCAGCACCTCGCTGATATGCCGGCTGAGTACGGTATTCAACTCATAGGTGTCGGCAATTGCCTCAGTTACTTGATTCGTCTTGTCGCCTGTTGCTGCGGTAAACTTGGTATCGAGGTCGTAGAAGGTGAGCGGGGCGCCTTTGCTTACGATCAACTCGCGTTCCACGGCGTTTTCAAGCTCCCGGACGTTGCCGGGCCAGGCGTAGTGCATGAGTCGTTCCAGGGCTCCCGGAGCCAGGGAAGGGATTTTCAATGTCTTCATCTCGCTCGATTTCTTTCGGATAAAATGCTGGGTCAGGACCGGGATATCCTCCGGCCGCTGCCGAAGCGGCGGGATGGTGATGGGAAAGACCCGCAGGCGGAAGTAGATATCCTCGCGGAAGCTGCCTTCGGCGAGCATCCGGTCGAGGTTGCGGTGGGTGGCGGCAATCACCCTGATATCCACTTTGATGGTCTCGGTGCCGCCGACCCGTTCGATCTCTTTTTCCTGGAGGACACGCAACAGACGGACCTGGGCCTCCAGGGGCAATTCGCCGATTTCGTCGAGGAAGATCGTGCCGCCGTCGGCCCGCTCGAAGCGGCCGCGTTTTTGGAAGAGGGCCCCGGTAAAGGCCCCTTTCTCGTGGCCGAAAAGTTCGCTGTCCATTAAAGACTGAGGGATAGCCCCGCAGTTGACCCGGATAAACGGTCCGTTGGAGCATAACGAAAGATTGTGGATGGCATTGGCGACGACCTCCTTGCCGACGCCGGTCTCACCCGTCAGCAGCACCGGGCTCTTCAGCGGTGCCACCTGGCGGACCATGTCCATGACCCGTCTCAGCCCGAATTCGGCGCCGATGACCTCACTGCCGGACAGGGTTCGCAGTTCGTCCTGGAGATAGCGATTGTCGTCGGCCAGGGTATCGCGCAGGGTCTGCAGTTCGCGGTAGCGAAGACTGTTGGTCAACGCGATGGCGAAGGGTTCATTGAGGAGCGACAGGAGGCGGACGTGGTGGTGATTGAAGGCGATATCCGGTTCGCTGAAGACCGAAACGGTGCCGACGAACTTGCCCTCAAGGGCAAGATCTAAAAGCAGGCCGGGGAGGTCTGCAATACCCAGTTGGCGGACAACCGGACCCGCCACTGCGTCGTTTCCCGATCGTTCCATCAGTTTGGTGCGAAGCGATCTCTGCTCATCGACCTGGCGTCTGCCGCGGGCAGAGATCGGAGTACGCAGGGACATGGCCCGGCAGCTGTCGATGGTGGCCATGGCAATGGTCTCGACGATGCCGATATCATGGTCATAGATATGCAGGGCTATATTGGTCGCAGGCAGGTAGCGGGCAAGGTACTGCAGGCAGCGCTGCATGGCGATTTCGATCTCCAGGCTCCCGCAGATACGCAAGGTCGCTTCCCGGAAAAACTCACTTTCGTCAATGGTCATATCGGGCCTCATGGGAACTGTTCTATATTCCTGAATAATCCAAAACTGGAAAATAATCCAGTTTATTCTGTTCCATGGTGCGGATTGGTCTGGTTGTTGGTCACCTAACGGACTGGAAAATCATTATTTTTAATTTGTGCACGTTTTTTGCTATACTGTGCGGAGTTTGGAAAAAAAATCTGCATTGTCATTAGAGAATCTGATTACCACTGAAACTCAGCCTATCGAAATGGAAGGGTGTGAGCTGTTTGTTCCTTGGGTCTCTGCAGCCTGGATGGCTGCAGAGACCCAAGGGATGGGTTTTTGGCGTCCCGAGAAACGAACAGCTCACTCCCAGGATCAGTAGCTGAATATTAGTGGTAATCAGTTTAGAGAAAGGAGCGTCCATGAGAGATGTTGTCATTGTAAGCGCCTGCCGGACCGCAATTGGAGCCTTCGGCGGGACCTTGAAGAGTATGAATGGTCCGCAGCTTGCCTCGGTAACTATGAAAGAGGCGGTAGCCAGGGCCGGGATCGATCCGGAGATCATCGATGATGTCCGGTATGGTTGCTGCCTTGAGCATCATGATAATCTCAATGTCGCCCGGGTGGCGGCCATGATGGCGGGTATCCCCGAGACAGTACCGGCGGTTACCATTAACCGGGTGTGCATATCGGGGATGGAGGCGGTTATTTCCGGAATGGCTATGATCCAGGCCGGTATGGCCGAGGTGATTCTGGCAGGCGGTGTGGAGCATATGTCCGGCGTCTGCTATGTGGTTCCCAGTGCCCGTTGGGGGGCGAGGCTTCAGGACCAGGGGTTTGTTGATGCGATGATTCACGCCCTGCATTGCGGTTCGTATCTGCAACCTCTGGACGAGAAAGCCCCGATCGACACCGCTCAGGCCCCTGCTTCCCTGTATGTGGGAAAACCGTATATCATGGGGCATACCGCTGAGTTTATTGCCCAGAAGCTGGGCATCAGCCGTGAAGAGATGGATAAGGTGGCCCTGCGCAGCCAGAACAATGCCGAGCGGGCAACCAATGACGGATCCTTTGCCAAGGAAATCGTTCCGGTGGCCGTTCCGCGCCGCAAGAATGAACCGCTTCTCTTCGACAAGGATGAACACTTTCGTCCGGGATTGACCATGGAGCAGCTGAGTAAGCTGCCGCCGGCCTTTGTTCCGGAGATCGGCAAGGTCACGGCGGGAAACGCCAGCGGCATCAACGATGGTTCGGCCGGAATGGTCATCATGTCGGCTGATAAGGCCAAAGAATTGGGGCTGAGGCCCCTTGCCGTGATCAAAGCTGTGGGGCGTGGGGCCTGCCACCCGGCGCTCATGGGTCTGTCGCCGGTACCGGCCGTCCGCAACTTGCTTTCCCATAGCGGCCTGGCCATGGAGGATTTTGAACTGGTCGAGGTCAACGAAGCGTTTGCCGCCCAGTATATAGGCTGCGAACGTGAATTGAATTTAAAACGGGAAATCACCAATGTCAACGGTTCGGGGATTGGCCTGGGACACCCTGTCGGTGCCACTGGTTGCCGGATCATGGTCACCCTCCTCCATGCCATGGAGAAAAGGGGCAAGGGCCTCGGTCTTGCCACCTTGTGCGGCGGTGGCGGAGTTTCGATGGCCTGTGCGTTGGAGATGCGTTGAATACGAATTTAGAAGGAGTATGACAATGAACAAAGCGGTGATTGTAAGTGGAAGCCGGACAGCGGTCGGGGCCTTCGGAGGGACATTGAAGGACGTCTCTGCCGTGGATCTCGGGGCTGTGGTATTACACGAGACTCTGAGAAAGGCCGGGCTGCGACCGACGGTAAATAGTGAGATGAGCAAGGCCGGACCGGACAGATTGCAGGATCAGGGGTCAATTGCCCTGGAAGAGAAGTATAATTCCTGGGACGCGACCGAAACACCGGTCACCGTCGATGAGGTCATTATGGGCAATGTCCTGCAGGCAGGCCAGGGCCAGAACCCGGCCCGTCAGGCGATGATCAGGGCGGGCATCCCCAAAGAAACCACGGCTTTTACCGTAAATAAGATCTGCGGTTCCGGTCTGAAGGCCATTGCCCTGGGAGCGCAGGCGATTATGGCTGGACAGGCCGAAGTTATCCTGGCTGGCGGTCAGGAAAGTATGAGCTGTACGCCCCTGGCGCTTCCCAAAGCCCGCTGGGGATACCGGATGGAGCTGACTGGCACCGGCGAGGTCTCCGATCTGATGGTCTTTGATGCACTCTACGAGATCTTCTATGGGTATCACATGGGGGTTACAGCGGAAAATATCGCCAAGCTGTATGCCATAAGCCGTGAAGACCAGGACAAACTCAGTGTTCTCAGTCATACCCGGGCCTGTCGTGGGATCGCTGACGGCCTCTTTGCCTCTGAGATTGTACCGGTAAAGGTCAGGGTTAAACGGGAAGAGGTTCTCTTTGCAACCGACGAGCGGCCGATGACCACCGATATGGCCAGAATGGCCAGACTGAAACCGGTCTTTGATCCCCAGGGTACCGTTACCGCCGGAAACGCCTCGGGAATCAATGACGGGGCCGCCGTCGGTGCTGATGATGAGTGAAGCCAAGGCCAGGGAGCTGGGCCTTGAGCCCATCGTGACCGTCGAGGGTTTTGCTGCGGGAGGTCTCGATCCCGCCTACATGGGCCTCGGTCCGGTTCCCGCGATCCGCAAGGTACTTGCCCGGACCAAAATGACTATCGGCGATATCGATATGATCGAGCTGAACGAGGCCTTTGCCTCCCAGGCCATTGGCTGCATGATCGAACTAGGCATAGAAGTGGATAAACCCAATGAATTGGGAAGCGGCATCTCCATGGGGCATCCTGTGGGCTGTACCGGAGCACGGCAGATGGTTACCGGGATGTATCAGATGCAGCGGAAAGGCTACGGCACCGGACTCATCAGCATGTGCATCGGCGGCGGTATGGGGATGGCCATGATAGTGAGTCGGTAGCAAGGATTTCGGGACGAGGAATGAAAAAATCTGTGGCGGATGAATCGTCTGCGGCAATTCGTCCCGCAGCCTGACGGGCTAACAAATTTCTTTCAATTGACCAGCGTTTGTGGTGTTATGGAAATACAATTATTTTATACCTATAGCTAATCAAGGAGGCGGAGATGAGTCAAAAGGCCTTTCAAGACTATTACCCGGATGAATTTGCCAACTGTTACGGATGCGGCAGGTTGAACGATCAGGGGCTGCAGATCAAGAGCCATTGGGACGGGGATGAAACCGTCTGCCATTTTACGCCGGATTCCAAATATACAGGCGGTTTCCCGGGCTTTCTCTACGGTGGGATGATTGCCTCTTTGATCGACTGCCATGGGGCGGCGACGGCCTCGGCTGCCAAGGCCCGTGAGGATGGAAAGCCGCTGTCGCGTTTTGTGACCGCTTCCCTGAAGGTCGATTTCCGCGCCCCGACTCCGATAGATACCGAACTTACGATTCGCGGCAGAGCCACGGAAATCAAAGGTCGAAAGGTATTGGTCGACCTGACCCTTTCGGCAGACGGCAAGCTGTGCGCGGAAGGTTCGGCGGTCATGGTGCAGATCCCGGAAGATAAAGCAGGCCTGGGAACCTGAACCGAAAAATCGGCAACAGTCTAAGCGAATTCAGAACTATCGGGAAACTTTTGGAATGGATGTGTGAAATAGAGAGCAAAGGAGCAATGACATGAATTTTGAACTGACGGAAGAGCAGAATTTGATCCGCGATATGGTGCGGGAATTCGCCGAAAAAGAGGTGGCGCCGAGCGCCGCTGAACGTGATGAGGAAGAACGCTTCGACAGGGATCTGATGTTCGGCCGTCTGGCGGAACTGGGACTTACCGGTATCGTCTTTCCTGAAGAGTATGGAGGCGCCGGAGCGGATTATCTCAGCTACGCCATTGCCGTTGAAGAGCTGTCACGGGTCTGTGCCTCGACCGGTGTGACTCTTTCGGCTCATCTGTCATTGGGGAGCAACCCGATATATCTGTTTGGTACCGAAGAGCAGAAGCAGAAATTTCTGCTGCCCATGGCCCAGGGAGAAAAAATGGGGGCCTTTGGCCTGACGGAACCCTCGGCAGGCACCGATGCGGGCGGTACCAAAACCACGGCCGTTTTGGACGGCAATGAGTGGATTTTAAACGGTACCAAGGTTTTCATTACCAATGCAGGCGATGCCGAAACCTATGTGGTGTTCGCCAGGACCGATAAAGAGGCCCAGAAACATCATGGGATAAGTGCCTTCATTGTCGAGAAGGGAACACCTGGTTTTTCTTTCGGCAAAAAGGAGAAGAAGATGGGCATCCGTTCATCGCCCACCATGGAGCTGGTCTTCGAAAATTGCCGAATTCCCAAGGAAAACCTGCTAGGCAAAGAAGGCCAGGGTTTCAAGGTTGCCATGAAGACCCTGGACGGTGGCAGGATCGGTATCGCCTCCCAGGCACTGGGGATCGCCCAGGGGGCGCTTGATGCATCGGTTGCCTACGCCAGGGAACGCAAACAGTTTGAGGTGGCCATCGGGACCTTCCAGGGCATTCAGTTTCAGCTGGCCGATATGGCAACCCAGGTCGAGGCGGCGCGTTTGCTTGTCTACAATGCCGCTTACAGGGCCAGTGCAGGTCTGTCCTATTCCAAGGAGTCGGCAATGGCCAAACTCATGGCCAGTGAAACGGCAATGCGGGTGACCACCCAGGCCGTTCAGATCCACGGAGGTTATGGGTATACCCGTGAATTCCCCGTGGAAAGAATGATGCGGGATGCCAAAATCACCGAGATCTATGAGGGGACCAGTGAGGTTCAGCGGATCGTGATAGGCGCATCGCTAATCAGGTAGAAAGCAAGGGAGAGCAAGATGGAAGCGAGCCGGGAGATATACTGGAACGTTGGTCACAGTGCGGCGACGCTGGTGCCGATGTATCTGTTGGCGATAGGTGCAATGGGAGTGTTGGTCTACGGATTTCTTCAGCGGATGAAGGTGTACCGCCAGGGCAAGGAGCTTGTCCGCTGGGATGAGATGGGCAAGCGACTGGGCACGGCGATAAAGAACACCATCCTGCAGGACAAGGTGATCCGGGTACGATGGCCGGGGCTGGCCCACGGGATTTTCTTCTGGGGCTTCGGGCTGCTGTTTATCGGCACGCTGCTGATCATGGCCCAGGCTGATTTCCTGGATTTGTTGTTCGGCGTCAAGTTTTTGAAGGGCACCTTCTATAAACTCTTTTCGCTGACCCTTGATATCGCAGGTCTTGCCGCCATCGTGATGATGGGCTCGCTGCTGGTGCGGCGGTTCATCTTCCGTCCCCAGGGGCTGGAGACCACCCGGGACGATGTGATCATGCACGGGCTGCTGTTTGTCATCCTGGTGACCGGGTTCGTGATCGAAGGGGCCAGGATGGCGGTGACCGAGCTGGGCACCCCGTTGTCCTACTGGTCGCCGGTGGGGCTGGTTTTTGCCAAGGCGATGTCAGGGCTTGGCGAGGAGGGCCTTAGAAACCTGCACAAGGTCACCTGGTGGTTCCACTTGTTCATGGCCATAGGATTTATCTGCTCTATCCCCTTTACCAAGTTTCGGCATATCTTCACCACCAGCGCCAATATGTTTTTTGCCGACCGGGGTCCGAGGGGCAAGCTTACCACCATGGATATGGAAGATGAGGACGCCGAGAGCTTCGGGGCGGCCGCTTTGAGCGATCTCAGCTGGAAGGACATCTTCGATGCCGATGCCTGTACCAGATGCAAACGCTGCCAGGACCGGTGCCCGGCCTGGAATACCGATAAGCCGTTATCGCCGATGAAGGTGATTAACCAGCTGGGCGAGATCGCCTTTGCCAGCCCCGATGCCGAGCTGATCGAGACCGTGGGCAAGGACGTGCTCTGGTCCTGCACCACCTGTTTCGCCTGCCAGGATATCTGCCCGGCGGGGATCGAACACGTGGGCAAGATCGTCGAGATGCGCCGGAATATGGTGCTGATGGAAGGAGAGTTTCCAGGCGAGGAGGTGATGGCGGCCATGGAGGCCACCGAGGTCAACGGCAATCCGTTGGGGATCGGTTATGCCTCACGCGGGGACTGGGCCGAGAAGCTGGGACTGAAGACACTTGCCGAGGATCCGGAGGTGGATATCCTGTACTTTGTGGGATGCTATGCCTCCTTTGATAAACGAAATATCGCGGTGGCCACAAGCTTTATACAACTCTGCCGGGCCGCAGGGGTCAATGTCGGGATCCTGGGCAAAGAGGAGAAATGCTGCGGGGAGCCGATGCGCAAGATGGGCAACGAATACCTGTACCAGACAATGGCCACCGAGAACATCGAGACCATGAACGGGTACGGGGTGAAGAAGGTCGTGACCACCTGTCCGCATTGCTACAATACGCTTTCCAAGGATTACCGTGACCTGGGATTTGAGGCCGAGGTGGTCTCCTACGTGAACTTCCTGGAGGAGCTGGTTGCTTCCGGCCGGTTGAAGATAGAGTCCAGGGACCTCAGCTGTACCTACCACGACTCCTGCTATCTGGGACGGCATAACGGTATTTACGAGGCCCCACGGAATCTGATCAGGCCGCGGGGGGCAGGATCGTCGAGATGGAAAAGAGCTTCGACCAGTCGTTCTGCTGCAGCGCCGGCGGCGGGAGGATCCTTGCCGAGGAGAAGCTGGGGAGCCGGATCAACATCAAGCGGGTGGGGATGGCCTCGGCCACCGAGGCGCCGACGCTTGTCTCCAATTGCCCGTTCTGCCTGACCATGTTCGAAGACGGAGTCAAAGGAGCGGAGCTTGAAGAGAAGCTTGTACCCCGGGATATAGCCGAGATCCTGGCGGAGAGGATTGTGGAATAAAACAGGAGTCAGGAGCCAGAAGACAAACAACCTTGCTTTTCCTTGCAGAATTCTGGATTCTGCAAAGATATAACTACTGAGAACGAGGAGGAAGATAATGAAAATACTGGTGTGTATCAAACAGGTTCCGGACATGGAATCGAAATTCAAGGTAGACGCTGCGGGTACGTGGTATGACAATGCCGACCTGGCCTGGCGGATGAACGAGTATGACGAGTACGCCGTGGAGCAGGCGGTGCAGCTCAAAGAGAAGACCGGAGCCGACCTGACCGTCTTGTGCATCGGCTCCGACCGGGTGAAGGAGACGATGAAAAAGGCGCTGGCCATGGGGTGCGACCGAGGTGTGCATGTGGCCGACGATGCCTCCTCCCGGAAGGATTCCTTTCCGATTGCCTCGATCATCGCCGAGTTTGCAAAATCCAAGAGCTTCGATGTGATCTTCACCGGTATGCAGTCCCAGGACCGGGGCAGCGGCCAGGTGGGTGTGCTGGTGGCCGAGATGCTGGACATCCCCAGTATCACCACCATCGTGGACTTCGCCTTTGATGGCGGCAAGATTGCGGCCAAACGAGAGCTTGAAGGCGGAGTAAAGGCGTCGGTGGGCTGCACAACCCCTGCGCTTGTGACCTGTCAGCTGGGATTGAATACCCCGCGCTATCCGACGCTGCCCAATATTATGAAGGCCAAGAAGAAGGAGCTGCTCTCGGTGCCTGTTGCGGATCTGTGCAAGGTCGAGGCGGTTTCTGAGACCAGCACCCTGTACTTCCCGGAGAAGAAGGGTGGGGGGCTGATTCTGGAGGGGGATGTCGGAGAGCTTGCCGACAAGCTGATTAAGATCCTGAAAGAGAAAACTGCTGTACTGGCCTAGGGAGAATATGATGAAAATAATACTTGTAGCAGAACAAAGAGATGGAAAGGTGTTGGGCAGCGCCTATGAGTTGATGGCCTTTGCCCAGGCCCTGGGTGGCGAGAGTGCGATGTTTCTGGTGGGTGATGAAGGAGCCTTGCCGAAGTTTTCCGGCAAGCTGTATCTGGCCGATGTCAAATCCGCCGGAGAGTTCAACCCGGACGGGCATAAGAAACTCTTGCTCGAGGTTATTGCCAGGGAGCAGCCTGATATGGTGGTGTTCAGCCATTCGTCCTACGGGTGGGATCTTGCTCCGCGTATAGCGTTTTCCATGAATGCGGCCCAGGTGTCCGAGGTGGTTGAAGTTGTGGACGGTGCGCTGGTTGTTCCAGTATGCAATGGCAAGCTCAGGCGGCAGGTTGCGGCCAAGTCCGCCAAGACCGTGGTGACGTTGCAGGCCGGAGCCTTCTCGCTTGCCGACGAGCCGACCGGGAGCCCGACAGTTGAGAAGATCGAGGCTGCAGATGAGGGGCGGGTAAGCTTTGCAGGCTACGAGCAGGCGGAGACAGGCGGTGTTGACCTGACCAAGGCCCAGGTGATTGTTTCTGCGGGTCGGGGTATTGGCAAGCCTGAGAATGTGGCGATGATCGAGAATCTGGCAAAAGCCTTGAAGGGTGAATACGGTGCCAGCCGTCCGGTGGTGGATTCGGAATGGGTTGAGCATAATCGTCAGGTGGGGACCACCGGTCAGACGGTATCGCCGAAGCTCTATGTAGCCTGCGGGATCTCCGGTGCGATCCAGCATCTGGCCGGGATGAAGAAGTCTGAATTCGTGGTGGCGATCAATACCGATAAGGACGCCCCCATAGGCGAGGTGGCCGATGTCCTGGTGGTGGCCGATCTTAAACAGTTCGTCCCCATGCTTACTGAAAAACTCCAGGCACTGTAGGAAAAAGAAGGACTTACGGTGAGGACCGCACTGAGTGGGTGGGGGCCTTGCCGTAATATCATCTCATAAGAATGGTTGGAAGAGACAGCAGTGGAGCATCTGGCTGCCTGTCAATGATAAAGAGCATTCTAGAGGTGACAGACTTGGCCGAGCTGATAGAAGAAGAGGCCTATTCCGCCGGAGATCACCCTGAAATTTTACGACCAAAAAACTACCTGATGATAGTCTTCATTTGCCTTGCGTAGATTTGTGGTAAACAGCTGTGTCTTTGGCTTCAAACCGGCCCGGCCGGACATGAGAAGAGATGGATTGTGTCTGGAGTTCATACATAGGCATTGAGGGCTTCTGGCAGCTTTGCCGGCAACGTTTTTTCTTAAGCGATTGTTTAAAACCAGTGTCTGCTCGTATTTTGTGTAAACACCTTCATCCCCGGGCGTGAAAGACGATGGAAAGAGCAGATAGAACGACGTGTAGTATAAGATTTTCAGAATATTTAAATAAGCAAAATGAATCACACCGGCAGGTAAGGATAACACGTTGAAATTTGGTTTCTTACTGAAGATTAATGGGGAAATAGGTGTTTTGTTTCAGAAAGCGGTAGGTAAGCTGAGTGGAGTTTTGCAAGACAGCCAGGCTATGCAAACTGTGCGGCATAAAATTAGCTTGGGTGTGTGATATTGTGGTTTTAATAAATAATAATATAAAAATATATCTCTTAAATATACACAAAAATAACAAGATGAAAAGCACAGCCAAGGTCTTTTGATTAAAGGAAGGGTGTCCTGGCGATTGTTGGTAATGAGTAAGTTCGCGCCATTCTTATGCACAATATGCACAGTAAAAATGGCAAATTGTGCGTTTGATGCATTTTTTTAGCACGGCTTAAGCTCCCGTTTGTATGGGATAATTTTTTCTTGACAGGAGAGGTGAGCGCCTGTTAATGAATGGTCGTTCATTCAGGTTTTTTTTATATGGAGCCACTGCGTCTAGAGTAAGGCTTTGAGAGCGATAAAAGGAGATGGGAGAGCACATGTCAACGGAATTGGTTCTTTCAGCAATAATTTTTTTTGGAATAGCTGTTATTGTTCCGGTCTTTATGGCCGTGACGGCAATATTCGGGCCTCGTTCAAAAGGCAAGGTAAAGAACGAGGCATATGAGAGTGGTGTCGGCAGTATGATCGGGATGGCTGACCAGAAGTTCAGTGTCAAGTTTTATCTTCTTGCCATTCTCTTCCTGATATTCGATATCGAAGCAGTGTTTATGTATCCATGGGCTGTTTCCATCAGGGATCTCGGCTGGTTCGGATTTTCCGAGATGGTGGCGTTTATGCTCCTGCTTCTGACGGGTCTCATTTACATTCTAAAGAAAGGGGTGGTCAATTGGCGTTAGGATTGGAAGCGAGTCTGGGCGACTCCGTAGTCACCACGAAACTCGATGCGATTATCAACTGGGGACGGCAGTATTCACTCTGGCCGTTTGTTTTTGGAACCGCCTGCTGCGCCATCGAATTTATGAGTGCGGCGGCCAGTCAGCATGATATTTCCCGCTGGGGAGCGGAGGTTGTTCGTTTTTCTCCGCGTCAGGCTGATCTCCTCCTTGTCTGCGGCACAATCAGCTATAAACAGGCGCCGATTTTAAAGCGTATCTATGAGCAGATGGCAGAGCCGAAATGGGTTGTCGCAATGGGGGCATGTGCCAGTTCGGGCGGTATTTACGACAACTACTGCACCGTGCAGGGTATTGATACCATCATCCCGGTGGATGTGTATATCTCCGGATGTCCGCCAAGGCCGGAAGCGGTGCTGGACGCCCTGATGAAGATCCAGGATCAGATCAAAGGCGAGACTGTGATAAAGGATCGCCATAAAGATTTTAAAGGGATTCTCGATTGATATGAATGCGACGGTGCTTGAAAAATTACAGACCGCGTTTCCGGATGCAAGTGTGGCGGCTGTTCTGGATTCTGCGGTGATAACAGTTTCCACGGAAAAGCTCATTGATACGCTTTCCCGCTTGAAAAACGACAGAGATCTGAGGTTCAGCCTGCTGCTTGACGTTACGGCCATCGACTATCTCGACTATCCGGTTGCCCAGGAGGCGCGGTTTGCGGTTGTCTATACCCTGCGGAACTGGCATCAAAACCTGTTGGTACAGGTCCGCACCCCTGTCAAGGACCCGGATATCGGGGTTCCGACGGCGACAGGTCTGTGGGATTCCGCCAACTGGGGTGAGCGCGAAACCTGGGATCAATATGGGATCAATTTTATCGGCCATCCCGATTTGAGACGTATTCTGAACCACTGGCAGTTCAAAGGTCATCCCCTGCGCAAGGACTATCCGACCCAACAGGGACAGGTCTGTTTTGAGACCGATAGTCTGGAAGGACCGATTAAGGCACGGCTGGCAGCCAAGGGTGTCAGCGAATCGACGATGAAGGACATCAACACTGAGATCATGTTTTTGAACATCGGTCCTTCCCATCCTGTCACTCATGGCGCTATTCGCATACTGACCGCCCTCGATGGTGAAACAATTATAGCCAATGTCAACGAGGTTGGTTATCTGCATCGTGGTTTTGAAAAGACGGCTGAAGGTCTCACATACAACCAGGTAATACCGCTTACCGATCGGCTCAATTACTGTTCGGCCTTGATGAACAATATCGCCTATGTGAAGGCGATTGAGTCATGGCTGGGCGTTGAGATTACCGAACGGACCAAATTCATGCGGGTTATCCTGACCGAGTTCTTTAGGATACAGGATCACCTGGTCTGTATTGCCGCCAACCTGGTCGATATGGGCGGTCTGACCAACTACTGGTATCTTTACAATGAGAAAGAGGCCTCCTATGACCTGATCAGCCGCTTGACCGGTGCGCGTCTCACCAATTCCTTTACCCGTATTGGTGGGATGTACCGGGATTTCTATGAAGGCTGGGAAGGGGACATGGTAAATCACCTCAAGGACATTGAAAAGGGTGTCTCTGATTCGTTCAAGTTGGTTGCGGCCAACCGCATTGTCCATGACCGAACCCAGGGTGTTTGTATTATGCCCAAAGAAACTGCCTTGTCGTATGGTTATACCGGACCTTGCCTTCGGGCAAGCGGGGTACCGTTCGACCTGCGCAAGGATGCGCCGTACTATAACTACGATGCCTTTGATTTCGAAGTGCCGGTCGGCACAATCGGCGATCTCTATGACCGGTTGATGATACGCTACGAAGAGATCTTCCAGAGCATGAAGATCATCCGCCAGGCAATGAAGCTCATTCCCAAGGGCCCGATATTTGTCGATGACCATCGGGTGGCGATTCCTCCCAAATCACAGGTTTACAATAAGATTGAGGGTCTTGCCAACCACTTCAAGATCATCTATGAGGGTGTAAAAACACCCAAGGGAGAATGGTACGATTCGTTCGAAGCGGCAAACGGCGAGTTGGGATTCCATTTCGTCTCCGACGGATCCGGAAGGCCCTATAAAGTCAAGGTGCGGCCGCCCTGCTTCTATATCATGGGCGGATTCCCGGAAATGGTTGAAGGGTCCATGATTGCCGATGCTGTCATCAACCTTGGGAGTATCAATATAATTGGTGGGGAGTTGGACAGATGAGCAACCGTGCTAAATTGATATCTACAGGAAAACCGTTTCAGTATGATGCGGAGAGGGACGCCGAATTTGAGCGCCTCGTCAAACGCTATCCGACCCGGGAGTCTATGATTCTGCCTGCTCTTTGGCTGACGCAGGAGCAGGAAGGCTGGATCAGTTCCGAGGCAATAGCGTATATAGCCGATCGTATCGGTACCTTTGCTAGCAAGGTGTATGAGTGTGCGACCTTTTACACGATGTACAACCTGCATCCGATGGGCAAAAATCACATCGCCATCTGCCGGACCCTGTCCTGCTGGCTCAGAGGGAAACAGGAGATTGTTGATTATCTCAAAGGCGAACTCGGCCTTGTCCCGGGTGAGGTAAGCCCGGATGGAAAATACAGTCTCGAGGAAGTTGAATGCCTCGGTCACTGCGGAACAGCTCCGGTTGTCCAGGTCAACGGGGAATTCCACGAGAACATGGACGTGGATAAACTGAAAACCTTGCTGGCCACGTTGAAATAAGGAGGGCGTACGGAAATGGAAGTAAAGATTCTCAGTGCCAAATTCGACATCAAAGACGCCCATAAGCTTGAAGTCGCCAAACAGCATGGGGCCTATTCCCAGGCTGGAAAAGCTGTTTTCCATGGAACCCACGGCTGTAACCGAAGAGGTAAAAAACAGTGGGCTGCGCGGCCGTGGCGGCGCCGGATTCCCAGCTGGTCTCAAGTGGTCCTTCCTGCCGAAGGGACTCGACAAACCGGTTTATCTGACCGTCAACTCCGACGAATCGGAACCGGCAACCTTCAAGGACCGCTATATCCTGGTGCGGGACCCGCATATGATGATAGAAGGCATCATCATATGCTGTTATGCGATTGGCTGCCATGATGCCTATATCTATATCCGCGGTGAGTATACGACCCAGGTAAAAGCCCTGCAGAAGGCCCTCGACGAAGCCTATGCAGCAGGGTATCTGGGAGAGAAGGTGGCGGGCCACGATTTTAAACTGGATGTCACTGTCCATCGGGGAGCAGGTGCCTATATCTGCGGCGAGGAAACCGCGCTTCTGGAATCCATCGAAGGCAAGAAGGGACAGCCAAGGAGCAAACCGCCTTTTCCAGCGGTGGAAGGGCTCTACGGGTGTCCGACCATCATCAACAACGTACAGACCATTGCCTCACTGCCCTATATCATCGAAAACGGTGCGGATGCCTACAAGCAATACGGTACCGAGAAGAGCCCCGGCACCCATCTATTCGGCATCTCCGGTCATGTCAACAAGCCCGGCATGTACGAACTGCCGCTGGGACTGCCGATCCTTGAGGTCATTGAAAAGGTGGCAGGCGGGGTGTTAAACGGCAAAAAGCTGAAGGGGATCGTTCCCGGTGGAAGCTCAACGCCTGTTCAGACTCTGGAGGATGCCCAGGATTTGACCCTTGATTATGAATCCATGGCCGCCCATAAGACCATGTTCGGCTCCGGCGGTATCGTCGTGCTTGACGAGACGGTCGATATGGTCAAGCTGGTGGAAAACCTGATTCAGTTTTACCACCATGAATCCTGCGGACAGTGTACACCTTGCCGGGAGGGTCTCGGCTGGATGTTGAAGATCGTCAAAAAGATTCTTCGGGGTGACGGGACGATTGCTGATATCGATCTTTTACGAGAGCTCTGCGACAACATCGAAGGGAAAACCGTCTGCGTACTTTCGGCAGCTTGCACCATGCCGGTACGCAGTTATCTAGATAAGTTCCGGCACGAATTCGAGGCCTATGTTACAAAAGGCGCCTCTGCAACGGCCGCTCAGACACAGGGATAAGGGCTGACTCATGGCTGAAATGGTAAAACTTTTTGTTAACGGAGTTGAAGTGGAGGTGGAGTCGGGTAAAAACCTGATTGATGCCCTGAAGGTCGTCGGCATCGAGATTCCCCATTTCTGTTACCATCCCGCCCTAGGCGCAGATGGAAATTGCCGGATGTGCCTAGTCGGCATTGAGGACGGCAGGCCGCCGCTGGTACCGGCCTGTAAGACCCCGGCTGCTGAAGGCATGAAAGTCCTGATCGATGTCGACAACATCAAGAAGATTCAGGCTGATGTCATGGAACTGGAACTGATCAATCACCCGATCGACTGCCCGGTCTGTGACCAGGCGGGGGAATGTGTCCTGCAGGATTACTATATGAAGTATGATCGCAGGGACAGCAGGATGACGGTTCCGGTTGTCAAAAAAGGAAAACGCATTGATTTCGGGTGTGGTGTGGTCCATGATCAGGAACGCTGTGTCCTCTGTGCCCGTTGTGTGCGTTTTACCCGTCTGATCACGAAGACCGGTGAGCTGGGCATTGTCAATCGTACAGATCAGGCCAGGGTCGAGATTTTTCCTGGACGGCCGCTCAATAATCGCTATGCCCTGAATGTGGTCGATCTCTGTCCGGTTGGTGCGCTGACCAGCGCTGATTTTCGCTTCAAGCAAAGAGTCTGGTTTCTGACGCCGAGCAAGGGTATCTGCCACGGGTGTTCCAAGGGATGCAATATCTTTATCGATCACAACTGTGAAAAATACAAGGATGATGTGATCTACAGGTTCAGGCCGCGGCTCAATGAACAGGTTAACGGCTACTTCATCTGCGATGAAGGGCGCATGACCTATCATGCGGAAAACGAGGGTCGGTTGACTGTTGCCAGAATTAAAGGAAAAGAATCTTCCTTTGGTGATGCCATTGTCGCCGCTAAAAAGGCGTTGTCTGCAAAAGCCCTTCTCCTGGTATCTCCCAGTTGCACTGTGGAACAGATGATTGCGATCAAGGCCCTGGCCCAGGAGGTCGGTGCCATGGTTTCCGGATACAGCGATGGATACATCAAGGCAGGAGACGGGGACGGATGGCTGATTCAGGATGATAAGTCTGCAAATCGTGCAGCCCTGAAGCTCTTGGGAATCGATACCTCAAAAGACGGCTTTATATCTGCTTTGAACGGTGCCGAAGCGCTGATCAGCTTTAACAATGATCTGCTGATAGGCGATTCCGGCGGTGAATTCGATGCCATGCTGACAAAAGTAGCGGTCGTTTCCATCAGTACCCACCAAAACGTTTTTACCAAGACCGCGGCAGTTGCAATTCCGGTTGCCTCCTACAGTGAGTCTGAGGGGAGTGTAATTAATACGGATGGTGTCCTGCAGCATTTTGCCAAGGCGGTCCATAAAAATACCCCTTCCACCGATATGATCGAGATCGTGAAGCGTTTGGGCGGGTCGGTTTCGATGGATGATATTGCAGAGGAAATGAAGAAGGTAATTCCCTCATTTTCGGGTGTTGTCCCCGAGGGAGGATTGAAATTAACAGATAGTGAGGCTTCCCATGTCCCAGCTTGATATTCTACTTATTCTTCTCCGGGTGGCTTTCGGAGCCTTTGTGCCGCTCTGCTTCATCGCAGTACTGGTCTGGCTGGAACGAAGAGGGGCCGCATTCTTCCAGGATCGTGCAGGCCCAAATCGCTGTAATGTCGGAGGATTCAGGGCAGCAGGTCTTATCCAGAATCTGGCCGATGCGGTGAAATTGATCTTCAAGGAGGACGTCATCCCAGGGCACAGCCAACATAAATTCTATTTTGTCCTGGCTCCGTTAATCGTCTTCGTTTGTGCGCTGGTTTCCTTTGCCGTTGTTCCCTTCGCCGATACTCTGGTCCTGTCGGGAAAGGGGTACATCATGCAGGGTATTCCAATGAGCCTTGGCATCCTCTGGTTTCTTGCCATCGCCGGGTTCAGCGTGTACGGGATAATCCTGGCCGGTTGGTCCTCCCATAACAAGTTTGGTGTTCTGGGTGGTCTCCGTGCGGCAGCGCAGGTCATCAGCTACGAGATTCCCATGGGGCTTGCCCTGGTCAGCCTACTGACGGTTTATGGAACCATCGACCTCGGTCAGATGGCCCATTTTCAGGGACGGTTGCTCTTCGGATTCATCCCCATGTGGGGGGTTGTTCTCCAGCCCTTGGGGGCTTTGATCTTCATAGTTGCCGCTTTTGCCGAGACCAACCGAACACCTTTTGATCTGGCGGAAGGTGAAAGCGAGCTGGTCGCGGGATTTCATGTAGAGTACAGCTCGATGAAATTCGCCCTGTTCTTCATGGGTGAATATGTGGCCATGTTCGTTTCAAGTGCACTGATTGTAACGCTGTTTTTCGGGAGTTATCAGATACCGTGGCTTTCGACCGACACTCTGCTTGCCAACGCTGGCGCAGTAACCATCGCCCTGATTATTTTTATCCCTCTGGCCTCGGCTATCTTCACCGGCTGGATGAGAAAGAACAACAGAAGTCATTACGACCGACCCAAAGATCCCAGGATTCGGGAGGCAAATGTCTATACCATCATCCTGTGGATGATGGTGGCCCTTGTCGAAGCGGTATTGATCGGGTATATGCTCAATGCCAGCGGTGGTGCGGCAGGTCGGGTACTGGTCGTCTTGTTGCAGATAGCGACCTTCCTGGTAAAGACCTTCATGATGTGTTTTGTCTATGTATGGGTCCGCTGGACACTGCCACGCTTTCGTTATGATCAGTTGCAAAAACTAGGATGGAAGATGCTGTTGCCTCTGGCACTTCTGAACATCTTTATCACAAGTGCAGTCGTCGTTGCGTTGAGCTGAAGGGGGATGGCATGAGTATAACTACCAAGGTCTTGGAACGAAAGGGATCGAGTTTTCTGGAGAAGATCTTTTTGTTTGAGATCGTAAGAGGAATGTGCGTTACTTTCGGCCATTTTTGGCTGAATCTTCTGGATAATTCGAAACTTTACGTTCGGCATTATCCGGAGGTTAAACCGGAGATTACTCCGCGCTGGCGCGGGCGTCATCGATTGACGACCCACGAGGACGGTACGGTCAAGTGTGTTGCCTGTTTCATGTGTCAGACCAACTGTCCGGCGCGGTGTATAACGATCGAGTCCGGTGAGCGTTGGGACGGAAAGTCCGAAAAGGTTCCCGTAAGTTTTAATATTGATCTGTTGGAGTGCATTTACTGCGGCTATTGTGTCGAGGCCTGCCCGATGGATGCGATCCGGATGGACAGCGGGATTTTTTCGGTTACGAGTTATGATCGTGCATCAGTGTTTGTAGGGATCGACGATCTGTTGGCAACTAAGGGTGCGTTTAGCGAAGAAGAATATAAGAAAGGGGGCGCTTGATATCATGTTTGCCGAATTGCTATTTTTCGGATTGGCTGTTATGGCGGTGGTAGGCGCCATCGGCTTGATTCTCTTCAAACACCCGATGAATGGGGCGATGAGCTTTGTGGTTACCCTGATCTCGCTCGCGGGTCTCTATGCCCTTCTCTCCGCCAAACTGATGTTTTTGGTTCAGTTGATCGTGTATGCGGGAGCAATCATGTCTCTGATCGTCTTCATCATCATGTTCCTGAACATCCAGGACAGAGACCTGCCGGATGAAAAGGGGCGGGGCATGTTCCTTTTGGGCGGTGCTGTTATCATTACACCGATCGCCTGGTTTTTACACAAAATAGTTAAGAGTCTTCCGGGAAGCACCACTGATATTCTCGGTGGGGGCTTTGGGGGCGTAAAGGAGGTTGGGCTGTTGCTGTTTAAGAACTGGCTGCTTCCTTTCGAAATCGTTTCTATTCTGCTGCTGGTTGCACTTATTGGTGCCGTGGTTCTGGCCGGAAAGAGGGAGGATGGCAAGTGATTAGTAATTATCTTACCTTGAGTATCATACTTTTTTCCCTGGGCATCCTGGGAGTGATTTCCAGAAGAAATGTATTCACGGTGTTTATGTCGATTGAGTTGATGTTAAATGCCGCCAATCTGGCCTTTATCTCATTTTCTCGTCTGCATATCAGCATGGATGGTCAGATCCTGGCGTTGATGGTAATCGCCGTAGCGGCTGCGGAAGCATCCTTGGCCCTGGCCGTCGTCATCTTACTGCATAAGCATAAGGGCGTGCTGGATACAAACATTTTCAGTACGTTGAAGGGGTGATCTAATGGAACATACTGCTACATTTTATCTCGGTTTGATCCCCTTGATGCCGCTTGTCGGTGCTTTTGTGATCGGGCTGTTGCATGTGATGACCTGCAAAACCAAAGGGTTTTCAGAAGAATTTTATGGTGTTATAGCCTGCCTGGGACCGGCTGCCTCCTGCATTATGGCCCTTCAGGTATTTCAACTCCTCCAGGCGATGCCGGTTGATCAGCGAATTTTGGTCCACAAGGCCTTTACCTGGTTCAGCGTGGGAGAGCTGCATATCAACATGGGGTTTCTCGCCGACCCCTTGAGTTCGCTTTTTCTGCTGTTCGTTACCTTTATCGGGACGCTGATTCACATCTACTCCATTGGTTACATGGGCGGAGACAAATCATTTGGCAAGTATTTCGCCTATATGAATCTCTTTTTGGGAAGCATGCTCATTTTGGTGCTGGGAGACGGTCCTGTGGTCATGTTCGTCGGCTGGGAGGGTGTCGGTCTCTGTTCCTACCTGTTGATCAGCTATTATAATGACGACCGAAGCAATGTACTTGCCGGAAACAAGGCCTTTATCGTCAACAGAATCGGCGATCTGGGATTCGTTTTAGGAATGGCCTTCCTCTTCTGGAGTATCGGGACCCACGGATTTGACTTTATCGCTTTGAAGGCAAATGCACCCATGCTCACTCCGGCAATGGGGCTGGTTGTCTGTCTGCTGCTTTTTGTCGGCGCCACCGGCAAATCAGCTCAGATCCCGCTCTATGTCTGGCTGCCTGATGCCATGGCCGGCCCGACACCCGTCTCCGCGCTTATCCATGCGGCGACAATGGTGACGGCCGGTGTCTACATGGTCGCCAGATTCAGCTTCCTCTATGCCCATATCCCTCTGTCAGGAGAGGTTATAGCATGGATAGGTATTCTCACTGCGCTTGTTTCCGCAATCTTTGCCATGTTCCAGGACGACATCAAAAAGGTCCTGGCCTATTCCACTGTAAGCCAGTTGGGGTATATGTTCGCTGGCGTCGGGGTCGCGGCCTACTCGGCTGGAATTTTTCATGTCGTAACCCATGCGTTTTTTAAAGCTCTGCTCTTTCTCTGTGCCGGTTCAGTCATCTATGCCATGCATCATGAGCAGAATATCTGGAGAATGGGTGGGTTGAGGAAAAAACTGCCCATTACCTACTGGACCATGGTTATAGGAGGCCTGGCCCTGGCCGGTTGTCCGCCGTTTTCCGGGTTCTTCAGCAAGGACGAAATACTGTTTTCCGCGCTTGCAAGTGGACACAAAGGTATCTGGATCATCGGGGTTCTGGTGGCCGGTATGACAGCCTACTATACGTTCAGGATGATCTTTGTCGCCTTCCATGGCGAGCCGCACAGCAAATCGGCCTATGATCATGCCCATGAACCGCCGGCAGTGATGACCGCGCCTTTGGTGATTCTCGCTGCAGGTGCTCTTTTCGCCGGTTTGATGAATCTGCCCGAGGTTTTCGGAGGGCACCAACTGGTATCCCATTGGTTGGCACCAAGTGTTTTGGACCATCACGTTCATGCCACAGAAGGCATGGAATGGATGGCCATGGGGGCAAGCGTCGTAGTTGTCCTTATCGGTATTGCCATTGCCTTTTTCAAATTTGCCCGGGGTGCCGAGGTTCCGTATTTCTCTGGTTTTTCCAAATTTGCCTACAATAAATTCTATATAGATGAGTTGTATGATGCGGTTTTCGTCCAGCCGTACAAACTTATCGGTTCATTTATCTGGAAACAATTTGATCCCAATGTCACCGATGGACCTCGAAGGCTGACAGCCGGCATATACAGCATTGCCGGGAGTGCATTCAAGGTCTTTCAAACAGGGTTTGTCCGTGTATATGCGATTTATATGGTCATAGGATTGAGCCTTTTAAGTCTGTTAATTTCTCAAACGTTGAACTAGGTAAGGTGCAAGAATGTTGGAACATATCCTCTCATCTATGATCTTCCTGCCGATAGCAGCAGGGCTCTTGCTGCTGCTATTCCCGGTAGCCAAAAACGGTGCCAGGGCGGTTGGCTTTGTGGTGTCTGTTGCGGTATTGATCCTGGGTCTGAAACTCTACACGGGATTCAACGGCGCCGGTGGAATGGAATTTGTCGAAAGACAGACCTGGGTTCAATCATTGGGAATAAACTATATCCTCGGTGTTGACGGGATAAGCCTGTTCGTTCTCATGGCGGGAGCCGTTCTCTTTCCCTTGATCTATCTTGTATTCTCAACCAAACCAAAGGGATATTACGCCAATCTCCTCATTGTTGAAGGGGCAATGGCCGGTGCAATCTGTGCCGGGGATCTTATCCTTTTTTACATCTTCTGGGAAGTTATGCTTCTGCCCATCTTCTTCATGATCGGTCTTTACGGAGGAGAGGGAAAAGTTGCCGCAACCATCAAGATCACAATCTATACCATTGCGGGTTCTCTTCTGATGCTGGCTGCAATTCTCTATCTTGGCGTCAGCTATCACAGCCAGTTTGGCGGTTGGAGTTTTGATATCGCCAAGATGGGAGCTATGAAACTCCACGGCACCGGGGCTCTTCTGGCCTTTGTCGCATTTATGTTGGCCTTTGCGATCAAGATTCCGATTTTTCCTTTCCATACCTGGTTACCTGATGCCTATACCGAGGCGCCATCTGCTGCCACCTTTGTTCTTTCGGCCATTATGGCCAAGATCGGTGTCTATGCGGTCATTCGTTTTGTAATCCCCATTTTTGGTCCTGAATTTACCAGATATGCGTTGCTGCTTGCCTATCTCGGAGTGATCGGCATGATATACTGCGGGCTTGCCGCAATCGCGCAGAAAGACTTCAAAAGAATGCTCGCCTTCTCTTCCGCTTCCCATATGGGCATCATCGCTTTGGGTATATTCTGCATGAATATTCAGGCATTAACCGGAAGTATTTATCAAATTGTCGCCCACGCTACCAGTACCGGGGTTCTGTTTCTCTTTGCAGGTGTCCTTGAAGAACGTTCACATACCAGAAAAATCGAAGATCTTGGCGGGATCGCATCTCAAGCTCCCGTTTTCGCCCTCTTCTTCGCAGTGGCGATGCTTGCCTCTGTCGGGCTTCCCGGGACCAGCGGTTTTATCGGCGAATTTCTGATTATTCTAGGTGCCATCAAGTTTAATGTAGTGGTAGGGATTTTGGCTGGAACGTCGTTGATCATAGGCGTCTGTTATATGCTGTGGATGTTCCAGAGGGTATTTTTCGAGAAATCAAAAAAGGCATCTTTTAAATTTAAAGATCTGAGCGGCGCTGAAGTGGCTGCATTTCTGCCGATAGTTGTCATAATTATCGTGATGGGTATCTATCCTCAACCGTTCCTTAAAAAGATAGAACCCGCAGCAAAAATTCAGATCAGCTCCATTTCGCAGCATGTGCAGGTTGCAGAAACCATAGTCCTTGATAAAGGACATAAACTTGAACAGAAATAAGGCAGGGTACATATCATGACGCGCGACTTTTTCTTATTACTCCCTCTTTTTATCGTTGGTGCGGGAGCCATCCTGTTGATGCTTAGGGCTGCATTCGGGAAACTGACTCTCGAGGCTGCTTCGCCTGTCAGCATGTGCGTGTTTGCTCTGGCTTTTGTAGCTCAGCTCCTTACTGGTACCACCGGGCATTTTGTACCGTATGAGAGTGCGTTTAATGGGATGTTGGTGGTTACCGATTTCTCCCGAGTTGCCGCGCTCATAATTTTGGCCTGCGGTTTCTTTACCTCGATGAGTTCTCAGAGTTATTTCAAGGAAAACAGTTTCGGCTTGGTTGAATACTACAGCCTGATTGCCTTTTCCGCCTGTGGCATGCTGCTCTTGACCATGGCCCAGGAGTTGATTACGGCCTTCATCTCCCTTGAGATAATGTCTTTAGCGATTTACACCCTGGTCGGCTTCAACAGGAAAAATGTGGGAGCCGCTGAAGCCGTTTTGAAGTATCTCATGCTGGGAGCCTTTACCGGTGCATTCTTCACCATGGGGACGGCTCTAATCTATGGTGGAATTCAGAGCACCAAGTTCGCCGCTTTGGGAACCTACATGGCGACGGAAGGGCTTTTCCATACGCCGGCCGTGGTCGGAGGCGTTTTTTTCATCATCATAGCCTTTCTGTTCAAAGTTGCAGCTTTTCCCTTCCACGCCTGGGTTATTGATGTCTACGACGGAGCATCAATGCCGGTAACCGGTTTTATGGCCACCGCCTTGAAAACCGCTATCTTTGCGATATTTGCCAACTTCATCATGATTAATCCGGCACTTAAGAATCAGTGGGTGCCCTATCTTTTCTATATTGCCATTCTGACGATGTTTGGTGGAAACCTTATTGCTATAGGTCAAAACACTCTGAAAAGAATGCTGGCAGCATCCGGTGTTGTTCATACCGGGTATCTTTTGATTGCACTGGTGGCGGTAAGTACCGATCATTTCAGCGGCAGCGTGATCCTTTTCTATCTGGCCGCCTATGCTGTAAGTACTCTTGGTATCTTTGCCGCTCTTTCTTATCTCACCGGGAACGGCGAGAAGAGAACCTCCTTTGAAGACTTCAAGGGTCTGGCCAAGAGCAGGCCTTATTCCGCGGCTGCCATTACAATCTTCTTGCTGTCCATGGCCGGTATTCCGCCGACTGCAGGGTTTATGGGAAAATTTTATATCATCGTCAGTGCCATCAATGCCGGTCAGGTTACCTTGGCTGTATTGGGCATCGTGAGCAGTATCCTGTCCATGTGGTATTATCTGCGCCTGATTGTCAACATGTATTTCCACGATGCAAAAGAGAGTTTTGAGACAGAGAAGTCGATTCTTGGCCCTGCCTGTATGTTAATCCTCGCAGTCAGTGTTTTCGCCATCAGCTTTTATCCGATCGCCATTTAAAAAGGCCAAAGACACAAGATCCAAAGAAGACGGAAATGAGTGAAGGCCGGGTATGATTCCATACCCGGCCTTTTTTGTTTTGAGGTCAAAAGTGGGGAAAGGACTCGAACTCGACCACGGAGCCCTCTGTTGGATGTTGGAAGGAGAGATAGGTTGCATGCAAAAGCAAGGTGTCACCTTCTTGCCCATCACCGTAGAGTATGTCGCCGACAATGGGGCAGCCAAGACCTTGGGGATGGGCTGCATGGACGCGGAGCTGATGCGTCCGGCCGGTAAGCGGAGTGAACTCAATCCGGGTCCTGCCGCCTTCGATGGCGAGTTTTTTCCACAGAGTGATTCCTATTTTGCCATGGAGCGGATCATGAATCTGAAATGGGCGGTTGTCGGGATCGAGCCGAAAGGAGAGCTGTATATGCCCGGAATAGGGTTTTACTAAACCTTGGACCACGGCAATATAGTGTTTTTTGATCAGACGTTGCTCAAATTGTCTTGCAAGATGCCGATGGGCATCTCCAGTCAAGGCGAGAACCATAATTCCTGAGGTCTGCATGTCGAGCCTATGCACAGCAGGTTGGTCAATACATTCGGGGAAAAGTTCTTTGACCCTTTTTACGACGCATTCCTGCTTGTCTGGTCCCCTTCCAGGTACTGAAAGGAAACCGCCTGGTTTTACGACGACGACAAAAGCAGGATCGGTATGAACAATCTTTATCTTAAAGTCTTTTGTGCGCATCGAGTTTTTCAAGTCCGCAGAGCATGGTACCCACGAGTGGAGCGCATTTCTCCCGGCAGGGGAGATAGAATTCGCCGTGCTTCCTGGTCCCTGATTTATTCTCCCTTCCCCAGTAGAATTCGCAGAATGAGAGGGGGATAAGGGCGTGGGATGCAGCAAAGTTTAAAAGCTTGGGGAGGCAACAGTCTCCGGTTCCCGTGGGAATGCCGCGATCATCCGGAAAAATATCCGAGAAGGAGAGAGTACTGCCTGAAAAATTGGTGAAACGATAGAGTGCATGCAACTCCTTCATTAATTTTTGGGAAAGGATTCTTCGTCTTCGAAAAAGTTCTTTTCTCATGGGGTCCACACAGGTTTCAATGCTCCGCCCGATCTCCTTAATGTCCTGTTCTGCCGGTGCGTTTACCCGGTTCCACCTGGTAATGTCGAAAAGGGGAGGGACCCAACCGGCTATATGCCATCTGCCGTTAAACTGCCCGGAAAAGGCCTTCAGGGTGACCTCGGAATTGTCGATAGTGAGGCATTTCATCACTCCGAACATCTTTCCGCGCATTTCACCGAACAAAAGGTTGAGGGGCAGGGAGTCGTTTTGAAATTCTCCCTGGTCCATTTTTTTCATCAGCGTGTAACCGAGTTTCAGGCTATATATGCCGGGAAAAATATGTTCTTTCTTGCACAGGGTGCAGTTTCCTGAAAAGGGGGGTGATATTTTTGCTGATTCGGCTTCTATTTTACCGTCCTCCATTGCAGCAACCGGGGTTGGGGTATACAATGAGTGTGAATATCCGGCGGCAGTCTCCAATCCAGGATTATACATGGGCAATAGGCTCATTGAGGCTGGTTTTACCCGTGAATGTCATGTGGGGCCTACCAGACTATATATGAAAATGGTTGCATATCGTATAAGGATTTTATCGTTCCATGAAAAAACACTCATCCAGGCAAATACGAACGCACGCCGGCACTCCTGTGAAGACCGCACCTTCTTTTGGCCTTCTTACCCCTGATCGAGTGATAAATCTTGTCGAAAACGCGCTTGGTCTTCCTTTTACCAACCTTTTTCGTCCGTTTAACAGCTATATCAACCGGGTCTTTGAATTGGAACAGCAAGACGGACGGATGCTTATAGTAAAGTTCTACCGGCCCAGTCGCTGGAGCAGGGAGGCCATAGTACAGGAGCATGAATTTCTACGGGAACTTTCCACGCACGAGATTTCGGTTATTGCTCCTCTAAAGCTGCTGGATGGATCGACACTCGGCGTCTATAAAGGTATCCACTTTGCCATGTTTCCCAAATGCGGCGGACGGTGTCTTGATGAATACAGTGATGATCAATGGCTGGAACTCGGAAGATTGCTGGCCAGGGTCCACAATATTGGGTCGATTCACGGAGCAGATGCCAGGATTCGACTTGAACCCGCAGCAACCACTTTACCGCAGGCGGAGAAGATTTTACAAAGCGGGCTCATACCCAAAGATCTCAGAGGTGAATTCAGCACGGTCATAGATGAATTGATCGCAGAAATCCAACCTCTGTTTGATGGAATTGAAATGGGCCGTCTGCACGGGGACTGTCATTATGCCAACATTATTCACCGACCGCCGGAAACCTTCTCCCTGATTGATTTTGACGATATGGTCGTCGGGCCCGCGATCCAGGATTTCTGGATGTTGCTCCCGGGGGTATTGGAGGACTCCTTTGTGGAGGCCGATCTCTTTCTCGAAGGCTATGAGACCTTTCGGCCTTTCGACAGGCGAACACTTCGGTTGATTGAGCCGTTGAGGGCCATGCGTTACGTTCATTATATGGCATGGTGCATTCATCAGGTGGTGGAGGATGGCGAGACCCGGGTGATGGACAATTTCGGAACGCCGGAGTATTGGCTGCAGGAGATAAATGACCTGCGTGATCAGTTGATAACAATCAGAAAGCCCGGGAGGCAGATGGGAAATGTTTGAAGGGGGATTCACTGTCGGTGAGACAGGCTGCGCCTCAAAAATAAAGCTTCCAATCGTTGTCTGGAATTCATGTTGGTTTTCTTGGCAATTTTGACAATTTCCGCGATATCGAAGTTGTAGGCCTTTGATATGATTTTTAGTTCGCTGCCGGGACGGTCGATCTTCTCCCAGGGAACGGGGCTATTGAATGCCAATCCGACGATATTGCCCCGATTTCGCACCGGAATGAAAATACTGCTTACCGCTTGATCGGCGAAGGCCTGCTTCACCAACTCAAGTTTTCGAGGATCGCCGCTCCAGAAATTGCAGCTTAGCACTCCATCCTGTCTAAGAGTCTTCATGCACAGATGGAAAAACGTATCGGTATAAACGGTCTCTGACATGCCTCTTTCATTGAAAGCATCCACAAGGATAAAATCGTAATTTTGAGACGGCCCAATGGTTTTTAGAAAATCAAAACCATCACGGCAGTGGATGGTAACAGGGGGAGAGGCCGGCATGTTGAAAAATCCCTGCGCCAGTTTGATGATCAATGAGGAGTTGTCAACGGCATCGACACCACAATGAGGAAAATGGTGGTTGAGAAAGCTGACCATGGTTCCTGCACCGATGCCAATGAGCAGAACGTGTTCTGGTTTTGGCCTGACCAGGGTTGCCGCCATCATGTATCGGGTATAAAAGAGAACCAGTTCATGGGGCCGAGAAAGGGATACTCTGCTCTGGAGCACATTCCCGGAAAAAAACAGGGAGCGATATCCTCCCTCGTCAATAATTTCCACGGGGTGGTTGTCAAAAGAATCCTGGTAGACGATCTTTCCTGTTCTCCGCGTCATTTTCTCACTCTTGCTCCAATGTACAAAGGATACCCTGAATAGGTAATAAATTCAAAAGGGAATAAGGAATGTAGTAAAAAGTATTCTGTAAACAATCTTGACTGTTGAACTGGAATTCTGGCATACTATCTTTGGGGAATGTATAATCATCTGTGATGTCTTTGCTGGACATTCCTGAAGTTTTTTCTTTATCATTTATAATGAAGAAGATTTGATAATCGAGAGGGTTCAGCAGGAATGGGTTGTCGTCGTCCTGTATTTGTTGAACGGCAGGAGATATGTATTCAAGGTTTTGCAATGTGTTAAAAAGATAGAGGAAATAAAGTGGCCCCAGAGAACAGGAAAGGAAAAATCCTGATAATGGACGATGAAGAGATTGTTGGTGATATCGCCAAACAAATGCTCGACTTTCTGGGATATGATGTCGTTCTGGTAAAAGAAGGCAAGGAAGCTGTGGCCTTGTACAAGAGTCGGTTACAAACGAGTGAGCGCTTTCAGATTGTCATCATGGACCTGACTATCCCGGGAGGAATGGGAGGAAAGGAGGCGGTCGGTCAAATCCTGGCCATTGATCCAGAGGCCAAGGTCGTTGTTTCCAGTGGCTACACCAATGATCCGATTATGGCCAATTGCAGTGCATATGGTTTCAGCGGAGCTATAGCAAAACCTTTTGATCTGGAGTCACTCAAAAAGATTGTAGAGCAACTGGCCTGAGGTCTTCGCTTCCTGTACCTGTAGCTTCCATTGCTCTCTGTTACGTCTGCTTGCCATGTGTCTCACACGCCCTCGCAAGCAGGGTGATGCCTGTTTTAAGGGGGGGATATGGGATACACGGGAAAAAAGCCCCTTCTGGTTGTCTATATATCAGCAATTTTTACTATCTGTTCACTGTATGCCGCCCAGCCGATCCAACCGGTTTTCCAGCAGGAATTTTCTCTAACCAAGCTTCAGGCACTTCTCTTCACAACCTTGATGATGGCGCCTTTGGGTGTTGCTCCTCTGTTCTATGGGTATCTCCTGGAGGCCATTTCTGCGAAAACCTTGGTTCGTGGTGCAATTCTCGTCCTTGGCGGTTTGGAAATTCTTTTTTCCCTGGCCGGGAACTATTGGTCTCTTCTGTTGATAAGGGGAATCCAGGGGGTGATGATTCCGGCGATACTCACCTCCTTGATGAGTTATATATCCTATACATCTAAGCAGGAGAATGTTCAGCATTCGATTGCGGTGTACATCGCGGCTACCATTATGGGTGGATTTCTCGGAAGATTCCTGTCTGGGGTGTGCACGGATTTGTTTGGTTGGCGCTTTTTCTTCTTCGTCCTTGGAGTTGTCTTGCTGTTTGATTACCTTCTCCTTGGCTGTTTGGAAAAAAATGTGAAATTAAAATACCAACGGCCGGATTTACAACAGGTGATGGCTTTATTACAGGATGGTCGTTTCCGTTGGCTCTTTCCTGCGATCTTCTGTATTTTTTTCGTTTTTTCCGCCTTGATGAATTTTTTGCCCTTTGAGTTGAAAAAGATCAATCCAACTTTCCGGGAAACTGGAATCGGTTTTTTATATCTGGGATACAGCATGGGCGTATTGGTCTCGGTGAATACCAGAAGGATACTTCGTTATTGTAAAAACGAACCGGATGCAATTATGACCGGTATAGGGATTTTCTTCCTGGGAACTATAGTGTTTTCAGTTGAAAGTTATCCGGTAATGTTTGCAGGTATGTTCATTTTCTGCTTCGGGTTTTTCATGGCCCATTCTTTGTTATCGGGTTTTGTCAACAAACTGGCCAAGGATAATAAGGCTCTGGCCAACGGAATTTATATCTCATCGTACTACATGGGAGGAACTCTGGGGTCTTTTCTGCCGGGGTATTTTTTTGTATATTACGGGTGGAAGATCTTTCTCTTTGTGCTTTTGCTGGTTTTGGCCGCCGCAATGTTTTTAACCTTTCGAGTCAGGGGAGCAGTCGATATATCCCCACCCTCTCTCTGAGGCTGATGACAGTAAAGTATGTGCGCTCAGCCGGTCATGTGCGTTTTGCCGTACCGAGGACCTTGGCCAGTGTTTGCTCCATGGCGGACCTGTGGGAGCCTGACCAGTAAATATTGTCGCAGCCCAGACAATGGAAGAAATAGGAATAATATTTTTGGGTAAGTGGCTCAAGTCTGTGGCTAATGTCCTCCTTCTTTATCGGGAGCAGAGGTGTGTTACATCTCATGCATCGGGTGAACGGGGAGATTTTGTCGAAGAGATTGTAAAGGGAAAGGATCTCAGAAAGTTGTTGGTCCGGTAGCTCGTTTCTGACGAGATGACCATGGGTTATAATTTTTCTTTTCAAAATATTTCTATCACGGGTAAGGAGAATCCGTCCCTCACGTACGGCAGTCTCGGCAAGTGCGGCATCATCGGGATACGACAGAACCAGGCTGTCAAAACCGACCATTCGGAGCAGTCTACCAAGTTTGGCGACATTAATATCGACCCCAAAGCGTATTTCCTGAAGAGGTGTCGGTCGAAGCAGGTCGGCCAGGCATGGGTTGAGTCCGGCACTGGTGGAATTGGCATGGATGACATTTCCGTTCTTTAGCCGGTAGGTGAAATCGACCTCAAGGCCGTCGACAACCAGATTGCCTATTTCGGTATGAGGTATGCGCATTGACTCTATCAGATCCTTGATCGTGGTATGATGAGCCGGCCGTCGGGTGATGGTGGGACAGGATCTCAGCACCGGATGGAGAAGGTCCCTGAGATCGGCTGAAAAGGAAATGGAAACCTCGATGCTGTCCCTGGTGCGGGAAAGATCATGGATGTTTTTTTTCTGCATGACGAAGGGTGTTCTACCCTGTGATTTTTAAAAATTTGCGGGCTAAACGATAGTAAATGAATTGCTTCCCGTTTTTTCCAAAAGTATATATAGTGTGCTCGACCTAGGTACCGCAGGTGTCGTGGGATTCCCTTCAGCTTCTGCCGGAAGCCCGTTAAAGTGACATTTTGTGACAAATTGTTTTAGAGATTGTGATATGCTATAGTGAGTCTTGTCGTCGGATCTCAGGTTGGAAAAGAGATCCCTCTTTGGATGTTTATAACCATTTAAGAGAAAAAGGACATCGTTCGATTTTTGATCACTCCCTCGGGGCCATTTTGCAATGCATAATCCATTACCTTTCATCTTAATCTGAGTATTATGAATTTATCAAAAAAATTTAATGGTTTCAATGCGATCACCAAGTACCTCGCTTCCGGAAATGAAAGAATTCAAGCGATAATCGAAAGCGCTGCAAACAATGTCATTGCTGCTGTCAATCAATCCGTAGAGGCAATACGAAAAAACCGGGACAGAATTTCGGATGCAGCCGATCATATGGACGGGGAGTTTATCGCTGAACTCGAGCTTTCCCAAAAAGAAGAAATCGAAGAGATTTCCCTGATCGAGAACGAATTCAAATCGTATTATAATCGACAGATCTGGATCAGAGAATTCAAAAGTATCAACAACGACCTGTATCGCCAGATCAAAGATTTGGAGAAACGGGAGGAGGATTTAAAGACCAAGGAAGCGGACATAGAGAAAATCATCTATGCCCGGGTTGCCGATGTCAAGGAGAGGATTCGAGAAGAGAGCACCTCGAGCAGAGGGCTCTTTAAAAGTGCTCTAACCAAAGCCGAGAAGGTCTTTGATCAGAATAAGATTACCCGCTTTGTCTATTCGACCATATCAAGGTTCCAGGAAGATTTTCACAAGATTCAAGATATCAGGGACGTAGAATATATAACTAAACTTTTTCAGGAAACCATCCAGGCTTTTCAAAAGACCCGGGTCGTAACCGATAAAGACGGTAAGCTTATTACCATCATCATCAACCAGTTTTCCGAGGACTGCTATCAGGATCTATTCCTGTTCTTTTATCGGTATTATAACGAATTAACTGAGATCTACGCCAAGGAAAAAGCCTTGCCGTCAACAGCGGAAGAGATTGCCAGGATATTCCAGAAGAAGTCGAAAGAGGCTCATGATATTGTTCGAGATATGCATATGGAGCGGCTCGCAAGTAAAAGCGACGAGAAGGCCTGGGATGCCTGATAGTGTCTTGATATGCTTCATATAAATCTTCATCTAATGTAAATCATAATCCATGGAAGCTCAAAACAGCGCGGCCGGAATGGTGCATGTTACCCTCTTCTCTTTCGGCTTTAAATACGGACTGCCCACGGATATTAACTTTCTCTGGGATGTACGTTTTCTGCCGAACCCCTTTTGGGTGGATTCCCTGCGTGAACGAACCGGAGAGGAAACAGATGTCGCTGAATATGCAATCGGCAATGAGGTGGGGCGGGAGTTTCTGCGGCTTCTCGAGCCGATGATTTGTTTTTTGGTAGAAAAGAACAAGGTAGATTCAAAAGGCCCGCTTGTCCTGGCGGTGGGGTGCACCGGCGGCAGACATCGCTCCGTCGCAGTGGTTGAATCCTTACGGTCAATTTTTGATAAACAATCTGTTACGTTGACCGTTTTTCATCGGGATATCGAAAAGGGATAGTCCTTGAAAGTGCTATTACCATATCAGGTCGTCGGGAACCTTGTATTCGGCATAAGGATCCTTTTCGGCTCGGGTGGTGTCTTGGATTTGAGAGTGATGGACAACAATGAGATTCTTGTTGTATTCGCGAATCTTTTCCGCCACCTCGGAGGGGATGATCTGATAATCTCCTGCCTGTTTGACAATGGCAAGATCACCGTTGCCTAACCGTTCCACGATCTCTTTTTTCAGGTAGAGCCGTTTAATCGTATTGTTGTCAGTGAAATTATACGGCGTTTCACCTCCCTGGACAGCAATCCGATTGGCCTCAATGAGTTGTCGTATCCGAGATGCGGTCTCCTGTTTATTTGTTCCTTCGTTTCTCGTCTGGTTTAAAAGCCTGCTACGAGCCTTTTTTTCCTTAAGGGCCTGCTGAGCGCCGGCCTTTATTTCATTGTCTTTGTTTACATTTAGGGTCTTGTGTAAATGCTGCGCTTTTTTGGCCTTTTTCACCTGCTTATTATCAACCAGCCCCATTTTAAGAAACTGTTCCTGAAGTGTGCTTCCCATCTTGATCGGCTCCTCAATCATCGGTATTAGAGATTTACAGTAAGAGGTAGATAATGATACCGGTAGTTACATGGTAATTTCAATGGGAATTATAATTAAATTTCGGCGCAGACGAATCCGAATTATTATACGAGTCCCCGGTTTTGACGAGAAGCCCCATTGCCGTCAAGCCATTGAGCAGATATTTCAGACTGCGATTGTCAGATGCCGTCTTTTGGGGAATTTCAGGAAGGGGCAAGGTCATTTTTCCGAGAAGGAAGAAAATATCAAAGGCGACTCCTGTCTGGAGA
>CAWGGS010000035.1:0-35119 GCA_963822095.1 uncultured delta proteobacterium
GGGTGTATCTTCTAGAATGCGTTTGCTGTGATGAATTTTGGCTGTCGAATATGGCTGCTGCAAGGACAGGGACCGAGGAGCAGACGTCCCAGGTCGACGATTTTAGAACAACACCGGATTTTCGGATGGAGGGCAATGAGAAACTCAAAACGGCTATTTAGCCTTTCCCCGGTTTTGCGTGCTCCCACAAGGAGGATGGCATCGGGTAGCTTGCCCGAGCAATTCCAGAAAATCCGGTTTCCAAACAAGGGTTTGATTCAACCCAGACTGGATGTTATCGTTATTGCAATTCTGCACCAATTACTATCTGATGTCCATACAACAATGAGGGATTACGGAGTCAGCACGTACCTGCTCGAACGTAAAGCATGCGTGAAGCTGCATTGCAGATATTGGTCTTCTTTACCGGATGCGTTTTCAGTGCATAACACATAAGATCGGACAAGCAATGCTGAACTCCGAAATACCCTTTCCGGGTGGGACACTATTTGACTGGACCCAGCGGTAGAACCGAACGACCGAAATTTGCAGCGAAAAGACCGGCAGCCGTTAGATACAGGGCCAGAAGTCCGTCAATCATCCCAAGATAGCCCGAGATCACAATGAGTTTCGTTTCCTTGCCTGCAATTACTGCCGCCAAGCCGAAGTCCAGACAGAGGAAAACTGCAAGGAGTACTGCAAGTGTCAGAATCACTACTTTATTCGTAGGGATCGTGGAAATAAAAATGATTGCGGTGAAAATTGTGTACGCGATCAGGAATATCATCAAGGCCTTGGCATCAAGCTCAATCCATTTAAGCGAAATGATGAAATTGATCATGGCGTAAGTGGCCCAGAACATACCGTAAATTGCGAAAACTACAGCAGTAAAAAGCTCGTTTTTTTTGAAGCCGTTCACACAGGCAAAAAAGTGTATCAGGCCGGTAACGAGGGCCAATGGGATGATAACGCTCATGTCATTCGGCCCAAGAAGACCGGCATTATGAAAGCTCAGTGTAAAAAGTGCGATACCAAAACTTGCCAAACCAATCGTTGACGGGTCTGCCACGGCCTGGTTAACGACATTAAAGGTAGTTTCATCTGACATTTTTTCCCTCCCTTTGATTATTTAATAATCACCTAGAAATATTTTCTTTGGATGAACAGTTCATCCCATGAAAATACGATGGCCGCATTATCACGGTATCCATAGGCAATTTCAATCACCCGAAGGGATGAAATCTCTCCCTCTTTCAGGGGGGAGAAGAGGGAGATCTTCTGATTATTGTGAATAAAAATGAATATGATTCAAGTAAAGGCAATCGCTATGTTTCACTATCGGACAGGCCATAACGATGCGGCAAGGGTGATGCGAAACAATCTTCCAGCCGCACCCATATTCGATATTGAGTGATTCGTCATAACTGCTGTTGCCGAAAATTGGGGGCCTGCCGAAGAAACAACTACGCTGCCGGCGGCAAGACCACTAAAACATTAAACAGAGTAGCAAAAAATTCCCCTGGATACCAACCCTGTCGGCAAGCATGCCGACTACCGATCCACTGCAGACAACGCTGAGCATTATCCGAAAGACTCCTCAACCATCCGCATATTTATTCGCAATAATCAGAAGATCTCCCTCTTTTCCCCCCTGAATGGGTGAGCAATTTCATCCCTTCGGGTGATTGAAATGGCTCGTGGATAGAGTGATATTGGGACCATCATATTTTCGTGTGATGAACTGTCATCCAAAGAAAATATTTCAAGCTTCGCCTGAGCAGTTCTTTCTACCCACTTGTGGGGTGTTACATTACTCGCAACTCGGAGTTTTTGCATCGTTGCCTCTGACTGCGAATGCGACAGGCGCCCAGCAAGTGCAGCAACTAACATGTACTCAACCCACTAGGGATCTGAGTACCAACCAACCGGAGGAAGTGTCTATGTCACACAATAAAGACGTTAAACGCACTCTCAAAAATGAAAGACTGGAATACCCGATCAAAATGATGCATGCCTATCCTTCAGTCAATGTCGGCTGGGGTGCACACACTATGATTGGCAATGATGCCAGGTCTCTGGGTATGACAAATGTCCTGATTGTCACCACTGGTTTGCGTGGTACCGGCATCACTGACACAATTCAGGGTGTCCTCAAGGCTGCCGAAGTTGATTCCGAAGTATTTTCCGGCGTTACTCCCAACCCTAAAGACCACGAAGTTATGGCCGGTGCCAAGCTTTTGGCAAGCGGCAAATTTGACGGTCTGCTCAGCATTGGTGGCGGCAGCTCACACGATGCCTGTAAGGCTATCAGACTTGTACATAGCCATGACGGTCAGGATGTCAGAAGCTTTGAAGGTGCCTTCAAGGCGACCAAGGCCAACACCCTTCCGCATCTGGCGATCAACACCACCTCCGGTACCGGTTCGGAAGTCTCCTGCTTCTCGATCATCAATCATACCGATAAAAAATACAAGATGGCCCTGTTCGATCCCAACTGTACTCCGAGCAAATCGGTCAATGACCCGTTAATCCATCAGTGTATGCCCGGCAACCTCGCCGCCTATACCGGTATGGACGCTCTGGCTCACGGCGTAGAAGCCATCACTTCCCGTCTTGGTGTTGTCTCCGCCTATGGTCCGGGCCTAAGCGCTATTTCGTTAATCTTCGGCAACCTGCGTCAATCGTCAATGAACCGGAACAACGATAAAGCCGTGGAAGCCATGGTCTGGGCTGAAATGGCTGCGGCTTACAGCTTCAACAGCGCCGGTCTCGGCCTGATCCACAGTATGGCTCATGCTCTGGGCGGTATGTACGATGCACCTCATGGCCTGTGTAACGCCATTGGTCTTGGTCCGGTTATGACGTTCAACCTGCCGGCCTGCCCGGAACGCTTCAGAATGATGGCCGAAGCTGCCGGTATTAACACCGTTGGTATGTCCGACATGAAAGCAGGCCAGGCATTCATCGACGCTTGTATGGAACTGAAAGCCGAACTGGGCATCACCAAGACCTTCAGCGACCTCGGTCTGCTCGAAAAAGACATCGAAGGTCTGTCAAAGTTCGCGGTCAACGATATTTGTACCGAAGGCAATCCGACCGATACCGGTCTGCAGGACATGATTGGCATTTTCAAGCAGTGCCTGTAGTTCATATCTTTGCAGAAGGTTAATCCCCGGAGGGGCTCCCATTCCGGTCCCCTTCAGGAATGTACCGGATTCATTGTGCACCGCTAAGATACCGTTGCCTCCTGCATGAGCTATTGTGGGGGCAGCGGTATATTTGTCTGAATGGTATCTCCGGAACAGTTTAATACATCAACAAAGAGGCTGGTATGGTTAGTATGATGACCCAACAAGCGGTTACGGATTTCCTCAAAGCCGAGGGTTATATAGCCGATAATGCTATCGCCACCGCTGTTTTTCTGGCTATCCGCATGGAGAAGCCAATCCTGATCGAAGGACCGCCAGGGGTAGGGAAGACCGGACTGGCTCAAGCTCTTTCTTCCGGGCTGGATTGTCCTCTGGTAAGGCTGCAGTGTTACGAAGGAATCGACGAGGGCAAGGCGCTCTATGACTGGGAGTACGGGAAGCAGTTGCTTTATACTCAGTTATTGCGTACCCAGCTTGACAACTACCTCTCCGTATCGTCTGACCTGCGCGAAGCCGTCGAGCGACTTTCCGCTGAAGAGAGCCTGTTCTTTTCTGAGAATTTTTTGGTACAGCGGCCGATACTGCGCAGTTTTTTGTCGAAAAAACGATCCCTGCTGCTGATCGATGAGATAGACCGCTCCGATGACGAATTCGAAGCACTGCTTCTGGAATGTCTGAGCGACTTTCAGGTCTCCATCCCCGAACTGGGTGTTATTGAGGCCAAACGCAAGCCTTTGACGATCCTGACCAGCAACGGTACACGGATGATCTCCGATGCGTTGCGAAGGCGTTGCCTGTATTTATATATCGGCTATCCTGAACTGGAACGGGAAGTCGCGATTGTCCGCGCCAAGTTTCCCGATATCTGTGAGAAACTGGCGCGACAGATGGTGGACTTTCTGCGTAAAGCCCGTGAATTGAACCTACGAAAACCGCCCAGCGTATCAGAAACCCTGGATTGGGCTGAGGTCCTTTCAATTATGAAGGCAACTGAGCTTACCCCGGCGGTCATTACCGATTATGTCGGTGTAATAGCCAAACACCAGACTGACCTTGAAAAGGTCACGGAACTGGCTACCAGGGAAATGAACTGATTATGGAACGGATCGTCACCCGTTTTGTCGCCGCTCTGCGTGAAAGCGGGATCCGTGTTTCGCCTGGAGAGAGCCTCGATGCCGTTCAGGCCATTGGGCTCTGCGGCATGACAAGACGCAGGTCAACGCGCGAGCTCCTGCGGCTGACCCTGGTGAAAAACGTCAATGACATTCCAACCTTCAATCTGGTTTTTAACCACTTTTTCAATCGCTTCCAGTTTGTCGAACCGGAAACGGATCTCCCCTCTTTAATGGATGCAGCCATTGCTGAAATGGAAGGTGAATTTACCTATCTGGATGCAAGCAAGGAGGATGACAACGACGGACCGGAGCCGATTATTAAACTCGACAGTGAAATCAGCCCGGAAGATTTAGCCGAGCTTAAAAGTCTTACCGAGATCGACCCGGATGACACAGACGGCACGGAAATCCAGGTGCGGATGAAGGGCTATCGCGGTAAAGCGAAAAAGCCACCGCGTCCGACCCGTCGCACTAAACAGAACCCGATGTTGATTTCGCTAGGTCAGACTATTGGTTCTGAGCAAGGAATGACTTTTACCGCCGAAGAACAGGCCGCCATGCAGGATGTGGTATCCAAGATGTTGCTGCGGCTGCGTAAAGATATGCGCCGAATGAAGAACAATCAGAATCGCGGTAAACTGCATGTCATCAGGACGATTAACAAAAATTATCGCTATGATATGGTACCGTTCCAAGTGGTATTGCGCCGAAAACGCAGGGAAAAACCGCGGCTGGTGGTCCTCTGTGACGTCAGTTTTTCCGTCAGCCATGCTTCACGCTTCATGCTCCTGCTGCTGCATACCCTGCACAATCAACTGCTTGATGTCCGGAGTTTTATCTATAACCGCGATCTGGCGGAAATCACCGAAATGCTGGCCAATATGCCGGTCAACGATTTGATGGAAACGATCGATAAAGGGGACATCGTCGACCTCGATGAAAACAGCAGCTTCGGTCAGGTCTTTCTGAAATTCAAAAAAAATTTCCTCGAAAACCTGCGCGGCCGGCCGGCCTTTATCATCCTGGGTGACGGGCGCAACAACTACGATGAGGCCAACGACTGGGTGTTGGACGAAATCCGCGAGAAATCTCGGTACATGCTCTGGCTTACCCCGGAAGAGCGTGAAACCTGGAGCCGCGGTGATTGTTTGATGGATATCTACGGCTCCTATTGCGACAAGGTCGAAGTGGTGAAAACGGTCGATGATTTGAGCCTGGTGGTCGAGGACCTGCTGCGAGATATCTATGCCGACCAGGCCCATCCGATCGACCGCAAGCTGCTGCGTGAAGCCAAAGCTGCCCAGGACTATGATCCTGCCGACTACTATCGCCGTGGCGCAAATGCCGAGACAGAGCCGGTTTTCGACCCATCTGGGAGGAAACAGTGGTGATTAACCCGCATTTCTCATGAACATTGTGTTGATTTACAGAATATATCTGGTTTTTCAAGTGATTCGACACTTGTTTAATATTTTTTTAGATCAACACAATGTTCACCAATGGTCAGTCCATGCGCGTTAAAATGACAAGGAATATAAAATGAATCGCATACTGCAAGCAACCGGCCGCTATATACAAGGCATCGGAGCGATCACTGAAGTTGGCATTCATACTTCCCGCCTCGGAGACAACGCCTTCGTCATCGGCGGTAGGACGGCTTTGTCAATTTGTGGGGAGGCTATCGGAAAAAGCCTGCGGCAAAAAGGAATTTCCTTCCATCAAGAACAGTTCCAGGGAATCTCTTCCCGCAGGGAGCTAGGTCGCCTTGCCGGAATTGCCGCAGAGTTGGGGGCAAACGTCATCATCGCCCTCGGAGGTGGTGCCTCGATTGATGCTGCCAAGGCCGTGTCCCACGAAATGAATCTGCCGGTTATTGTCATTCCTACCACCGTCGCAACCGACGCACCCGGTTCGGCCTTGTCGGTTGTGTATACAGACACCGGCGTGTTCGAGTCCTATCTCCATTTGCGCAGAAATCCAGATTGCGTTCTTGTCGATACAGACATTATTGCCAATTCGCCGGCAAAGTTTCTGGTTGCCGGGATGGGCGATGCGGTCGCCGGCTTCTGGGAAACCGGCACATGTACCCGCAGCGGAAAGGCCAATGCTTTTTCAGGCGGGCAGACTCCCACGCTCGCGGTCCAGGCAATCACCCGCCTTTGCTATGACACATTGCTTGAATCCGGCTTGCAGGCGAAACTCGCCGTCGAGCGGAACATGGTCACCCCGGCGGTCGAAGCGATCGTCGAAGCCAACACCCTGCTCAGCGGTCTCGGTTCCGAAAACGGTGGTCATGCCGGAGCACATTCCATCCACAACGGTCTGACAACCCTTCCGGCCACACGTAAAAAACTGCATGGAGAAAAGGTTGCTTTCGGCCTGCTGGCACAACTAGTTATGGAAGGGCAACCTTTAAAGGATATTCGGGAAGTACAGGGCTTTTGTAATCGGGTCGGTTTACCGATCTGCCTGGCAGAGCTGAATCTTTCCAACCCCTCCCCTGAGGAGATACGGCAGGTGGCCGCAGCGGCAGTGGCCGAAGGAGAAACCATCCACACGACCTGGTTTCCCGTGACTGCTGCTATGGTAGAAGCAGCAATCTGGACCGCTGATGCCCTTGGCGTGGATTACAAAAATACCAGAGAAGCTTGACAAGCAATATTTTGATTGCCGCTCACACGTTCAGGTTCGGTTTGTGCAATGGATGAAGCCATGAATACTTTGCGAAATACCCCTGATGATTTGGTTTCGTTACAGTCATAACTCGCATTTTTTTGGGGTCATTTGGGGGGATTTTGAAATATCATGAGATTCTTACACCTCCATTTTTTTGCCATTGAACTCATAAATCCATGTTCTCTAAGCGATGAAAATAGATAATTCTCCATTTTTATTTAATATTCTAATTAGGTAGCTATCGTGCTGCTGCTATATAACCTAGATCTTCCTGTTTTTGCGAACTAAAATGAGGGTACATCAAGAACAGGCGCGTGCTCGGCTTTAATGTTTCATCTATCTGATGACGTTATGTTCGATTAATACTGCGACTTGTATTGATAGCTAGGCTCTTTCTGTCAGAAAGATTGGCCTTACAACCGGGCCAGCGGTAGACTGCCCTTCTCAGCTCACAACGGTCTTCTGCAGCCATAATCTTTCCGTGAGCCATATAGGCTCTGCCCATGCAACCGCCGCGACAATGTGACCTGCCGGGACAGGTACTGCATATCCGGATCAGTCCCGGTCGACGCCTGCTCTGTTGTTGCAGTTCAGCCCAGATCGGTACTATCTCTCGAAGAGCTATCGCGATCGGCCGACTATAAACGTAATGGACCGCATATTTATCGATCTGAAACATGACGCAGGGAAAGAGGGTCCCATCCGCCGTAATGTACGGGTTAGTAATAAAACTGCAACTGGGAGCGACTGAACTGACCTTTCCCTTATACCATTCCAGCGGCGCTATCCTGGCCGTTTTTCCACAGCGCTCCTTGAAAGCAGGATCAGAATGGTACCGCTGCAAGAGCGATTCATACTGCAAAGGCGTGGGCGGCTTGAGTCTATTGCCATTCTCTTTTGCTGCCCTGCCGCCATGAACCAGTGTTCCACTGGAAAACTGCCTGATTCCAAGGGATTGTAAAAGCTTGAGGAGAGCGGGGATCTGTTGAAAATTGTCTTCTGTTTCGGTGAGCGACACCCGTGTTTGTTTTGACAAGCCATGTTCAGCAAGGAGGGCAAGTCCCTGCATTGCCGACTTGAAGCTTCCAGGCCCTCGTATCCTGTCATGGGTCTCGCTCTCTGATCCTTCAAGGCTTACCTGGATAACCAGTTTCTGATTGGGGAGAGATGCTAGTTTGCCGGCATGAGCCTCCGTCAGCAGAGTGGCGTTGGTCTGCAGGCAGACCTCGTGTATATCCGGATCCTGGCAAGCAAACGATACAATATCGAACCAATGCGGATGAAGGAGGGGTTCCCCTCCAGTCAGGCAGACTTTGTCAATTCCCAGCAGACGAAAATCACGTATCATCCACAGCAGCTTTTTTTTGGCAACATGGTTGCAATCGTCCGCCAAACCAGACTCGGGCCAACAATGGAGACATTGAAGATTACATTTATTGGTAATCATTAAAGTGAGGGTCCTGGGCAGACCCAGATCTGAGCCGACAATCAGGTTCTGCATGGCGATTACCTTACGATGTATGGCTGATGGAAAAAGAAAGCTTCGGGAAAATTGAGCCAAAATGGTTATTTTGCAAGCAGCCCCACCATGCGCCTGTTTGATAGGAAATCTGCTCCAGTGAGAAATAGAAGAAAAAGACCAAAAGAGACAGACGTGGTTTCTTGATGATGTACTGACCAAGACAGGTGATGCTATGCATCACTGCCATGATATAGAATACTACTGGCCAGAAAAAGATAAACACTGGACTGAACAGGATATAATACCTTGAGACAAAGGCACATAAATGATACAACCAGGCACCATAGCTTCTCAATACCGCCAGCAATACGTCTAGGAAACCAATATGACTATTTGTCCTGCGAATCTTTCGATACATTGACAAAGAACTCAACAGAGGCAATGGAAGAGCAGGAATGACCCAAAGAATGTCTCCGGAAATCAAAAAACAGGCCATGGTAAGCCAGAACATGGTAATTAGGGGTGGAAAAACCATTTTTTTCCTTCTGTCTCCATGCAGCTTTTGTAATTGAGGCTCGGAGGTACCGTAATCGAAACGACGTCTGCAAAAGGCCTGTAACTGATTTCGGTGCTTATGAAAAATTGTCCCAACCGGGCGGTAGTCCACCTGAAGACCGCTGTTTTGAATGCGCCAGCATAAATCCACGTCTTCGCCCACATGCAGATCATTTTTGAAACCGCCAAGTGCCTTGAAACAGTTCCGCCTGACGAGAAAATTACAGGAAGGAACATAGAAAAAGCGGTCCAGCTCGTTGGATCGTTTATACCAGGAGCTTATCGTCAGGGATGATTGAACTTTTTCGTATTGATCCAGCTGATTGATAGTATAAAAAGAGTCAATCATCCCTCCTACGGCGGCAATAGACTTTTCCCTGAATACCGGCGTGAGATCAAGCAGCCAGTCCGGATCGGCCTCGCAGTCTGAATCGATAAAGGCAAGAATCTCGTTGTTGGCATGCCCTGCCGCGATATTGCGGCAAAAAGAAGCTTGCCTGTGCATTTTCAAGGCCAAGAGCCTGACGGGAAATTCCCTGATTACCGCAGGCGTTGTATCGGACGAACAGTCATCAACCACAAGTATTTCGATTTTTTCGGCTGGATAATTCAGTTTTGCCAAAGACGTCAGACAGGCCCTGATTTCCTGGGGCCGGTTCCTGACCGGGATAATGATTGAGACGGAAGGATAGCTTGTTGGATGCGTAGTCCCCTGCTGTTCCAGAAAACCTCTGCGGACCAATTTTTCGAGAAAAAATTCCAGCATCAGAGGATCAATCTGTGGAATTAAGGAAAATATTTTCTGAAAAGAGACACTCTCCCTAGAGGAGAGATGGGTAAAAACGGGTTGCCAGAATTTGTCCAGGCGAATGCATTTCAAAGGATACGATAAGACAAGGGTAAGACCGTCTGTCCCACTATGCATTTGCACGGAAGAGGGTAAACGAAAGGCTAAAGAGGTGCCGGTTGACGTCTTTTCCATGATAATTGGACTATTTCAGGTGTCTTTTTCGGTGGTTTCCAAAAAATCTTTTTCCTGCAAAAATGAGATGATTCTCTCAACCTGCTGTTCAGGAGTGCCCTTGACCATTTCTCCTTTTTTTTCAACATTGCTGCCCCGTAGAAGTTGCTCTATCCTTTGCAATGCCGGAAGACTGCTGTCTGGCGGAACAACCTGTTTCGGCCTGGGTCGTGCTGAAAAAATTCTGGTGGATATAACCTTGGGGGCGGTTGTTTGCTGTCTAACGGACAGGTTACGAATGGGCTCCTGGCTGAGCCGCCGCTTATTTTCAAGACTTGGATACCTGGGAATTTTAGAGCCCGCTACAGCTGAAAAAACAGCAGGGAGACCACTTTCGACAATTTCACGTTTTCCCCGGCCGCAGTTTCTTTCAACTCTTACCGGTTGATCTGATTTTGAAACAGTGATATCCATCACCCTGGAGATGAAAGGCAGCCCCAGGTGAGCGGCCAGGAAGGGTCCTGTCTGACCGCTGCCACTGTCCATGGATTTTTCTCCGCAAAATACCAGGTCGGCTTTTAGTTTTTTCACACCATCGGCCAGTAGAAGAGATTTTGTCCAGCCATCTATTCTATCACTGTTATCAATCCGACAGAGTATATCAGCGCCCATGGCAAAGCACCTGCGGAGATCGGATTCGGCAGTTAGAGGTCCAAGAGTCAACAGGATGACTTCCGCTTCCTTTTCTGAATCCTTTACGCCAAGAGCAAGTTCCAGGGCCGCCATATCGAGTGGATTAATGCAAGAAATCTCGTCATAATGAGAGATAAAATTGGTGGTATCATCCCTGCCTGATTTTCCGAAAACATGCTGTATCTGTTTGATGCATACTATGATCCGCATACTATAATCCTTCGCAATCGCAGCCGATGGAATGTGCTGCCATGTCTATAACATCCATAAATTTAAACTCTCCCGATTCGTCACAACTCTTCATCTCCGACCCCAACATGGCCAGGCAGTATGGACAGGCAGTCGCAGTCAACTGGCAGCCTGTTGTCAGGATTTCCTGGGCCCTGAGAGTGGAAATCCGATTGCCGGGACTTTCGTGCAGCCACATCTGAGCGCCACCACCTCCGCAACAATATGAATTTTGCTTATTTCGTGGTAGTTCCGTAAATTCGGTTCCGGGAATTGCGGTAATTATTTTCCTGACTCCGCCCGTGAGATTGTTTACCCGCCCCAGGTAGCAGGGGTCATGCATGGTGATTTTCTTATCGATCGGGTATTTAAAATCAAGCCAGCCTTCTTCAAACAACTGCTCAACCAGTTCAGTGGAATGCTGGACCTGGAAGTTACCATTAAATTCCGGATAGACTCTCTTCATAGTGTTAAAACAATGAGGGCACATGGTGATGATTTTCTTAATTCCCAACTCATTCAACTTCTCTACGTTTTTCCTGGCGATATTTTGAAAAATCTCTTCTTCGCCCTGTCTTCTGGCCGGGTCCCCGCAACAAAATTCATCCTTACCTAAGACACCAAATGATACCTCTGCCTTTTGCAGGATGTGCACCATGTTCCTGATGGTTCTCTTATAGTCGGGAATATATTCCGGAGAACAGCCGAACCAGAGCAGATATTCGGGCTGCGAAGTCTTCGTTATCTGTGGAAGTGCCAGGTCAAGAGTAAATTGGTGCCGATTTGCCGCACCAACCCCCTGAGCGTCCCCGTAGAGCTCGAGATTTCTGAGCATTGTGTGGGTTTCAGCCGGGAATTGTGCCTTCTTCAAAACAGTGCTGCGTCGTAATTCCAGGATAATATTGACATGGCCAATATACAGAGGGCAGTTCTTCACACAGGCCATGCACATGCTGCAGGCCCAGATCTCCTCCTGGGAAATCACATCATGCAAGGATTGAGGGCATGATTCTTTGAGAGTAGCATGGGTTTGGCGCAGAACTTTCTGGACAATCTGCCGGGGAGAGAGGAGTTTGCCTGACATTGAGGCGGGGCAATTATTCTGACAGCGTCCGCAATTGGCACAGGCCAGTCCATCCAATATACTTTTCCAAGGAAGGTCTTCGACGGTATCAGCACCCAGGGGATCCGTGGCCAGGTTGAAAGGCCGGGATTTGCCTAAGGGACCGCGATTTTTATAGTAGATATTCACCATGGAGGCCAGACCATGCGGAAAAGCCCCGGCGGCGTAGAGGACTGCAAAATAGAAGAGAAGGTGTTGTTGGTATATGCCATCAGGAGAGGTATAGTGGTACATCCGATTGAGAGCGAGAAGAGGCAGGGCGGCTATCGGCAACATATCCATCCAATAGCCCTCGCGAACTTTTTTGAGTACGGCAGACAGGATGAACCACGAGCTTCCTGCAAGGACAAGGACACTCACGAGTAAGGAGCATTTTGCCAAAAGGGGTGCTTGCACATCCAGTATTGCAAGAGCAAGCTCAACCATGATATATGCACCGCCAGCCGCCAGCACGACCATATACCAGAGGCCGCCATCATTTTTATTGAAGGTTCTCCCTCTCCCGACAAGACAACGTATCACCGATCGAATTGTTCCGGGCAACTTCTCCTCTCTGCCTAATTTCAGGGCCCGGCGGAATTCTGCCGCTTTTAAGGTGATAAAAGCAGACGCGGCGATTGCCACAAAAACATCGATTATGAATATATTGTTTAACATGGCAATGTCTCTATTTCCTTCTGGTTTTGTAAATGGGACAACAATAAAGGCAACACCTGTTGAACATCGCCGACAATACTGAGATCGGCAAAGCGGAATATCCTGGCCCGTTGATCGGTGTTGATCGCCACAACTACGCCGGCATCTTCAAATCCAACGGTTAATTCGTTTGCGCCTGAAACACCACAGGCTATCAATAAACGTGGCGCAACCGTCTTGCCTGTTTGGCCGATCTGCCGTTCAAAAGGCAGAATACCCATATCGATCATCGGCCTGCTGCCGCCAACAGAACCACCAATAGCTTCTGCCAGTTCATGGATGATTGCAAACTCTTCACCTTTCCCTACACCTCGTCCTCCCACGACGATAACATCCGCTTCTTCCAGGTTCAGGTTCTCGGCGCTGGCGGTAATAATCTGCACGGATTTTGTTTTAAGCCTGGCAGGCTCTATGCGGGAAAGCACGCTGGAAATCTGACATCCAGCATCGGCTACCTGTTCCATGGGGGTCAGAACAGACGGCTGAAAAGAGATAACGGGCAATGGACTGCATTGAAAGCGAAGCTCTTCACTTAAATAGCCGTTGGAGATCATGCGAACCGCGTGGGCAATACCTTGGCCATCAATCCTTAAATCCACAGCACCGCTGATAAAGGATGTTTTCAGCAAGGCTGCCAGCCGAGGTCCTAGATCCAGGTTTTCCGGCATCTGGCATAGAAGTATACAGGATGGGTGGTGTTTTTGGCACAGGTCGAACAGTATCTCTGCATGCAACTCATTCTCACAGCAGGGTATCTCCTCATAGCGGAGAGAAAGAACTTTGTCAGCGCCATAACTTCCCAATACCGCGAGTTCCGCTTCCTCCTCGACGCCCAGAACCACAACGGTGACCTGACTCTCTTTTTTAGCTTCAGTGAGTAAACGGCGTGCCTCGCCGATCAATCCGAAGGTGGATTTTTCAACAACACCCTCGCGGGTTTGGGCTAGTATCCAGATATCCTCAAGCATGGTTTCACAATGTCTTTGTGTTGAACGGTTATATATCCGGGTTACGTGATCTTCTTTGATGTCCCGGTGAACAATTACGATAGTTTTGCCTGTTCCTAATTTCGATGATGCAGGCAATTGAGTGAGTGGCAACTACAACATCCGGCCGAGACGATTTCCTTCAACTATCGCCATATCAGTCTTCCTGGGAGCCAGGCAATCGCCGACCCGGTAGAGTTCGCCAACCTTGTCTTTCAAGGCAAAATACAGTTCATCCCGGACTTCGCTTGGCCCCACCACAATGACCGTATCAAAGGTATCAAACTCGACCATTTCCCCTGAGTAGACACTGAGCCCTTGCACCTTCTTCCCCTGGATCGACAGAACCGCAATGTCCGGGGTAAAGGTGACATTGTGGCTTGCCAGTCGGCGGCGGCTGAGCGCAAGATCTTGCAGAGGACCCAGTTGGCTTCCTACAGATAAAGATGTTGTGATAACATGAACTTTTTTCCCTCGCTCGGCGAGCCATTCTGCCAGGCCATTGGCCTGGTGATGACCTTCATAGTCAATGAGAAGGACCTTCTCACCAGCCTCCACCTGGCCGGAGAGAATGTGGATGGGATTCACCACATCAGGGAAATCGTACTCACCGGGAAAAGGCTTGTCCTTCGGCGCCGAACCCGTGGCAATGACAACCACATCCGGCTGTTCGCCGAGAATCATCTCTTGGGTCGCTTGCACACCGAGTTTCAGCTCAAGGTCAAGTTTGCCAATCTGGCTCTTTAGCCATCTGGTGACGCCGGTAATTTCCTGTCTGCCGGCGGCCTTTCCGGCGATGATATTCTGCCCCCCGAGTTCTTCTTCTTTCTCGAAAACAACGACCTTATGTTTTCTGAGGGCCGCAACCCGCGCCGTTTCCATGCCGGCCGGCCCGCCTCCGACAATAACGACTTTCTTCGGTCTGTCGCAGGGCGTAATGGTACCGGTTCCAAGTTCTTTTTCTCTGCCGACAGCAGGGTTCTGTATGCAGCCCAGCTGATAACCAAGCCCCATCCGGCCTATACAACCCTGATTACAGGCTATGCAGTGACGGATATCGTCGGCCCTGCCAACCATTGTCTTCATGGGCAGATCCGGATCACAGATCAGGGCCCGGACCATACCGATCATATCGGCTTGACCTTTTTCCAGAATTGTTTCCGCTAAATGAGGATCATTAATCCTGTTGGTGCAATAAACCGGAAGCTTGATAGCTGCTCTGACCGCGGTCGCCAGCGGTACGGTATAGGCCAGAGGGGTGTGCATGGAACCTTCCACAAGATAGAGATTATGAAAAGTGCCCAGACTTAAATCAACGAAATCAATCTGTCCTGTTTCCTCCAGGCGCTTGGCAATCCTTATGGCGATTGCCAGAGTGATGCCCCCTTTGGGATGCATCTCATCGGCATTCAAGCGTACGCCCAAAGGAAGATCAGGCCCCACTGCCCGGCGAACCGCATCCACGACTTCCAGGCAAAATCGCATCCTGTTATCAAAACTTCCGCCATACCGGTCATCGCGAAGATTGGTCGCAGGAGAAAGAAATTGCCTGATCAGGGAACTGTGGCCGATCTGCAGTTCAATGCCGTCAAATCCGCCCTCAACCGCATTGTTGGCACATATGACGAAATAGTCGATGCATTCCGCTATTTCTTCCGGTTCCATCTCTTTGGCGATCTCCCTGAAGATGGGATCGCTGCCAGGCGAAGGACCCCAGACCGGAAGTCTGGAGATCTTGCCGTCGGCTTGCATGCCGTTGTGATTGAGCTGGGCGAATATCCTGGTATCGAATTGATGGATCGTCTTTGTCAGCTTTTTAAATCCGCTAATCGCGCGTGGATCAAAGGCCTCAACCAGCTTGTCATAGGGATGGTCCGAGGGGTGGACGCTCAGTTCCTCGGTGGTAATGAGACCACAACCGCCCTTGGCCCGTTCCCGGTAATACCAGATATGCTGGTCGCTTATCAGATGATCTTCACCAAAGTTGGTCATGTGCGCGGCAAAATGGATGCGATTGGGTACAACCACGGAGCCGAGCTTCAGTGGTGAAAAAAGATATTTGAAATGACTCATACTCTTTCCCCCACTGTTCTTCCTTCCAAAATGGCCATTTCGATGCTTCTCGGGGCAACAGCATCACCAACTCGGTACAGCTCCTGAATCTTGCCTTTTAATTGATGGTAGAGGCTGTCAAGGGCAACATTGCCAGCATCAACAACCACGGTGTCATGCCCTTCAAAAGTGATACTACGGTTGGAATACACTTCCCTGGCTGTAACTTTGTCCGGGCCAATTTCTTCAACCTCTACCTCTTGGGTGAACACTACTTCCTTTTGCAGAAGCCTCTGGCGCATGAGGTTCAATTCGCCGATTGGCGCCAACTCAACCCCGATAAACGGATCGCTGGTGATCATTTCTATTTCTTTGCCCTGATCGGCAAGAAATTCAACGGTGGAAGCTCCCTGCCTGCCGCCACTTTCATCAATATATAAGACCTTTTTGCCTACCGGATATTGGCCGTTCAGTACCTGCCACCCGTTTAAGACCCCAGGTGGCCCGTATTGGCCGCTAAAAGCTGCGGTTTTTGGCCTTGAACCGGTTGCCACGATAACAACATCCGGTTTCTCCTCTAATATCTGTTCCTGATTAAGTTCCGAACCGGTTTTGACTGTCACCCCAGCTCCCGCAAGGGCCTGAGTGAAATAGCGGTTGATCTCCGCCATATTCTCCCGGCCGGGTCGTTTTGTGATAAGGTTGACCTGCCCACCAATGGTCTCGCTTTTTTCATACAAAGTGACCTGGTGACCACGAAGCCCTGCTATGCGGGCCGCCTCCAGACCTCCAGGACCGCCACCCACCACGATGATCTTTTTAACCTGCGCACTTTTTTTCAAAGGGGGAGCCACATTATCTCCCGACAACGGTTCACTGCCTACCTCAGCATTTAACGTGCAGCCGATGCTTTTCGACGAATTGACCCTACCGATGCACCCTTGATTATCCCTTATGCAATATCGTATCTCTGCGTGTTTTCCCTGTCCGGCTTTTTTCGGTAGATCCGGGTCACAGATTAACGGCCGTACAAAACCGATGAGATCGGTTTTCGGGCTTTCCATAATGGTGAGTGCAGCCTCAGGATTATCGACTTGAAGTTTCGTCATAACCGGCAGGCTCACCTGTTTCTTTATCTCGGTTGCAGCCTCCACTGCCTGCCCGGGTGCAATAAGCATTGATGGCTTGGAAAAATAGATGTTGTAGTAGGTGCCGATATCCACATTGATAAAATCGATAGTAGTGCTCTCTTCAATTTTTTTGACTACCTGGCAGGAATCCTCAAGAGAGATTCCTCCCCAGAATTTTTCATCGACGCTTAAACGTACACCCACCGTGAAATCACTACCCACCGCCTTTCTTACCTTGTCAATAATCATCAGAGGAAAACGCATCCGTTGAATACAATCGCCACCGTAAACGTCCTGGCGGTGATTGCTGATGGGCGAGAGAAACTGCCTGAGGAGGGACTCCGGTCCCATGTCGATCTCCAGCCCATCCATCCCTCCTTCCCGAGCCAGGATTGCGGCATTCGTAAATGCGTCGCCAACAATCTCCATATCTTCAATTTCCATGGCTTTGCACTGTTCGCCAAAAACAACATCGGCCATGGCCGACGGACCCCAGGTCACCTGTCTGCTGATAGCACTGCTGCTCTGGAAACCGTGATGGGTCAATTGGGCGAAAATTTTCGTGTCATGGAGTTTCACTGCACCGGTAAGCTTCCGAAGATCATTTACTGCTGAAGGATGATAGATATGGATCATGGACTCCCAGGGTTGGTCACCCGCATGGATCGACAATTCACCGAGAACGATCAATCCACACCCCCCCTGGGCCCGACGGCGGTAATAGGCAATGTGCCGGTCGTTCAACCGTCCCTGCCTGCCAAAATTGGTACGGTGGGCCAGAAAGCAGATACGGTTGGCCAAAGAAATCTTGCCGAGGGCTAAGGGTGAAAAGATGCCGCTAATCATATTCATTTTAAGGAAAAGGCAGGGGATGGATTATTTGTTATTTTCGAAAACCATACTCAAGAGTAAAGAACCGGGGGTTTAGATGAGACAGGGGCTCCCTGAGCTTCATCAGTTCTTCGCTTGGTCCATGAACTTCCAGACGAGTAATCTCAGAAATCTGCAGGGCTTGCTCCAGTAAAGAACCTATATTATCAAGATGGGCCAATGCTCCGTCAGCATCTTCATAGCCTTCCCGACAATGGGCATGGTCCCCGTCAAAACAGTAGCCGTAGTAGAGGCATTTCGGTTCGGTCGATGCTTTCTCAACAAGTTGTACGCACACCTCTTTAAAAGCCTCAAGTTTGCCTTTAGAAACTTTAAAATAAGGGACGATCGAGCAACATTTATCATCGGTTGCCATAATTTATTCCTGTTATTTTGCCGCAATATATGCGTTTGGCACCTGGCTTTTCAGATTGACCAGACATTCCGGGTCTGGCATGGCAATGTCATGGTAGGTGTGATAGGCAACTGCCGGGCATCCTCCCCGGCAGTATTCGAACCGCTGGCATGTCTTACATGTTTCAATGTTGAGGCTTCGCAGCTGGCCGAACACTGGTGAAGTATTCCAGATGTCCCGGAAACGATCGGTCCTGACATTTCCGGCCTTGAAAGAGTCTTCCTGCAGAAAAGCACAGGGAAAGACGTCTCCCACAGGAGAGATGCAGCAGGTCATCTTTGCGGCCCCGCACATGTCGAGTCCTTTGTTTCGTCTGTTTTCAGAGGTAAGACAGAAAAATGAATCCCCGGTTTTGACCAGATTGTTGGCAGCAAGCCACTCAGCAAAAGACTCCAACTGGTCTTTACTTGGCCCCAGTATCTGTTTACTGTTTTTGCCTCTTCCGGATGGACGAAAACGGGAAACTCTGAGATCGGCGCCATATTCTTTGGCCAGAGCCCGTAATGAATCAAGCTGATCAAAATTCAGCATAGTCAGCACGGTATTGATACTGAATGGGACTCTGTGGCGGGCCAGCGCTTCAACGGCTTTCATGATTTTTACATAACTGCCCTTACCACGAATCTGGTCGTTTACTTCAGCGGTTGACCCATCCAGACTTACTTGAAGATAAAGCATTTTCAATTTAGCCACCCGACCAGCCAACATATCATCCATCAACAAGCCATTGGTACTGACACAGGTCACCAGGCCTTTTTCATGGGAATAATCCAACAGATCAAGAAAATCGTCACGGATAAACGGTTCGCCGCCACCGATATTGACCTGGAACACCTTCATAGCCGTCAGTTGATCTATTAGCTTTCTGCATTCCAAAAAGTTGAGTTCACTGACTTCCCTGGCGCCGGAATCAGACAGACAATGGGCGCACCGAAGGTTGCACTGGAAGGTAATTTCCCAGGTTACATTGACCGGGGCCCGCAGGCTTTTTCTTGCCATCTTAGCGCTCAAGGATCACCCCCTTGTCTCTTAACTGACAAAGAACGTCTGTCAAAGAAGATCGTTGTTCATCGGTGATTGTATGATTTGGGTTCCTTTCATCCAGCCACTGTTGGATGGTCAATTTGCCGATAAAAAACTGACTGTCAAGCATGTCCCCCACGGAAATAAAATGGAGTCTTGGGCCTCGCATACTATAAAACAAAAGGCCGAAATCTTCTTTCCGGACCTGTGTGCCTGGAGCCAGAACGTATGTATTATTCATGGGTTGTTTCGCTGAAGAGCCCCATTCATATGGGTTGTTTTTTCAATAGACGCCGCAGATTCCGTCGATAGCTACTTCTTCTATCTCGATTTCTCTTGTGGCGTATATCTCTGAATTCAGTTTTTCACTCTGTTCTTCAATAGCCCCTTGCTGCAGTTCTTCTTTGTTTTCAATGTTTTTATCGGTCATGTTTTTGTCCTCCTGTTTCAAATTGGTTGAATAGTTTTACTGGTTGAACCGTTTTCACATGGGCTTATAATCCGGTATATCGTCAATAAACACAATCCCCCAAAGGGAGGAAAGCTGATCACTCGTTCAGGGGATTTCGGTAGAGGGGTTTAGGAGATGATCGTGATTCTTCTAAAATTCACCCGCTTGAGGGGTGTTAATTCCCCCCCATGGGGGATTGCAGATAAAAGAGCTGCATAGAATAATGACTCAAAATGACCAAAACAAACCAATCAACAAGGCTATTTGAGATAAATCCATAAGGAGACTTGACATGGCTGATAGAATTTTTCGAGTTAATATGACCAACCTCACCACAAGTGTTGAAGATGTACCAGAGGTATGGGCAGGTCATGGTGGTCGCGGACTTACATCCACAATTGTGGCAGCAGAGGTAATACCGACCTGCCATCCGCTGGGAGCAAACAATAAGCTAGTTATCGCCCCCGGCTTACTTTCCGGCACCATAGCCGCCAACTCCGGACGTCTCTCTATTGGCGCCAAAAGCCCACTTACTGGCACTATTAAAGAGGCCAACGCCGGGGGAACAGCAGCCGCACTGCTAGCCCGGGCCGGTTGCAAAGCGCTCATCATTGAGGGCTTGCCAAAAGAAGACAGGTGGTACAGCCTGGCCCTGACCCCGGAGGGTGTAAGTATTAACGAGGAGACTGAATTGATCGGCCAAGGTAACTTCGCGGTCGTCGAGGCCCTCGCCAAAAGACTTGAGGGTAAGCCGGGGATAATCACCATTGGCCAGGCAGGAGAGATGAAACTGAGCAGTGCCAACGTCTCCATAAAGGACCCGGACGGCGGGCTGCGCTCCAGCGGTCGTGGTGGTCTCGGGGCGGTCATGGGATCAAAGAGAGTAAAGTTTATCACCATTGACCCAAAAGACGGTAAGGTAGCCATCGCTAATCCGGAAAAGTTCAAGGAAGCGAATAGAGTCTTTGCCAAGGCCCTGGTCGACCATCCGGTGAGCCAGGCGCTTGGTCAGTACGGCACCAATGTTCTGGTCAATATCATTAACGAATCCGGTGGGCTGCCAACCAGGAATTTCACTCAGGGGCAGTTTAAGAGGCATGAGTCGATCTCCGGAGAAACCATGCACGACACCATCGAACAGCGTGGCGGCAAGGTTAAACATAACTGTCACCCCGGCTGTGTCATTCAATGCTCCCAGGTCTACAACGACGCCGGAGGCAAGAAAATGACCTCCGGTTTCGAGTACGAATCGATTTGGGCCATGGGTGCCGACTGCTGTGTCGACGACCTTGACAAAATCGCCGAAGCCGACAGGATCATGGACGATATCGGTGTTGATACCATTGAAACATCTGTTGCTATGGGAGTGGCCATGGAGGCTGGGATTCTTCCCTTTGGTGATGGCGCAGGTGTTTGTCGTATTTTGCGGGAAGAGATAAGCAAGGGAACAGGACTTGGCCGCATCATTGGCAACGGTGCGGGATCGGTGGGTCGTTCCTTTGGGGTTACTCGGGTTCCTGTTGTTAAAAATCAGGCGATCCCTGCCTATGATCCCAGGGCCATTAAAGGTATCGGTATCACCTACGCCACCTCAACCCAGGGTGCGGATCATACCATGGGCTATACCATTGCCACCAACATTCTCAATGTCGGCGGCAAACTCGATCCACTGACGAAAGAAGGTCAGGTCGAGTTATCCAGGAATCTGCAGATCGCTACTGCCGCCATCGACTCGACCGGCATGTGTCTATTTATTGCTTTTGCCGCCCTAGATGACGAGAAGTGTTTGCCTGCACTGATCGACCTTCTCAATGCCAGATTCGACATCTCTCTTACCGGAGACGATGTGGTCAATCTTGGCAAATATATCCTCAAGACCGAAAAAACTTTTAACACTGCCGCGGGTTTCACCGCTGTTGACGACAGACTGCCGGAGTTTTTTTATAATGAAGAACTGCCACCGCATAATGTTGTTTTCGATTTCACCGGTGAAGAAATAGATACATTCTGGAATTTCTAATCGAAAAAATTTGACTCATCCGGATGAAGCGTACTTCTCTATAACGCAAGAGGCGAAGTTTATCGATGGAAGACGCATCGCGGAGGCCCGCCTGGGAACGGCACAAAAGGCCCGAAGGGTTGCGGACATGACGTCCGCAACTGACAGCAGGCCATGGATGGCCTGTCTGTCAGCCGTGGTGGACAGACGATAAGGCCGTAGAGCAGCGTCTGAAAGCGATGAACTTCGCTGGATTGGTACTTCCAGCTTTACAAAAGTACGCTTAATCCGGAAGAACCGAAAATTTGATGGGTTTCGGTGGCTGATTACAGGTTTGTTTGTGTCTCTTTATGGTAATCAGACAATTCATGCGAACTGTATTAAAAAATACGGGAGAAATAACATGCCTAAATATGTGATCGAAAGAGAAATCAAAGGAGCCGGAGATTTAACATCTCAGGATTTAACAGGAATTTCGCAAAAATCCTGTGGTGTATTAAAAGAACTCGGCCCACAGATTCAGTGGGTCCAAAGTTATGTCACCCAAGACAAAATTTATTGCATCTATATTGCACCCGATAAGGATACTGTCATTGCGCATGCCGAGAAAGGTGGGTTCCCGGCAAATTGCATCTCTGAAATCAAGTGTATGATTGATCCGACAACGGCCGAGATCTAGTTAGTGTCCATCAGAAAACGGCGCTTTTCTCCTAACTCGTCGTTGCGCTCAAAATTTTATCCTTGGAATATTAATTATAAGCCTGCGGTAAAATTCTTCACGCGCCTAGATTTAGAAGAAAATCCCTCGTTTCGGGATGGAAACCAGTTAACTAGTTAATCGACAAGGGGGCTTTTAATGGGTGCCCCCTATCATTTTTATTAATAATAGTTTATCTTCTACAATGCCTTAAAAACCTTTTACGCTCTGGAATATCTGAATAGAAATAATCTCATCTCAGAGGAACGGCAATGGTGGATGGTCTCCGGAAGTTTGTGGCGCCAGAATGTATTATTGGCGTTGGTGCTCTCAACCTTGTAGGGAAATACGCCAGGAAGTATGGAGCAAAAAGAGTTCTGGTCGTCACCGATCCTGGTGTCATCAAAGCGGGTTGGTCCGATAAAATTGTCACTGCACTTGAGGCAATAGGAATCGCATCTGTTTTATATTCAAACGTTTCTCCCAACCCACGAGCTGAACAGGTCATGGCCGGTGCTGAGTTTTATCACAGGCACAACTGCGATGTTATCGTTGGCGTGGGAGGTGGCAGCTCCATGGACTGCGCCAAGGGTATTGGCATTGTCAGCTCCAACAAGAGGCATATCCTGGAGTTTGAGGGCGTTGACTGTGTCAACATTCCAGGCCCTCCGTTGATTTGCATCCCCACAACCGCCGGCACATCGGCTGATGTTTCACCGTATGCCATCATTACTAATTCCCAGGAAAGAATAAAGACGGCAATTCTAAGCCGGGCCGTAGTGCCGGACATTGCATTAATCGATCCTCTCACCACCATAACCATGGATCCCTACCTGACTGCGTGTACAGGTATTGACGCGTTGGTGCATGCTATTGAGGCCTTTGTTTCTTTAGCTCATTCGCATATCATGGATCTTCATGCGCTTGAGGCAATACACCTTGTCAGTAAACATCTCACCCAGGTAATTGCCAAGCCGGACGACCAGGAATTGCGCCACCAACTTATGTTGGGTAGCCTATGTGCGGGGCTTGCGTTCTCCAATGCGAATCTTGGAGCAGTTCACGCAATGGCGCACAGCTTGGGTGGGTCTCTTGACCTTCCCCATGGTGAATGCAATGCCATTCTTCTCGAACATGTCATGTCGTATAATTTTGATGAAACACCTGAACGTTTCATGCGTATAGGTCAGGCCATGGGTCTCAATTTGAAAGGTAAAACCACTAAAGGAAAACGCAAAGCGATTCTTGACAAAGTCAGGCACCTGAAAGTTGCCGTCGGCATATCAGCAACTTTGCGTGATAGAGGAGCTAAGATATCAGATGTTCACGAACTTTCAAGCAAAGCGATGAAAGATCTCTGCCTTGCAACCAACCCGCGCCGATCGAACCAGAGGGATATTGAGGTGTTATTTGAGGAGGCACTCTGAAAGGATGTGGTAGGAAAAATATGGGAAATAACAATATCCTGAAACAGGCGGAACTTAATAATAAGCTAAGATATGTAATGTATTCCCACAATTATGTAGGGGCAAGGCGGTTAGTCGAAAACGGTGTAGACCCAAACTAAGAAATAATGCTTGTATCAGCGCTTGCAGCGAGTCTGGTTCTGCCCAGCTCTTGAAGAAACAACCATGCCGCAGGCGGCAATACCACCGCAAACACAAAGCACAGCAAGAGAAAGGTCCGCTGAACACCAAGCCTGTCGGCGAACATACCTATTAACGGCCCGGTGCAGATAAAGCTGAGTCGAAAGGCGAGGGACTGCAGCGAGAGAATACCGGCGCGATTGGCGGAGGGAATTTCCTGTTGGGCATGGTTGAGAAACATCGGACCACGCAGGCCACGCATGCTGGTGAGCAGGTAGTAGAAAAGGAAACCCCAGAGACCACCGACCAATCCAAGTCCCAGATATCCGGCAATAACCAACAGCAGAAACAGCAGGATCATGCGTCGATCCCCCAGGTTCATGTGGCAGCGGTGGCTGGCCAGGGCAAAAAAGGCGACGCTCAAATTAGCGACGGCCCAGATCGGTCCGAACCAGACGACCGGCACACCACCATCCTGCATATACGGCTGGATCAACCAGACCGGATAAAAGGAGGCCAGCCCTAACACCAGATTCAAGAGGATGGTGTAGCGTAGACGTTTGTTTTCCAGCAGAGCGTAGCGTGTAGACGTTACGGCTTCGGCAAAATGGCTGGTTAGTGACTTGAGCTTTCGTTGTGGTTCAACCAGACTGCGGGTAAGCATCAGAGCCAACACCCAGACGATAATCTGGATCAAAAAGGGGAGCAAGGGGTAGGCGGCATAGAGCAAGCCGGCGAAGATTGCTCCGCAAGCCTCACCGATCTGGCCGAAACCGTTCATCCGCCCTTCGTGACGTGCATAGTGTTGTTCTTGCCCATTAGCTTTGAGACTTTCAAAAAGCAGGGCACTGTCAGTACCGCTGATGAAAGAAAGGGAGATTCCAAGGATGATCTCTGCGACCAGTACCTGGCTGAAGGAATCGGCCCAGGCGTAGAGACCCCACCCGATGACCCCCAGTAGCGCAGCGAAATTCAGTGCGGCCCGGTATCCGATCCTGTCGCTTACATAGCCGGAAGGGTATTCCATAATCACCGTGGCAATGGAAAAGATCCCTTGGAGCAGCAAGATACTTGTCAGGCTCAGGCCAATCTGGTCCTTCCAGAAAAGGGTGATGATCGCCATCGGGAAGAGGGTCTTCTGCAGAAAGGAGAAGCTATAGAGTTTTTTGATGTTGCTGTGGATTGCAGGCATTTTGGGAGGACGTTTGAATTCTCAAAATCTTTATTTCGTTTCAGCTGTGTCACTTGAGGGTAGGGTGCGTGAGATTCGAAGAAAATCAGAATTCAGTGAAAAATCTCCTCATCACCTCGGTATGCATCGAAAAACCAAGTTCGATCGGTTTCTTGACGAGCATCACCTCCTGGGTTTCAGCCGACGAGAATGGACGGAACAGCTCGATCGGCTGTGGCTTGGCCAATCCAAAAATCACCAGCGTATTGTCAAGGCCGTTCTGCACATCATAGAGACTGATCTCCTGTTCGGCAATATCGATGCCCGTTTCTTCGTGCAGTTCTCGTCGTGCGCCTTGTTGCCAGGTTTCACCAAGATCAAGGTAACCTCCCGGCAGGTTCAGGGTTCCTTTCCGCGGTTCGATATTACGGCGAATAACGATCAGGCCATTCCCCAGGGGCAACAATACAACAACCACTGGAAGTGGGTTCAGGTAGCTCGTGTTGTGACAGTTCTTGCAATGTCTCGGCCAGGGCTCTGCCTCTGGATACCTGTTTCCGCAATAGGAACAGTGTGTGTTTATTGCCAGCATAAAATATTGGATGAGTCCGTTTTAAATCGGGAATGCCTGCATAAAATCGCATACATTTAATTTATGTCGCCGTTCCATAGCCGCAAGGTCAAGAAAAATCGCTTTTAATTCTGTGTCCTTACAATTTTCTGCAAGGGCCATGTATTTTTTCATGGCAATTTCTTCATTTTTCATGGCAATATCAATCGCAGTATTGATATCCATATTATCATTAATTTTGGGCAGTTCAATGGTTTCTGTAACGTTATAATCCTTTTCAAAATTGAAAAAAGAGGCGTTTATTTTTCCTTGAATCAAAACACTTGTCAGCGTTTTTTCATGTTTAGCTTCCTCGCCGGCAAGTTTTTCAAAAAATTCTTTGAAACGGGCATCCTTGATTCTTTCGGCAATTTTTTCATAAAAGTGTTTTGCATCAATTTCGCTTTTGATAGCATCTGAAATCGCCTGTTTATATTTTTCTAAATCCATGGTCACTCTCCTTTCATACCTATGTTGTGAAAAAGAATAATAAACTGTCCAAAAGTGCGGTCAACAAAGAAGAGAGGCACCCGTGGAGTTTTCTCAGGGGTAAAAGGGATCGATAGAAGGGGGGCAGAATACAATTAAATTTGCTTATTATATTCCACGTTTTCCCTCCATACACAATCCCTCAAATGGATGAAATAGTGGCCCCCCAATAGGGTGAATTTTATTAGTATCCGAAAACATCTTCTTTTGTCTCTGCTTGTTTCTGGAAAATAAATTTTATTCCGGAAAACTATGCTAAATTTATCCATCCAAAGGTGAAGACATGGGATTAAACAGCATTCTTATTTCTCTCGCAGCCAGGGGGGGGCGTTACCGCTATCTGAAAGCCACTGGCAGGCCCGGCAGGCCTGAGGCTTTAAGCTTGGAAGTGACCCAGCGCTGCATCGCAAAATGCATCATGTGCAACATCTGGCAGATACCTGCGATGGCCCCGGAACTGGTGGCGGAGGACTGGTTGAAGCTTCTTCAATCTCCGGTCCTGTCTAATTTGAAGGAGTTGGATGTCACGGGCGGTGAACCATTTATAAGGAATGATATTGTCGAGCTTCTCCTCGGAATCGGTAGGCTGAAAGCGACCCACCTGAAGCAACTCTGCTCGGTGGCAATTACCACCAATGGATTTCTGACTGAAAAGGTTTTGAAAGATGTGGGTGCAGTGATTGTCCCTCTGGAACAGGCCGGTGTCACCTTGGTCTTTGCCTGCGGGTTTGACGCTGTGGGGGAGGTGCATGACCGTATCCGTAACTTCAAAGGGGGATGGGAGCGGCTTAACGCAACTTTGCAAGGTTTAAAGGCGCTCAAAGAAAAACACCCAAGTCTGGTTCTGGGGATAAAGACCACTGTCACCCGCTACAACATAGATGAACTCGATAAGGTTTGCCGCTACGCCGACGAACACGGACTTTTCACTATTATCTCCCCCTACATCCTCACCGCCAACCGCTATGCCAACATCGACAAGGATGACTCTCTGGCCTTTTCCATTAAGGACTTGGGGAAACTCAAGGATTTTTACAATTCTCCCCGTTTCCAGTGGAGCTATTACCGTGATGAACTGCTCCGCTTTCTCGATACCGGCCGGATGGGAAAACCCTGCTCTGCGGGATTCAATTATTTCTTTATCCGAAGCACCGGAGAACTCTATCCCTGCCCGATCATCGATGCGTTACTGGGGAATGTCAAAGAGGAACCGCTGGAGAATCTGATCAACTCTGTTGAGGCCGCCCGCTTCCGCAAGAACATCCTGAAGTTCCCTGAATGCGCAGTCTGCACGGAGCCGGGGCTGGAGCGCTATGCACTCCCCTTTGAGGGATTTCATTACCTTCGCCAGTTCTTTAGGCTCGGCCGGGATGGATTCCTCTCGCTGCACAGACATATGGGGCTGGACAAGTACTTCCCGGACAGATAAAGGAAAGACCAACCGGACTTGAGACGCATCTTCACGCATTATCGACCAACCCGACACCTGTAATTCAGGTTTCAATTACATCCGTTCTCAAAATATCTTCTACGGTTTTGTTGCCAGTGCTTTCCAGCTCCATTTTCTGAGGATTTGTCTTCGTGGTAACTATCAATATCGCTGGACTGGGGGAAAGAATAGCGACTAAAGTGACACATCGTCTCAACCGGAACTATACCCAACTCATTTCCAAGATGATCCCCGAATCACCTGTACGGGTGAATAGTTTTCCTCCCTTTGGGGGATTGTATTTTATGACGATATGCCCGAATATTATGCCATCAAAAAAACGCTCCACAAAATTGAAACAGGGGAAAATTATGAACGATAACTAATTTGAAATCAAAGAAGAACTTCATCAGAAGGCTATTGAAGAACAAAATGGAAAAATCGCTTCAGACATATATGTCACCGGAGAAATCGAGATAGAGGAAGTGGCCATCAATGGAATCTGCGGTGTATACTGAAGAATTAACTAACAGCACATCTTCTGGAAGTCCTTCATCCGTATCCACGACCTATATGACGATTCTTTCAATTGCAGATTGGCAGGATTGAGAGTCGTGTTTAAACGAATTTGGTTATTTTTCAGGTCGCACGCATAAAGCATTTTTTAATTTCCGAGGTCGATATGATTGCAAGTTTTGTTGATCAGGTAAGAAGGAAGACAGAAAAAGAAAATTATGACCTGCTCGTGGGCTTTTTTTGTAAAAACATCACACAAACCTCGGCATGGATGCTCATTATTTCCATCACAAACAATGTTCAGCAAATGATTTTTTCAAACAATGATGCCAATGAAATCGCAAAAATTCTTTGTTCTGAGTTCGGGATCAGAGCTTGTGAAATTCAATATTGCAGAACATTCTCATCTGCTCCTTCTCTCCAAGAAGCATCCAACGCTTCAAGCGTCATAAAATTTCCATTTAAAAAAGATTGGCATAAGACAAACAACGAAAGGCTTATTCATGAGCTTCGCACTGCTGTTCAGGAAAAAACCATTGAATATCGTCAGGCATTGGACCTGGTAATCAAACTATTGGAAAACTATCCTGATACAGACAAACATCTGCAAGGCAAATCCAGGTATCCCGGAAGTTATTGACACAAAGGAAAATAATGTAAAAGTTTGGAAGCCTCTGAAATTATGCAATAGGACGATACATCTAAGTAAATCCATAAATTCCTGTCCCGGTAGATTGCCAAGGCCTATTCAACATCAAAAGAGGGGATACTCTGATCGGACCTTGATAGTGATATATGTGGTCAAAGCGAAAGTGGCTCTCGTAAAGGACTACATCTTCGATACGGAGGTACTGAAAAACGTATTGGGAGAACTGCAAAAGCCGGAAGAATTATTATAAAGGGTCAATTCTCCATTCTCTATTTTTTGAACGAGAGACGACAAAAGCAAAGTTTCCAACCGGCCCACCCGGACCTAAAACCGGCCAGTCAGCCGAAGCCCCGCGGAAAGACACTTTGAAAAATAAAATGGTTCTTTTTTGTTTAGCCGAAATCTTTTATGCGAGGTTCCTGTAATGAATATGACCATTCCGGAGTCCGCAACGACTCTTTTACAGTATTGGCAGGCATTTGCACACTCAGCTGATTACAACCATAGTGCGGTTCGAAGGATAATTCTCAAATCATGGCATCGATGTGTTGAATCAGGTCTCGATCCCCAGAGTGATGTCCCTCACGATTATCTCCGGGGCGAGGATCTGGCTGCTGTGCTGAAGTCGCGGGAAAAGCTGATCAATGTTGCTCGCCCGTTCATGACTGACCTGTATACTATCGTCAAGGGCACCGGGTTTGTAATAGTTCTTGCCAACGAGGAAGGATATATCCTAGAGCTTTTTGGTGACGAGGGGATGACGGAAGCCCCTATGATCAGTAATTTTTTCATCGGTGCCAGCTGGCAGGAGAAGGACGCGGGTACTAACGCCATCGGTACTGCCCTTGAGGAGCAGTTACCGGTACAGGTCTCCGGACCCGAACATTTTTGTAGAAAGCACCATGCCATCACCTGTTCTGCGGCTCCGATCATCGATCCGGACGGGAATCTGGTTGGTATTCTCGATATCTCAGGCGCCTATGAAAGTGCTCACATTCATACCCTTGGCATGGTTGTGGCCGCCGCCAAGGCAATTACAGCCCAATTACGGATCACCAAAAAAAATCATCAGCTGGCGGTGGCTAACAAGAAACTTGTCAGTTTCTTCAACATGGTTTCCGATGGTGTTTTGATTCTTGACCAGCATGGTACACTTACCGAACTGAATCCTGCCGCAGAACGAATTTTCTGTCGATCCCGCAAGGAGTTATCAGGTGTCCGACTATCCAGCCTACTGTCCGGAGGTACCGGCTGTAAAGACGCTGGAACCATCCTTGACTGGCAGCACTCCAGGTCGGAGGTAGAGCTTACTCTTAAAACGGCAAGCGGATCCTGCCGGTGCCTCGCCTCTGCCGAGCCCATTGTAAACGAGCAGGAAGTCATCACCGGAAGCTTTATTACCCTGCGTCCCATCAAGGCTTTACAAAGTTTGGTCCATCGCTACAGTGGGTATTTTGCTTCCCTGCAGTTTAGTGATATCATCGGTCAAAGTCGGGAAATGCTGGAGGCTATCGATCTGGCCAGACTCTCGGCCCAAAGTTCCTCCAATGTGCTTTTGCAAGGTGAGTCAGGCACCGGCAAGGAAATTTTTGCCCAGGCCATTCACAATCAAAGTAATCGCAATACAGCCCCATTTATTCCCCTCAACTGCGGTGCTATACCGAGAGAGTTGGTGGGCAGTGAGCTTTTCGGTTATGAGGAGGGAGCCTTCACCGGCGCAAGCAAGGGTGGTAAACCCGGGAAATTTGAACTCGCTTCAGGTGGTACCCTGTTCCTTGATGAAATTGGCGATATGCCCCTTGAACACCAGGCTGTGCTGTTGCGGGTGATTCAGGAGAAACGCATGACCAGGATCGGTGGCCTGAAGGAGATTCCAGTCGACGTTCGGCTCATCTGTGCAACACATAAAAATCTTCTCGAACGGGTACGCAAAGGAACGTTCCGCCAGGATCTCTATTACCGCCTGAACGTCATGTCCATCACCATCCCTCCGCTCCGTGAACGAACAGAAGATATTCCCCAGCTCTTTCAGCATTTTCTCGACAAGCTCTGCCGTGACCGGGGTGCCAGGCTGACGGTGGATCGTGACCTCATGCATTTTCTCTATTCGTACCCCTGGCCCGGCAACGTCCGTGAACTGCAGAATGTGGTGGAACGGGCAGCCAACCTTGCCATCAACGGCGTGGTGGGAATAAATCAGTTGCCCGATGAGATCACGCATAATGGTGGCCTGGCTGTTAAAAATATTATGGCAATACCCGTTCAATCGAGTCGTAGCCAGTGTCGAAAACAACAGAAAGAAAAGGAAAAACACCAGCTCCTTCACCTACTTAACACTCATGAAGGCAATGTCAGCAGGGTCGCAAGAGAACTTGGCGTCTCCAGAAAGACCATTTACAACAGGATGCACCGGCATGCCATAGATAACTGATCCGCCTGGAGGCGTGTGACACCTGTTTCCCTGGGACTGAATAATGGATGACAGGTATACGAATGCGTTTCACACTTCTTCCAACCCTTATAGCTGTTACCGGCGGTATGAACGTTGATCCTGATGATCAGACACAACTCACAATCAGACGAACCGGTGCGGAATTTGTCAATTAGGGGATCTCGGCCTTCCCGGAGGCAAGGCTGCTGCCGGCCAATCATGGAGATATCCCGGTAAATCTGAGGATGGAGGAACAAACATGATCAAGAAGGAACTCGTTGACTTCTCCAGCAGATGGGTGCGTTTAAGCTGCAAATGGATAGCTCAAGGGAATTGAGGGAAAGAGGAAAATGAATATCTTTTTGGTGTTGGCAGGAGGGGGAATTGGGGCTCTTTCCCGCTATGGTGTTTCGCTGCTTGCCGTAGGTCTTTTTGGAACGAGATTTCCTTGGGGGACTCTCATCGTCAATCTGACAGGCTGTTTTCTTATTGGTTATATCTATACATTAGGTGATCGAACACATCTTGTGAGTCCTGCGTTCAGGCTCTTTTTCATGACCGGTTATCTGGGTGCTCTTACCACCTTTTCGACTTATGCTCTGGAAACTGTCAACTCCGCAAGGGCTGCCGAATTTTTTTTAGCAGTAGCTAATTTCTGTTGCAATAATTTTTTCGGGGCAGTTTTTGTTTTGCTGGGTATCTGGGTAGGCCGTTTCATTTGAGAGGATAACGAACGATGATGAAGTACAAAAGTATCGAAATCTTTACCAGTGAACAAGCGCATTGGAAAGGCCAGGCGATTTATAAAGCCGTGGTCAAATATGTCAATGGCCTGAAAATAGCGGCTCGCACCATTGTAACAAAAGGCGTGGAAGGTTCATATGAAAGTGGGGATATTGCCACTGAATGGATTGAGGTCCTCTCTTTCAACATGCCCATGCGTATCACCATCATCCTGCCGGCTTCCGAGCTTGATTCTGTCCTCTTTCAAATACAGGAAATGGTTACGGACGGCATCATCGCTCTTCGGGACTTGGATGTCGTTTTCCACAAGACCAGTGGGTTCCTCCTGCCGAAGAACACCCGGGTCCGGGAAATCATGACGGCCCTCCCTCAAAAGGTACAGACACGTACTCCTCTCAATGAAGTCGCTAAGATATTGCTCTCATCGACCTTCACCGGAGTTCCGGTGGTCGACGAGGAAGACCGCCCCGTCGGGGTGATAGCCCAGGGAGACCTGATCTATAAGGCAAACATGCCTTTACGGCTGGGGATCTTGAACGGTTCGGACCGCTCAAAGACGACCGAAATCCTTGACGCCCTCGGGGATAGAAAGGCGAGTGAAATTATGTCGCAGCCCGTCGTTGTCATCGAACAGGACCAACCGGCGACGGCGGCGGTTGACCTCATGTTGGAAAAGAATGTCAAGCGGCTGCCTGTCGTGGATACGGTGGGAAGGTTGGTGGGAATTCTTTCCCGCCATGATGTGTTTCAAACCGTTATACGGGAATGTCCGAACTGGCGGGCCTTTCAAAGCAAAAGCATCCAGGTGGAAAATCTCAAATTGGTCTCCCAGATCGTCAGAAGCGATATTTACACTGTTCTCCCGGACACCCCTGTGGATGAAGTGATTCAGAAGATAGACTGCAATGATATCGAGCGCGTCTGTGTGGTGAATGAGGATGGATATTTTCTGGGAATGATCTCGGATCATGATCTGCTCATAGCTTTTGTCGATCGCCACCCAGGAATCTGGGATTATTTGACGAGCAAGATCCCTTTTACAGAGAAAGGGCGACGCTACAAAGAACTCCATGAACACCTGCGGGCCAAAACAGCAGCAGAGGTGATGAAAATCGAAGTTGTGACAATTCGGGAGGATGCCCCCTTGGAAGAGGCCATTCATCTGATGCTGGACCGGTTCATCAAAAGATTGCCGGTGGTCGACAGAGAAGGCCGGTTCAAAGGAATGATCAGCCGTGGTTCTCTTTTTTGTGCGGGCTTTGCCTCAGCAAAAAATCAAAAAACTTACTAGGTATTTTAGCTGGGTGTACTTGTTTGTACTCCTCCTACTTGAACACCAGCATGGTCGATGTTTGGTTAATGTGCCCAATAAATGCTTCTCCATAGGTGGAAAATCCAATGGTGGGGATATCGGCAAAGATCTTGGCATATTCCTCGGTGATGTTTTTTTTCTCCAGTTCCAGCGTCCTGAGAATACAGTGAAAGTTGATAATCCCGGACAGGCCTCCCATTTCCGCGCACTTCTTATCCACGGCAATCTTGGTATCAGAAATGATATCGAGTGATTCGAGCAGGGAGAGTTCCATCCCTTCCGAAACCTTGCAATAGAATGCCACGGTGTCGCCTTTGAGGCGTTGAGGGCTGCGGACAAACGGCTCATCGTTGATCATCAACCCGACGGGGTTGGACATAAACCGATTCTCCAGTTCATCCCGAGGAATGCCGATAGCCTCGGCATAGGCTTTGGCTGCCGGTATTCCGTTGAATTCCATGACTTCCCTGGCGTCTTCGTCGACTCGGGTAGGCACGAGTTTCGTATGCTTTGCAACGAAGCTTTGGGTTTTGATGAACCCAAACGGCACTCCCGGTTTCATCAGGAGGAGCAAGGCGGCATCCGTGTATGCTTTGCCGTCCGCGTAAACCCAAGTCTTGGAAAATTTTAGATCATCTCCGGCGGAAGCTCCTACAAACAACACGTTGGTCAGATCGCCGAGATGATCCATGATTTGCTCTTCGGCCCCGGAAAGCCCATCCATGAGAATTATTCCCACGAACTTGTCGAAATCCATTTCCGAGGCAGCGACACCGAAGTGTTTTTCAAGCTCTCTGATGGCCAGATCCGTAGTATTTTCGGATCTGATGTTCTCAACTACCTGGAAAGCAAAATCTTCGATAATCTTGCCGCTCAAGGCCATTGCCACGACGGCGTTTTTCAGCATCTTCCCCGAAATGATCTCACCTGCCGTGGAGCAGCCGAGTGTAGGCGTGTCGGCAAAACCGTCTTTGAATGCACTTGCCGTCTTTTCCGGGTCGAATGTGGACGAAGCAAAAAACAATACGATTTTTGAATCAAATTTATCGAATTGCGCCTTTATTTGTGAGACAGCCTCATAGATATCATCTGATTGGCTGTAAGCGGTTTGAATCTGCATTATATCCCTTTATCGTTATTAACATTACATGTTCATGACAAGTTTTTTTACTTTTTCCAAAACCTTCGGATCATCAGGTGTATTCTGGCCAAACCGATCAACATTGATACCTTTCATGAACAACTTGGCGCGGATAGACTTGGCGATTACGGGGTTTCCTTTCGACCGTTTTTCGATGACTTCGAGGATGATGCGTCGGACCTGTCCCCGAGATTCTTTTGTGGGGTCATCTGAAGACGCTTTATTTACTAAACCGACACCCATTGACGCTGCCAAAGAGTGCAATTTCTCAAGCATTTGGGGATTGTCCAAGGTGTTGTCGGAATAAGCATCCGGGTTGATGCCTTTTAGCATCAATTTTACTCTTATATCTTTAACTATAACAGGGTTTCCACCGGAGCGCACTTCAATGATTCGGTCAATGATTTGCTTTGTTTTTCCCCTTGAACCATTGCGGACATCGGACGATTGATTGGTAAGCATTGATGTCCATATCGGATTCTTCTTTGTTCGCAACAACAGAAGACTTTTCATAAACCCCTGAAAATTTTCCCGAATCTTGGAATCTGAAATCTTTTTGGATACCGTTTCCACCAATATCGATCCGCTGGAAACGGGAAGTTGTTCATTGGAAAAGCCAAGGTTTTTCAGAGCGGTATCAACACAACCATAAGCGAAGGCTTTATTCCTCACTATATAAAAGAGGTTGAGTTTGAGCAATTTCGGGAAATCCGAATCCACGAGTAAATGCTTCACCCCGATCAGCAATACGTACTCGCGAAACCAGTAGATGACATAACAC